>JAKUTY010000021.1 GCA_022447825.1 SAR202 cluster bacterium
TGACCTTCACCTGAACCTAGCTGACCCCACTGAAAAACAAACTGACCATCCGTAGAGTACTTTTGGACCCGGCTGTTTCTTTGGTCAACTACTATCATTTCGTCTTGAGAGTTTGTAGTAATTCCAGAAGGTCCGTCAAATTGTCCTTCACCTGAACCCGACTCCCCCCATTTAGTTAGATATTCGCCAGTTTCAGAATACACATTCACTCTATTGTTAAATTCATCAGTCACATGAATTCTTTGTGCGGAGTCAAATACCATATCTACAGCCAAAGCTAATTGAGCATCTTCAGAACCAAACCCGTATCCAAATTCATATAGATAATCTTCATCATAATTCATGACTCCAATTCTTATTGCCTTACGTCTAGCTACATCACATCTATTCAAAACATAAATTTTTTGGTCTGGGCCAATAGTCAAACTGTGAGGATTCTGAAAACCCCTTCCATTAAATCCATTATTTACAATTCCAATAGTTTTTAAATAAGGAATTGATAGTTCATTATGAATAGTCATTTTGTCTCCAATTAGGCTAGCTGATATTCTCTAGTTGATGCTATTAATCCTAAGGTTTGAGCAACGCATTTTGATCCCTTTGAATCAAAAGAACTAATGTCTAGGACATTATTGTCAGAAAACTCAGATACAAAATCTATCAAACTATTTCGAGTATGGTCTCCTACTTGAATTGGACCAATTAAATCCAAACACCCATCCACTAAGTCGGGAACATTAATTTGTTCAGAGTATGTGTCTGAAAGACGGCTAATAATATCTCTGACTCCCGATTTCGTAGTGTCTCCAAATTCTTTAGCAGCATAATTAACTCGTTCAACTAAGGAACCACTATCAATCCATTCAACGCCCTCATGCCAGCCTTCAACTGTAGGGGGAGCAAGAACACCCTGTCCCATAAACATAGTTTGGAACCAAAGTTTATCAACATCCATTTGAGGTAACTGATAACTTCCAGCTAATCTTGCAGTACCAACCACAGATTCAACCGGACCTTTTACTCGTGAATACATACATTCGTCAGATTTAAAATAATCTGAATTAAACAAAGTTCGTAAAACAGATTTGATTTCATATCCAGAATCGAAATAAGCATCCATCATTTCTGAAATTACTTGGTCATGAGATTCTGAATCAACATCATCTGAAGCAAAGAACTGGAACAATCTTGTTGCAACAAACTTGGCTGTTGCTTGTTGATCAACAATTATTTGAATAATATCCTCACCATTAAAGTTGCCTTCATGTCCTAAAAATGTCTTCTTACCTTCATCGTGATCATCATTTCTATACTCGTAATGCCAGGCAATTCTGCCATAAGGCCAAATCGAGTCTTTGCCTGCCCTCATTGCCATATATTCTGCATTCTTAAGAGTCCAGCCAGTAAATGCCCTAGCGCATTCTTTTACATCATCTTCAGTGTAATTACCTATTCCCATAGAAAAAAGTTCTAATAATTCTCTTCCATAGTTTTCATTAATTGCATCTTTGTGATTGTCGTTATTGTCTAACCAAATAATCATAGCGGGATCTTGAGAAAGATTTATTAACAAATCTTTGAAATTACCCAAACCGTAAGACCTAAACATATCAATTTGGTTTAAGAGAGCTCTAGCTTGATTTAATTTTGCATAACCTGTAGCAAATAGGCCGTGCCAAAACAATGTCAATTTTTCCTCTAAGGGATTATTGGTAGTAATCATTCTATACAACCAATATGCTCCAGCACCTGATAGTTCTCTTAACTCAGATTGCTCTACATGATATCTCCTAATCAAATCATCAGGCATATTTCCCGGGTCACCGGGAGAGAGTAAATCCTCAACAGTCTGCTCATAACCTTTGTCGAGAAACTTTTCTAATTCTGATCTTGTAGCAGAAAAACCAGCTCTTCTCATTAAATGAGCCATTAATGTTACATCCTGAGTACTCATAATTCCCCCTATGCTTTTACGAAATTAAATTTTTCAAATTGGCCATTTACTATAGGTATTGAATCTAACCCAAACCAATCATCTATGATTGTTGTATAAGTGGACCTAAAGTCATTATTTGAGCGCAAGTCACCCTCTAATTGGTCAGCCTGTTTAATTGAAGGATACTGACCATACATACCACCATTAATATCACTTCCTATCACAAAAGCTACTCCACCAGAACCGTGGTCTGTTCCAGACCCGTTATCTTTGATCCGTCTTCCAAATTCAGAAAAAATCATAACTATAACCTCTTCATCACGACCGTGTTCTTTTAAGTCGTCATAAAAATCAGCAACAGCACCAGACACCTCGTCCCATAATTTTGAGTGACTAATAATTTCACCAGAATGTGTATCAAAACTTCCATGCTGTGTATAAAAAACCCGGGTACCCAAATCAGCTAATAATACCTGTGCCATGCTTTTCATATTTTGAGCAATAGAATTGTTGGCGTATTCAATCGTAGAAGAATATTTAGCAGGAGCAGTCCTCAGAATATCAGCCCCCTTTAATGCATCTCTTCCGGTTTGGCCCAAATATTCCATCACTGAATCTTTACCAATGCCTCCGTACATATGAGTAAATGCTCGTAAGGCTAGACTTTTTTCTGCCTCATCTTGCATATCAGTAAAAAGACCATATGTTTCTAAATTACCTACTGAAGCAACAGGAACACCTCTCACTCCTAAAGCTCTAGGAAGACCACGACCAAAATTAACTCCCGTAAGTACATTTTCAGACTTAGGATCCAATTCTCTAATCACTCTGCCCAACCAACCTTCTGAGCCTATTTCATCCGGTAAAGCTGTGTGCCAAATATCCATAGAGCGAAAATGAGAACGATTTGGATTGTCGTATCGAATCCCATTAATTTCGGCAACTTTTCCTTGATCATACAATGCTTTAATAGGAGATAAGTGAGGATTAAATCCATACATTTTGTCAATCTGAAGTACATCACTTTGATCTATCCGTACAGTTTTTCTAAAATCATAGTAATCATCGTCTCCATAAGGAACGATAGTATTAAGGTAGTCGTTACCTCCAGATAACTGTACAACAACTAGGGATTTTTCTTTTTTATCCATGTCTTTCCTCGACTTAAAATAAATGACTGAAATTTTGGCAATATTACTATTTTCAAGCACGATATTCAATATAATTCATAAATATATAGCTACAATTATGATTTCGTCATAAACTTAAGAAAATTTTATTTGGAGCAAAAATGAAAACACCCCTAAAAACATCCAAGATAGGAAAAACTGATTTAGAAGTCACACAAATTGGTATGGGAGGAGCTCCCCTTGGAAGATCAAATATTCCAACTTCATTTGAAACACTGGAGACAGCATTTAAAAAAGGAATCACTTATTTTGATACAGCTCCTCATTATGGTGCAGGGGAAAGTGAAAAATTTTATGGAAACTTCCTATCTACTATAGACAGAAGTTCATTTACGCTATCAAGTAAAGTTGGAAGATTGATTCTATCTAAGGAAGAGGCCTCAAAATATGAATACAATGGACCTCTTACTCCCACAATTAAAAACAACATTAAGGCTTCAAAATATCCCAATAATGTTGTATTTAATTTTTCAAAAGATGGGATATTAAGATCTATTGAAGAAAGCTTAGAACGACTAAAGTTAGACTATATCGACATCTTATTAATTCATGACCCAGACGATTATTATGAACAAGCTCTAAACGAAACATACCCAGTCTTAGCCGATCTCAAATCTCAAGGAATTATTAAAGCTATTGGAGCTGGAATGAACGAATGGGAAATGCTAGCCAAATTTGCAAATGAAGCAGACTTTGATTGCTTTCTAGTAGCAGGAAGATACACATTATTAGACCATTCAGCAATACATACTCTTATGCCTATTTGTGCAGAAAAAGATATTAGCCTAATCATGGGCGGCCCTTACAACAGCGGTATACTGGCGTCCGATTTAACATCTGAAACCACTTATTTTTATGAACAATCTCCCAAAGAAATAGTAGATAGAGCCAAAAGTATAAAAATGATTTGTGATCAATTCAATGTTCCTATGAAAGCAGCTGCATTACAATTTGGACTCAACCATCCCGTCGTAGCGACTACTGTTCCAGGACCAACTTCTCCAGAAGAAGTGGCAGAAAATATTGAAATGGCTAATTTTGAAATCCCATCAAATTTATGGGAGGCGTTGAAAACAGAAAAGTTGATTGATGAAAATTGCCCCTAATTATTTTTAAAATAATTATTATCTAAAGCTCTCCATAAATACTTTGTAGCCAAACTCCTATGTGGACGCCATTTTTCTGCAATATCAATTAAAACTTGGTCATCTGTATCTTTAGGTAGTTGATACATTTTTTTAATTGCTGATTTTACTCCAGCATCTCCTATAGGAAATACATCAGGCTTGTTTAATTGAAACATCAAAAAAATATCTGCAGTCCATCTACCAACACCTTTTAAAGATTCTAATTTTGTTCGAGCATCTTGTTCAGAAATTTGATGCAATAGCTTGAAATCCAAATTTCCATTTTCAACTTGTTCAGCAATTTGATAGATATATGAAGATTTACCGTATGACAAACCACAAGATTTAAGTTCTTCAATAGAAAAGCTTAAAACGTTTTGAGCAGATATTATTTCATTGGGCATAAGAGAAAGTAATCTTGTGTAAATAGCTTTAGCTCCTGAAGTACTAATCTGCTGACCAACAATAGACCTTACTAGTGCAGGAAAATCATTTTTCCCTTCGTAATCTTCAACCTGAATTAAAGAAGGCTCTAAATTTTCTATCTTGGCAACAAAATCAATTATGTCGCTCAATAGTTCATCTTGATTTCTTAAAAATTCTAAAGGATTCATTGTCATATTCTATTCTAGAAAAATCAAACAGTACATTTTTATAAAAATCATTTATTATTCCCCCTAAATAAGAAAGGAGGCAATAATGCAAGCGGCAGTCTACAAAAGCAAACAAAATTTAGTGGTTGAAGAAATCCCAACCCCTGAACCAGCATCAGATGAAGTTCAAATCAAAATTTCACATAGTGCTATTTGTGGAACCGACGTACATGTATACCTATACGATATAGCTCCTCCCAATACAGTTTTAGGCCATGAATTCACTGGAATAATTTCCAAAATAGGTACAGATGTAACAAATTTTAAAGTAGGGGACAGAGTAATTGGAATGGGAGGCAATCCACCGCCAGGCCATGAAGCACCATTAAGAAGACAAGAGCAATACAATTATAGACTTGAGGGTATTACAAATTCCAGAACTCGAGGATACGCAGAATATACAGTATTAAAAGAATGGGAACCTCTAAAATTACCTGATAATGTTTCAAACCTTGAGGGTGCATTAGCTGAACCTTGTGCCATAGTTACTAGAGCAGTAAGGCTGTCGAACCAAAAATTAGGAGATACTGTTGCTATATTGGGAGCTGGACCAATAGGCCTTTTATGTTTACAAACAGCAAAAGCAGCTGGAGCTACAAAAGTGATTGTTTCTGAACCATCTCAAGCTCGAAGAGATATTGCTCTAGCCTTAGGAGCTGATGCTGTAGTTGATCCAACAACTCAAGATCCTGTTAAATCTATAATCGAATTAACTGACAATAATGGCCCTCACGTAGTTTATGAATGTGCTGCAGCAAAACCTACTCTCCACGATGCTTTAAATATGGTGAGAAAAAAAGGAAATGTGATGCTAGTAGCATTAGCTTGGGAAGAAATCCCATTATTACCAGTGGATTGGGCAGGAAAAGAAATTCATTTAAATACTACATTTGGCAGCGAACCACACGACTTCAAAGTAGCTGTAGATTTGATCGCTTCCAAAAAAGTTATATTGGATCCACTCTTGTCAGAAACTGACACAATAAAACTTGAAGATATCAAAGAAGCATTTGATTCATTAATCAAACCCTCAAATCAAATACAAATGGTTATAAAATTTTAATTATTTGACTGAAAAAGGCACTTGTAGCTCTGAAGAGATATCAGTTAACCATTCAATTACTTCTGGATGATAAGGAATACCTTTTTCTAGTCTTTCTATTTCTTCTTCATGTTCTGGTAATCCGGCATATGTTACCGAATCATGACCTGGTGCTGGTTTTGAACTAGTTAAAGACACCATATATTCATCCATATCTTTCTTAAACTGATCAACATCAGTAAACGCATCGATTTTGTATGCTAGGAAATGATGAGAAGCTAATCCACCTCTACGATTTGCTCCGGCTCCACCAGATGAAAGAACACTAGACAAAATTTCGATCATTACGGCTAAACTGTATCCTTTATGTGAGCCAACTTCTCTAGTACCACCTAATGGCAAAATAATATAATCATCAGGAACAGGCTTTTCTTCCATAATAGGGGTACCATCAGAATCAGCAACCCATCCGGGTAAAGCATCCACTCCTAGTCTTTTTGCCAATGCAATTTTATTACCTGCAACTGAACTCATTGATGCATCAAAAATAAATGGAGGTTCGTTCATAGTAGGAACTGCAATTGCTAAAGGATTCAATCCTACCAATTTCTCAGATCCGTGTGTTGGTGCTACAGTCACTCCTCCTGTTGTCATTGCTAGGCCAATCATATTATGTTCAAGTGCTAAAGCTGCATGATAACCAGCAGCTCCAAAGTGAGAGCCGTTTGTCACAGATACGGAACCAATTCCATACTTTTCTGCTCTTTCAATAGCTACGTTCATTGCTTCAGGACCAACTACTAAGCCATGACCCTTATCACTATCAATAGTACAAACTGCAGCGGCTTCACGAATTATTTCCCATTTTGGATTGGGATTTATTTCACCGTTTTGAAACCATTCTACGTACCGGCGCATCATGTTACTTATACCGTGAGATTCAATTCCACGTAAATCTGCCCAAATCAAAACATCAGTCGCCTGAACGGCGTCGCTGTCAGACATACCCATTTTCGTAAATATACCTTCGATTGTACTGCGAACATTTTGCTGTTTAACTCTTACAGCAACATCTTCCGGAACATGAAATCTTTCTAACAATTTATTCTCCTTAATTCGTGATAGCGAGGGGAGTATAACATTTATTTAATAGGTTTTCGGGCAAAAATAATTAGAAATCCAGCCACTAGATAAGCACATACAGCAAAAAAGAAAACTGCGTGATACCCCGAAAAAGTCTTAAATAAAAATGTACCAGCCAACGGCCCTAAACCTAATCCTCCAACTTGAAAAGGCATTAAAACACCCGAAATAGTTCCAAAAGAATTTCTTCCATAATAATTAGCTATTAACATACCTCCTAATACCTCCAAACCTCCGATAAACGCTCCCCAAATGGCTACAAACATAAACGCCAAAACACCTCCATCAATCACTAGAAATACTGAAGTAACTAAAGCAGCAAGTGGGGTAGCACAAATCAATACTGATCTAGGAGAAAATTTATCACCTAACAACCCCCAAACAGGATTAAAAATTGCATCCATTACTATAGAACAACTCCAAGCAGTAGCAGCAAGCCTTAAAGACATTCCTGAATCATTTAAATAAGGTACAAACTGAAAACCAACAACTCCCATTACCATCATAGTGAGAAATTGAGATACAGAAAGTAACCATAGTGCTCTTGTTTTAATAGCTTTTTTAAAATCCCAACTATATTCCTTAAGAGTAAGTTTTTGATCGTTATTTACATTTTGAATTGATTTACCATCTGGTAATAATCCAATTGATTCAGGAGTTTTTCTTAAAAATAAAAATAATGGAATAATGCTTAAAAAACCGTAAAAAGAGAAAAATTTATATGCATTTCTCCAATTAGATCTTGTAGCTATCACAGATATGATTTGTATACTCAAACCACCAGACATTGGGCGAAAAGCTGATTGGATTCCTAAAGCAAGATTTCTCTTTTCATAAAAGAAATTAACAACAGCAGTTCTAGGTACAATTGAAATTAAAGCTGGAGTACCTATAGCCCTAGCTAGAATATAGAAAACAAAAAATTGAAATACACTAGTTGCTCCAGATAAAAAATAAAAGCACACACCAATAAAAATACTAATCAACGGCATGATTAATCTTGGGCCATATTTATCTGCGAGACGTCCAAATAATGGAGTCAACAATGCAGAACCAAACGTTCCGATAGTGACAGCTGAAGATAATGTATATCTATCCCACCCCGTGTCGTTCAAGATGTACCCTTGAATACCTGCCATAGTCACAGTAGATGATGCATTAGATAGATATGTACCCATCGCAGAAACACCTAATACAACCCATCCGTAATAAAAAGGAGTTTTAGGAGTCCATTTCCTAAGCTGAGTGAATTTCTGCATCCACAGATTCTATCAAAATTACCGTTGACAAAAAACAAACAAACGGTTGTACTATGTTTCATGATTCAAAATTCATAAAAGGACATGATTTGTTTAAAAGACCCATCTTCTATGGATGGTGGATTGCGATTTCAGCATTAATAATTAATGCAATCCTTTCAGCCCCAACCCAAAGTGGTGCTGGGTTGTGGGTATATGCTCTAGAACAAGAATTTGGATGGAGTAGGACTCAATTAGCTACCGCATTTTCATTAGGACAACTAGAGGGCAGTATTGCTTCACCAGTAATAGGGTATTTGATAGATAAAATAGGTGGAAAAAAAGTCGCACTAATAGGAACTTTTCTATCTACAATAGGTTTTATATTTTTATTTCTAACTACTCCATTAGCTGATTCAAGAGATGCCTGGTATGACCCTGGGATATTTTACTTATCATATATTTTCATGATGTTTGGCAGCCAAATGGCAGGCTGGATACCCATGACAGTAATTATCAATAATTGGTTTGATAAAAACAGAAGCTTAGCTATGGGAATAGGGAGTATTGGCTTTACAGCCGGAACATTTGCATTAGTTCCATTAATAGCCACAATCATCGTTCCTGAAAGATTAGGTTGGCAAACGACAGCTCTTCTCCTTACATTCGTTTTTCCCGGATTAATGTTGTTTATTTGGATAGTATTAAAGGATTCCCCAGCAGAGATGGGATTACTACCTGACGGTGCCAAAGAATCTACACAAACAAAGTCACTCCATGAATCAAAATTTGATTTCACTATCATGCAAGCTATGAAAGAAAAATCATTTTGGTTAATGTCATTTGGTCACGGAGCATCAGCAATGATGACTTCACTGATGATGTTACATTTAATACTTGCATTAGTAGACCAAGGATTATCTCTAGAATTATCATCTTTAATTTGGGGAACAGCTATGGGAATAGGTGGATTATCTCAATTATTAGGTGGAGTATTAGGTGATAGGGTTGAAAAAAGGTATGCATTAGTTGTATTTGGATGCATCCAAGCTATCTCAGTGATTTTCGCTGCATACGCACAAACTATTCTTACTGCTCTATTTTTTGCTCTACTTTGGGGAATCGGATTTGGAGGAAGAGCACCAATCACTACAGCCTTGAGAGCAGAATATTTTGGACGAACTTCATTTGGGAAAATAATGGGAATTTCTGCATCTTTAATGATATTAATGACCGTAGTCACACCTCTTTATGCGGGATTGATGTATGACATAACGAATGAATACAAAACATCATTTATTACAGTTGGAATTGCCGGATTTCTCGGTACATTCTTTTTCTTGTTTGCTACAAAACCCATACACCCATCATTAAAAGTTATTCCAAAGGAACAAAACCTGCAGGAAAAATAGCTCCTGACACATCTGTTTCTGTGAAGTATGCACCATCAACTAGAGCCTTGCGAAAATCCGTATTAATTAGTTTTGAAGCTTGAAAATCAGCTCTATATAAATTTGATCCCGAAAAATCTACATTAGTTAAATTAGCTCCCATCAAATTAGCTCTTCGCAAATCACAATTTGTAATCTTAGCCCCTTCCAAATTAGCTCTCCTAAAATCTGCACCGCGTAAAAATCCTTGATCGATCCTGCAATTCCTCATATTACAATCTCTTAAATCAATTCTACTCATTTGGGCAGAATCAAATAATGAATCTATCAAATCTGATTCTCTAAAATTTACATCTGTTAGATTGCAATTATTTAAAGTTGATCCAGGCAATTTTGCCGAAAATAAATTGGCATTACTTAAATCAATGCCAGAGAGATCTAATCCTGATAAATTTTCCGAATTTTTAATTTTTATAATTAATTCATCTCTAGTAATTTGTGACATTAAATTTCCTTATGATAAATCGTAAGTAGCTACAGTTTCAGATATTTGCCCATCTTGCAATAATTTCTCAATATGAGTTTTGACATTTCTTTCTGCAGCTGGCCTCAAATTTTTTTGAAGATTTTTGGGGTAAATATACAAAGCTATAGCCGATATATCTTTATAACCGTTTTTAATAGCATCCAATACTTGATTTTCTCTATTAATTCTATGGTCCAATTGACGTTGAATAATTTTTGAACCATTGGGAGCTGGAACTACTGGTCCATGACCTGGACAAACTGTCTCAACTTTGAATTTTGTCAAAAGTTCTAACGATTTCATATATTGCGCAAGATTACGCACTGAAGTTGAACTTGCACCTAAAACTGTGTCTCCCGTAAACATCACCTTATCTTCTTTAAGGTAATAACAAACATGATCAATGTCATGTCCAGGAGTAAATAAAGCCCTAATAGATACGCCAGAGTCAGTTTCAACTAATTGCCTAGATTTTAAAGGGATCACAATATCTTCATTATCTAAAATTTTCTGGAGCTTTTTTACTAATTTAGGATGGCATCTTACTATTGCACCAGTGACCTCTTGTATCCTGTCTAAACCATGAGTGTGATCTTCATGTCCATGAGTAATAACAATCGATGAAATTTTTGGCTTACCGAGTTTTTCGTAATAATCCAATATTGAATTAGTCCACAATCTTTCATAGTCACCAGTATCAATTAAAATCATATCTGAAGAAGGATCTCCAACAAAAAAGTTGTTGCTTCCCCCTGGATGAAATTCTGATCCATCATCAATATGCATGTTATAAACATTTTGAGTAATTTGCATAATGTCCCTCAAGAATTAGATTTAATAAAATTTAATATAGATGTGACAACTTTTTCGGGTTGCTCTTGTTGAACCCAATGTCCCGCACCATCTATAAACTCTATTGGTTTCATTTTTGTACATATCTTTTGCATTTTTTCTAAAGTACCAGGTCTTTGAAAAGATCCCCAGTCTTGTTTACCTGAAATAAATAAAGATGGGATTATGATATTCATACCTGAAAAAAGTTCTAACTTTGTCCTGTTTCCTTCACTAGCCGAAGCCCTATACCAATTTAATCCGCCTTGAAAACCTGTCCTTTGGTATTCTGCTTCATATACAGCAATATCTTCCTCACTCAACCATGTGCAAGCTTGTATATACTCTTGTGAAGGAGTGACTTTTGCGACAGTTTCAGCCATATCTTCATCCAAATCCATAATGTAGTAGGTGGGCATTTTAGATAATTCTGTAGCGCTCCAAGACTCTAAAGGATAAGGATTATTTTTCGGCCAATCAGCACTTTTATGATAATAATAAGATCTAATAAATGTTCGTAATCCTATATCAGACTGCATTAAATCTTTGTTTGCTTGTAATGTTCTGTAATATTGTTGATAGTGTTTTCTAGGTCGATCTAATTCAGCTAAGTCATCATAAATTGAATCAGTAAAGTCTACTTTGGCTGAAGATTTTTTAGTGTCAAAAGGCAACGGCTGAACTCCCCCAAAAGGAGCACTCTTCATAATGACAGACTTATAAACGTCTGGTCTAATTAAACTAGACCAACCTGCTACTCCAGCTCCTGAATCGTGACCTATAAGACATTCTACAGATTCGTAACCTAATGCATTAACAAAACCTAAAATATCTCTTACCAAATTAATGTGGTGGTACGTGGATAAATCCTCAGTATAAGTGTTATCCCAACCTGTAGTTTTACCAAATCCTCTTTGGTCTGGGGCTACTACATGAAACCCTTGATCTGCTAATGGTTTCATAACAAAACGCCAACTAAAAGAAAGTTCAGGGAAACCATGCAACAAAACTATCAGAGGACGGTTAGGAGATTCATACCCAGATTCTAAATAATGGATATCTAAACCATTCACACCCTTACAAAAAGAGGATCTAATGTTATTTAAAGAAGTAATCAGGAAGTCCTAAGAACCTGAGGCTGCTACAGTGTCAGCTGCATACCACTCTGGCGGTTCTTCACCAGGGTCAGGTAGAACGTGACCACCTTCCATTGTCCATTTTGCTGGAGCCTCAGAAATATGACCACTTACATCATTTTTTGATATACCAGTTACTTCACAAAATTTCCCGATCAAACCATTAAGTATTTGATCTTTAATTTCTTGAGGTCTGCCGGCTCGGTTGCCTCCCGCAATGTAGTATTTAGTATCATAAGAAAATTGACCAGCACCATGAGAATCATCGATTACTCCAGGTTTGTCAGTTTCCATGAATTCTACATGAACAAAATTTCTGGGAGCTGCTGAAATTCCACAATGAACATCAGTAAAACCCGTTGCAATTTCTTGTCTTGCATCAAAATCTAATTCATTTTTGGGCGTAATCACTCTGTAATACGGCATAAAATCTCCTTAATATTATCCTTGCCAAGTAGCATCTCTTATTCCAATAATCGCATCATCATCACTAGTACCAGAAATAGTACTCCAACTATCACAAATTTTTCTCATAAGCAGTTCTCTGTCTTCCTGAGAACATCCATCTGGAATTTTTCCTTTTACTTGAGATGTAGTTGATGGGTACCCACCTCTAAAAGCTAATCCTTTAGCAATTTCACGCCAGTGAAAAATTATAGGTCCCTGATCCTCTCCCAAAACCTCATTACAAGATTTAACAATTCCATTAGCCAAATCTTCTCTGATATTTTCTGGAATACATCCTTCTTGTACGACACATACAAATTCAATCATTTCAAACCCTTTGTGACTATTTTGTGCATCTTAAATCTATATCAATATTTATTCAACTAATTAATTAGCCTTACAAGTGTTCCGTTGATATAAGACAGGACACATTCAAGAGTATCTTCAAAAAACACTTCATATGTTTCTTGAGTTACGTATCCAATATGAGGAGTAATTGTAGTATGTTCTGAAAGAATTAAAGGATGGTTCATGTCCATAGGTTCTGAATCAAAAACATCTAATCCTGCTCCAGCTATATAGCCTTGATTCAAAACTTCAATTAATGCGGTTTCATCGACTATAGGACCTCTAGAAGTATTAATTAAGTAAGCAGATTTTTTCATTAATTTTAATTTTTCTAAATTAATTAACCCTTTAGTCCTTTGACTTAAAATAGTGTGAATGGATACAAAATCTGACGACGACATCAATGTATCTAATGAAACTAAATCTGCAAAATTTTCTGAAGCTTTTTCCTGAGTTAAATTTTGACTCCAAGCAATTACATTCATACCAAAAGCATTTCCATATCTAGCAACCTGCGAACCTAGATTTCCTAAACCGATTAAGCCCAAAGTTTTTCCTTTTAACCCCACGCCCATTTTTGTTTGCCAAACACCCGATTTTACAGCTTCATTTTCGACGGACACGTTTCTAGCTAAATCTAAAACTAGAGCCCAAGTGAGTTCGGCTGTAGGATATGGAACACTACCTGTACCACAAACATCTATACCTAATTCTCTTGCTGCAGCCACATCAATAGATGCATTTCTCATTCCAGTTGTAATTAAAAGTTTTAATTTGGGCAGCTGTTCTAAAACCGATCTAGGAAAAGGGGTACGTTCTCTCATTGCACAAATAATTTCAAAATTTTTCAATCTATCTACTAATATTTTTTGATCAAAAACATGATCGTTAAATACAGTTAAAGAAGCATTTTTTGGTAAACGCTCCCAATCAACTATCGACTTAGCAACGTTTTGGTAATCATCTAAAATTGCAATTTGAGTCATCTTATCTCCTGACATAAAGTGTTGTACTCTCTTGTAATACTATAAAGAGAATTTTTCAAATGACAAAAAAAGAATTTATTTTATCAATAGATCAAGGTACATCTGGCACCATGGTGGCCCTAGTCAATGAATTTGGTGAAATCGTTTGTAGTTCTTACAAAGCAATCTCACAATTCTACCCTCATCCTGGCTGGGTAGAACAAGATCCATTACAGATATATCAAAGTGTAATAGATGGAATTGAAGGTGTAATTCAAAAACACAAGATTAACGGAAATCAAATTTTATCTATCGGGATTACAAATCAAAGAGAAACAACTGTAATTTGGAATAAAAACACCGGAAAACCTATCCACAATGCCATTGTATGGGAATGCAGAAGAACCACAGAAATTTGTGAATCAATATCACAAAACAAAAATAATATTGATCAAATCAATAAAATTACCGGACTTTCATTAGATCCTTATTTTTCATCATCCAAAATCAAATGGCTTTTTCAAAATATTGTAGAAAAAAATAATATTGAAATTTCTCAACTAGCATTTGGCACTATAGATTCATGGATAATTTGGAAATTAACAAACGGTGCTTGTCACGTTACAGATGTCACTAACGCTTCTAGAACTATGCTATTTGACATTCATAAATTGGAATGGTCAAAAGAAATGTTGAATTTATGGAACGTACCAAGCGAAATATTACCTGAGATAAAATCATCCAATGATACATTTGGGATTTGCGAGATTCCAATTTTAGGAAAATCCTCCATACCTGTTACTGGAGTATTAGGAGACCAGCATGCATCCATATTCGGTCAAGCATGCTTTATAAAAGGTCAAACAAAATGCACTTATGGTACTGGGGCATTCATATTAACTAACACCGGCGATTCCCCTGTCACATCTACAAATGGATTACTATCTACAATTGCATGGTCAATCAACAAAAAAACAACCTATGCTTTAGAAGGGAGTGTTTTCTCTGCTGGATCTGCCGTCCAGTGGCTAAGAGATGAAATGAGTTTCTTTGATGAAGCTAATGAAATTGAAAAATTAGTATCTAAAGAAAAAGATAATGGAGGAGTTTACATTGTTCCTGCATTTTCGGGATTAGGAGCGCCTCATTGGAATTCCCATGCTAGAGGATCCATATTTGGATTAACCAGAGGATCTAATAAAAGTCATATTGCTAGAGCTGTACTAGAATCAATTGCATTTCAATGTAATGACGTATTTAAAAGTATAGAAATGGATTCAAATCAAAAGATTACCGAAATACGAGTTGATGGTGGTGCCTCTAAAAACAATTTACTACTAAAGTTTCAATCTGACGTTAGTAATCGTACAATCAGACGGTCTAAAGTTATAGAAACGACAGTATTGGGTGCGGCGTTTATGTCTGGTTTAGGTTCAGGATTTTGGAAATCTCTTGAAGAAATTGAAACTATTTGGGCATCAGCAGAAGCATTTAACCCAAATATGGATGATAATTCACGTCATCAAATTATTGAAAGATGGAATAAAGCCGTTAATCAAACAAAAAACTGGATCTAAGGAGCTACATATGGGTGAGATGATTAAATATGCCGCTAACGGACATGATGGAACAGGTTATTTGTCAAAACCAAAATCTAACGCTAACGGTAAAGCTGTAATAGTTATTCAAGAATGGAATGGTTTAAATGACCACATCAAAGATATAGCAGATAGATTTGCTCAACAAGGATATCTTGCTCTCGCTCCAGATCATTACCATGGAGTCATTGCGGAAGAACCTGATGAAGCAGGGAAAATGTTTATGGCATTAAATATAGCAGAAGCAGAAAAAGAGTTAAGGGGTGGAGTAAATTTATTATATAAGGAAACAGGAAACCCCGTAGGAGTTACTGGATTTTGTATGGGAGGTGCATTAGCACTATTTGCTGCCTGCCAAAATGATGAAAAAGTGGGTGCTTGTGTGGATTTTTACGGAATTCATCCTAACGTTGAATACAATTGGGATAATTTAAAAGCTCCAGTACTCGGGATTTGGGCCGAAGAAGATGATGGTGTGAATCCGCAATTAGAAGGATTTGCAAAAGAATTAGCTTCAAGACAACATCATTTCCAATTTAAAACATATCCTAAAACGCATCACGGATTTTTCAATGACACTAATCCACAAAATCATGACACCAAAGCTAGTCAAGATGCATGGGATTTAACTCTGTATTGGTTTAATAAGCATCTTTAAAAGTTTTAATATGGCACCAGAAAAAAAAAGTAAAAAAACTAAAAAGAGTGAATCGGAAAGTAAAAAATCTGAATCAGATCAACATTGGTACTACAAAAACAGCAATCTAAAACGATGGTTTAAAAAATCGACGTAATTAACGTCTAAATTAATTGATTTTATTCCTGAATCTTAGAAAAATTAAGCCCACTAGTAATACCAAAAATAACGAACATAGTTGATATAAAGCTGGTAGGAAGGTTGCAGGAATTAAACTTAACCCAATTAGCGGTCCTAATGCAGATCCTACGTCATTAAACGTATTATAAATAGAAAACATCTCTGAATGAGACTCTCTCTCAACTGCCAAACTCACAACTGGCAATAATTGAACACTCAACATTACTCCACCGCCAAACACCAGTAAAAAGGCGAAACAAACCATAAATAAATCATCAAAGAAACCCAAACTTAATAATCCTAATGATGCAATTAATGCTGAAATAAACAGTACTTTTATTCGGCCAAACTTATCTGAAACAAATCCACCCAATGGAGCTAACACAACATCAGCAAGACCTCTAAAGCCTAATAATAAACCAGCTACAGTAGTAACAGATAATGTGAGTAATTTAAAATCGAGTTCTATTCCAAATTTGGTTCTTAAATAATGACCGATACTAGCAGACATTAAACCAGCAACCACTATACCTATAGCCAAGCCACTAAACCCTAAAAATAAAACATCAAGATTTTTGAGTTTGGAAAAGAAATCTTTCATAGAATCATTTTTCATCGGAATATCTACGCTAACATTCCGGAACATTGGAGCCCAAAATCCTAGAGCAACGAGTGTTAATAATCCAAAAATCAAACACATGAGTTCAAGACCTAGTGTCGAAAATAAAATCGCTCCTACAACAGCTCCACCTATTGCACCAGTCTGCCTAATAGAATGATCCATAGACATAAAAAAACCAATATTTTTGTTACTACTAGAATTCGATGCAATTAATTGGCCCGTTAAACGTAATACTGACCAACATGCACCCCAATACAATCTAGCTAAAAATAAAAGTATGAAATTTTTAGAAAATGCATAAGCATACAATGTAGCAAGAGAGGAAAATAAAAACCAAACAAAAGGTTTTTTTATACCAAAACGATTCGCCAAATATGAACTTGCCGGATTTGTAAAAAATCGAATAAACCTATTAGCTGACAAAAGAATTCCAACCTGGAAAATTGTCAAAGACCATATTTCGGGTCTAGATGGCATCAAAACATATAAAACTGCATCTCCAAGTAATGCAGCTGAAACAGAAATACTAGTAATAAAAATATGTGATTTATTAGTCAATATATTTATGAACGAGTATGAGCACTACCAGCGGAAGTTCCACCATCAACCATATAAACTCCACCATTGCAGTAACTACTATCTTCACTAGACAAAAACAACATCATCTGTGCAACTTCATGCGGTTCTCCGTATCTTTTTAAAGCTGCTCTTTCAGACAAACTTTTTTCCACATCTTTGGGAGAAGACATGATTGGATTTAATTCGGTTGTCATTTGCTCAATTGAACGCATCATTCGAGTTTGATTTGGTCCAGGATTAACTGTATTAACTCGAATCCCCATAGATGCACCTTCTAGAGCAGCAGAACGCATTAATCCGATCACAGCATGCTTACTAGTAGAGTAGGGGGACATTCCAAAACTTCCACGAATCCCTGCGGTAGATGAAGTGATTACTATACTACCTCCACCATTCTTTTCCATTACGGGCATCACATATTTTAATCCCAACCA
>JAKUTY010000022.1 GCA_022447825.1 SAR202 cluster bacterium
TGTAAGATGCTTCATCGGAAGCTAAAAATAATACTGCATTAGCAACTTCTTCTACTTTGCCTACTCTTTCCATGGGTACTGTTTTAATAACACTTTGAAAAAATTTCGGATCATTAATTAAACTTTTTGCTGTAGCCATTGGTGGCATCATTCCTGGGTGAACAGAATTGATTCTTATTGATTTATCGGCATATTGTACTGCTGCAGCTTTTGTCATCATTCTTACTGCCCCCTTAGATCCAGTGTATCCAAGGTGAACATAATCTACGCCAACTAATGCTGCCATGGAAGAAATGTTTACTATACTTCCTCCATTTTGGTTGACCATGATACTTATAGCAGTTTTCATGCCTAAATAAACACTCTTCCCATTTACTTCATTTAACTGGTCATAGTAATCCGTACTTGATAGATCCCCATTTGTTCCGCTAAGTCCAGCATTATTTACCAAAATATCTAATTTACCAAACTTTTGCATTATGTGAGTTTTTAAATTATTCCACTCATCTTCTTGTGTAACATCTAAGTGGAAAAATTCTGCTGAACCGTTAGATTTGTTGATTTGTTGTGTAATGTTGACACCTGCATCATCCAAAATGTCACAAATAATCACATGAGAACCTTGTTGAGCAAAAAGATTTGCTTCAGCAGCTCCCATACCATTTCCAGCACCAGTAATCACTGAAATTTTATCTTTTAATCTCATATATCCCCACTTATTGAATTTGAGGGTAAGTTACTACATCCAATAAATTTTTGCTAACAGTAGAAATTTATTTTTTACTTCTTCTTTCGTAACGTTTTTTACTATTTGATTTATCACCTAAATGATACTGGCCTCGTTCCTGGGCTAATCGGAATTGTTTTTCTCGTTCTCTGAGGTTTATTTTTTTTTGTTCTGACAGGGTATTATGACACGATGGACAACTTACCCCTGCTTCATAAAATTCCGATTCCCTATCTTTAGGTGATACCGGATCTTGGCATCCGTAACATAAGCTGTATTCTCCTTCTTCTAGCCCATGAACCAAAGAAACTCGATCATCAAATACAAAACATTCTCCTTCCCATAAGCTTTCTTCTTCAGGAACAACCTCCAAATATTTGAGAATGCCTCCTTTTAAATGAAATACTTCATCAAAGCCCAATGTTTTCATATAGGAGCTAGCTTTTTCACATCGAATACCACCTGTGCAATACATAGCTACTTTTTTGGGAGAATCAGGTTGTTGATTTAGTTGGTCTGCCCAACTGGGGAATTGTCTAAATGTGTCTGTTTTAGGATCAATTGCACCTTCAAATTGCCCCATTGCTACTTCGTATTCGTTTCTTGCATCGATCAGTATTACATCATCTCGAGCAATTAACTCATTCCAATCTTTTGGATCTACATAAGTACCTGAATGCTCTTTGACGTTAATGTCACCTTTTCCCATTGTTACAATTTCGTCTTTAATTCTCACTTTTAGTCTGTTGAAATTTTGATGAGAACTGAATGAGTATTTGAGCTCCAATTCAGAAATTTCTGGCCATTCACTAATATAATTCACTACATTTTTGATCCCATTTTTATTACCAGCAATAGTCCCGTTTATTCCCTCATCAGCTAACAATAAGGTTCCTAGTATTGAATTAGATTTACAGATTTGTTCCAAAGCAACTTGTTTTTCATCTAAATTGGTTAATTTAGTGAAATGATATAAAGCAGCTACTAAAAGGTCTGCTCCATCTTCATAAGATTGTGTGGACGGTGTATTCATAATTAACTTTCAGGTTTATATTCTTCAACTATTTCTACAGGAGTATTTCTTGCAACAATTAATTCCATATCTTCACTTAAGCTGTCATTAATAGGTTGATGTACGGAATTCTGAGGTACATACAAAAAATCTCCCGCCTGAATTTCTAATGTATTTTCTAATTTCGGACCCGTTAAAAACCTTCCCTTACCTTTAGAAACATAAATTGCTGATTCACAATTAACGTGATGGTGAGGGCTTGAGGCGCAACCTGGTGGGATATTAGCTATGGCTAAATGAATACCTTCGGCACCAACTAATCCCTGTGAAACTCCGGCTAATCTAGTCATACTTCCGGAAGAAATTTCAACTTCCAAGCTATCAGATTTGACTATCTGACATAATACGTCGTGTTTTGAACTCATTTTTACTCCTCAATATCTAATTTAACTATGATTGCAGCGTTGGCAATTAATGTAAAATCTCCTGAACCCTCACGGCCTTCAATTTCCATTCCACCTTGAATTAAGGTAAGTCTACCTTTCCCGTGGGGTAATACACCCAAGATTGTTTCTTCATCTACCTCATCAGGTCTTGTAATGGCTACAGTTACATCTACTATCATATTTTTGGATGTTTCTGGGCCAAAAACACCCAAGAACATTAAGCTACTTTGGTGTACCGCATTCCATACAGCTCGCCTAGCTGCTTCAGTTGCATTTTGACCATGTAAGTCAATTCCCATTCCCATTTCTAGAACTGCTGGTGTTAAAGCCATTTGATAAACTCCTATAATTGTTTTTGAGAATGGTTCTCATTCTCGAATTATCTGATATAATGATTCAGCATAATTTTGAGATAATTATAAGGGAGATTTGATGAAATCAATTATATCTATGTTAAGTGTGTTAATGCTTTCCTTAGTTTTTGTTGCTTGTAGCACTACAGGCCAAGCTACTGGGTTGGGCACTGATGCAACTGACGAAGTCAATGTTTTAGTAGCTGATGCTATTAATGAAGCTAATGCTTTAAAAGATGCTGAAAATGCTATTCAATATGCAAATTTCGAAGTTCAAATTGAAGAAATTTTAGCTAGAATTGAAGAAGAGCACGGCGATCATGATGATCATGATAAACATGGTGAAGATAAACATGATGATCATGATAAGCACGGCGATCATGAAGGTCATGGCGAAGAATTAGAAGAAGAAATCCATCATCTTCATGAAATGTTAGAAGGATTAATGGAATTAATTGCTACTTCTGAAACTTATGAAGCTGTTCATGAAGCTGTTCATGAATCAATGGAACACGAAGGTGAGCATCACGAAGATGAAGAAGATAAGCATGCTCATGATGATGAAGAAGGTCATGATGAAGAACTTGAAGAAGAACTTCACCACCTTCACGAAGAATTAGAAACATTAATGGAATTAATAGCTACATCAGAGTCTTATGAAGATCTTCATGAAGCTGTTGCATCAATGGAAGGTGAATAAATCTCAATAATTTTGATTTAACTTTAGACTTATTGCTACAATCAGGTAATGTCTAAGAAAATTGATTTTAATTGTGATATGGGTGAAAGCTTCGGGATCTATAAAATGGGTCTAGATGAAGAAGTAGTCCAAAATATATCTTCAGCTAACATAGCTTGTGGATTCCATGCAGGTGATTCCTTGTGGATGAAGCACACAGTTGAGCTCGCAGAGCAATATAATGTTGCTTTGGGAGCTCATCCTAGTTTTCCTGACCTAAAAGGTTTTGGAAGAAGAAATATGAACCTTGATCCCCTAGAAGTAAAAGCCGATATTATTTATCAATCTGGCGCACTCTCTGCATTTTCTAAAACTAAAAAAATTCAACATATTAAACCTCATGGTGCTATGTATAATCAGGCAGTGAATGATCCAGATCTCGCCAAAGCTATATGTGAATCAATTTTAGAATTTGATGATCAGGTAATTTTATTGGCATTAACTGGTTCACAATGGATAAAAATTGCTGAACAGATGGGATTAAGAGTTGCTAGAGAAGTTTTTGCTGATAGAGCTATAAATAGCGATGGAACTCTTGTTCCTAGATCAAAAGATGGTAGCGTTATTCATGACACCTCTGAAGTTATAGAGAGAAGTTTAAAAATGGTTAATGATGGTGTTATTGAATCAATTGAAGGTGATTTAGTTGCAGTCGAAGCAGACTCAATTTGTTTGCACGGAGATACTCAAGGAGCTGTGGAATTATCAAAATCTCTAAAAGAAGAATTCACCAAATCAGGAATTTCAATTCTTCCATTAGGAGAAATCGTTTAAGTGTTTTGGGATAATAAAAAGAAAACTACCAACATTTTTGATGATTTGAATTTCAAATCAATGGGTGATACTGCCCTATTAATAGAAGTTGGTGATGAAATATCAGAGCCTATTAATCAAAAAGTACATAAAATTACTAAGCTTATTGAAAATCAAAATCTTCCATTTATTGAAGAAATTATTCCTGTATATGCATCATTACTAGTAAATTATGATCCCTTGAGAATTTCATTTGATGGATTGGTTGAATGGTTAAAATCTATTGAAAATCAACAATTAAATCAAAATCAAAATACACGTACTATTTTGATACCTACTTTGTATGGAGGAGATTTTGGTCCTGATTTGGAATCAGTGGCTCAACACAATAATTTGACTTCAAATGATGTGATTGAATTACATTCAGCTACAAAATATTTGATTTATGCATTAGGTTTTAGTCCAGGGTTTCCATATTTAGCAGGGTTGCCTTCTGAAATTCATTGTCCTAGATTATCTAACCCTAGGACTGTTGTTCCTGCAGGATCTGTGGCTATAGCGGATTCTCAAACGGGTATTTATTCTATGCCTACACCTGGGGGATGGAGATTAATAGGTAAAACACCTTTAAGTTTATTTGACCAAGATTCATCGTCACCTACAATTTTTTCTCCAGGGGATTATTTAAAATTTGTTCCTTTGGGTTCCCATCAGGAATATACCGAAATTGAAAATCGTGTTACAGCAAAAGAATTTTCAGTTGAGGTTCAATAGATGATTACTGTCGTAAAGCCTGGAACATTTACAACTATCCAAGATTTGGGTAGAAAAGGTTTTCAGCGCTTAGGTGTTCCAGAGGCAGGTGCAATGGATAAATTTTCATTCAAAATAGGTAATTTATTAGCAGGAAATAATGAAAATACGCCAGCTTTAGAAATGACACTTTTTGGGCCTGAACTTTATTTTGAAGAATCGGCTGTCATCGCAGTCACAGGTGCAGATTTATTGCCTAAAGTGAATGGTAAAAAAATAAAAAATTGGTCAACCATAAAAATAAATTCCAAGTCTACGCTAACTTTTGATGGCCCAGTTGGTAATGGGGGTAGGGGGTATATTGCAATTAATGGAGGATTCACTTCACCTGACGTTAAAAAAATATTAGGAAGTTTTTCTACATATTTGCCTGCGAAATTTGGAGGGTATTTAGGTCGACCTCTGACTGAAGGTGATCATTTTACAAATTCTTCTGAGAAAAAAATATCAAATAACCAACAATTAAAGTCTCCTCCTGTTTTTAAGGATAAAGAAACTCTTAGAATTATATTTGGTCCACAACAAGATAGATTTTTTGATAACAGTTTGAAAGAATTATTAGATTCTGAATATCAAATTACTCCAGATTCAGATCGTATAGGGTGTCGAATTTCTGGCCCCAAAATGATTCACAATAATGGACCTGATGTCATTTCTGACGGTAACACTTTTGGTGCAATACAAGTTCCAGGAAATGGAGAGCCAATTATTTTACTTGCTGATCGAGGTACTACTGGAGGCTATACTAAAATCGCTTCAGTGATTTCAGCTGATTGGAGTAAACTAGCTCAGTTGATTCCTGGTTGTACTATTGAATTTCAGGAAGTCTCTCTTAAAGAGGCGTATCTATTTAAACAACAAGAAGAAGACTTAATAAATTCCCTCAGGGAAACTTCTATTAACATGCCTGACTTTATTTTAGATGGGGAGAAAATTGAAATTCTTTCATCTTCTGGTGAATCAGTACAGGTAAAAGAACAAAAAAACACAAAATATATTTTTGATGTTGAACTAAATAAAAATCATCAAGAATTTGAGATTGAAATGAGAAACTGATGGAATGGACTTTTTTAGAACGATTTGCAGAAAGTGAATGGTCATTATTTATATTAGCTAGTATGTCTTTTGTTGAGTCTGTATTTTCTCCCATTCCTCCTGATCCATTATTAATTGCAATGGGATTACTTTCTACCAATCAGGCAATATTTTTTGGTGTGATTTGTACATTATTTTCTGTTTTAGGTGCAGTTTTTGGATACGGTTTGGGTAAATGGTTTGGTAAACCCTTACTCTCTAAAATGATTTCTGAGTCTCTGGTTGAAAAGACAGAGGGTTTCTTTAACAGGTATGGTGTCTGGGCTATTTTGATAGCAGCATTTACTCCAATTCCATATAAAGTTTTTGCGATACTTTCAGGTGTATTACAACTCGATATGAAAAAGTTTTTGATTGCATCTTTGATTGGTAGAGGTGGTCGTTTTATCACATTGGGAGTTTTGATAGCTATGTTTGGAGACGATGTTCGAGACTTCTTGGAGAATGAATTTCAAACTATTACAATTCTAGGAGGTGCATTTTTAGTGCTCACCCTTATAGCTACATGGGCTTATTTTTGGATAAAATCTAGAAAGACTCAGGTAAGTTAATCTAATCGAAATCTAATTGAGTTTGAATAGTTTCTGAAGTTTTACCAAAATCTAAGTCGTATTCTAAATGTTTATAAGCCCTACTAGTTGCTACTCTTCCTCTTTTTGTACGGTCTATAAAGCCAAGTTGTAATAAATATGGTTCATAAACATCCTCTATAGTTTCTGGAGCTTCATTGATAGATGCTGCAATGGTATCTATTCCCACTGGACCACCTTCAAATTTTTCTATTAAGCATTTGAGAACACTTATGTCTGTATTATCTAAGCCTAAATTATCAATTTTAAGTGTATCTAATGCAGTTAAAGCTACATCTTGAGAAATAAAATTATTGTATTTGATTTGAGCAAAGTCTCTGACTCGTCGTAATAATCTATTTCCAACTCTTGGAGTGCCTCTAGATCTTTTTGCGATTTCAATAATGCCATCTTTTTCGAATTCTACTTCAAGAATTCTCGCTGTCCTTTCAAGTATTTGAGCCATTTCTTCATTATTGTAAAACTCAAGCCTGAATATAGATCCGAATCTATCTCTTAAAGGTGCACTCATTAAGCCGTATCTTGTAGTAGCTCCTATTAATGTAAAAGGTTTTAACTGTAAATTCATGCTACGGGCTTTTAACCCCTGATCTACCACCCATGTAACAAAATAATCTTCCATTGCAGGGTATAGAACTTCTTCTACAATACGGTTTAATCTGTGAATTTCATCAATAAATAAAATATCATTTTCTTGCATTTGTGTAAGAAGGGATACCATATCTCCAGCTCTTTCTATTGCTGGTCCTGCAGTAGTTTTTATTTGTGCTCCCATCTCGTTAGAGATGATGTTTGACAATGTTGTTTTACCTAGTCCAGGAGGCCCGTACAGCAACACATGGTCAATTGGTTCTGATCTTTGTTTAGCAGCTTCTATAGAGATTGTTAAATTACTTTTGACACTTTCTTGACCGATATAATTTGCAAAAGATTTTGGGCGTAGGTGATTATCATTACTCAAATCTTCTTCTAGAGAATCACCCGATACCAATCTGTCAGCCATTTGTCACTTTATTCGGAAACTGATATGTCTGAAATGTCCATCATTAGAAATTCAGCAGTTTGACCGTCCATTATAAATACTGTTGATTGAGATGATAACTTAACATAGTAGGTTGAATCATCTTTTTTAATGAATTTTAATCTTGTTGTAGGTGTGTTTGATGTGTCCAATGTATTGATTCTTAAAGCTCCATCAGGTGCGTCAAAATCTAATGTTTTACTAACTGTCTCATCTGCAAACCCAACAGCCGGTATTATTTGGACTGCTTGAAATAAGTATTGAAGCATTGTCAGGTTGGCTAATTGGTCTGATGTGCTGTTTCGAGCAGACCAAGTCATATCTTCATTTAATATAAGGGAAAAATTTTGTTGACTGTCTGGGTATAAGAAATCGAATGATTCGATTTCACTGTAAGGTACTGAATATACTATAGGGTTTCTCCATGCATCAGGATTAGCAGAAAATACATTTCCTCTAGGACATGGGATCCCATATACATCATCTTTTCCAGCTTTTCTTACATAACATAATCGAACATCTTGTGACCATTTGCCTATGTGGAACGATTCTTGTAAAGATGGCCCTAGGAAAAAGTTCAACTTTGTACTGTCTTCTTGGTTGACTCCCAATAACTGGTGATGCTTTGCGTTCCTGGCAACTAACTGTGCCTGTTCAATATCAAAAACATGTTGCCAAAATTCACTCATTTTAGGCTCAAAAGCTGGGTATCGTTCTACTTCCCACGCACCGACTTCTACCTTATAAAGAGTTAAAGAAGAGTCAGTGGATTCTATTGTTACTGAATCAATTACATCTTCTGAAATAGGGAGTAAACCTTCAAGTTCATATGCAGAATCTCCAGAGAATACTATCCTAACAATGATAGCTAAAATCCCTAAAACAATTAGGGAAGTTAATACTATTCCTAGTTGCTTTCCTTTCATTTAATTATTCTCCAGATCTTGGTTTTTATTTGATCTGTTGATCAATCGTTGCCTAAATCCTTTGCTTCGTCTTTGGAAATATCGGATAAATGCAATCCCTATAAAAATTATAGGCATTCCTATAGTGTTGAATGTTTGCACTATAGTTTTGTGAGTATCGGAAGAAAATACAAGATCTCTACGAGTTGCTATTTTGGATCTAACTTCTGCGAGATTATCTTCTTGTGCCAACCAGTCGATGACATTTAATCCAAATAGATAATTACCTGCAAATCTATTTATAGAATACTCTTGCAGCCATTCAGAATCACTAATTACTGCTGTTCTAGAGCCGTTATTACCCTCAGCTATCATTCCAACATCACTTTGGACTAATTCTGATCGAGTAATTTCTGAAAAAATTGGTGCGTTAGGAAGGAGGTTTCGGAAAGTGAAATCGATAGCACCAAATTCGGTGGTAGATAATAGTGGTGAAACCTTATATTCACTAGAATTATTTCCTATTACTCCTACAGAACTGGCCCACTGCATAACAACACTATTTACTTCTCCTCCAACTTTGGGGTCACTTACTTCAGCACGAATAAAATAGGGATACATTGCAGATACCCCAGTATTTGATGTGAGTGTTTCGTGAGACTGCATGTCAAAAACTATGTCTTCTTCAACAGAAATTCCAAATTCCGAAAATACAAAATCTGATGAGTTTTCCCTGTTAGGGATTCCACTAAATTGATTATAGTCTACTAAGATAGGTTCAATTAAAAATAATGATTTCCCACCGGTTTGTATATGGTTTCTGATAGTGCTACGATGATTTTCTGGTATACGACTTTTGGGGGAACTCACTATTAAAACATCGATCCCATTCAAATCAATTTCTTGGTTTTCGTCAGGGTCAATTTTAGTGATGTCATATTGTTGAGAAAGTAATCTGGCAAAAGTATCAAAATCTCTAGTGGGATCAGTCTCCCCATGACCTGATAAAAATCCGACTTTCTTTTTTACAGTAAATTCTGACAACATTTTATTGGCCAAACTAACTAACCTGTATTCAAAACCATCCACACTATTTACAAAACAAATACCCTCTCTTTTATCTAAATAAGTTAGTGTTAGCCCAAGATAGCTATTATTAATTTCTAGATTACCTTGATCAATGGTTTGAAATGCTGTTGGTTGAATACCTGCATTTTGAGCTTTACGATCTGCAATAGGATCATTTTCAGGGTAATGTTTAACTATTTTAACCATGCCATTAGAGTTTGCTTCAAGATCATCTAAAAAGTCGTTAACATCTCTTGATACGGTAGTAATTTCTACCGCGGGATTTTCTGATAAAAACACATCAATAGTCATTAAATCTTCTAAATTGTTAACTATGTCGATAGTTGCAGGTGTAAGAGAGAAGATTTTGTCTTCGGTCAAATCTAGTCGTCCCTGAATAGAACTACCAAACCATCCGATTAATACACTCAAAATAATTAGACCACCAACACCAAGTTGTAAGTTTCTATATTGAGAAGTTTTGTGACTTAATGTCCTTCCTTTTATGATTAGAAATGTTGCGCTCAAAAAAACAGAAATTAATGATAGAAAATATAAAATATCTCTTAAGTCTATAATTCCTCTTCCTACGTTAGAAAAATGTGTGATGGGACTGAGTAACTGCAATAAAGTGGCTACTGAACTAGGTAGAGTTACTGCAACTATATCTAATCCTACTATCATTAGTCCCATGCTTAAGGTTAAACCTATAATAAAAGAGACAATTTGATTACGAGTGAGGCTAGAAGTAAATAACCCTATTGAAACTAACGCTCCAGCAAGAAATATAGATGCTAAATATTGAGAAAATACAGCACCCCAATCAAGATTTCCTGCCGTGATAATGGAAATAGGGATACTTAATGTTGCAAGTATTGAAATGGAGACGAATATCAACCCTGCTATAAATTTTGCAATCAGAATTACCCATCCTCTGATGGGCTGAGTCAATAAAGTTTCCAATGTGCCATCTCTTTGTTCTTCAGAAAGAAGTCGCATTGTGGCTGCAGGAATAAATATTGCCATAACCCAAGGTAAAGAAGGCTGATCAATAGCAAAATTTACAGAAAATAAAGGTCTAAGAGATGCTTCACCTAATAATAAAGCTGCTTTAAAAAACGACCATGAAAGTATTGATACAAAAACTACCAATAAAATGTAACCGGTAGGTTGATCAAAATATCCTTTTAAATCCTTTTTGATTAAAGCAAAAAATGGTGAGTTCATTATGTTTGAGAACCTGTTAAGTTATGGAAAACATCTTCTAATCGCATTCTTTCTTCATGTAATTCCCAAAGAGTCCAATTTTTTGATACGCATAAGTTAAATATTTCTGGACGAGGATCTTGATTGCCAGATAAATTCACCATATATCTTTTCCTATTATCGATAGGGTCTAATCTTTCAACAGAATCGACAGAATTTAAAGTTGATAATCCAGTTTCGATTTCTCGTCCTTCAATTTCAACATATACTCTTCTTAATCCAGGTGTGATTTGTAACATTTGATCAACTGGTTTATCTGCTACTAATTCCCCTTTATTAATTACAATTACTCTTTCACATGTATTTTCTACTTCTTGCATAACATGAGTAGTAATTAATACAGTTCTTTCAGTACCTAGTGATTTGATTAATTCACGCATACTAAGTCTTTGATTTGGATCTAAACCCTCAGTAGGTTCATCTAAAATTAAAATGGAAGGTTGGTGCAAAATAGCACCTGCTAATCCTACCCTTTGATGATATCCCTTAGATAATTCACTGATTGGACGATAAAAAACATCTTCTAGTCCTGTTTGATTAATAGTAGATTCAAGATTGTTCTTTCTGTCACCTTTAGAAATACCTCTTAAATCTGCAATGAAATTTAAATACTCACTTACTAAAAGATCTTCATATAATGGATTGTTTTCCGGCAGATATCCGATACTTTTTCGAGTTTCAATATCGTGTATAGAATTATCTAATCCATTAATAATTACTGATCCTTGATCTGGTGTGTAAAAAGAAGTTATTAACTTCATTGTGGTGGTTTTGCCAGCACCGTTTGTACCTAAAAAACCAACGATTTCACCTTTTCCTATTTCAAATGATAGGTTTTTGACAGCTTTTAAGGATCCAAAGCTCTTGCTTACGGCATCTACCTTAATACTCTGATCAGTGTAAGTTTTTACCATAAAAAATCTTTATATAAATTGTGAATTAATCGTCAAAAGGTGCTGGTAGTTTAGGGGGATTGTATTCAGTAAGAATTGATTCTGTAGTCAAAATCATACCTGCTATGCTTCCAGCATTTTCTAATGCGGATCTAGTGACTTTTACTGGGTCGATTATTCCTAACTCATACATGCTTCCGTATTGGTTGTGTTCTGCATCAAATCCGTAATCGTCAGAACCTTGAAGAATAGCGTTTACCACAACCTCTCCACTATACCCGGCATTATCAACTAAAAGTTTTACTGGAGCTGCAACTGCATCAAATACTAAGTGTGCACCAGTATTAACATCGTTTCTTTCAGCAAATTCACTTCTTAAATCTTCTGCAATTCGGATTAGTGAAGTTCCTCCTCCGGGAAGTATTCCTTCAGACATTGCTGCTCTAGTAGCAGATAAAGCATCTTCAACTCGTTGTTTCTTTTCTTTTAGTTCAATTTCAGTGATCGCACCAACTCTTAAAATAGATACTCCACCTGATAGTTTTGCTGCTCTTTCGTCTAATTTTTCTTTGTCATAATCTGACTTTGTTTCTTTCGATTGAGATTTAATATTTTCAATTCTGTCAGCAATTACTGAAGAATCTCCAGATCCCTCGACAAAAGTTGTTGTATCTTTGGATGAAATTACTCTACGACACCTTCCTAGATCACTTACTTCAATAGAGTCTAGTCGTCTTCCAGTTTCATTACTAATTAATGTGGCACCAAATAATATAGACATATCTTCTAAAATAGATTTTCTTCTTTCTCCAAATCCCGGAGCTTTGACAGCCAGAACATTAAAAGCACCTTTCATTTTATTTACTACTAATGTAGCTAGAGCCTGTCCTTCAACATCTTCAGCAACTATTACTAATTCTTTGCCTACTTGAGAGAATTTTTCTAAAAATGGAATGATTTCCTCAATGTTGGATATTTTTTCTGTAGTTAACAAGATATAAGGATTAGATAATTCTGTAATCATTTTTTCGGAGTCTGTTACAAAATAAGGGGATAAATATCCTCTATCTATTTCCATTCCTTCAACAAATTCAGTTTCATAAGCACTACTTGGAGATTCTTCAACAGTCACAACTCCATCAACTCCGACTTTACTCATTACTTCACCGATAAAAGATCCCATTTCGTCATCATGAGCTGAAAGTGTTGCTACCTGTGTAATTTGATCGTCGCTAGAAACAGGTTTAGCCATTTCAATTAATTTTGGTTTCATTGCTTCAATAGCTTGATCAATACCTTTTTTAAGTAACATAGGGTCAGCGCCAGCGGCAATATTTCTGAAACCGTTTTTAGTGATCCATTGCGCTAGTATAGTAGCTGTTGTTGTACCGTCACCTACATCGTCATTAGTTTTTGAAGCTGCTTCTTTTAGTAATTGAGCACCCATATTTAAAAACGGCTCTTTAAGCTCAATTTCTTTTGCTATTGTGACTCCATCACTACAAACTTGAGGTGGCCCAAATTCTCGGTCTAGAATAACATTTCTACCGTTTGGACCTAATGTAATTCCTACAGTTCGTGCCATGAGATCAATACCCTGCATGAGTTGCTCTCGAGCATCATCCTTAAACTGGAACTGTTTAGCCATAATTTATCTCCGTAATTGCTTAATAATCAGTTGTCTAGATTATCAGAAAATAGGATTCTTGCAATATGGTTAGGCGTTATTTAAAGCTTTGAGGACATTTGATGGACTCATTGGTAATTCACGCATCCGAACGCCTGTTGCATGGTAAATGGCATTAGATAAAGCTGCTAAAGGTGGTATCAATGGAGATTCACCAACACCTCTTACTCCAAATGGGTGTCCAGGATTAGGAACTTCAACTACTACAGCATCGATCATTGGTAAGTCTAAGCTAGTAGGCATTCTATAATCTAAAAGACTAGTATTCATTACTTGTCCATCTGGACTCATGAAGTATTCTTCATTTAATGCCCATCCAATTCCCTGAACAGCACCGCCTTGAATTTGTCCTTCAACGTATGAAGTATGAATTGCAGTACCAGCGTCTGTAAATGCTGTGCAATTTAGAATGGTTGTTTTACCAGTTTCTGGATCTACTTCAACGTCTACTACCATTGCAGAAAATGATCCACCTGCACCACCTGGGTTTACTCCAGCACTTACGACAATAGCACCGCCGGTATTAGTAGAGACTTTTGCAATTTGTTTAAAATCCATTTTTAGTTCTGGATCTGATTTGTGCTTTACAATTCCATCGATATATTCGATTTCTTCTATTGGAGAGTCCCAAATCATAGAGGCTCTTTCTATAATTTGTGTTTTGATTTGTTGTGCTGCTTCATAAACAGCCCACCCTGATTTAAATGTCCCTCCGCTACCTGCAGTCAGAGATGTGTAACCAACAGCATCAGTATTACCTACTTGTGGGTTGATGTCTTCAACCGGAATTTTTAAAACTTCTGCCATATGAAGAGACATCGAAGTCCTTGATCCTCCTACATCTACTTGGCCAACTGTTAGATTTACTTTCCCGTCAGGGGTAACAACGGCTGTACATGCAGCTGGTCCAGTATTGTTTCTCCAGTAACCAAATGCAGTACCACGTCCACGCAACTTCCCATCTTTGATTAAAGGTGTTGAGTAGCTAGGATGATTTTGTACTATTTCACAAGTCTCAATCATTCCTATTTTAGGGTTGATAACACCGTCAGATCTTCTAGTACCTTCTTTCGCTGCATTTAATAACCTGAAATCTACAGGATCCATATTTAATTCAATAGCTATCTCATCGACGATAGTTTCTACAGCAAGAGCTCCAATTGGCGCACCAGGTGCTCTATAAGCAGTTGTCTTCGGCTTATTATTTACAACGTCATATCCATCTAACAACAAATTCTCGATATTGTATGGAGACAACATACATGCAGTGGCACCACCGATAGGTGATCCAGGAAATGCTCCAGCCTCAAAAGCCAGATAACCTTGAGCTGCAGTGATTTTTCCTTCTTTGGTGGCACCTATTTTTGCTTTCACATAGCTTCCTGAGGTAGGACCACTAGCTTCTATTACTTCTATTCGAGTCATAGTAGTCTTTACAGGAGCACCAGATTTTTTGGACAAAACAGCTGTGATTGGTTCTAAATAAGAAGCTATTTTGCCTCCAAATCCTCCTCCTATTTCCATTGGTACTACGGTGATTTGTGATACGTCCAAACCTAAAACAGTAGCAACTTGATCTCTTATTTGGAAGTGCCCTTGGCTACTACACCAAATAGTCACATGGCCGTCAGACGTCCACCATGCAGTTCCATTATGAGGTTCTATATATCCTTGATGAACAGTCTTAGTTCTGAATTCACGTTCAATCACTATGTCAGCTTTTTTGAAACCTTCTTCAATGTCTCCTAATACATATTGT
>JAKUTY010000023.1 GCA_022447825.1 SAR202 cluster bacterium
GCCTGATGATGGATCTGATTTGGTAGGTGTCGCTGTCTTTGAAAGTCAAGAAGCTCATGTCAAGAACGCTAATGACCCGGCAACAAATGAATCATTTATAAAAATGATGGAGCATTGTGAATCTGAACCCACGTGGAAAGATGGAACATACATTGCAGGAGAGGTTGCTAGCTAACATTAAAAGATTTAGGGCCCAAGTAATGGGCCCTAAGTATTATAGGCTGTTATTTCTGAATTCATTATAATGAAAACCCTAACATTAAATGTTCTGTACATAACTGCCATTAAAAAAGTTTTGAAATCGATTTATTTATAATAGAGACATTATTTTTCTAAAATTTCTAATGAAATTACTTGTTTTTCATACATATTAGCAATTTGTTCATCAGAATAGCCCAAATTCTTTAATACTTCTTCGTTATGTTGTCCAAAGCATGGGCCAGAATTTTGGGGTAATTCAGTTCTTCTTTCCATTCTCCAGGTTGGCCGTGTTGTTCGGTGGTGTTTTTTTAATTTATGGAATACTTCAACAAATAATTCGCGATCTTGTATATGAGGATCGTTAAGTAATAATAATGGTGAAAACACTGGAGATGAAGGAATTTTGCTTGACTGAAGTATTTCAGAAATTTCTTCTGCTTTTCTTTCACTACACCAATCAGCGAGTTTTTTGTCTATTAATTCTATATTTCTTTTTCTACCTTGATATGAATTTAGATCAGAGTTGTTAAAATCTGAGATTTTCACAATTTTTTTCAGTTGTTCCCATTCCATATCGTTTCTACACTCTAATGCTACCCACCTTTCGTTTATCTCTTCTAATAATTGACCGTCATACGAATAAATTGGGCGACCAACTTCATCTGGAATTGTGGCATATATATTATGAGGTATTGACGTTGGGTGTTTGAATCCAACCCTAGATTCCATAGGTTGTTCCAGATAGTCAGAAATGACATATTCAGCAATTAAACCTGTGACTCCATCTCTTTGAGGAATCACAATATATGTGCCAGATCCAGTTTTTTTCCTATTAATCAGTCCACAAATTATGGCTGATGCACACGTAGATCCTGCAATTGGGTCTCCGTATGAAATTCCTGATTTGTGAGGAGGACCGTTTTCGTATCCTTGAATTGCAACTATGCCACCCATTTGTTCTATAGTAGGTCCATATCCAATTCTAGAGCTGTCTGGACCAACGTGCCCAAATCCTGGCATAGATAAATAAACTATAGATGGATTAATTTTTTTAATTTCTTCGTAGCCAATTCCGTTACGTTCAGCTACTCCTGAAGACCAGTTTTCTAAAAAAACATCTGCAGTTTTTAAAAGTTTTAATAATACTTCATGCCCCTCAGGCGTTTTGAAATCTACTGTAAGGCTTTTTTTGCCCCGATTATATTCATTGTAATAAGGAGACAAATTAATAGTTGGTAAAGCTCCACCTGAAATCCCAGTTCGTACAGGGTCGGGAAATTTAGGGCCTTCAATTTTGATGACTTCAGCACCCATATCAGCTAAAAACCTAGCTCCATATGGACCTGACCATACCTGTGTCATATCTACAACCTTAATTCCTTTGAGGGGTAGATTTACGGGATTTGATTTTTTAGAAACAGAATTAAAATAGAACTTTCTAGAACGAATTTCATTGTTATGTTCTCCAATACTAGGTGAAGGAAGATATGTGCCTCTGTTTCCATCAAATATTATGGGGCCCGATGGTGATGGGTGAGTTCCTATTTTAGGATTATCTACAAATTTCCAGAAATCTATTGCTTCGTAATGTTCGTTTTTAAGTAATTCTGCAGGGGTAGGTATTTTTGCAAAAGGAGCCCTAAATTGATCTGATTTTTTGAAAATTTCTTCTGATGGATGTTGTTTTGTGTATTCTGGTATTAGTTCCATAATTAGTTCAGCAGCTTCTTGTGACAAGGGGCTTGATCTAAACATCTCACTGTTTTTTAACTCACTCATGTCTATGACATCTAGTATGGAGTCGATCTGTCTTCGCATTGCAGCAATCCCAATCCATCCATCAGATGATTCTTGGACACCCCAATGGCCATTGGCATTATTTCCTCTGCGAGGTGTGTCTGAATCAAACCATAGAGACATGGGGCCACCCATTTCAAGTGTTACTGCCTGAACTTCCTGTATAGAAAGGTCAGTCACGTCTCCTACTCCTGAATCTGTTGCTGCATAAATGTTAGTTAACAATCCACCAAATGCTTGAATGCCTGATTGTAAATATGCTTGATGCCCAACTGGTAGTAATGGAGGTTTATCTTGATCTCCTGTCATATGAAGTTGGCCACCTGAGGCAGAAGACGTTAAAGATGTAGCTAGCCAATCTTTTTTAGGCCCTGTTTGTCCGTATGGAGAAATTTGTATAACAGAAAGGGATGGGATTTGATCTATTATTGATGCTAAATTAATTCCTAATTCATTTAAAAATTTTCTAGGATATCCTTCAATATACCCATCACTACTCTTGATGAGATTTTGAATTAAATCAATATCTTCCTTATTGTTAAAATCTACAGATAAAGATTTTTTACCCATGCCGAGATAAGCGAAAAGAATGCTTTCTTCTGGATCGTTGGAATTATTGAGCCAAGGAGGTAGGTGCCGAACAGGGTGCCCATTTACTGGTTCAATCGTTATTACTTCAGCTCCATAGAGAGCAAATAGTTTTCCACAAAAAGCAGATGCTAAATCTGTAGAAAATTCTATAATTTTCATGCCATTTAAAATTTGTTGTTGAGTCATTTTTTCTTTTGTATTATAGATTTATTGCGGGATTATAAAGTAAATTTGTCAAAATAGATCAATTATTTTTAAATTGCTATAATGCCGGTATACCCTTAAGAAAGGAAGAGGTAAATATGGTAGCTGAAAAAAAATTTGATGTTGTAGTAGTAGGCGCAGGATTTGGTGGAATGTACATGTTGCACAAATTATTAGGATTAGGCTTTAATGCAACTATAGTTGAGGCAGCTTCTGGAGTTGGGGGTACGTGGTGGTGGAATAGGTACCCTGGAGCTAGGTGTGACGTAGAAAGCCTCGAGTATTCTTACTCATTCTCGGATGATTTACAGCAAGAATGGGAATGGTCACAAAAATTTTCAGAAGGTCCTGAAATTTTAAAATACGCAAACCACGTAGCGGATAGGTTTGGCCTTAGAGACCATATTAACTTCAATACGAAAATCAATTCTGTTACTTATGATGAGTCTGATCATATTTGGACTTTAAAAACTTTGAACGGAGAAGACTACAAAGCTAATTATTGTGTTATGGCTACGGGAACCCTTTCAGATCCTAATGAACCAAAATTTAATGGACTTCATGATTATCAAGGTGATTGGTATATGACTGGTAAATGGCCTCATGAAGGAGTTGATTTTAAAGGAAAAACAGTTGGGATCATAGGCACTGGTTCCTCTGCCGTTCAAGCAATACCAGTGATTGCTAAAGATGCAAAACATTTAACAGTTTTTCAGAGAACAGCCAACTATTCTATTCCTGCAAATCAGCAAGTTTTGCCTCCTGAGGAAGTGGCTGAAGTTAAGGCAAACTACTCTCAAATTCGACAAGATGCACGACTAGATCAAGCTGGTATAGGTAGAAGAAATCGTGCAGAGTCCCGAATTTTTGAGGTCTCACCTGAAGAAAGAGAAGCAGAATTTCAAAAAAGATGGGATAAAGGTGGAACTGGTTTCACGGCCGCTTACAAGGATATTTTAGAGACTGATGAAGCAAATTCTGTAGCTGCTGATTTTGTTAAAAGGCAAATCAAGAAAATAGTTAAAGATCCAGAGGTTGCGGAATTACTCTGCCCTACAAATACAATTGGATGTAAAAGATTATGCGCCGACACTGAGTATTTTGAAACTTACAACAGAGATAATGTGAAATTAATTGATATTAATAAGAATCCAATAGAAGGCTTGTATCAAAAAGGTATCAAAACTAAAAATCAAGACTTTGAATTCGACATTGTTATTTTTGCAATTGGTTTTGACGCAATGACGGGTGCTCTTAAGGCTATGAATATAGTCGGAAAAAATGGGATCGAATTAAACAAAAAATGGGAAGAAGGACCAATAACATATTTAGGTCTCACTGTAAGTGGATTTCCTAATTTGTTTACAATTACTGGTCCTGGTAGTCCTTCTGTGTTGAGTAATATGATTACTTCAATTGAGCAGCACGTTGAGTGGATTTCCGATTGTATTAATTATATGCATGAACAACAAAAAGTAGAGATAGATGCTGATCTTCAATCTGAAGAAGATTGGGGAGAGCATGTCGAGGATGTAGCTTCTGCAACATTAAGATATGGATGTAACTCTTGGTATGTAGGAGCGAATGTTCCTGGAAAACGTAGGATTTTCATGCCCTACGCAGGAGGTATACCAAAATATAATGAGAAATGTGAAGAGGTTGCTACTAACGGGTATAAGGGATTTACTTTAGTTTAACCTTCCATTTGTGATCTTTGTGTTGAATATGCACAGTTTTCACATGATGGATTAGTTTCAGGAAGTCTTTCTGCAGATAATACTTCTATCATTTGGTCTAATTTTGTATCTATCCAGGAAGTATCCCACGTATACGGAATTAGCTTTTCCTTAAATAGCATTTTTCCATAAAACCCATCAGTGTCTTTAATTCCGTTGCATACGTAAAAATAAGCTGTTTGAGACACTGAAAATTTGTTTTGTTGGAACAAATAAACGTAAAAGTCTATTTGTTTTTTATATCCTTCATGATAGTAGTTTGATAGGTAATATGAAGGAGTTAATGGTTGTGAATTTGCTTGTGATTTGTAGTCAACTACAATTAATTCTTGAGTAGATAAATCAATCCAAACATCATCGACTCCTCCAGTAAGTAGTATGTTTGATTTTGGTAATTGATATTGGATTCCGTGATGTAAAGAGTCTCTCCACTTATCTATATCTGGGTGATTAAATGGAACGACATTGGTTAGTCCTGATTCCTCAAAAATTCTATGGGGTGTTTGGTTTTCTCTACAAACATCAAACTCTTTTTTTAAAAGATCGTCTGTGAGTGAATTTAAAGACCACCCAGGCATAGATGGTGATGCTAAGCCTTTTACTCTGTCTAAGTAAAAACATCTTTGGCAAGTCAGAAAGTCTGAAAACTTTCCCCTGCTTAATTTGAAAGGTTTGTCAGAATCTGGAGAATAAATATTTCTAGATCTTTTTCCAGGGGCGTCTACAAACTCCCCTTTACTGTTTCTTTTTAAGCTAAGCAAGGACAACTCCTTATTTTAGAAGGATGATACATAAAAAATAAATGAAATTTAAGCAATTCTAGTACGTTTTAGTGAAAAATAAAGTAATAAAATTTAATAAAACCATAATATTAATATGATTATATATAGGAATAGCTGGGAGCGTACCCTAATAATTCAATTACTAGTGAATTCACGTAAATCGTTGTGCTATAATTTCGCCATCTAGCAAATTACTAACGCTTATAACGTATGCCAAACTACGAAGATTTAAAGGTATTTACAGGTAATTCTCATCCTGCTCTTGCAAAGAACATTTGCAAGTACTTAGATATACCCTTGGGAGAATGTGAAGTTTTTAAATTTAGTAATGATAATACCTTTGTTAAATTTAAAGAAAACATTCGTGAACGAGATGTTTTCTTAGTACAAACTTTTTCTGATCCAGTCAACGATCATATTATGGAATTGTTGATAATGATTGACGCTGCTAAACGTGCGTCTGCTGGTCGAATTACTGCAGTAATTCCTCATTACTCATACGGTAGGAGTGATAAGAAAGATCAACCTAGAATCCCTATTACTGCTAGATTAGTCGCGAATCTTTTAACTGTAGCTGGAGCTGATCGTGTGTTGACTGTTGATTTACATGCGGGCCAAATCCAAGGCTTTTTTAACATTCCAGTAGATGAATTGACTGCTGTCCCAATGTTAGCAGGATATTTTAAAGATAATCACATAGATATTGAAGTTGCATCTGCTACAGATGCAGGAGATGTTAAAAGAACTAGGGATACTGGAAGATATCTAAATGTTCCCATTTCTTTAGTTGAGAAACATCGCATTGGTAATGAAGATAAAGTCGAGTCAATGAGTTTAGTTGGTGATGTAACTAACAAGTCCACACTAATCGTAGATGATGAGGTTGGTACAGGAGGTACAGTGATAGCTACAGCTGATGCATTAACTCAACATGGTGCTAGTGAAATTTATTGTGCAGCTACTCACGGAGTTATGTCTGGTGATGCCAAGGAAATATTAGAATCTAGTACTATTAAAGAAATAGTAGTTACTGATACCTTACCCGTGAATAATCTTCAAAGAGATTCAAAAATTACAGTTCTATCAACTGCTCCTATGTTAGGTGAAGCCATTAAAAGAATTCATCATGGACAATCAGTAGGCGCAATGTTCGGCTCATCACTTAGTGCAACATTTGTTGCTACTCACAGAATGAATATTTAAGATTTCGGAATCAATTATGGGAATTTTAGATAAAGTCAATTCTTTAGTAGGTAACTCTAACGAGAAAGTCATCAAAAAATTAGATGGAATTGTGAAAGAAATCAATTCTCTTGAGTCAGATTTCCAAAATTTGTCTCACGGAGAAATTAAAGAATATTCTGCTAAATTAAAGAAATCTGTTCAGTCAGGAATTCCATTAGATGAGATTTTACCTGAAGCTTTTGCTTTAGTTAGAGAAGCTAGTGTGAGGACATTAGGTCAACGTCATTTTGATGTGCAATTGCTTGGAGGGATAGTTTTACATCAAGGTAAAATCGCTGAGATGAGAACTGGTGAGGGGAAAACTTTGGTCTCGACTCTTCCAGCATATTTAAACTCACTGAATGGTAAAGGAGTACATCTAGTTACTGTAAATGACTATTTAGCTAAAAGAGATGCTTTATGGATGGGAAAGATTTACGATTATTTAGGGGTGTCTGTGGCTGCTTTACAGCATGAGTCTGCCCTTGCGTATGATTCTTCAAGTAATGATAACAAAAATGATGAACCAATCAGAAAAATTAATAGAGATGAAGCTTATTTAGCAGATATCACTTACGGCACGAATAGCGAATTTGGATTTGATTATTTAAGAGATAATATGGTTGATTCACTTCATCAAAGAGTTCAAAGGGGAAGAGCATTTGCCATTGTTGATGAAGTAGATAATATTTTGATTGATGAAGCAAGAACTCCATTAATTATAAGTGGCCCATCTCAACAAAGTCCTAATGAATATCTTCAGTTTGCGCGTATTGCACCGATGCTAGTGTTAGGCACAGATTTCTCTATTGAAGAAAAACATAAATCTATAGCATTTTCTGATCAAGGTATTTCAAAAATTGAAAGTATTTTAAAGTTAGACAATTTGTATGATCCGCAAAATTATTCCAAAGTCCATTTTGTTGAAAATGCTGTAAGGGCTCAGCATGTTTATTCTAAAAATGTTGAATATGTTGTAAAAAATGGTGAAGTGATAATAGTAGATGAGTTTACAGGCCGTTTAATGGAAGGTAGACGCTATTCTGATGGATTGCATCAAGCTATTGAGGCCAAAGAGAAGGTTCAAGTTCAAAGAGAGTCCATTACTTATGCAACCATTACTCTTCAGAACTATTTTCGCTTATATGAAAAATTATCCGGTATGACGGGTACTGCTGCCACTGAAGCAGAAGAATTTTGGAAAATTTATAAATTAGAGGTTGTATCAATTCCTACTAATAATGATGTGAAAAGAATTGATCATACTGATTTGATTTTTCGTGATGAAAAGTCTAAATACTCTGCGGTAATTGATGAAATTTCTAAAAAAATAGATATGGGTCAACCAGTTTTAGTTGGAACTACTGATATTGATAAATCCGAGAAAATCAGTCAAATGTTGAAGAAAAGAGGTATAAAGCATGAAGTTTTAAATGCAAAACATCATGAACGTGAAGCTTCAATAGTTGCAGAAGCTGGTCGTCCTGGATCAGTAACTGTTGCTACGAATATGGCAGGTAGAGGAACCGATATAGTTTTAGGCGGTAATCCTGAAATTGCTGATATTAATTCTGAAAGATGGGAATTAGATCATCAAAAAGTTTTAGATCTGGGCGGTCTTGCGATAATTGGTACTGAACGTCATGAAGCTAGGCGTATTGACAATCAATTGAGAGGACGTGCGGGCCGTCAAGGTGATCCTGGTGAAACTAAATTTTTCTGCGCATTGGATGATGATCTTGTCAAAAGATTTGGTGGAGAGAGAATAGGATCTATTATGGATTGGGCAGGTATGGAACGTGATGTTCCTATTGAAAATAAAATGATATCCAAATCTATTGAAAACGCTCAAGTAAAAGTTGAGTCGTTCCACTTTGATCAGAGAAAACATTTAGTTGATTATGACGATGTAGTAAATAACCATAGAGATATTATTTACCAGCAAAGGGATAAGGTTTTGTCTGGAAACATATTAAAAGATCAAATATTGTCTCAGGTTAATAAAGAAGTGGACGCTATTGTTGATACAAATATGTATGGTGCTGACCGAAGTCTTTGGGATGTTGACCATGTAAAAGCACAGTTGCAGACTATATTTCCTTTGAATCAAGAATTGTTAGACAGTGAACAAATATTTCAGTTGGATTCAATGGAGTATAAAAATCAATTGATTGCTTGGGTTGATTTAATGTATGAGAAATCTGAAGCAACAATGGGCCCTGAAATGTGTCGTAAATTAGAGCAAAACTTGATGTTAAGGGCTATAGATACTAATTGGGTCCAACATTTAACTAATATGGATAATTTAAGGCAGGGAATAGGCCTCCAAGCGGTTGGTCAAAGAGATCCGTTAGTAATGTATAAGAAACAGGGTCATGAATTTTTCCAAAATTTACAAGAAAGGATTGCTGATGACATTATCCATGTCATTTTTCGTTCATTGATTGAACAGTCAGCAAAAGTTCAGGGGTCTGTAATGCAATCTGTCAGCTCAGTAAAACAGTCTGTTGTAAAAAAAGCAGATTCAAAAATTGGTAGAAATGAGAAATGTCCATGTGGAAGTGGTAAAAAATACAAAAGATGTATTTTAGATCCTGATTGTGGGTTAAAAACTAATTAGATATAGACAATAAAATTTCATCTATTCTTTTTGCTCTATCTTCTGCAGATTTCAGCCTGTCACGTTCTTTATCAATAATTTCAGAGGGTGCCTTATCTATAAATTCTTTATTTGATAATCTTTTAGATAAAGAATTTATGTGAGAATGAATTTGAGTTTTTTCTTGGTTTAAACGAGAAATTTCATCACTGACGTTGAGAGAAGTCCCTAGGTCGATGTATGCTATCGCATTTTCTAAAACAATAGATATTTTTTGTTGGGAGTTAATTTGATCATTATTGGGATAAATTGAAAGCTGGCCTAATCCAGATAACTCTTTGATAAATTCCTTTTGGGACTCAAAGAGTTTAGTTCTGTTACTGCTGCTGATCTCACAGTCTATTAATTGAGTAGCTGGAACTTTAAATTCTGCACGTAAGTTCCTTATTGATCGGACTAATTGAAAAAATTCATTCATTATGGAGGGTTTTGGAGAAGTTTTGTGGTTGAATTTTGGATAAGGGGCTTCAATTAAAGCTGAAGGCCATTTTTCAGTACTATCAAATTTATTAATCAGAATTGACCAAATTTCTTCAGTGATAAATGGAATAAAAGGATGAAGCAATCTTAATGTTTGCTCTAAGGTATATGAAATTGTGTTTAATGCATCACGACTACTTTCATTAAATTTAACTCGAAGTTTGACTAATTCTATATACCAGTCACAAAATTCATTCCAAAAGAAATCATGTGCAGTAGTTTGAGCTTCTCCAAATTGATGATTTTCCATTAATTGGTTAATTTCGTTTGTGACTTGATTAAGTCTATCTATTATCCATTGATCGTGAAGATGAATTAAATCTTTAGAAACAGGATAATCGGGGATATGTTTTTCATTGTCTAGATAAGCTAATACAAACCTAGCAGCATTCCATAATTTATTATTGAAATTCCTGCTCGATTCTAACTTTTGTTCATTAATTCTTACATTATTACCAGCAGATGTTCCGGTAGTTAAAGCAAATCTGACTGCATCTGCACCATAAGAATCTATCAATTCTAAAGGGTCAACAACATTCCCTTTAGTTTTACTCATTTTGATTCCTTCAGGGTCTAAAATGAGTCCATGAAGATAAATTGTGTGGAAGGGTATTTCACCCATGTTTTGTATACCCATCATAATCATTCGGGCTACCCAAAAGAATAGAATGTCATATCCAGTTTCAAGAACAGATCCAGGATAAAAATACTCTAGATCTTCAGTTGAATCAGGCCAGCCTAGTGTTGAATGTGGCCATAATCCTGAGCTAAACCAGGTATCTAAAACATCAGGGTCTTGAATTAATGATCCCGAGGGACATTTTTTACATTTAATTGGATCTTCATATTCAACAATCATTTCATTACAATCATTGCAATACCAAACCGGAATTTGATGCCCCCACCAAAGTTGTCTGCTTACAGACCAGTCTCTAATGTTGTCCATCCAGTTAAAATAAACATTAGTGAATCTCTCAGGTACGATTTTTATCTTGCCTTCTCTTACTGCATCACGTGCCGGTTTTGCTAATTCTTCTATGGATACATACCATTGTTTACTAATTAGAGGTTCTATTATTTCATCGCATCTATCACAGTGCCCTACTGAGTGATCATATTCTTCGGATTCAACTAGATATCCTTGAGATTCTAATGATTCAAGAACTTGGATTCTACATTCTTCCCTAGTTAATCCTTCAAAAATTCCTGCATTTTCATTCATTACACAATTTTTTGAGATTACGCTAATACTAGGATGTGCCTGCCGTATTCCAATTTCAAAGGCAACTGGATCATGGGCCGGAGTAACTTTGAGCGCGCCAGTGCCAAATTCAATTTCTACAGCCGAATCACCTATTATTGGAATAGTTTTATTCATTAGAGGCAAAATTACTTGTTTCCCAATTAAATGACTAAACCTATCATCATTAGGATTTACAGCAACAGCAGTATCTCCCATCATCGTTTCAGGACGTGTAGTAGCGACTATCAATTCTGTTGAATTATCTGATAAAGGATATTTGATTTTAGAGATTTGACCTGCCACATTTTTATATTTGACTTCTAGGTCTGAAAGAGCTGTAGAACATCGAGGACACCAATTTGTAATTCGTTCCCCTCTATAGATTAAATTTTTATTGTACAGGTCAACAAATGTTTTTCTTACTGCCTTTTTGGGACCATCATCTAGGGTGAAAGATTTTCTACTCCAATCACAAGAGGCTCCTAGTCGTCGGATTTGTGTGTATATTCTTTCTCCGTATTCATGAACCCACTCCCAAATGCGTTGTTCAAATTGTTCTCTACCTAATTCGTACCTATTTGTACCTTCTGAAGCTAAGAGACGTTCAACCACTACTTGAGTAGCAATACCGGCATGATCTGTACCGGGAAGATATAAGGTAGGTTCTCCATTCATCCTATGCCAGCGTACAATCATATCTTCTAATGCTATTGTTAAAGCATGTCCCATATGTAATTGACCTGTCACATTTGGAGGTGGCATTATCATTACAAAAGGATCTTTGGATTTGTCGATTTTAGGGGAAAAATATCCAGTGTTTTCCCAATTTTCGTAAATTCTTGTTTCAGTAGATTTTGGGTTGTAGGGTTTAGAGAAAATTGTTTTCCAATCTGTCATATATATATCCTGAATCTATTATACAGAGTAAGTCTCAGAATCTTTGTTACTATTTTTATTTAACTTTTTACTTAAATATAAACCCTCTAGAATAAATTCAAACAAGGAAACTATTTCAGCATTTTCTTTTGATACACTACTGTTAAGTAGTAATTCTAATAAGCCAGTGATTTTTTCTATTTCTATTATGTAGGCAGAATCGGGTATTTCTGGACCAGTTTCAAACAACAATCCATTTTGAAATTGATCTAATAAACTTTCGAATAATTCTAGATTAAATTTTGAATTAAAAACATTTAAAACAGCTCTAGAGATTATATTGGTAATTATTATAGTCTCTTGGCCTTCTTCAACTGTTTCAAGTTCTACCTTTCCCATAGTTGATGGGATCAAAAATTCAAGATCACAGATCCTTGGAGATGTATTGGATTTAGTAATTAAGGTTCTTCTAAAAGCTTGACTGATTAGAGTTTCAAAATTTGCTATTGAAACACGTAGACTAACTCCGGACCCTTGATTTATTTCAGGACTTTTTCGAGAAAGATGAGTAATCTCAGCGATAATCTCTCGCATAAAATCAGGCACTGTAACAGAGTTTCCAGAATCGTCAAATTTTTTATATTCTTGTTCAATAATGTTCAATTCTTCTTCAATTGATGAAGGGTAATGAGTTTTAATCTGTGCTCCGTATCTGTCTTTGAGAGGTGTAATGATTCTACCTCTATTGGTATAGTCTTCTGGATTTGCTGTAGAAACTATTAACATGTCTAGAGGTAATCGAATTTGAAATCCTTTAATTTGAATGTCTCTTTCTTGCATCAAATTAAACAAGCTTACTTGTATTCTTTCAGTTAAATCTGGTAATTCATTAATACAAAAAATACCCCTATTTCCTCTGGGTATCATTCCGTAATGAATTGCTAATTCGTCAGATAAATATCTTCCTTCTGCTATTTTGATTGGATCAATTTCACCTATAAGATCTGATACTGATACATCAGGAGTTGCTAGTTTTTCTGAATATCTTTTTTCTTTTTCGAGCCATGTGATTGGAGTTTCATCTCCTTTCTCTTTGATCAAGTCCTTAGCAAACGAAGTAATTGGATTTAGAGGGTCATCATTAATTTCTGATCCTTGAACACAAGGTATTTTGTCATCAAGTAAATCTAGTAAATTCCTAATAATTCTAGATTTAGCTTGTCCACGTTCTCCTAGTAAAATGATATCTTGTCCAGCTAAGATTGCATTTTGGATTTGTGGAATTACTGTGTTTTGAAATCCTATTATATTTGGGAAAACATTCTCATTTTGCGATAGTTTTTTAACTAAATTCGTTCGGATTTCTGACTTAATAGATTTACTTATATATCCGGAACTTTTGAGTTCTCCTAAAGTAGCTGGAAGGTTTGTTGTCATTTTTATCTCCTAGAGGTTAGTTCGAAATATTTCAATAGCTGCATATCCCATTTCATTCCCAGACAATTTGATGTCAGGTTTTTTGATTTTGATTCGAACTGCATCGATTTTAAATGATTCTAATAATGTTTTGGAAATATCTTCACATAATGATTCAAGTAAGTTCTTAGAATCTTGTTCTATTATTCTTTTTACAGTTTCGTAAACCTTGGAATAATCAATTGTTTGATTCAAGTTGTCTGATTTGCTAGGAATAGATAGGTCTGCATAGAGTTCTAAATCTACTATAAAGTTTTGTCCATTCTTTTTCTCATATGGATGCACGCCATGATAAGCAAAGAATTTCATATTATTTAGAATTATTTTGTCCGAAGAATCGTTCAATGTAATTTTAAATTTTTCCCATGTCTTTAGATATTTTTAGTAATGATTCGGCTCTTTTGACTACGGGAACATCTATTACTAATCCGTCTAAAGATGTTGATCCCCTACCTTGTTTTTTTGCTTCTTCAAATATTTCTATTACTTTTATTGCATGGTCTATTTCTTTTTGAGAAGGTGAGAAGCATTCGTTAATTATATCGATTTGAGCTGGATGAATAGCAAATTTTCCCTTAAATCCGATAGAGCGGGCAAATAGACTATTATTTCTGAGAGATTCTGGGTTTTTAAATGCAAAAAATGGCGTGTCTAAAGCTATAACATTAGCTGCCTTAGATGCTATTGAAAGTTCATTCCTTGCAAATAAAATTTCCTGTTCGTTTTCAGTACTATGAATTCCCATGTCATTTGTGAAATCCTCTGCACCAAAACCAGAACCAACAATACTATTA
>JAKUTY010000024.1 GCA_022447825.1 SAR202 cluster bacterium
TTTCTTTTCTATAGATCTGCTGATTTGAGACAGTACTATCGAAACTATCCAAAATAATAGTGCTACTACAAGTAATGTCTGTATAGATTTTCCGTAAAATGCCTGCTGTTGTTCGGGAATTAATCTTCCTATTCGAAGAACGTCAGTTATGCCTAAAATAAATACTAGAGAAGTATCTTTAAAAATTGCAATAAATGTACTTACAATAGTCGGTATTACTACTCTGATAGCTTGTGGTAGAACTATGTACGCCATTTCAAATAAAGGACCTATTCCTAGTGCTCTTGAAGCATCTTTTTGCCCTTTTGGAATTGACTGTAAACCACCACGGATCACTTCAGCAATATAAGCGCTTGCAAATAATGAAAGGATGATCATTGCTCTAATTACTAAGTTGATGTCATCTAAAGAAAAAATGTCAGGTAGGAAATTCGGTAGTACAAACCAAGCGAAGAATAGCCAGGCTATTAGTGGGGCTCCTCTAAATGTTTCTATGAAAATTATGGAAGAATATTTGACCACAGGTAATGAGCTAGCTCTTCCTATTGCAAGAATAATGCCCAAAGGAAATCCCGCTAATATTGCTATAACTGCTAAAATTATATTTACGAAAAAACCTCCCCATAAAGTAACTTTTGGACCACCGAATAAAGTTAATATTAATAATATTGAAGGTAAAAATATTCCCCATGAAATCCATAAAATAATTTTGATATATTTTCCATAATTAGTGTTCTTTAATTTGTTGGTAGCTAAGTACGCTATGCATGAAAATAGTGTAATCAAAAGCATATTAACTATGAGATCTAATGTTGTGAAAATTAAAATTGGAATTGTTAAAAATACTATATAAAAAACTGAATTTTTAAAATTAAAGTTATATGTGTAGCCAATAGTTGAAGACATCAAGATGGAGCTGATTGAAAAAATAGTCCAAATTCTCCAAATTTGGTCATTAGGGAAAAGTCCCACTAGTAAAATTTTTCTGTTTACTTCTACTAAAGTCCAGTCCGCAGAAAAAATGAATTCCAAAAAAAATGTACCTATTAAATATATGAAATATATAGTCAGTATAGTGAATAAAATATCTTTTTTAGAACCCAAAAGATTAGCTTTTATCCAATTGAAAGTACTCATTAAGCACCTATCCTTGTAATCTGTCGATTAAGAATATTCATAAATAATGAAATGATCAGACTTAATGCTAAAAATGTAGATAAAATTAATGCAAGCATGGGCAGGGCATGGCCTGAATTATTCATTATCGTTCTCGAGACCATAAATACTTCCGGGTAAGCTACTGCAACGGACAAGCTAGAATTTTTTGTTAAATTAAGATATTGATTAGTTAATGGAGGAATAATAGACCTCAGGGCCTGAGGCAAAATAATTAATGTTGTTGTTTGGTAATTATTAAGCCCTAATGCTTTAGCTGCTTCAGTTTGTCCCTTAGGAAGACTTTGAATACTCCCCCTGACTATTTCTGTGATGAAGGTTCCTGTATATAAGACTAATGAGAACAAAACCGTTGCGAACTCAGGAGTTAGTGTAAATCCTCCTGATTGAATATACGTACCATATTGGTTTTGAGTCAGTTGAGGTATGTCTGCATATAGTTCTACTCCCAAAATTACATATGTTGAGATAGCAATTAAAATAAATACTGATAATGCAATTATCGCAGGTGAAACGAAATTTACATTTTCTTCTTTATGTTTTGAAGCATATGACCTGATAACTAAACTAATTATCAGTCCTGTAATTAAACAAAGAACCCACAAACCTCCATTTTGTAAACTATTTACATAAGGCAATAAAATTCCTCTATTGGACCAAACTGATAATTCTCCAAAAGTGAGTGCGTTAGAGATTTGAGGTAGCTGAAGGAGTGCGAGTTGCCAAAATATTAATTGTACTAATAAGGGAGTGTTTCGGATTATTTCAACATAAGCAGTTGAAATTTTATTTAGTAAGAAATTTTTAGATAACCTAGCAAGTCCCATCAAAATTCCAAGAATAGTAGCAAATGCAATTCCTACTATACTGACTCTTATAGTGTTTACTAATCCTATAAAGTACGCGTCCCAACGTGAGTCATTGCTAGTATAGTCTGTTAAAAATTGATGACTAATTCCAAAGCCCGCTCTACTAGATAAATGACTTAATCCCAAGTCTAGATTGAACGATCTAGTGATTAGATAATATAAAAAATATAATAAAAAAGATGAAAAAATTATTTGTAAAATAATTTTGCGTAGATTTTTGTCATACCTAACAACATTTAATTTGCCTGATAAGGATTTTTCGTTTTTGATTTGGTTATAAATGTTGTATTTCATTGAAATAAATACAGGGCCAAATAAATTTGACCCTGTAAAAGCTTTATGTTACTAAATTCTACCTAAATGGCGGACTGTAGATCAATCCTCCTTCTGTCCATAAAGCATTTAGGCTCCCTGCTCTGGTTAATCCTAGAGGAGTTAAGTGTTTATCATAAACTTCCCCATAATTTCCTACCTGAGATATTACTTTTTGCATGAAATCTACTGGGATTCCAAAACTGAAGTCTGAAGGTTCTCCACCATCAAATCCTACTCCTAATAATCTAGCCATTCCTGGATCAGCAGGAGAAGCAGCCATATCTGCAACGTTAGTGCTAGAAATACCACTTTCTTCGGCTTGCATCATACCGAATACAACCCATTGAACAACATCGTAGAATTCACTGTCATTATCTCTAGTTAATGGACCTAATGGCTCTTTTGAAAGAGTTTCAGCTAAGACCACATGATCATCTGGATTTTCAAATCCTGCACGTTTTGAGGCTAACCCTGATTTGTCTGTAGTCCATCCATCACATCTACCTTCTTCATATGCGGCTTGGAGTGGATCGTTTGTTTCGAAGGTTAGGGGAGTATAAGGAATCCCTGCACCTGTAAATCGGTCATCTAAATTTAATTCTGTAGTTGTACCTTGGAGTACGCATACTGTAGCACCAGTCATTGATTCTACTGAGTCATATCCGCTACTAGCCTTGACCATTATTCCTTGACCATCATAGAAAGTTGTTGCAGTGAAATCATTACCTAAATCTCTGTCTCTACTAGATGTCCATGTGGTATTTCGTATTAACAAATCTATTTCTTCAGCTGCTAAAGCTTCAAATCTAGCAGATGCTGTTAAGGGAACATATTCTACCTTTGAAGAGTCACCTAAAATTGCTGCTGCAACAGCTTTACAAAAATCTATGTCAAAACCGGCAAATTCTCCATCTGAATTTACTACCCCAAATCCAGTCAAATTATCATTAACCCCACATTTTAATAAATCTCTTTCTAGTACGGTTGATAATGTACTAGGTGTGTCTACCATTACTTCTTTGATTACTTCTACTTCTACTTCTTTAATTACTTCAACTTCTGTCTCAGTTGAACATGCAAAAATCGCAAACATCGATAAGGCTAAAGTGACGCCTAAAATGTATTTGTTTCGGAAATTCATCATTTTCGTTTCCTCCTATTTAATTTGTTTGATGCTATAAGATAAAAAATAAATGCATCAATCTTATGATTTTATTAATAATTTGTTAAATCTAAATAACACCTGAGTTAAATGTTTGTTTCTTTGTTTCTTGATTTCTAATAAATAACCAACGACAATTTGCATCAATTTAAGTCTGTATTTGAAAGGATGAGTATGTCTGAAATTATACAAAGAGAAATAGATCAATATGTTTTGAGAACTCCTAAGTCTGCACAAATGCAGAAAAATGCCGAAAACTTTTTGCCTGGAGGCAGTTCAAGAGGTACAGCTTATTTTGACCCTTACCCCCATTTTATTGAAAAAGGTGAAGGGCATTACATAATTGATGTAGATGGTAATAAATACTTGGATTTTATGATTAATGCTACGAGTTTGATATTAGGTCACTCTAATTCAAATGTGGCGTCAGTAATCAAAGATCAGGCAGACAAAGGCTTAGCATTTAGTGGCCCTACCGATTCTCAAGTTAGGCTAGCAAAATTGCTCACAGATCGTATTCCCTCTGTAGATACTATTCGGTTTACTAATTCTGGAACTGAAGGGACTATGATGGCTATTCGTGCGGCTAGAGAATTTACTGGCAGGAATAAAATAGTGAAAATTGAAGGTGGGTATCACGGGACTCATGAGGATGTTGCTGTGAGTGTGTATCCGAATAAAGATCATTTAGATCCTATTCAAACTGCTCCCATTCCAGAATATTCAAATCAACCAAGTTCAGTTTTGGATAATGTCATTGTGGTTCCTTACAATGATATCAAAGTAACTAATCAAATGATCCGCGCTGAATCACAAAACATTTCATGTGTAATTATAGAACCTATAGTTTCATCATTTGGCTACACCCCTGCCAATGTGGACTACTTACAGTTTATTAGAGATATTACAACCGAACTAGGTATTGTTTTAATTTACGATGAAGTTCAAAGTTTTAGAGTTTCTCCTGGAGGAGCTCAGGAATTGTTAGGCGTGATACCTGACATGACTACTCTAGGTAAAATTATTGGTGGTGGTATGCCTGTAGGAGCTTTTGGGGGCCGACGAGACATTATGGATTTATATAATCCGACTGATGGAGGGGCCCAAATTGGCCATGCCGGAACTTTTAATGCTAATCCTTTGACTATGAGAGCCGGAGAGGTAGTTATGAAGACTTTAACTTCAGAAGTGTATTCAAGAATGAATGATCTTGGAGAAATTTTAAGAAGTAAACTCAGATCTGTTTTTGATGAATTGAATATGGAAGTGCAGGTGACAGGAATCGGTTCTTTGTTTGGGGTTCATTTTACTGACGAATATATACAAAATTACAGAAATGTTGTTAATTCTGATAAGGATATGAAAAAAGCATTTTTCTTTGGGATGCTTAATGAAGGGATTTTATTACAAGGTGGTGCTGCAGGATCTCTCAATATTTGTACAACTGAAGTTCATGTAGACAATTTTGTTGATTCAGCTAGGAAAGTGGCGATTAGAATCAGTAAATAATGGAGGCGACGAAGGGATTCGCACCCTTGAATAGAGGTTTTGCAGACCTCCGCCTTAGACCACTTGGCTACGTCGCCTTATAAAGTGCAATTGGTGCCGAGGAGGAGACTCGAACTCCTACAGCCTATTCGGCCACAGCGCCCTCAACGCTGCGTGTCTACCAATTCCACCACCTCGGCATAATTTTTTATTACCGACATCTTTGGTAATGGGGAATTATATCTTTTAGAAAAATTACTGTCCACAATTTTATGGTTTTGTAGTTTAATTAACTAACAATTTTTTTTAGAGAGAGATTATGTTTCAATCAGTAAATTCTAAAGTTGACTTTCCAGAGTTAGAAAATGAAATCTTAAATTGGTGGGAAGAAAATAATATTCCTGACAAGTACATGTCAAAAAATGAAAACTCTGACAAACGTTATTCATTTATTGATGGACCAATTACTGCTAATAACCCAATGGGGGTTCATCATGCTTGGGGTAGAAGTTATAAAGATTTATTTGCAAGATTTCGAACGATGCAAGGTTACAAACAAAGATATCAAAACGGTTTTGATGGACAAGGATTGTGGATAGAAGTAGAGGTAGAAAAAGAATTAGGTTTTCAATCCAAAACTGATATTGAAAAATTTGGGGTTGGAAAATTTGTCACAAAATGTAAAGAAAGAGTACAGAAATTTGCTGACATCATTACTTCACAGTCTATTAGGTTAGCTCAGTGGAATCATTGGGATAATTCTTATCATACTATGTCAGATGAAAATAATTACACAATTTGGCATTTTTTAAAAACATGTCAAGAAAGAGATTTAATTTATCAGGGCAGAGATGTGATGCCTTGGTGTCCTAGGTGTAGTACAGGCCTTTCTGAACATGAAATCGTCACAGAAGGATATTTGGAAACTGTGCACCCTGGATTATTTGTTAAATTTCCAATTTTAGATTCTGGGTCAAAAAGGACTCCAAACGAGTCAGTTTTGATTTGGACAACTACTCCTTGGACTTTATCTTCAAACTGTGCAGCTGCAGTCAATGAAGATATGGATTACGTGAAAGTTGAACAGGATGGGGAATTTTATTATTTAGCAAAATCACGACTAAATATTCTTAAAGGTGAGCATGAAATAGTTAGTGAAATGAAAGGTAAAGATTTAGTCGGATTAAGGTATCAAGGTCCTTTTGATGAATTGCCGGTTCAAAAAGGTCGAGAACATAGAGTAGTCGCGTGGGATGAAGTGTCTGAAGGTGAAGGAACTGGAATTGTACATATAGCCCCAGGAGCTGGAAAAGAAGACTTTGCTTTAGGTAAAAAAGAAGGTATTGAACCTATAGCGCCCTTGAATGATCTGGGAGATTTCATTGAAGGCTTTGACTGGTTGACTGGATTAAATGTATACGACGTAAATGACAAGATTTATGAGAGTCTTAAATCTAAAAATGTATTCTATAGAGTTGAAAAATATACTCATAGATATCCTCATTGTTGGAGATGTGGGTCAGAGCTTGTCTTCAGATTAGTGAATGAATGGTTTATAAAAATGGACCCACTTAGAGAATCATTGGCTAGAGTCACACAAAATATTAACTGGGTGCCTGAATTTGGAATGAAACGGGAATTGGATTGGTTGAAAAATATGGATGATTGGATGATTTCAAAGAAAAGATACTATGGTTTAGCTTTACCCATTTGGGAATTTGAAGATGGTTCTTTTTATGTTGTTGGTTCAAAAGAAGAATTGCAAAATCTCGCAGTAGAAGGATGGGAAGAATTTGAAGGGAACAGTCCTCATCGACCTTGGATAGACAAAGTGAAGATTAAACATCCCAAATCAGGATTGATTGGTAAAAGAATTATTGATGTAGGCAATCCATGGTTAGATGCTGGAATTGTCTCGTTTTCTACTTTGAAATATAGAAACGATAGAGAGTATTGGAACGAATGGTTTCCGGCTGATTGGATTTCAGAAAGTTTTCCTGGCCAATACAGAAATTGGTTTTACTCATTATTAACTATGAGTACAGTTTTGGAAGATTCTGAGCCTTGTAAACACATTTTTAGTTATGCATTGATGAGAGATCAACATGGTGAAGAAATGCATAAAAGTAAAGGGAATGCAATTTGGTTTGAGGATGCTGCAGATAAAATGGGCGTAGATGCTATGAGGTGGCAATTTGCAAGCCAAAACCCAGCATAAAATTTGAATTTTGGCTTCGAAACAGCAGATGAAGTTAGGCGACAATTCCTGATTCCATTTTGGAATGTTTATTCGTTTTTTGTAACTTATGCAAATATTGACCAATTCGATCCAGATGCAAAATTTCCTGAACTTTCTGAAAGGTCAGAATTAGACAGATGGATTATTTCAGAATTAAATTCTTTAATTGCTTATGTAACAAATGGTTTAGAAAATTTTGAGCCAGAGAAAATTACTCGAGAAATAGAAAGTTTCATGGAGTTTTTGTCAAACTGGTATGTTAGAAGAAGTCGCAGAAGATTTTGGAAAACAGGGTTGCTTAATGTTAATGAAAAGGCTGATTTAGATAAATTGTCTGCATATTCCACGTTATATGAAGTTTTAGTTACTTTATCTAAATTGCTTGCTCCTGTAATACCGTTTGTTACGGAAAATATTTATCAGAATTTAGTGTCTAACACGAAAGATGGAAGACAGAGTGTTCATTTGGAAGATTATCCGGAATTTGACAGCAATGCTGTAGATGATGAATTAGTTTCTCGGATAAGATTAGCTATGAAAATTTCTAGTTTAGGAAGATCTGCAAGATCTAAAGCTAACATCAAAGTTCGCCAACCTTTACAAAACTTATACGTTAAGACTAGGGATGAAAATGAAATTGAAATGCTAAGTCTAATACAAGATCAAATTATTGATGAATTAAACATCAAATCAATTGTTCCAATAGATGATGCTGCAGAAATAATTAAATTTAAGATACAGCCTAATTTGCCAGTGTTGGGTCCTAAATTTGGTAATCAAATTGCTCAAATTAGAAAGGAACTAGATCAGATAGATCCAGAATTGATTAGATCTGATATATTGCAAGGGAAATCTGTTTCCATTGCGGGTAATGATCTTACCGTAGAAGACTTCTTGGTAGTTTCTGAAGAACTTGAAGGGTTTTCATCTTCTTTGGAAGGGCCATATGCAGTAGGAGTTTCGGTAGATATTTCTGAAGATTTAATTCATGAAGGGATTGCTAGGGAATTAGTTCATAAAATTCAAAATATGAGAAGGTCTGCAGATTTTGAAATCTCAGATCGTATTGAAATATGGATCAATACTAATTCTGAGATGAATTCTATTATTGAAAAACATCGAGATTATATAAATTCAGAGACCTTGTCAGATTCAATGACTATGTCAGAGGTTTTATCAGACCTATACATAGAGTCTCAGGGTTTTGATGGAATTGTAGTAGAAATAGGAGTGAGAAAAGTTTAGTTTCTAAGTTGTGGGAACAATATTACTTCTCGGATTGAAGGGTTGTTTGTAAGTAGCATAGCTAGCCTGTCTATTCCTATCCCTAACCCTCCAGTAGGAGGTAAACCATGTTCTATAGAAACAAGGAAATCTTCGTCAAGCCTGTCCATTTCTTCATTTTGAAATTGTTGATGCAGTTTTTCTTGTTCTTCAAATCTTAGGCGTTGATCTTCGGGGTCATTAAGTTCGGTAAACGAATTGCAAATTTCCATTCCACATACAAAACCTTCAAATCTTTCAGCTATATTTGAGTCAGTCTCTGATTTTTTAGCTAGTGGAGACATTGCAACAGGGTAATCTACTAAAAAGCAAGGTTGAACTAATGATGGTTCTACTTTTTCAGAAATCAGCTTATCCATTAAACCTGCCCAGCTCACTTGTTGTGTGACATTAATCCCAATATTTGCCATAGCTGATTTTAGGGAATCCACAGAATCGTGTTCTAAGAAATCTATTCCGCTTTCAGAAATAATTTTTTCTCTTAAATTCATTCGTGGCCATGGAGGTGTAAAATCTAAAACTTTATCTCCGTATTCTAATTTCATTGATCCATTCAAATGCGCAGCTGATGAACTAACTAAATCTTCTACCATTTTCATTACATCGGAGTAGTCGGCAAAAGCTTCGTAACTTTCCATAGTAGTAAATTCGGGATTGTGTTGTAAGTCTATTCCTTCATTTCGAAAAACCCTTCCTATTTCGTACACCTTTTCTAGTCCACCAACTACAAGTCGTTTTAAGTGCAGTTCTGTAGCTATTCGTAAATATAAGTTTCTGTCTAATGCATTGTGGTGAGTGATAAACGGGTGGGCCATACCTCCTGCAGCAACTGGTACTAATATAGGAGTTTCAACTTCAAGGAAACCTCTAGTATTCATAAAATTTCTAATATGAGAAACTAATTTGCTTCTTTGGATTGCAGTATTTTTAGCATTTTCATTTGAAATAAGATCTAGGTATTTTTGTCTATATCTTGTTTCTGTATCAGTGAGTCCATGCCATTTTTCTGGAAGGGGTAGCAAAGACTTGGAAAGTAATTCGAAATTTTCTACTTGTAAAGTGATTTCTGATGTCCTCGTTCTAAAAATGGTTCCCGTAGCACCAATCCAATCTCCAATATCTAAATCATCTAAATCATCATACCGTTCATTTAATTGATTAGATCGCATCATTATTTGAATGTTTCCGTCAATATCTTTTAAATCTATAAATGAAGCCTTCCCCATTCCGCGTCTGCCCATAATTCTTCCAGCCATTGAGATTTTTTCATCAAAAGGAACTTCAGAGGCCTCACATTTTATGAATTGATCTATAGCTTGTTTGCTTGTATGTGTTCTATGAAATTTTGCAGGGTAGGGGTTAATTCCTTTTTCCCTGATTCTTTGGAGCTTTTCTTTGCGAATACGAAAAAATTCGTTTTCAGATTCAGGCAATGTGACACCTCAATAATCAATTAATCAGACAAAATTGTACTATCGAGTATATGAAGTGTAAAACCAAATTTATACAAAAAATAAATAATATTAAATCTTGTATAAAATTTGCTTTATGTGTACCAAAATCATTGTTACTATCAAATTGATTGCATGGATAAAACCATGAGGATTTGCGATTTATGTCTATAAGAATTTCGGGAGGAAGTTTAAAAGGCCGATTGATAGGGTCACCGCACCCAGCCAAAGGGGTAAGACCTACTACGGAAAGAGTGAAATTAGCGATTTTTTCAATACTTGGAGATTATAGAGTTCAAGATACAAATGTATTGGATTTATATTCTTGTACAGGAGCATTGGGATTTGAGGCTATTAGTAGAGGGGCTTTATCTGTAGACATGGTGGAGAAGAACTTTAAAAATTATAAATTGATTGTTGATAATGTTAAGAAACTTGAAATTCAAGATGGAGTGCAAGTACACAAGTCAACTGTCAGTGATTATTTGAATTTAACTAAAAAAAGGTACGGATTGATACTTGTAGATCCACCTTTTGATTTAAATGAATGGGAAAAAGTTTTAATGAATATAGGTGAAAAAGATATTTTGATAAAAGAAGGGGTTTTGGTTGCAGAACATCCTACCAGAGTGTTTTTACAAAATAATTATGGGAATTTAGAAATGCAAGATCAACGAAAATACGGAGATTCTTTAATTTCCTTCTTTGGGGTGTCTGATGGCTAAAGCTTTTTATCCGGGAAGTTTTGATCCAGCACACAACGGACATATAGATGTGGCTACTAGAGCTTCGGCACTTTTTGATGAAGTAATAGTAGGCGTTTATGAAGCTCCACCCACTAAAAATTTGATGTTTACTACTGAAGAAAGAGTTGATTTGTTTAAAAAAGCTCTACCAGTTTCGAATGTTTCTGTCGTCCCTTTTAGTGGTTTAGCTCCCACCGTCGCTAAAGATTTAGGTGCTTCAGTCATTTTGCGAGGACTTAGAGCAGGTTTTGATTTTGAACAAGAATTTGAAATGGCTTTGATGTGGAGGAATTTAGTTCCTGATATTGATGTTGTTTGTATGATGACAGCCCTTCAGCATCAATTTATTTATTCTAGTCGAATAAAAGAAGTTGCAAGGCTAGGTGCTAGTATAGCTGACTTGGTTCCTGCACATATCGCAGATGCAATTCAAGAAAGAATTTAGTAAGGAGATATTAAATGCAATTAAATGAAATTTTGAAAGAATTGAATTCAATTATTGATTCTGGAAGAAAAGTTCCTGGTTTTAACGGTAAAATGATGGTTGATTCGGAGCGACTTGCCGAAGTTCTTGTGGAATTGTCTAACAGTTCAGATTCCGGACTAAATGAAGCTCAATTGATTATCACTCAAAAACAAAGTATTTTAGAACAAGCGCAATTGGAAGCTAATCGAATAAAAGATCAAGCTGAAAACAATGCACTTGAAATACAAGAAAATGCTAATATGACACGAACAGAACGTCTTTCTGATTCAGATATTATTAGAGAAGCAGAAGAGACTGCAGAAAAAATAGTTCAAAAATCTCATGAAGATGCTCAAAACATTGTTCAAGATGCCCAGAAGCAAGCATTTAATTTGATAAGTGAATCGGAGTCTCGTTCTGCCGATCATCGTGATGGTGCAGATAGATATTCTAGAGAAGTTCTATCTAGTTTAGAAGAACGGTTATCAGATGTTTTAGGTCAAGTTCGAAGAGGCTTAGACACTCTTGGATCGGATCAGCGTATGTCTGTTGATGGATCAAGTAATAACCATAAGATAGTCAGTTAGTTAAAATTGTCGGTCTGTAAGGCCTCGATGGTTATTTGCTCTAAAATTTTTGAGTTGGTTTTGATATCAAAACCGTCTACGGAATATTCTTGAATTCCAGAGATACCGTCTACTGCTCCTAATTCTACTAATTCTTTAAGTAGTGTTTCTGAAGTTGAAATGCTTGGTAGTAGATTGATTTGTTGAATCTGTGAAATTGCTCCAACTAGTCCGTATCCCCCCCAGTTAGATACGCTACTGATTATTAGTTCGGACACTCGGGACATGGCAGGAAAATTTACAAGGTTTTTAGAGTCTAAAACTTGTTGAAATAAATTTCCCATTCCTATTTCATTGCCCCCATCCCCAATTCCTATTGATTTAATTTTATAATCAAATAGAGTGTCAATTCTAGCAACGTATTGAGTAAATTCTACGTCTCTCATATTTCGATATTTGTTATCAGTGTGAGCTCCAGGCCTCTCTATTCCAATTAAAAGTGTAGGGGATTCTTTAGTGATTAGATTCTTTGAAAATATTTTACTATCTTCTATGTTCATGATGGGAAATAATATTTGCCGTGAATTTTTACTAGATAATTGTCTAATATATTTATCAATATATTGGTCAGTAATATAGACGACCTCATATCCAATGTTTTCTAATGCGTTTCCTATTGAAATTGCTCCAAGTGGACCGTCAGTTTCAATAGCTGCAGAATTTTTAATATAAAATCCTGTTGTGATAAATACTTTCTCAATGTTATCTAAAACCAATTTAGCTGCATTGAGACAAAATGATGGGTGTAAGTGTTTTGATAACTCACTGATCCCTCTAGAGTCGTTTTGTAAAATTAATTTTTCAAAATTCATTAAAGTATGGAGTAATCTTCATCTTTTTTGTCTGTTACAAACATGTGACCTGGCGAGTGAGTGATCATTATCGATGGCTTCGAATTCATTGCAACGGATTGGGGTGTAACTCCACAAGCCCAAAACACAGGGGTTTCTCCAGGTTTAATTAGTGGAGGATCTCCAAAATCAGGATAGCTTAAATCCTTTATTCCTATTTTTGCTGGATCTCCAATATGGATTGGAGATCCGTGAACATCAGGGAAACGAGATGTTACTTGGACACTTCGAACTACTAATTCTGAAGGAATTGATCTCATAGATACGACTAGGGGCCCAGAAAAAGCACCTGAAGGGGTGGTTGGTATATTTGTAATATACATAGATACATTTATGCAATTATCTATGTGGGCAAGTTGAATTCCATTATTTATTAGAGCTGTTTCAAATGAGAAGCTGCATCCTAATAGAAATGTCACGTAATCATCTTGCCATAAAGGTTTGATATTTTGTGTTTCGTCAGTCAAAATTCCGTTAGTGTACACTCGATATAAAGGGACATCAGTTCTTAAATCGCTACCAGGAGCTGTGATTTTAGCTTCAAATTCCCCGGGTTCTAATACTTCAATCAGTGGACAAGGTTTAGGGTTACGTTGGCAAAATAAAAGAAAATCAAAAGCATATTGTTTTGGTAATATAGCTACATTTGTTTGAATGTGGCCCGGAGCAAACCCTGATGTAGGCTGGCAAAATTGACCGTTTCTAATACTTTGTCTTAAATTTTGTGGTGAAATATTTGATTGAATTAAAGATGTCATATTTTTCTCCGTTCCGACATTGTACACTGTCTTCTAGTAGCTAATAAATTTCATGATATTCTTTTATTTTCGTCGGGGAGTGGCGCAGTTGGTAGCGCACACGGCTGGGGGCCGTGAGGTCGCAGGTTCAAGTCCTGTCTCCCCGACCATTAATAATTATTTAAAGTATTGTTATTATTCATTTCCATCTAAAATCAGATTAGCTTGTATATTATTATCCGAGGTGATTATGGTTACTGAAACTTTTAATATTCACAAATCTGATTTCCCGTCTACTTTTGCCTTTGAATACGGTGTCAATTATTACGAAAATATAAACTATAAATTATATAGACATGAAAGACGTCGTCTGCAGTTGGAACT
>JAKUTY010000025.1 GCA_022447825.1 SAR202 cluster bacterium
ATTGTGCTTTACCATCTCCTGCTGGTGCCGGAGCAGGTGCTGCAGGTTCTTCTTCTGTAGAACATGCAACAACTGAAATAGCAAACAATGTAATTAAAAATAATTTGAAAAAGTTTTTCATAGAATGTCCCCAATAACAATTTTGATATTATGAAAATAACATAAGTATGAATAATTTCAACAGCTAAAACGGATAATATTCAAAAAATTAACAAAAATTTAATGTTTTAATAATCAATTAAAAAATTAAGCGGGTAATTAGATATTGAAACCAATTTTGGAATATTTTTTAAATAAACAAGAAAATTCAAAGATTCAACTTCTCCATGTAATGACTCAATCAATTTTATAGCCGCTGCAACAGTTCCTCCAGTAGCTAAAACATCATCAATTATTGCAACTTTTTTATCGCAAATATTTAGTTCAGAAGAAATCTCCAAAAAATCTTCACCGTATTCAAGACTATAACTTTCTTTTTTAATCGGAGGAGGTAACTTACCAGGTTTTCTAATAAGAATTAAGGGAATTTGAGCCTTATTAGCGATTGCTGAACCCAACAAAAAACCTCTTGAATCAATTGCAGCTAAAAAGTCAGGATTAGATTTTTGAATACTTGTCACCATTTCATCAATCACATAATTAAAAATTGGGGGATTAAGAAAAATGGGAGAAATATCTCTAAAAATAATTCCATCTGATGGAAAGTTTGTAATTGAGTGAATGTAATTGTTGAGATCCATAAAAATCCTTTACTTAAGTTAATAAATCAACAAAAGTTTAAATACATTTGTTTTTCAAATATTTTAATTCCGTTCCGAATTAATGAAACAATGAAAATATTAGATTAAACCTTTAATATAACCAAAAAAATTGACTCTAGACAAACCACTTTGTTAATAATATTTCACATTAAAGGACAAAAAATGGATTTTGAATTAATTATGTACGCTACTCAGATGCTTACTGGGCTTGCCACATTTATTGTAGCTTTAGTTCTGATATATGAATTAAAACAACAACACCGTGATGCCCAACGAGAATTAGTTTTGGCTATCAATGAGCAAAGGCAGTCATTGGCTATAGCATTAGCAAACAATCCAGAACTTTCTGAAATCAATTTCAGAGGTGGTCATGATTTTGGAGATTTAAAAAACCAAGAAGAAAGAACAAGATTCTTTCGCATTTTCTCTGCAGAAATGAATTTAAGCAACATTGCTGAGCAATATTCAGATTTGTTACATGTTGATCCAGATTTTTCGCTAAAAGTGAATTTAGCATTATTTCCCGGAAGAAGAAAATTCTACAAAGAAAGCATGATGAAATATACATTACCTGAAAAATTTGTGAATAAAATTGATACGTACATTTCTGACATAGAAAATAATGTTGGAGAAAACGGGCAGGACACTTCAATCTTAATGGATAGAATCAATCAAAATAATTTATAATCACATGAAATTATAAATATTATTCTCGGAAAAGATATATGGCTGAAATAACTAAATACCTCTCTCAAGCAGATATAGAAGTCGGAGCCAAGGTTCCAAATTTTCGTCTATTAGATATGAATGACAACTCATTTACACTTAAAGATATTTTAGGAAAACCGGCTGTTCTATACTTTTACCCCTTAGATAATTCTTCTCTATGCACTGAAGAAGCATGCGAATTTAGAGACGTTTATGATGAATTACAAGAACTTGATTGCGCCGTATACGGAATCAGCCCAGACGATCATGAAAGCCATATGCAATTTTCTGAAAAACACGAACTTCCTTTTCAGCTCTGTTGTGACCCTAGCGAACAAATGATGAAAGATTACGGTATATGGGCAGAATTTTTGCTTAATCAAAAAGAAATAGAACGCTTTCGGGAAAACTTCCCTAAATTCTATGCACAAGTTTATGATGACAACAAAATACAAACTGTGGTTAGGTCTACTTTTCTAATTGATAAAAACGGACTTCTAATTAGAAAGTGGGTAGACGTAAGGCCTTTCGGGCACGCAAGCAGCGTCAAAGATCAGTTAAATAAATCATTTAACTTTGAAATAGGATTTTAAATGGAGCGGAAGACGAGATTCGAACTCGCGACATCCTCCTTGGCAAGGAGGTGCTCTACCACTGAGCTACTTCCGCAATTTAAATTCAAGGTGCCGAGGGGCAGAATCGAACTGCCGACACCAGCATTTTCAGTGCTGTGCTCTACCTACTGAGCTACCTCGGCTCAATTTGAACCGAGGATACATATTATTCTTTAGAATTAATAGGTGTCAAGAAATCAATTAATTAAATACCTAGCAATAAAATCTTCCAAAAAAAAACATCTCCCAAATATTTAATATATAATCCCTCAACTGCTGGAGAGTATGAATGGAAAATTATGATCTCATTATTATAGGTGCAGGTCCCGGAGGATATGTAGCTGCTATCCGTGCAGCACAGCTAGGATTAAATACAGCTATTATAGAAAAGGAAGAGGTTGGGGGAGTATGTTTAAACTGGGGATGTATTCCAAGTAAAGCATTACTCAAGAATGCTGATGTTTTAAATTTGTTCAAAAAAGCTGATCAATTCGGAATCACTTTTGACAATATTTCTGTAGATTACTCAAAAGCTATTGAAAGAAGCAGACAAGTAGTATCTAAACTAACTCAAGGGGTCAAATTTTTACTTAAAAAAAATCAAGTTGATCATATTGAGGGAACTGCTACATTTTTAGATTCAAATTCAGTCAAAATAGAAGAAACTGAACAAATTATTTCTAGCAAACACATCATAATTGCTACAGGAGCAAAACAAAGACAACTACCAAATCTACCCATAGATCACGAGATTGTCATTACAAGCAGAGATGCTTTGGAACTATCAACAATCCCCAAAAATATAGGAATTATAGGAGGTGGAGCAACTGGAGTTGAATTTGCCCATATATATTCATCATATGGCTCAGAAGTTACATTAATAGAGTTAATGGATCACCTAATTCCAAATGAAGACCAAGAAATTGCAAATACCCTTGAAAAGTCATTTACTGAAAGAGACATCAAAATACACACATCAACAAATGTGAACAAAATCATTGTTGAGAATAATGAAGCTATCATCTCTATAGAACAAAACAATGAAGAAACAAATCTGACTTTTGAAAAAATCCTAGTATGTGTAGGAACACAAGGAAACACGGATAATTTAGGTTTAGAAAATTCAGGTATAGAAACAAACAATTCCTTTATTAATTGTGATGAAAACTTAAGAACAAACATTTCCAATATTTTTGCTATTGGTGATGTTACAGGTCAAATAGCACTAGCTCATGTTGCCTCAGCTCAAGCAATTCTCGCGGTAGAAACAATTGCAGGTATTGATTCTAAAAAAATTAATTATGAAACTATTCCTAAAGCTATATATTGCGAACCTCAAATTGCAAGTTTTGGATTAACTGAACAACAGGCTTTAGATCAAAATATAAACTTTAAAGTAGGAAAGTTTCCAATCAGTGCAAGCGGAAAAGCTTTAGCTTTAGGAAATCCAGAGGGATTAGTAAAAATCATTTCTGAAGAAAAATATGGTGAAATTCTAGGAGTACATTTAATTGGTTCAGAAGTTACTGAGTTAATTTCTGAATTGTCTATGACAAAACTTCTAGAAGGTACAATTGAAGAATTAGGATGGATGATTCACCCTCATCCAACAATTTCTGAGACAATAAAAGAGTCTGCATTAGATTCTTTTGACGAAGCAATTCACATTTAGGGACATTAATATGACGACAACTTTAAATATAGATAAAGAGCTTGCTTTAGATTTATATTCAAAAATGTTACTGATTAGGCGTTTTGAAGAAGAAACTGAACGACTATACCGAAGAGGTAAAATAGGTGGATTTTTGCACACTTATATCGGAGAAGAAGCCATTGCTGTAGGTGCAATTCCAGTTTTAAGAGAAGATGATTATGTTATTGGCCACTATAGAGACCACGGACATGCTTTAGCTAGAGGTTTAGATCCCAAGTTAGCTATGGCTGAACTATGCGGAAAATCAACTGGGCTCAGTGGGGGTAAAGGTGGCTCAATGCATCTATTTGATGCTGAAAAACATTTTATGGGTGGACATGCCATAGTTGGAGGACAATTACCGCTAGCAGTAGGAATAGCTTTAGGAATAAAACTTAAAAAATTAGACAGTGTTGTAATGTGTTTTTTTGGAGACGGAGCAGTAAATGAAGGAGAATTCCATGAAGCAATGAACTTAGCTTCTTTATGGAAACTTCCTATTGTTTTCATGCTTGAAAATAACTTGTATGGAATGGGAACTCAAGTAAATCGTTCTAGGGCTGGAGGGCCAGATATTTATAAAGCAGCTGAACCTTATTTAATTCCTGCAGTTCAAATCGATGGTATGAACTTAATCGAAGTTCGAGACACTGTAATAGAAGGGGTAGAAAAAGTGCGCAAAGACCAAACACCTATTTTTATAGAGTCAATGGCATATCGATTTCACGGACATTCAGTAGCTGACCCATCTAACTACAGAGATAATGAAGAAGTAGAAGAAAATCGTGGTAGAGACCCAATAGATATATTCAAAGAAAATTTGCTGAGTGCTAATTTCGCTACAAATGAAGAAATTACTGCCATAGATGAATTAATTGAAAATCAGATAGATGATATTAGAGAATTTGCAGAATCTAGTCCTGAACCTGAAGAAATTGAACTATATTCTCATATTTATGCAAGCCCTGAAGAGGAATTAAATAATGAGTGAAATGATATTACGAGATGCTATGTCCAAAGCTCTCAGAGAAGCCTTAGATCAAGATGATAGAGTTTTCTTAATGGGCGAAGACATTGGCGCATATGGTGGTGCATATGCAGTTACTAAAGGATTCCTAGAGGAATATGGGGAAGAAAGAATTAGAGATACCCCTATTTCTGAATCAGTATTTGTAGGAGCAGGTGCCGGTGCCGCAATGATAGGCATGAGGCCAATTGTTGAAGTAATGACCATTAACTTTACTCTTGTTGCGATTGATCAAATCGTCAACCATGCTGCTAAATTAAGCTATATGTCTAATGGTCAATTTAAAGTACCTCTAATATTAAGAACTGTAACTGGAGGTGGCGGACAACTTGCAGCAACACACTCTCAAAGTTTTGAAAACTGGTACGCATCAGTTCCAGGACTCAAGGTTGTTGTTCCAGCTACCCCATATGATGCTTTGGGACTTTTTAGAGCAAGTAGAAAAGATAACAATCCCATCATTTTTGCTGAACACGCTATGCTTTATAGAGTACGTGGAGAAGTTCCAGAAGAATATTACGAAATCCCCTTAGGCAAAGCTCGAATAGCTCAAGAAGGGTCCGATGTAACACTTATTGCATATTCTGGGATGGTAAAAGTGGCAGAAGAAGCTGCTGAAATTTTTTACAGAAACGATATTTCTGCTGAAGTGATTGATTTACGAACACTTTCACCACTAGATTTAGAAACCTTAGTCAATTCCGTTAAAAAAACTAGTAGGGCTGTTGTAATAGAAGAAACCTGGAAAACTGGAGGTTTTTCTGGCTCAATAGCTAGTGACATTCAAGAAGCTGCTTTTGACTTTTTGGATGGACCTGTTTTAAGAATAAATGGACCTGATGTGCCTGCTCCATATGCAAAAAATTTAGAACAATTAATGATACCCAAAGCTTCTTGGATAGTTGATCAAGTAAAGTACAATTTCGGTTTATAGTAGGAGTTTTTTATGGCTACAGAATTAAGAATGCCTCAAATGGGATATGACATGGAGGAAGGAACAGTAGTCAAGTGGCTTGTTCAAGAGGGTGAAACCGTTAAAAGAAATGCGCCGATTGCTGAAATTGAAACAGATAAAGCTGTAGTTGAATTTGAAACAGAAACAGAAGGAACTATTTTAAAAATTTTAGCTAGTGAAGGTTCAGTAATTCCTGTAGGCCAAACAATTGTAGTAGTTGGTTCTGAAGGAGAAGAGTTTACTATTACAGAACCTCTTCAAGTTACTGAAGATTCTGATACTCCAGTGACTGAAAATGTTGAAATTTCAAATAAAATCCCTGAAATTTCTGAAAATAATGTGGCTACTGACCCTGAAATAACTCCTTCATCAATTATTGCATCTCCCATTGCTAGAAAACTTGCAGAGGATTTAGGAATTCCATTATCTAAAATCCAAGGTTCTGGACCAAACGGTAGAATTACCAAAACAGATGTAGAAAATTTCCAAGATTCTGACGATGAACAAGTTTCTGAAACCATTTCTACAACTCCAGAAACAACTCAAGCACCCCCTGAAGTCACTCCAGTCAAATCTTCTTCTAATAATTCCCCATCTGATAAGCAACCTCTCAGTAGAATGAGGCAGCAAATTGCCCGAGTTACTGTTAAAAGTAAATCAGAAAAACCTCACTTTTACGTGTCTGCCGAAATCGATATGACTAGAGCAATGGCACTTAGAAAACAAATTAATGAACAATTATCGCCTGAGGGTGTAAAAATCACAGTCAACGATCTAATTGTAAAAGCATCAATTGAAACATTGAAAAAATTCCCCAAATTCAATGCATATTATGAAGAAGATGGAATCGTTTATAACGATTCAATTAATATCGCTATAGCCATTTCAGACGATGAAGGATTAATTGTTCCTGCAATTTTGGATTGTGGAGATAAATCTTTGAGGCAAATATCTCAAATGGTTAAAGATTTAGCTCAACGATCTTCAAATGGAACCCTAAGCCCTCAAGAATATACAGGTGGAACGTTTGCAATCAGTAATTTAGGAATGTATGACGTCACAAGCTTTGTTGCAATAATTCATCCTCCGCAATCTGCAGTTTTAGCAGTAGGAACAGTTACTGAAAAACCTGTAGTCAAAGATGGTGAAATAGTAATAGCTCAAACTATGGTAGGAACTATTTCTGCTGATCACAGAATAGTAGATGGTGCGGAAGGAGCAGAATTTTTAGTAGCAGTTAAATCTTTACTAGAAAACCCAATGAGTATGGTCGTTTAATGACTATTCAAGGATATGGGCACGTTTTCTCCCGAAATCCCTTAAATCGAGGAGAGGTAGAGAGGCGTGATGAAGAATTAATTAAGCAAAAAAGCTCTGATCAAAGTAGTTTATTTATTGTAATGAGAGACTTAAATCTATTAATTGATACTTCATCTTCTAAGCTAGTTTGGCTTTCCAGAGAAGAATTAGATCAAAAAAATGTGGATAGCCCTTCAATTTTCCTAGGTATTATAGATGGAATTTATCACTTTGCAGTTTCAGTCACGCAAGATCAATTCTCAGATCAACAAATTTTAAAAAATAATCCAAGCTATAGATTTACTGACATCAGAACCTGTGGAGAACTTTTAGAATCTGAAGACTCAGGAATTGCTGCTCAAGCTAGAATCCAAATGAACTGGCATGACAAATATGCTTTTTGTTCATCTTGCGGGTTTAAAACTGAGATGAAAAGAGGCGGACAGGCAAGACATTGTGACAGTTGTTCTACAGACCATTTCCCAAGAACTGATCCAGTAATCATTGTAGTGGTTTATGACGGTGACAAATGCCTATTAGGTCAATCACAAGGAAGGTTAAGAAGCACAAATACTTATTCAGCATTAGCAGGATTTATGGATCAGGGAGAATCAATAGAAGAAGCTGTAGCAAGAGAAGTGATGGAAGAAGCAGGAATAGAAGTTAAAAATGTAAAATACCACTCATCTCAGCCTTGGCCACTACCTTACTCAATTATGATTGGATGTCATGCAGAAGCTGCTTCTACTAACATCAATATGGACACTGAAGAAATGACTGATGTTAAATGGTTTACTAGAGAAGAAGTTCTTTTAGCTTTAGAAGGAAATAGTGAACAACTTAGAGTTCCTATGAAAATAGCTATTGCGCACCATTTATTAAAAGATTGGGCATATCAAAACATCTAATTATTTTTAGATTTTTTCACATACTTAGTCACTAAAATAAGAAAATATTGGGATATAAATTTAATCAAATTTTTTAATGACGCTTGAAGAAATAATTGTAATTATTGTTAGACTTTCGGGATCAATCCCTGTGCTTTTTTTCCCATTTTTTGGATCAATATTCGCAATATTAATAGATCTTTCAGATTTATTTATTATAGGTAACTTAGATCTTGGTGGCGTTGGAAATTACCAGAAACTAGATAAAATTCTTGATTTTTCTTATATGCTTACTTTTTTAGTAGTTTCATTAAAATGGTCAAAATTAGAGAGAAATATTTCTATTTGTTTATTTCTTTTTAGAATTTTGGGAATGATTTTATATGAAATCACTGATAGCAGAATAATTTTATTTTATTTTCCTAATATTTTTGAATTTTGGTTTGTTGGAATTTGTTTTTATAGGCTTAAATTTAAAAACAAATTATTAAAATTAAAAAGCATTGTTTTTATACTCACTCTGGCCACAATACTAAAATTATTGCAAGAATGGATTCTTCATTGGAATAAATTTTTAGACAATTATGCTATGGGTGATTTAATTTCAGTGTTAAAGGATATTTTTACTTTTCTGTAGCCAACCGTTTAGATGGTTTTGTAGCCATCAAACTACAAAAGCAACAAAATATTGGAATTAAAATTAAGTAATACAATGCTTGGTCATATGATTGTGTTCGGTCATAAATAATGCCGAATGGCAAAGCACCTAGTGCAGAAAACCCTACAGTTGCTGAAGAAGAAAATCCTCTAATACTGCCCAAATATTTTCTACCGTAATAATTTGCCCAAATAACCGTATAACTCGTATGAACCAAAGACATACTAATTGAGGCCATGGAGACATAAATAATAGCTTGCCAAGTTTCAGTAATTGTCACTAACCATAACATCGTAAATATTAAAGCTATCTGACCACAAGCCATTAAATACCTATTGGGTATTTTATCTGCCAAGTACCCACAAAAGAAATTTGAGATTAAAGCTGTTGGACCAAACAAACTCATTGTAAAAGCAGCTAGCCCTGAACTCAGGCCTTTTGTAGCTAAAATTGATACATGATGAAAATGTAACCCTGTAATTATTAAAGGAGTCGCGATAACAGAAAATACTAAAAACCAAAATGTTTTTGTAACAATCGCTTCTGCAAAAGTGAAATTAATTTCATTTGCAATTTCTTCGCTATCGTCTGTTTCCTCTTTTTTAACTCCATCTGGTAGTAATCCTACTTTTTCAGGACTATCTTTAACAAAAAATATTGCTAATGGTAATAGTATTACTAAGACTAAAAGTCCTAAAATTTGCCAAGAGGATCTCCAGCCAAAATTTTGAATCAATAAATGTGCCAATAAGGGAAAAACAAACATACTCGCACCTTGGCCCAATGAAGAAATCCCAGTAGCAAAACCTCTTCTTTTAATAAACCAAGTTGAAACTAAATTTGTTGAAACTAATTGAAAAGATCCTTGGCCAATAGTTCTAAGCAATGCGAAAGCGATGAATAACTTATAAATTGAATCTACGTTACTCATCCATAATGTAGACAATCCCAACAAAACACACAAAATAGATAATACTAACCTATAACCAAATTTATCTAACACCCTTCCAACGATTATCATCATCACTGCCGCAGTTAATGAGCCCATAGTATAGGTAGCTGAATAAATTGTTCTTGACCAACCAAGCTCTTTCAGCATTGGCTCTAAAAAAACAGAATTCACGTATGTCTGCCCAGGTGCAGAACAAAATAAGATTACTCCTCCAACAAAAACAATAACCCAACCATAAAAAAATGGGATTTTATCTATAATATTGAAATTCCTAAAATTGATATTCATTTCTTTTGATATATTCATATCAAAAGAACATGAAAGCAATTTAAAAACACAGCATTTTTATAAAATTATTTCGTTAGAGAATTCAAGTCCGTCAAAAGTCTTTGATTATCAAATTCAGAGTTATTTTCTGACAAATGTGGATATACTGACGTTATAGATACACAATCCCTGTTCACAGCATCCACATCACAACCTTTTGGCCATTCCATATCAACAGCCCTATTATGTTTAATCCAATAATGTGTCCTTCTACCATTTTGAAGTTCTTCTACATTTTCACCAAAAGCTCTTCCGCCTAATGTAGTCATTTCTACACCTTGAATTTCATCAAGTTGACATGGAGGAAGGTTAATATTTAATAAAACTTTATTTGCAGGATTTAAATCTAAAACATATTGTGCTACTAAAGCGCCAATTTTTGCTGCGGGAAAATTAATTACCGGTCTATCATCATATTTTACTGAAACTGCAATCGCATTAATCGATCGAAAATATCCATGTAAGGCTGCTCCAAAAGTACCAGAATTAAAAACATCTATACCCAAATTAGCCCCGGGATTTATACCTGCAACTAGTAAATCTATATTGTGATCCATCAGAACCTCATTAGCTACGATCACACAATCACCAGGTCGACCATCAACGGTATACACCTCAGTTACTTTTGGAACTCGACTTGGATTTTTTTGGATGGTTAACGGAGTCAACAATGTAGTCGACGACCCCATTCCACTTTGATCTCGATCTGGAACAACTATAGTCACTGATCCAATATCTGATAATGTCTCAGCTATAGCCCATAAGCCTTCAGAGTGAATGCCATCATCATTGGTTAATAAAATATTCACAATTACACCTCTCTTACAGGTTACACCTAAATCGATTAATAAAATTTAATCTTAAGTTAAGGTTATATTATCTATAAGACGAGTAGACCCTATTTTGACAGCTATAATAATCAAATCATCATACTTAGGAGTATCAACTTCCTCAAAATGTTCAGAATCAACTATAGCCAAATAATTTAATTCAATTGATTGATCAGACTGTAGGGTCGATATAGCTTGATCAATCAATATTTTCGAATTCTTATTCCCGTTCTTCCAAGATTTGCTCATCTCATCCAAAGTATGAAATATCAAATTAGCAGTAGATTTTTCTGAACCCGACAAATAATAGTTTCTACTACTCAAAGCTAGTCCATTTTCATCCCTAATAGTAGGTTGAATGGAGATTTCGACACCTAAATTTAATTCTTTATTAATTTTCGTTATGACCGCACATTGTTGTGCATCTTTAGCACCAAAATAAGCGACAGTTGGCCTACAAATAGACAGCAACTTAGTAACTACTGTAGCTACTCCATTAAAGTGACCGGGACGAAATTGTCCTTCAAATTTTTCTGATAATTTTCCAATATTTACAGAAGTGGAAAATCCATCTGGATACATTTCGTCTACAGTAGGAATTAAAACAATATCAACATCTTCTTTCTTTAATAAATCCAAATCCCTTTCAATATTTCTGGGATATTGTAAAAAATCTTCTTCAGGACCAAATTGAGTCGGATTAACAAAAATTGTGACTAAAACTATGTCGTTTTCTCGTCTAGCTGCTCGAACTAAACTTAAATGGCCTTCATGTAAAGCACCCATAGTTGGAACTAAGCCGACTTTAGTCTCTTTTTTATGAGAAATTTTCCTAAAATCTTCTATAGATTCTATGATTTGCATTTTTAACCTAATTTAAATCAGATAAATCAGCGTGAGACATATGAATTTCATCTGGAAATTCACCTGATTTCACTTCAGTCACATAATCTTGTAAAGATTTCTTCATAAGACTAGCAACATCAGCATATTTTTTAGCATGTTTGGGAGAAAATTCCGTATATAAACCTAATAAATCATGAAAAACCTGTACTTGGCCATCACAGGATTTACCAGCTCCGATTCCTATAGTAGGAATATCTAATTTTTCAGTAATGATTTGAGACAATTCCTCAGGAACTAATTCCAAAACTAATGAATATGCACCAGCTTCCTGAACAATTAAAGCTTCATCAATTAAATGTTGTGCTGATTTTGTTGTTTTTCCCTGTACTTTAAATCCACCAAATTGATTGATAGATTGTGGAGTTAGACCCAAATGTCCCATAACTGGAATACCAGCATCTACAATTTTCTTAATGGATGACTTAACAGCTGAACCACCTTCTAGTTTGACTGATTGGCAACCTGATTCTTTAATTAAACGTCCGGCATTTTCTATAGCTTGCTCAGGACTGATTTGATAAGACATAAATGGTAAATCAGAGACGATATGACTTTTTTCTGTAGCCCTAACCACCATTTGGGTATGATGAATCATGTTTTCAAGAGTTACTGGGATAGTACTATCTAATCCCATAACTACCATGCCTAAACTATCACCTACTAATATCAAGGGAATGTCAGCTTGCTCGGACAATACAGCAGATGTGTAGTCATATGCGGTGACCATGGGGATTAGCTCACCATTATTTTTCATTTTCTGAAATTTATTTATTCCAATTCTCATTACTTACCTAAATTTGATGGCAAAGCAATAGAACAATAAATGAAAAACTGCTCACCATCAGTTGATTGGCTGCCGATAAACTATAACATTTGTATGCAAATTTTAGTTAATACGTAGAATCACCCTAGATAATAAATAATATTCAATTACAATGATCAGCGAGGTGAAACAATGAAAACTTTATTTGTCAGTGGATTTGTAATTCTATTAGCTATTTCTGCATGGGCTACCTTAAATAACGATTCAGACATGACCCAATCTCAAAACATGGGTAATGAAGGAATAAATGTTCATGGAGACTGGGAAGTTAAAATCATAGACCCTGACGGATCTAGTGAAGTGTTTGCTTTTAAAAATGCATTAACAACAGATGGAGCAGGATTATTAACTCAATTAATTTTAGGTGAAAGTTCTGTAGTGGACATGGGCATCTCTGCAGGTATGAAGTATAAAAAACTTTCTGACCCCACTGCTCCACCTATTTATGATTGGGGGCAGTGCGCAAATAACGCTGATTCAGGCTTGGGTCTTCCCACCGAAATAAATTCCTCTACCTCTAGTGATAGCCCTCCTTCAATCACCTTAACGGCGTCATGCATTGTTTGGTTAGATCACTATAGCAATTCTGTCCCAGGAAAAGGAAATTTAGATACTGTTTGGACAAAATTCGCAATCAAAAATCTTGAAACAAATTTAATAGAAAAAATTGAGTTTACAAGTAAAAAAATGGGTTGGATATCCGTAGAAACAAATCAAATACTTCAATTCGCTGTGAAAATATCTTTTGAGTAAATATATGAAATTCTTATTTTTAGTACTTATACTGATGACTGTTTTCTACTCAAACACGTTTTCAGCTCATGCTAGAGGTCCGGAGGTCATCGAAATTGTGATCGACGAAACCATTTCTGTGGGAACAGACAATTCAAATCAATCTAATCAAATTGATGAAAACATACAAATCAAAGATGAAAACACTACTAATACAATAGAACACGAAGAAAAAGAA
>JAKUTY010000026.1 GCA_022447825.1 SAR202 cluster bacterium
ATCCTTTGATTCCATCATTGATTGCAGTCCTATCGGGCATTGTGTGTGGGATTTATTTAATAATAATGTTTATGGCTATGGAATCTCAGGATGTTTCAAGATTAATTCATGTGGTTTCTACTTACACTATATTTGTAGCTTTTCTTTCTTATGTTTTTTTGGGGGAGTCAATTGGTGTATACGTTTGGCTTAGTATTATATTAACTGTTTCTGGTGCTGTTATGGTTTCGTTGGGTCCTTCACAATCGGGCAGGCCATCAACTAGTATGCTGTTGATGGTTTTGTTATTTTTTGCGAGCATGTGTTTTGGATTAAGCCAATTTTTAGCAAAGATTATTGTTGATGACATGGAATTATGGCCACAATTTATGCTGAGAGGTTTAGGTGTAGGGATAGCATCATTTTTTGTGATTTTTTTCCCGGGAGTGAAAACTGGATTTATTCAATTAGTTAAAACTCCAAAATCTTTTTTGTTATTCTTTTTCTCTGAAGGTGTTTTGGCTTTTGCTGCTATAGCATTTTTTTATTTTGCAATTTATGCAGGCGAGGTATATTTAGTTTCTACAGTTATGAGCAGTAGGCCAGTTTTTGTGTTTTTTTTGGGAATAATTTTAAGCTTACCTTTTATTAAAATTCTTTCAGAAAGACTTGAAGGTAAAGCACTTTATATAAGAGCGATAGGGACTTTTATTACAGTAGCAGGTGTAAGTGGGGTTGCTTTACTGTAGAATTTTTATAATAAACTTCTCTGAGGAATTGATGACCTGGTTTTTTTATAGCTTAACGACATCTGTTTTAATTTCCATAATTACTGTATTTAGTAAAGTCATTATCACCAAACATGTGAATACACCGTTTGTATACATATTTGCTATAGGTGTAATTCATATTCTCCATCATATATTTGTTTTGCCATGGTTGATAGGAGCCGATTATCCATTCATACCATCGGTGATAGCTTTTTTAAGTGGAGTTAGCATGGCTGTTTACGTAATGATTCAGTTTGTGGCTATGAAATATTTTGATATGTCTAGATTGGTTCCTGTGTTAACAACTTATCCTATTTTTGTCGCTATATTGTCACAATTGTTTTTGGGTGAAAATATTGCGTTGTTTGCTTGGATAAGTATTTTGGTTGCTGTTTGTGGGGCTGGATTAGTTTCGTTTGGTCCATCTGAATCAGGAAAAGGCGCTTTAACTATTCCCTTAACTCTATCTTTATTACTGGCTAGCTTCTTTTTTGCATTAGCTCAATTTTTAGTGAAGTTTATTTCTGAAGACATAGAGATATGGCCCCAGTCTTTAATTAGGTCGTTCGGTGAAATAAGTGTTCTTGGTGGTTTGATATTTTTACCAAAAGTTAGATCAGGATTTGTTGACCTTATAACAACACCGAAATCTCTTTCGTTATATTTGTTTGCAGAAGGATTTTTAGCTGGAATAACTCTTATATGTTTTTATTCTGCAATTTATGCAGCAGATGTTTATTTGGTATCGGCGGTGTTGATCACTCGCCCACTATTTGTTTTTGTATTGGGATTAATCATGAGCTTGCCTTTCTTTAATGTTCTGTCTGAAGGTACAAGAGGTAAATCTTTGATTTATAGATTGCTTGGGACTATTTTGACTGTTTTAGGTGTAGGTGGGGTTATATTGTTATAAAATGAACTAATAATTTAATTCATGTAACAGGTAAATTTGAAAGAAAAAATTGTAATCAATTGGTTCAGAAATGATTTAAGAATTCAAGATAATTTATCACTATATTATGCATCAAAATTATCAAAAACATTGTGCGTGTATATATATGACGATTCATATGAGCCTCAATTTTTACCCGGATCAGCAAGTAAGGCTTGGCTATTTAGATCTTTAAATGAATTAAATGAAACTCTAGATAATAACTTGAAAGTTTTTATAGGAGATGCTGTTAATGTTTTTAAAAAACTAACTACCAAGTTTGAAGTGTCAGATGTATTTTGTAACAAATCTTATGAACCACAGCAAATTGAAAAAGATTCACAAATTAAAGATTATTTATCAGAAATTGGAATTAATTTTAATTCTAGCAACTCATCTCTTCTTTGGGATACAGAAAAAATCCTAAAGGATGACGGTACTCCCTATAGAGTTTTTACACCTTTTTATAAGAAAGGATGTTTGGTTTATGGTGATCCTAGGCCACCATTACCAGATTTTACTCCTAATGTTTTTCAATCAGAATTGTTAATTTCAGAGTTAAATGTTTTAAGTGAACTGATTGATGATGATTGGGATAAAAAAATAAAAAAAAATTGGCATGTTGGTGAATCTGCTGCCTTGAATCAATTAGATATTTTTTTGCAAAATGGAATCTATAACTACAAAGACGGTAGAAATTTTCCGGATAATTTGAATGTTTCTAGATTGTCCCCCCACCTTCATTTTGGAGAAATTTCTCCAAATCAAATTTGGTATGCAATTAATGAAAATAATAATGAAAGAAATGTAAGTCATTTTAAAAGTGAATTGGGATGGAGAGAATTTTCAAATAATTTGTTGTACTTTAACCCAAATTTTCCTACTAAAAACTTCCAACAAAAATTTGATAATTTCCCATGGGAATTTGATACTGAAATTTTCAACTCTTGGAAAAATGGTACTACAGGCATACCTATAGTTGATGCTGGAATGAGAGAACTTTCTGAAACTGGTTATATGCATAATAGACTAAGGATGATAGTAGGATCATTTTTGGTTAAAAACCTGTTAATACATTGGAGTTATGGGGCTGAATGGTTTTGGGAATGTTTATTTGATGCTGATTTAGCCAATAATAGTGCCGGGTGGCAATGGATTGCTGGGAGTGGTGCGGATGCAGCTCCCTATTTCAGAATCTTTAATCCAATACTTCAAAGTCAAAAATTTGACCCTGACGGTAAATATATCAAACGATTTGTTCCTGAATTATCAAAGTTACCTGTTGAGTTTTTATTTTCACCTTGGGATGTTAAAGATTCTGAATTGCTGAAATATGATTTCAAAATGGGTGAGGATTATCCATTCCCTATTATTGATTTGAAATTTTCTAGGCAACGTGCTTTAGATTCTTTTCAGAAAATGGGTGAAAAATCATAGATTCATGAAAATTAATTAGTGTAAACTATCTCTATTTGAGAGGATTATTCATGGATTTAGAAGCAACAGCATTAGGAGTTTTGGTCCTAGGGTTATTATTGGGACTTAAACATGCTACTGATGCTGATCATGTTGTTGCAGTTACGACTATAGTGAATGAGTACAAGAATGCATTTAAAGGTATTTGGGTAGGAGTTTCTTGGGGACTTGGCCATACCTTACCACTTTTGATTTTGGGTACAGTGATCTTGTTGTTAAAAGATCTTGTTATGGACTCATATGAAGAAATTGCTCCTGTTTTTGAGTTTGGAGTAGGAGTAATGTTGGTGTTTTTGGGGGCTCAAGTTTTTTGGAATTTATATAAGAAAAATTTACATGTTCATCATCATGAACATGATGGTGAACAACATTTGCATATTCATGGAGCTCACGACGAATCAGAAGATCCTTCTATAGAAAAATCTCATTCATTGTTTAATCCTGGTAAACCATTTTTTAGATTCAAGTCTTTTGTGATTGGTTTAATTCATGGAATGGCTGGGAGTGCTGCAGTAATGCTTGCTTTGTTAGCTACAATTGATTCGTTTTTTGTGGGATTTGGATACTTGATTTTGTTTGGAGTTGGGACAGTAATCTCTATGGCATTAATTACTGTGCTGTTAAGTCTTCCTTTTGTGATTTCAAACAAAACTGAAAAGTTCCATTTGGCCGTTAACGCTGTTGCTGGGACAATAAGTGCTGTTTTCGGTTTTGCGCTTATGTCTGATATCGCTCTAGGAACTCAACTGATTCCATTCTAATAAGCTTTTTTGGGGAACTTTGAACAAATTATAAATTGCAATAAAATCAGTTCCTCGTTATTGAATAGTAAGCATATTAGCAGGATTTTTGATCATCATTTTGTTGATTATTCTGTCTTCTATTCCTCTCGTTTCCATCCAAGGGACAATTCTTTTTAATAAATGATCAAACCCATGTCCACCATATTTTTTTAATCTATGCTTTGTGCATATATCGTGTGCTAATAAAATTTGATCCTCAAAATTGTTTTTTATTAAAAATTCAATCATCTTGATTCTTTCATGATCTCCTGGCATGTAAGTTTCAGGTGCTAGGGGATAATATTGGCTTTCATGTCCCCACAAGTCTAAATTCAAGTAAACTCCAGTTTCTGCTGTTTCTTTTAAGATGGAATAATCAAATATGGTTCTATCAATATGGCCCATTACGACATGATTTAGATCAGCGCCTAATCGATCAATAAATTCTATTATTTCTAAAGGAGCATATTGATCTCTGCCAGGGTGTATTAGTAAAGGTAATCCTGTAGTTTTATGGGCCAAAACAGATGCTTCCATAACTGTTTTTTCATTATCTGTCCAAGGCCACGAGCACCCTATCTCACCTATAATTCCAGATTTTACACTTGTATCATCAGCTCCAATTGTAATATCTTTCATAATTGATTCGAATAAAGATTCTATCCCATCAGATGTATAGTTTTTTCTTTGGGCTAATTCAACATAAAACCCTGAACCCATTACAATATTTATACCAGTTTTAGAACTGATTACCTTAAGTTTTTGGGGGTCTCTTCCTAGCCCGATATTAGTTACATCAACGATAGTTTTTCCACCAGAATTTCTATATTGGTTTAACTCATTGCAGGCATCTTCTACATCATCATATTTAAGGTTGTCTCTAGATGATGCCCAATTGAATCTAACCCAACCTAAATTATCAATATTGATTTTTTCATCCATTTTTGAAATATCTTTTGAATCAATTGGATCAGTTAAAACTGCATTAAAATCAATAATTATATGATCATGGGTAGTAGTATTCCCTACTGTATTAGGTTCAATAGGACCTAATACAGTCATTACTTTCCCTTGATTTTTTTTATTCAAATCTGTTGTATGTAGGGTTGATTAATATTTCATTTATAGTGACATGGGGTGGTTGTTGAGCCACATATAAAACTAGCTCACCCAAATCATCTGATTGAAGAATCCTTGCCCTATCTTCTTCGCTGACTGCAACTGGACGATTGTCTAAGATTGGAGTTGCAACTTCACCCGGACAAATTGATGTGGCTCTAATTCCATTATTTCTTTCTTCTATAATTAAACTTTCAGTCATAGCATTCATTCCATGTTTTGCTGAAGTATAAGCAGGGCCAGTTAATTTGCCTGCTCTTTTACCTGCCATAGATGAAATGTTGATTATTAATCCACCACCTTGCCTTCTCATTCCTGGAAGTACTGCTTGGCAACAATAAAATGCACCATTAAGGTCGATGTTGATTACGCTATCCCAATCTTCAATAGAAACATTGGGCCAGTTTCTGTTTTTGATATTAATTCCAGCACTAAAAACACCAATGTCAATTCGGCCATATTTTGCAATGATCTCGTTAGCAACATTTTCTACATCATCGTTATTAGATACATCTAACGGGTGAATTGAAACATTACTTGAATTGATTTTTGAAGCTACATCTTCTAGTACTGATTTTCTTCTGCCTGATAAAGCAACTTTGCATCCTGCTTCAGCTAATTTGATAGCTGCTCCTTCTCCAATTCCTGTTCCTGCACCAGTTATCCACACTACTTGTCCATTTAAGTCTTGTAGCATATTTTCCTCCAGTATTGTAATTATCAAAATACTGTAAATGACATATGAATCTTTTTCAAATTATGATTCAATACAGCAAAAGGAGCAATTATGACTAGAATAAATAAATGCATAGAATTACTAGAACAAAATCAAGCTATATTTGCTATTCCGGCTATTGAATTAACTTATGAATGCGGATTAGAAATGTCTCAAACATGGGCTGACATGATTCAGGTAGATTTTGAACATGATCCATTTGATACTGTTGGATTAAGGGAATTTATGAAGGGATTAAAAGATGGAGGGTTAACTCCAAGTGGTCATTTAACTCCTACTGTTATCACAACTGTTCCTTCAAATTGTAAGACTCCAGATGAAGTTATTTATAACGCATGGCAAATTAGACATGTTTTATCAGCGGGTGCTCACGGGATTTTACATACTCACACTAGACGAGCAGATGCAGTAGCTATGTTTGTTGCAGCTACTAGATATCCTTTTCAGCATTTAGGAAGAGATCATGGTATTCCAGAAGGATTGAGAGGGCAGGGAGGACAAAAATTTCCTGCAAAATTATGGGATATGGATCCTGTTGAATATATGAGGATAGCTGATCCTTGGCCTTTAAATCCTAAAGGAGAATTGATGCTCGGTCTTAAAATAGAAGATAGGTATTGTTTAGTGGATGCAGACAATATTGCCGCTGTTTCAGGGATTTCATTTGCTGAATGGGGCCCAGGTGATATGGGAATGTCATTTGGTCATTTAGATCAACACGATCCGCCTTATTCTGACGAAATGAATGATGCTAGAGAAATCGTAAAAAATGCTATTGATAAGTCTGGATTAGCATTTTTGTGTGGTTGGAAAGACTCAAGTATGAATGAAGAACAGCAAACTAGATTTTGTTTGGATGAATTAGGAGCTAGAGTCCTTCACGTATCTGATTCTAATCTTGCTAATGAGATTCGAATAGAAATGGGTAGAGAAATGCCTTGGTAATTGTTCTAGTGTAATATTAATAAAAGAGAGTTTTTATGAAATCCGCACTTGAATATTTAGGTAAAAGTTTGACTAATAGTTTGTCTTATTCTTCTGAAGTTCTGTTTGAAGTTGGAGAAACTAAAAGCATGAGTAGTTTTGAGTTAGAAATGACTTCGTGGGCAATGGCTTTTTATGTTTTTTCTGAAATAGAATTATCACTACCAATTTTAACTAAAGATGATTTAGATGAAGACTTTTTGTTAAAAGTGAGTGAGTTTAATAACGAACAATTGATGGAAGTCACTCAATCTGTTTTTGATACGGTTAATGAAGAAGTCAGCCAAGGTGTTTTAATCCCTAGAGTTAGAGGCCATATATTGAGAACCGTTTCTTTATTGAACTTGAAACTTCAAAATCATTTAGATTTTGTTGAGAAATTTAGAGCTTCTCCCGAATCAGAAAATTCTATTCAAGATTATTTTAAAAATGAATCTGAAGAATTTAAAGAATGGATGATCAGGTTCTTGGAAGAAGAAGATCAAAAAGATTTGATGAATCAATTAGATTAAAGAGGTAACATGACTCTCATTACAGACAAAATTCAACAATTAGAAACCCCAATTGACGTTATGTTTTTGATGCATAAAGTGTTCTTGACTCAATCTGAAAAAGCTTCTGAATTAGCAAAAAATGCTATAGAAACAAATGACTTGAAAGAGTTTAAATCTGTTTTAGATAACTGGCTTAAATTACTTTTGTATCACTATCAAACTGAAGATGAATTCATGACAGGTCCATTAAAAGAAAAAGAATACCATGATGGTCGTTTGGGTTTGAGAGACAATGTTGCAGAACATGATGAGATTAGGTCAAAAGGAGATATAGTTTTAAACGATTATCAAAAGACATTGAATCCAAAGAATATGACAGTTCAAGAAATATTAGAAATGGATGATTTAGAGCACTTAAAAGTAATGGATAAAATTTCAGCAGTCCAAAATTCTATAGTTGAAGCTTTTGGAGCAGAAAAATTAAAAGCACGTTCTTTGAGAGGTTTATATCAAAGTGTTTTAGACTTGAAAGTTGTTGAATTTGATCACTTTGAAAACGAAGAAGCCTTTGTTCTTACTCTTGTTAGAGAGCAAATGACCTATGAGCAACAGCTTCAATTGACAGAAAAATTATTGTTTGATTCTACTGACCAGAATGAAAACTGGATAGTGGATTTTTTGTTTTCAGTTTTAGATGATGATGAAAGCAGGTTACTTGAAGAATTGATATCCGAAATTAAAGGATAGCTCTACCACAAATCATTTCCCCATGGTGCTCTGTCTGTCGAAAACATTAAGTTTGCTTGAGAGATTGCATTATGTGAAATTTCTTCTACTCTACCAGCTTTTTGTAACACTGAAAAATTAATTCCACCTAAATAAGTTGCTCCTAAGTCTCGAACATTTAGAATGATGTCGGGATCTTCGTTGGTTTTAATACACTCGCTTTCTCCATTTTCGCTAGAAATTGAATATGTGTTGTTATTCCAATCTAGAAAATCATCTACAACTTTAATGTTAATAGAGCCATCAATCCAGTATTTTCTGTTTGAAAGCGCTTCTTGAACATTTACTAAGCGAACCCAATTTTGATCTTTTGATTTTGCATTTAGTCTTCTAGGGTCTGCTAATATCCATTTAAGATCTTCATCGGTTGGTCGTTGGTAAGCTTTGATATTTTTGGTCAAATCCATTTGTAGACAAAATTGCCAAAGAGATTTGTAGGATTCTAAGTTTGTAGACATTAATTCTATGACATGTAGAGTTGAATCATCTATTCTGAATCTGACATACCCAAGTAATTCTGTATCTTTTGTATATTTAACATTCCAAATACCTGTTTCTATCCGATTGTCCCATGAAGGCAAATCAAAACGTGCCTCCCACCATTCTGGAGTTCTTTCGATCATCCCATTTCTGCCTAAAATTGCACGAGAATATATTTTAGGGAAAATATTTTTAGCTTCATCTCTTTCTATAAATGAAAGCTGGCCTGATGGTTCAAAAGGTTCAGCAAATTTAGAATGACTCCGTTCAATTTCTAATGTGTCATTAAAAGAGGCCATTCCATATCCATATCTTCCATAAATTATGCTTTCAGTTGCTTGTAGCACTGCTAGCGGTTCTTCTCGTTCGTGGATGTTTTCTAATTGAAATTTCATCATTTTACGATTAAGACCTTTACGTCGGTGAGTTGCTTGAACAGAAACTGAAGCTACTGCTGCGATTTTTGAAGTAGCACCGGGTATATTCATCACCATCGGATAACTCACTGCATTCCCTACTATTTGGTCTCCATCCATAGCCATAATGTTTCTATCTGGGGGGAAAATATTTTTGTGGGCAATATAAATAGGATCATCAACGGTGACAAAATTATTTAGTCCTCTAGAGCTAATAGTTTTTACATATGGGAAGTCATCCCAAGTACTGTATTTTAATTCGATAGTCATATACGATCCTTTTGATTTCACAAACAAAATTACTTGATTATGATATCTCAAATTGGAAACATTTATGAATCAAACAAATCAAATTTGGAAAAATCCTAAGATTTGGACTTTAGCAATTGCAGAAACTTTAGTGTGGTCAGGACAATTTTATCTTTTTCCTGCCTTGTTATTGGAATGGAATCAATCTTTTGAATGGTCGGTATCATTAATTTCTGGAGCTTTTTCAATATCTCTTTTAGCATCTGCATTTTTTAGCATTTTTGTAGGGCGAATTATAGATAGGGGTAAAGGTAGAATTCTAATGACCTTCTCAGCTTTAATTGGGGGATTGGTTTTGATTTTTCTATCACAAATTCAATCGATTGGTTTATTTTATTTATCCTGGTTTCTTTTAGGCCTTACTACTTCTGGTTGTTTGTATCCAGCATGTTTTTCTTATTTGACTAACGTTTATAAAGATGATGCTAAGAGACCAATAATGTTAGTCACTTTGTTGGGAGGTTTTGCTGGAACAATTTGTTATCCCATAACTAGTTATTATGTTGGATTATTTGATTGGCAATTTGCTGTGATATTTTGGGGACTAGTTAATATCTTTGTATGTGCACCATTATTTAAATACTCTAATTTAGAAAAAACATTTCAGATTCACAAAAATGTTACTAAAAACGAAAAACTGAACCGAACAGATATGTTGAGGTTTTTTAAAAATCCAATTTTTATTTTGATAGCTATATCATTTACTCTGGTTGCTACAAATAATGGAATGGTGGTAAGTCAAATTTTTCCTTCTTTAGAAAGCAGAGGCTTTTCCATAGTGCTTACCGTGTTTTTTGCATATCTTTTTGGCCCAGCACAAGTAGCTTCACGATTATTTGTGTTTATATTAGATTCATTTGATCGTACCAAGATTTCTGTTTCAATTTTATTTCCTGTAGCTTTATTTATTATGGGATTCGCAAGTATTTTATTCATGATAGGTAAGGGTAATTTCGTTTTGATATTTTTGTTTGTAGTTATTCAAGGTGGTGCTTGGGGATTAATGTCATTTATGACTCCGGAAGTTACATGGAAATTTTTGGGATTTAAAAATTTCGCACTTATACTCGCTTTGGTGAGTTTCGGAGGAAAAATTGGAGCTGCTTTTGCGCCTCTATTAGCAGGATTTTTAGGTCAATATTTTGGTTACAATATTTTGATGTTAGTTACAGGATTATTAGTAATAATTGCGGGAGTGAGTTTTTTGATAGTTCTTTTAATTACTAATTATTCAAATCGTATTCTTGGATCAAAAATCGCATAAGTCACATCTATAAATAAATTGATGAAAGTCCATATAATCCCATAAATTAATATTAGATTTTGGGCCATCAAAGTATCTCTTTCAGCTATAGCACTAACTAGTAAACTACCTAGCCCTCTAATTCCCATAGCACTTTCTACAGCGATAGAACCTCCTAGCAGGAATCCGAAAATTACACCTGAATATGTGATTGTTGGAATCATTGCATTTCTTATTGCATGCCTTGAAACAACAGTACTTTGGTCTAATCCCTTAGCTCTGGCTGTTCTGATGTAATCTTCTGACATTACTTCTAGAATTGTTGCTCTGAGCATCCTAGCTAATGGAGCAGCAGCACCTAAAGCTATTATTATACTGGGTCTCCATATAATACTAAGATTTTGTAAAGGGTCTTCCCATAATTGTATTGTCCAGGATGGAGGATGATATCTAAACACTAGAACTGAAAATACTACTACTAGCATTCCTAACCAAAAATTTGGGACTGCAAGAAAAAATATTGTAGCTAGCCTAGAAATATGGTCCATGAAAGAATTTTTATATAGTGCACTTGTTAGTCCCACTGGAATAGCTATAACCCAAGAAAGTATTGTAGCTAAAATAGCAATTTCTATAGATGTAGGTGCTCTGTGGGCCAACATTTCACCTACTGTCATGGTTCTAAAAAATGATTTGCCTAAATCACCAGTTAATACTCCACCTACCCATCTGAAATATTGTACATATAGAGGATCGTCTAACCCCAACTCTCCAATGATATTAGCACGTTGTTTTTCTGTTAATGCCGACACTTCGCCTGGTCCATAAAACGAAGTTAATGGATCTCCAGGTATAACACGCATCGCTAAAAAAATTATTAAAGTGATCGATATAACTGTGGGTATGGAGTACAGTAGTCGTCTAAGTAAATATTTAGTCATTAAATTTACTTAGAATTTTATAGACCTCTTCCTCTTAACCGTGGGTCCATTTCATCTCTGAGCGCATCACCTAACAAGTTAAAAGCTAATACTGTGATTGTTATTGAAACTCCTGGGAATGTAACGAACCACCATAAAGGTTTGAATGATCCAGCATTTGCTAAGGCTAACATGTTACCCCATGTTGCTGCAGGAGCAGGAACACCTGCACCAAGAAATCCTAATGATGCTTCAATAAGTATAGCCACACCTAAGTGGGCTGTAGCAAGTACCATGTATGGGGCAAAACATTGAGGGGCAACGTGCCTGAACATAATTCTTAGACTAGAGGCTCCGGTGGCTTTAGCAGCTAAAACATAATCCATTTGAGAAATAGTTAATGCTGCAGATCTCATAACACGACCACTCAATGGTATTCGGGTTATAGATATTGCAAAAACTACTGTCCAAAGGTTTGCACTAAACGCTGCAAGCATTAAAAGAGCCAAAATTAAATCTGGGAATGACTGAAGTATTTCTAATAAACGTTGAATGATAAGGTCGGTTTTTCCACCAAGGTAAGCACCCATAATTCCTAATGCTGCACCAACACTAGTGCCGGCAGCCACTGAAACCATAGCTACAATAAGAGACCTTTTAGTTCCCATAATGATTCTACTGAAAATGTCTCGACCTGTTTGGTCTGTTCCGAACCAATGGTCTCCATTTGGAGGACCTGACATATAAGTGTAATCACCTTGAGTTTCTGACCAACCCGTAAAGGTAATGTCACCATTTTGACCATCACCTACTAGTAAATCAGATGTGATTCCAATTGTGATCAAGAAAATAACTACTATTAGTGAAGCTCCACCAAGAGGATTTCGTCTGAAAAATCCTTTTAGATTTGATAATGTGTTAGCCATTTTTACTCATACCTTATTCGTGGGTCTAGCCA
>JAKUTY010000027.1 GCA_022447825.1 SAR202 cluster bacterium
GCAATTTGGTTTCTGATGTGACCCATTGGATCTTCACCAGCAGCCAATACAGCTACATCATCAACAGCATACGCAAAACCTCTATGACAGATAGTTGCAATCTGTGTTCCTGTACCAATCTTCTGTGGTGTCAAATAACCATTGTTACTTGTACCCCATGTTGCTGTACCATCTAAGATTTCCTCAGTTGGAGCGATTGGGTTAAATTCTGGAACTTGGATTCTTGTTCCACCTTCTGATGCGTCAAGAAGCGCGTTACGCACAACAGCACCAGATTTAATAAATGCACTACGTTCCTTGATAGCTTCGGAAACGTATGTGCTGAGATTATTTCTCTTAACGATGTCCGCTAATAGGACACCGCCAGAATAATTCTGAAACGGAGCAGCCATTCAGATTACCTTGTTACTTTTGCGATACCCTAGTCACGGACAAGGGGATTAGTTTCACAGAAACTAACTATTTTTGAGCCTCTTGCTTGAGCACTGCTGCAAGCTGCGGATCTTGTTCTAATAGTAGCATTTGTTGTGTGAGGTTGCCCGTTTTCCAAGGGTTTACAGGTCCTCCACCAGCATTTGCCACGGGGCTAGGTCTAGCACCCATTCCTGCTGCTGAACTTGGCTTAAAATGGTGTTCCCAACCACTACCAGGATTCTTGAGACTGCTGATATAAGTATTCAAATCTTGCTCAACTCCACCATTCAGAATAACTACTTTACCTTCAGCGTTTTTTTGTAACTTATTTTGTAACAATGATAAAGTTTGTTCTGCATTTATCGCTCCAAGGTTACTGATAGCTGCTAGGGCTGCTGTTTTTGTGGAAGCTACTTCGTGAGAATTTCTCATCTCCTCAAGCTGTTGAGACAAGCTAGATATTTGTTGATCTTTTTCTTGGGCTGTTTTGTTAGCTTCTTCCCAAAGAGTTTTCCACTGACCCTGTTCTTCTAAGTCTTTGGTTCGTTTTTCTTCTTTTTGTTTATAGACATCATCAAGTTTTCCCTTGATGCCTTTAAATTTTTCTTCTGCTTCAGCAGCTTCTTTACGAGCAGCAGCTAATTTTGCCTCATATTCTGCTTTTACAGAACTGAGATCGGGTGCTTGTGGTTGTGAAGGAGTGTCAGCCACGGGCTGTTCAGGAGGATTCACGGAATCAGGCTGAATGACTTTTTCTTCGATTGCCATTAATTATTCGGAAAGAGGGTTGGTTGTTTTCTTTTTAGTAACTTTTTTCTTAGTTGCTTTCGGCTCGGTAGTAACTTTAGTAGTTTCCTTTGCTTTAGGTTTTAACTCTGTTACTTCCCATTTGTATGTTCCGTCAGATTGCAGAACATGGTCTATGGATTTAGACATGAAAATATATGTACTTATCTACTATTGTATCAGACTATTCAGATTTGGCCTCATTTGCTGAAGGTAATACTTCTCCCTGTACCAAAATATCTCTAAATTCTTCTCTATCAATGACTTGTTGATCGAATAGAGATGTTAAGGCTGTAATATCTTGTCCAATTAGTCTTTCAATATCAAAATCTCTACTAATTTTTACTTCTGGTGGTTCAATTCCAACATATTCGGCTGAGAGATTGAAGGCTTTTTGCAGTTTTTGTTCTAATTCCATAGATACCATTGCGAGCATGGAGTTAGTATCCACACGATCTAGTCTGCGAGCATCTGCTGATTCTGCAACAAATTTCTGTTGTGATAATGTACTGATTCCTAGAGTAGCCATCTGCATTTGTAGCTCCTTTATTTCAGCAGATTGAGCATCGAAAGCACTGGAAGCTGGTTCTACATAGTATATTTTATTACCTGGCTGAGTTGCCATTGCGTAGTTTACGCTAATTGCAAGGTCTTTAGTTTGATCGTCATAACCTTCCATTACAAGCATTGGTTGAGATGCAACGTGCAAACTATGTATCAAATCAGCCTGTCTTTGAAAATGTGCAAGATTTAAATATGCAATATCAAGTAAAGGTGGTTTACTTACTAAATTATCAGTTTTTCCAGAATAAATGGTTACTAGAGGTATCTCTCCAAGAGAAAAACTGCCAAATTCTACCTGTTTATAATCTTTATCTGCTGATCCAGCCTCAAAACTACCAGCAGAACTTCCATCTGATACATCATACATTTCTTCTATCTGTTCTTTTTTACGAAATACTCTATAACTTCCTGGCTCGATTACTCTAACTTGGTCAAACACTTTTTCTCCAAACTGTCCGTCTGGGAGCACAGCCTTTTCGCCTATTCTCACTTGTATCAAGTTTCCATAATTTGATTCCCTGTCTAGTCTCCAGCCATAAAGATTATTTGGGTCGACTTCGATCCAGTATGGTCTGCGATTCTGTTGACGTTCTTCTGCGAGACTTACTGCTCCTGATGGTGCAGGATAATCTACAAGAATGTGACTTTGGCCGTATGTAAGGGAGCACATTAGTAATCTTCTGGCATATTCATCTAAATCTGACTTTCTTCCGTCTACATCCATTTTAAACATTTCTGTCCAATAAGGATCTCCAGTTAGTGTGATTGGTTTTCTAAGAACTAAACCTGTAGCTGCCCTTATCAATCTTTGTGTAAAAGGAGAAAATACAGCACGATTTACTCTTGCTAAATAGGCATCGTAATCTTCTCTTGGCTCTAGTGGTAAAAAGGATTCGCTATTTGTTCGGAGGTAATCTGTTCCTTCGGTTACAGCTTTCATTATCTCCCATCCTTTCATCATGTCTAGGACAGCCCTCGTGCGAGTAAAAGGACTGTCTATCCCACCTACTGAAGTAGATGAGACAATATTTGTTCGGATTGGACCTGGAACAGCATAGGTCATTTACGCCACCTCCATTTCTTTAAAGCTAACGCTTTTCTAGTAGGTTCACCATTAGGTTTTTTCATTGGTCCAGGCATACCTGACATTCTTGCACAAAAAGATGCTCGTCTTTTGGCTGCTTTACTGCCAGGTTTTACTTTTCCTGTAACTGGTGCTTTTAAATTACTACCTGTAGCACGATTGTACTTCGCACGACCTTTCGCAGTTAATCCACCTGTTTTGGATTTTTCTCCTCTACCTATACTTAAATTTACTTGTTTACGTTTCTTTCTCATTTACCCACCTTTGCCTGTGCTTTTTTATGGGCTTGAGTAAAAGTATCTCCTGCTCTCATTCGCCTCTTCATAAACTCCATATGCTTCGCACTATGATGTTCAGAATGTTTTTCTAATAAATTTTTTTGGCGAGTGGTAAGTTTCACTTCTTTTTTCTTTTTTTCTTGGAACGTAGCTTTTTAAGATCAGCAGCAGTAATCTTATCCCGTGGTGGAGCAACAGCAGCAAGTTTACGCTGTTTTGCTGAATAAGACTTTTTAGGCATTAGATAGAAGCGGTAATAGCACCGTTAGTTACAAAACTAACTGATACTGTAGAAATGTCTCCAACAGTAGAACTAAATGTAGTTCCTGTAATAATTGCGTTAAAACTTAATTTTTTAGTACCTGATGTATCTAAGAAAAGATTAAATGCAGCAGTACCATCATCTTCAGTAGTTAATACGTCTGAAATAATTTCAGCAGTATCATCTCCAGATGTTGCTGTATAAAGAAGATCAACAGTACCAGAACCAGAAATTAAAGATCCTACATACTTTCTTGATGTATCTCCATGAGCAGTACACTCTAAAGTATCTTTTGTTGTGTCCAAAGTCCAAGCTGTTGTAGAAGCTATAGCTCCTGCTGTTCCAGTTCAGTTATCAAATGATACAGAGCCTTCTTCACCACGAAAAAATGCCATGATTGTGTGAAATATACTATATAGCACTATATTACCGTGAAACTGCAACTTTTACAGTTATTTTTTCTTCTTTTTACGTCTATGTTGATAAGTTATCTTTTTACTACCCGTCTTTTCGCGTTTAAATCGTGCTTTTTCGGCTGCTGACATCTCTCCTACAGTCTTAGGTGTCTTACTTGAGACACGTTTTTTGGGTCGGCAAGCTGGATAGCCTCGTTTTTCGCCTTTTTGACGGCCACAAGGCTTACCAGTTTTGACATCTACCCAGTTTTCTTTAAACCAACGGGTAAGACCGCCACTACTTCTTGCCACGTTTTTTCTCCACTCGGTAAGTGCCACCACGTTTTTTGTACTCTCGTACAAGCCATGCGTTAGCGTAAGCAGATGGATAAACTTTAAATTTACGTTTAGCCTCTGCTTTTACCCTAGAGTATAACGCTTTATTTACAGGAACATTCACTACGCTTCTTACCTCCCTTCTTTTTCTTCTTCTTTTTCTTTGTAGTGGAATGGTACATAGTGGAAAAAGGAAACTCTTAGTATATTCTAAACGAAGTTTGCCCTAATGTCTCTGGTTTGGCAAGGTTAAATTGTTGGAGACAAAGATAGCCGAAAGCGTCAAATGCGTGGTCAACTCCAAGGTTTTTGTTTGGCATACCTGTATTTGGAGCGTAAGTTAAAGTTCGCAAAGATTTTATTAGTTCTTTGCAGCGTGGGTGAATCACTGTCCTGCGTTCCCCCATTGCGTCATATAGTGCTGTGTTTACGGCTGTTACTTTGTCACGGACTTTCCAGGGAGATCTAGGAGATGACACAGTAAATCCGCTTCTACGCAGGATAGTGTGGTCCGTTGATCCTACTCCTGATGTTTTTCTGGCAGATCCCGTTGGGTCGGGGCAAGCGATAATTCTTCTATCTACTCCGTAACGATTTGTAACTTCTTCGGCAAAATCCCAGGTTGTTGCACCACCCGTCAAAATTATCTCATCAAAGACGTATAGTATATCTCGGTAGCGTACTGCACATATACCGCAAAGTGGATCTACGTTAAAATCGACTCCTAATAAAAGTGGAGCGATGGATATGTCCTCCGCTTCGGTAGAAATGTTGGAATCTGAAAATGAGACTGCAACTAGACCAGTGAGATTCTCAAAACTCGCTTCAAATTCCTGTTTAAATGTTCTGCTGTCGAGTTGGGCCTTGGCTGCCTGGACTTCTTCTTCTGGAACATTGCCCCCTTCTACTGTTGTAAAACTCCAGCGTTTCCAATCACCTGATGTATCTTCTGGAACGTAACACCATAAATCGTAAAACCATGAGGCTGTGCCGTCTGGTGTAGAAATAAAAAGTGCCCAGCCTTGTTTATCTGCGAGGGCTGGTCTAATTACTTGAAACCAGACATCTGAATCCATGAAAGCTGCTTCATCAAGTACTACTCCAGCGAGGCTTCGGCCACGCAGGGTTGTTGCATTTTCAGTTCCCTTGAGTTCTATTAGCGATCCATTGATTAGTTCTATTTTTAGGTCAGTTTCGTTTTTAGATTGAATCCATTGGGGTGGGATTAGTTTCTTTATTTCTTTCCAGGCAATGTCTTTTGCCATGCGGTATGTGGGGGCACAGTAGAAATATGTTTCACCTGGGCGGTCTATTGCTGCTTTGAGTAGTTCTATGCAGGATAAATAGGATTTTCCGAATCTTCTACCAGCTACTAGGACTCTAAATCTGTTTTTTGCGTTGAATACCTCCCCCTGTGCCCATCGTAAGGAGAGATTTTCGGCTGTTTTTGTACTCATGTAGTAAAGAATAGCTTAAATATTGACGAATTTCCGTGATTTTGTCGACTAAATAGTGTTTTTAGGGTTATTATTCAAGTATTAACAACAATTTTAGTCCGTGGCTGATTCTGTTCTTCGTAATACAAATGGTCAATTTACATCTGAGCGAGCTTTGCAGGATGGGAGAGTATGTGGGAAAAGACAACCTGATGCAGTAATTGAAGCTAGAAGGCAAAGACTGTATTCAAAGCAGTTGACAGGTAAAACTACCAGACAATTAGTGCATGAGCACTCATCCAGGGAAGGTATTGGGATAGATACAGCTTGGAGCGATTGGAAACAGGTAAAGAAATGGAACGATGAAGATTGGGAACAGGATAGAGAGAAGATGGTTTCACGACTCCAGGGAATGAGAATGAGGTTATTTGACCAGGCTGTAAGGAAAGGACAGTTACAGACTGCTGCTCAAATACTCGATTCACTCGGTAAAGTACTAGGGGAGAGTGTAGAGAACATCAATTTGAACACTCCACAACTATCAATTCAAGTAGAGCCAAAGAAAAACAGTTGACATTAGTGTAATATTGTAGTATTATTATATTGTAGTACATTTATCGCTTATGTCTTGATTTGTCAGTAGGTTCAGGGGTCTATTACGGCTACAAAAAAATTTTGCAATGTGTCCCCTAGCTGAAAAAATAGCATAAAAAAATTCCCTAGACTGTGAAGAATAGGGAAAGGGGGGATAGTGTGCGGGCGTGGATTAGTTTAGCTTGTAGCAGATATTGGAATTGTTATACACTTTCATACATTTTGAAAATGCGTCTTTATCTACTACGCTAGATAGTACAAATCCAACGATAAATAAAACCAGTGCAAACCGCACATAATTCAAATTGGATCTGGTAGCTAATCGGTAGCGGTTGCGGGTTTGTTTTGAGTTTGACATTTTACAGAGTAGCAATGGGAAAGAGAATAAAAACAGATTTAGTTCCTGATGTAGTTTTATTTACTAAAGAAGTAATTTTTTCCGTCTGCTTCTATTTCTTCAAAATCATCTTTTAGATCATACCAAATATTTGAATAATCAATATTGGAAGAAATAATGTAAGGAATAGAATCTAAATCCTCTGTTTCTGCTATGTGATGTTCAGCAAATTCTTTAGTATTATCAAATTCTCCATAATACATTTCGCTCAACATTCCAAAATATTCAGTACCTAAAGCACTAATAAATTCCTCATGCAAAGAAACAGAATGTCCATCAGCTATAGCATCCTCTAAACTTTCCAAATAATTATAGAGTTCATAATCCATAATATTTTCTGAATAAATAGAATTTAGATAAAGACAATCACTATAAAACCATTCGTCTTTAGCAACTGATTTTCTAGCTTTTTTCATTAATTCTGTAAATTCTTCTAAATCGTTAGAATTTTGAAAAATTTCATAAACGTTAAACCATACCCATTTATTTGTTTCATAATCTTGAATACAAATACAAGGATAGTTGTCAGAATAACCCTGTCCAATAGGTTGTGTTTTTGTTGTGGTTTGGGTGTCCATAATAAAAATAAATAGAGAATACAACCTTTATTTTAACCTAAATATTAATATAATTCAACTCTAAAATATTACTCTAATAGCTAGTAAAAAACCCTAAAAATAAGCACTTTTTAACCTTTAATCTCATATTAAGAATTAATAAGATTCTCAAATCCCCTGCTATCACTTAATAATCTCATAAGTAAGAATCGTATAATTTTAAAATTTTTAGGGATAATCCTACCTTAACCAGTTTAAAATCATTCAAAAATAGCACAATAAAAAAGCTAGAATCTAAAGAGAATCTAGCCTTAAAAAATTTAGTTCCTGATGTAGTTTTAAACGTAGCTACAATATTTTAAAAACCTTTTTCTATTTTCATTTATCACTTCATAATATTTATCTGCTTTTTCTTTTTCTGTAAAATAATCATAAATATAAGTATTTTTAATTTTTTTAATTTGGTCTTCTTCTAGTCTTAAAATTTCTCTTAACTTATCAGTTTTTAAAATTTTATTTTCTTCAATTCTTTTTTTAGCTTTTTCTATCCTTATTAAATCTCTTTCAATATCATCATCAAAATCATTTAAATCTTTAAAATTATTTCTTGGTATATAGTGAACTGTTGAACAATCTTCATAAGATCTTCTAACTGTATAATCTCCGTTAGATTCTAGTAAATGCTCCAAATCTGAAATAGTGCAAATATGATGATCTGATTCATATTCCTCACCATTTTTTATTTTTAATTCTTCATATTCTTTTTCTAAATTAGCTAGATATTTTTTAGCAATTAATTTGTAGTTGGTTTTAGTCATTGTAAATTTTGGGTGAATGTACAATAGTATTCTAGTCCATATTGAATGAAATTTCAAACAATAAAAAACCCTGATTTGTTAGATCAGGGCTATAAAATAATGAATGTTTTTATCTAGTCAAAGCTAAACATTTATTTTTAACTAAATCTATTCTATTTCCACATTTTCCATTTAATAAACTTTCCATTCTAACTCTAGCCCCTTTTATATCGTCTTTAACTCTCTGTTCACAATGTGTTTGTTGAAAGGTTAGAGCATTAAAGCAATTATAAAGATTTGGGGCTATTTCAAAATTTTGAGTTTCTTTAAGAAAATTACTTCTGATGTCCGCCCACTCTTTTGAAAGATCTTTATTAAAATCTTTTGGTCTTTTTTCTTTTGTTTCTTTATCAACTACCGATCCAATTAATTTATCAGCAAGCATTTGTTTTGAAAGGTTTTTTAAAACTTCCATAGCCTGGGATCTATTATCAAATGAAACATTTTTCATTGCTTTAAATTCTTCAATAGAATTAGCTAAATCCTCACGTTGCCAAGAAATAAATTCGGGTAGATTTTTAACATAATCATTAATACCTTTTGAATGTTTAAAAACTAATTTATTCTTAGATCTATTTATCCTACCCATTTGATTAAAACAGAATAATCTAAAATCAATAGAAACAACTTTGAATGAATAAGAACCATCATAAGAATTTATGAAACATAATCTTCTTCTAATTGGATCATCTTTCGAGACTTCCATATCAGAATCTTTTACACCACCTGATACAAAAATTCTAGCTCCATCATTCATAAGGCATATATTCTCAAGTGAAAGAATATCTTTATTTCTTTCAAATACCTCATATATCGGTTCATTATCTTGAGTGGTATATGTTTTGGACATTACACTTAATGGTTTACCAGTTTTAGAGTCAACTATACATTTATGATTTGGTAGTTGAATGTCATTACCAAAACTATTTTTAATGTATATATTAGTATCTACGGGTGGATTTAATGCACCAGTTTTTTCAAATTTTTCTCTAATTGAGATTTCATTATTTGGGTCTATAGTGGTACCGCATAAATCCTCATTACCTAGTCTTTTAAATCCGTTTGGATTTTTATAATGGTTTTCTACCATTAATGGAGAATTAGCACTGTAAACAGTATCTACTAAATTGGGTTGAAAATAATTCATGGGTGTTGAATAAATAAATTACTCTTATATATTAAAGTAATATTCTAATAAAAACAATATCAATTCATACTATTTATTGAAATTAAAATTTTATCAATTAGCCTATCTGCTCTATAAACTAAATTATCTGAAAAATTATTATTATAATTATTTGAAATTTTTTGAAGAATAATTAAAATAAAAAATAAATCTTGAATAGATAACTGAACATGACTATGTTTAAAAAACTTATGAATGTAAGTTGACATAATGAATGAAAAATAATGAATGAGCGATCCAACGTTACCTAGTCAGTTATGAATGTCAATAATGAATGAAAATTCTAAGAATTCTCACTGAGAATTATGAATGAGAATTTTTAGGTTGCTTATGAATGGCGATTGATGTAATATTGTAGTGTACTTTATCATTCACCCAAAATGAACGAAAATGAAAGAGACTTTAAAAAAGTACTCGAATCCATCAAAAATCTTGAAAATCAAATTGTTGAACTTAACTTATATGTGAGAGAACAGATTAAACATCTGCTCGAAAATAATAAAAAAGATATAACTTATCAACATGAGGTTAACTTAGATGATAAGAAGGTCATAGGTCAGATAATAAACTTAATCTCTGTTCATACGAACCAGATAAAAGATATTAAGGCTAAGATCGGTGACTAAAGAAGAAGCTGAAAACTTTATCTATAAATGTCTGGTAGATAACGAATCCAAAAAAAATCCAAAAGAAAAATTAACTCGTTTGGATATCTGTGATATATTGCACAATGATTTTGAGATTCCTAGATCTACTGCATATAGATATTACAAAGACTCCTTTAATCTTTATAAATGGGAAATGGCTAAACCCGATCCATCAAAAAAGATTAAAGATACAAAAGATACCATACTGGATAGCGTATTAGACGAAGCTGAAAGTTTATTAGCTGGCGGTGATTCTGTAGGTTATTTCAAAGGTATCGAATTATATTCAAAACTACTTACGAGGTTTAAAAAACAATGACTCAACAAAAAATGATAATCAACAGATCGCTGTATTGCGATTGGAGATTTAACGGATGCGGTGATGATTGGGATGATTTTATAGATTCCTATGGATTCAGTCCACAATTTCTTATTGATGGTAAAACTATTAATGATGTATCTTTAGATGATGTTTTTTGGGAATGTGGCTATATGTACAATGACCAGATACAGAATCTTAAAGAACTTGATACACCAGAGAACAGAGAAAAATATGGTGATGACTTCTTCGATTATGAAGGAGTAGAAATCGAACCATTACAATTAGACTTTGAATTAGTTTGGGAGGGCGAAAGTTAATGGATTCATTTTTACACAACCATCAAGCTGCGTTGGATAGCCAACGTGAAGATGATGCAATTCGAGATTTGGAAGATGCGGGTATATATCCCGATCCAGATGATAGACATTATCCACCCGAAACAGATGATGATTACGAACCAACAGATGACGAAGTTATGTCGAGCTTCGGTACAAAATGGCACGATTGGTTATGAAAAATTTATTTGATTCCCAGATTTGTGTTGACTGTGATCTACCCTGCCATATTGGTTCGGGTAGATTTGTTAACAGATACCCAGTTTACAATGATGATGTAGAGGGTTGGAGGTGCGGAGATTGTGCCGCAGAAGTAGACGCATTATTGGAGGAACTTCAAAATGATTAAAAAAGTTCTAGTAACTCTGTTAGTTACAGTGGACACTGAAGATGATATTATCACTCCGAATGGCGATCCACTAACTCAAAATGTTGTACTTAATCACATAGAAAATGATGTATATATGTATCCTGTAGAGGAAATTTATACCTCGCATATATCTGATTATGTAGAACATTCAAAACGTGTTCAAAAAAGAATTGAGGACTTGTACCATGACTAGATCACAATGAATAATCTTACACACTATACAGTATTCGGTCATGTCGATAAAGACGATCCAGTGGTATTAATTACCTCTGGATTTAATCTTTCTGATAATGATTTGAGAATACAGTTTATTGATTTCTTACTTCAAAAATATCCTACTCAGTTATATGTAATAGATTTAAATTCGGGAGTCAATCCAAAATATTGGTCACATACTTTTTTAAATAAAGATGTAATTATTGACTATGTAATTGAATCTAGCTGTCCTATGGTTGTACGCGATAAAAAATTAGACGACTGCTAACTCTTTTAGGTTTTTGTGGTAACGATCCACTCTCTCTAAAAATATACTTTCTGATCCTCGTAACTCTAAGTTATTGAGGATTTTTATTTGTGGCTTACCACTTCTACGGGCTACCACAACTGCCCCATATTTGGGCTTTATGCCCGTGAGATGCTGTAGACCTAGACTGTACGCTCCAAGTTGATGACAGAATTGTTCGATCATATCATCTGATCTAATTTCTTTTGATGTTTTCCAGTCCACTATGAATGGCCCGTCTCCATCGATATCTAATAAAGCGTCTGCTGTACCAGCAAATCCGTATCCTGGTTTGTACACGGAGAACTCAACACTATGAATGGCCGTTACACGATCCAGTATGAATGATCGTAAACCTCTTGCGTAGCCTGACGCACTCCAGCTAACACGCGGTGCGGATTCAACTGCTTTTTGGAGGCCCCATTGAGTGACCTTTTTCGGACAGCGTTCCAGTCCATCCGATCCAGTTCGCCATAAACCTTTTTTGTTCGAGTTTTGTCGGGCAAATTTTGCTGCAAGTTTAAGAATAAATTCTGCATGAGAGTGAGCAAGTTTTCCTCGTTCACAGGCAATATCACGTTCCAAATAGGAGTCTGATTTTTTGAGCCAATTTTCAAGGGCATCTTTTGTATGTTGGGGTGCGGTTTCTTTTAAGATATGTGTTACTGAGTGATATATATTGTTCTTTTCGTCACGGTAGACTCTATACGGTCC
>JAKUTY010000028.1 GCA_022447825.1 SAR202 cluster bacterium
GTGACAGATAGGGTGATTGGATTGGAATCTGGTGCTGATGATTACTTAGTTAAACCGTTTTCATTCATAGAGTTACTAGCACGAATAAACGCATTACTTAGGCGTAGTTCATCTATTGATGGAAATGAAATCAAATTAGGAAAATTATTGGTAGATCCTCAAAAAAGACAGGTGACATATTTTGACCAAGCACTTGATTTGACTAAAAAGGAATTTGATTTGCTTTATGTTTTATCAAAGAATCCTAATGTAGTGATGAGTAGAGAACAATTACTTAATTATGTATGGGGATATGATTTTGAAGTAGATACAAATGTAGTTGATGTGTTTATAGGATATTTAAGAAAAAAAATGGAAATACTCGACCAACCTAGGATTATTAATACGGTTCGAGGGGTTGGGTTTGTATTGAAAAATGAGTTTTAGAACTGTAGTAACTTTATTATTTGTTATTGCTTCAGTGTTGATTGTTGTACCTGCAGGTGCTGCATTAAATCAATTGAGTCAAAATGAGATTAAAAACAGGTTGGACTCTAGGATTTCTAAGCAAATTGAATCAGTTTCTAATTCAGATATACTGCCTCAAATATTGCATTTGAGGCGTTTTTTGTACCAAAACACAGGTACAGAACCTGCTACAGAAGTACAAGCATTTTTTGATGTTCAACTTCCCACAAGAATTTACGTAAATAAAGAATTGTTTCTGGCTACTGAAGGATTCCCACAAATTTCTGAACAATCTTTATTAACAGACCAATTTTCTACAATTGATTTGAACGGTGAACAATGTAGGGGTTTGAATAAAGAATTTTTTACACGGTCTCGTGTTAACCCACCAGGACGCCTAGGGATTGTTGGGCAGGAATTTTTAATTACTATTGAAGTGATAGGTTCTTACGATGTAGTAGATTCAACATTGACAGATGTGAGAAATTCTTTCGTGTCTGTTGGTATAGTTGTTGTGATTTTATTGGGAGTGATTGGATGGGTATTAGGTTGGATAATTGTTAAACCACTAGGGCGACTTAGTAAAGATGCAATGATGATTAATGACTCTTCAGATTTAAGTGAGAGAGTTAATTCAGAATCTAAATATTCTTTTTCAGAAGTTCAAAACTTAACAGCTAGTATTAACGAAATGCTGAGAAGGCTAGAACAAAGTAATAAAGTTACTCAAGAAGCCCTAGTGTCTTCGAGGTCTTTTGCTTCTAACGTTGCTCATGAACTTAGAACTCCATTAACTAGTATGAAGATGAATTTAGATTTATTGGGCAGAAATTTAGAAATCGATAATTCGCAAAAATCCGAAATAATTTCAGATCTTATTTCTCAACAAGATAATTTAATTAGTATTTTGGAATCACTAAGATTATTGTCTAGAGGTGATTTGTCAGAAGAAAATATTTTTGAGGAAATTGATTTTATTCAATTTATTAATGAACTTACTATCAAGCATGAACGACAATATCCTGAATCTAAATTCAATTTAATTTTAACTTCTGAATTTCCTTTAGTTTATGCGTGGCGAGAAGGCTTACAAGTGATGTTCAGTAATTTGATAGTCAATTCAGTAACTCACTCAAAAATGTATCCTGAACAATTAGTAATAGAAATCTCTACAGAAATTTCTGACAATAATTTGATTTTAACTATTGATGATAATGGGATTGGAATTCCCGAAAATGAAAGAACATTAGTTTTAGAGAGATTTCAAAAGGGTCACTCTAGCTCTATAAATGGTTCTGGCCTAGGTCTTGCCTTAGTAAAACAACAAGTAGAAATTCATAATGGGTTTCTTGAAAATACATCCAATCCATCGTCTGGAGCTAGATTTGTGATAAGTTTGCCTATAGTAATTTAACTTGAGGGGATTATTATGCAATTTGGTGTTCAGGTAAATGTATATGAAACTGATTGGGATTCTATTTCAAAATCTGTTTTAACTATGGAGTCTGGTAGATGGTCGAGTGTATGGTTTGCTGACCACTTCTTACCACCACATGTGTCTAGTACAAAAACTGATCAAATGGAAGCTGAAGCTGAGACCGCATTTGAGGCCTTTACATTGATATCAGTAGTGGCTGGTATGACACAAAAACTCAAATTGGGTCATTTGGTATTAGGTAATTCATATAGAAATCCAGCACTAGTTGCAAAAATGGCTAGTACATTAGACCATGCCTCAAAAGGTAGATTTACATTGTCTTTGGGTGCCTCTTGGTACGAAAGAGAGCATGTAGCTTATGGATGGGAATTCCCATCGCTTAAAGAGAGGTCAGATAGATTTGAAGAAGCTTGTAACTTAATTAGACTTTTATTTACTTCGACGCAGCCTGTTAACTTTAATGGTCAATTTTATCAACTTGATCAAGCTCCATTGTCACCTAATTGTTATCAAAAGCCACATGTTCCAATTTTAGTTGGAGGAACAGGAGAAAAAAGAACTTTGTTGACTCTAGCAAAATATGGAGATGTATTTAATTTAGATGGGTGGTCTGGCAGAGGAATGTCTATGGAATTGTATAAGCATAAAGTTAGTGTTTTAGAAAGACATTGTGAAAGTGTAGGAAGAGATCCTTCAGATATAAAAAAAACATTACTAATGCCTATTAAAATAACTGATAATAAATCTGAAGCAAAAGAATTTATTGAAAAATTAGGATATAGATCATCTGATACCACTCATGGAAGTTTTGGTGGTAAATTAGTTACTCCATTAGAAACTGGGTCAGTGGCTGGTTCAGTTGGTTACGTAGTGGAAAGGATCGGAGAGTTTATTGATGAAGGTGTTGAAGAAATTATGTTTGGAGCAATTGAAACAGGTGATTCTGAAACCCTCCAGATGATAGATGAAGAAGTTTTGCGACATTTTGTTTAACATATGCGAATGTGTAGGCATGTGAAAATTAAATGAATAAAATTTTAGGCAAATCTTTTGAATCTTTAATAGTTGTTAAATTCAGATATATGTGGCTTGGTGATTTTGCGCTTTTATGTGCGGAATTCATGGAGTTAGTAATTCTATCTTGGTATGTTTTGAATGAAACCAACTCTCCTATGATTTTGGGTTTCTATGCCGCATTACGTTTTACTGGCACTTTGTTTTCTCCTTTTTTTGGAGTAATAGTTGATAGGTTGGGAAGAAGAAATATTTATATTTTTGCTAGAATTTCTTTTGTAATATTATCTACTATAGTAATGATTTTGTATGTGACTGATAGTATTTCTGTGACTTATGTTTTGTTGATTTCTCCATTTGTTGGTTTGTCTAGATCTTTAGATATGATAGTAAGACAATCGCTGATTCCTGCAATTGTTGGAAGTAAAATGCTTCAAAATAGTATTGCTTTATTGAGAACATCTAGAGATATCACTCAAATTGTTGGGCCAATTATGGGTGGGGTTTTATTAGAATCATTAGGTGCATCAATTAGTTATTTGGTAATTGTTTGTCTTTATTGTCTAGCTTTGGGATTTGTATTGATGATTAAGGATATTCCCAACGATTTGTCAGTTTCCCAAGAATCGTTTATTACAAATTTTAGACATGGGATTTCTTACGTGTTATTACATCCATTTTTAGTAGGAATTTTAGTCATTGCATTTATGGTAAATTTAACTGGATTTCCTTTGAACAATGGCATGATGCCAGTGATTGCAAAGGATGTCATGGAAACAGATGCAGTGGGCTTGGGTTGGATGTTAGGAATGTATTCTACTGGAGCATTAAGTGGGTCATTAGTAATGGGCTATCTTTCTAATAATAAGTGGGTGGGTGTTTTGATGATAGTAGGTGCACTTTTATGGCATGTAGGCATATTTTTTATGGGATTTACTTCTAGTCTATTTGTAGCTATTCCATTGTTGTATTTTATAGGAGTTTTTCAATCTTTTGCCATGGTCACCATGGCAATGTTGTTGATGTCGTATACCTCTAAAGAAATGCTTGGAAGAATATTAGGATTAAGACAATTATCTGTATATGGACTTCCATTGGGGTTGTTGTTTTCTGGATCAATCGCAGATAATTATGAAGTGAGTTGGGCGTTATTTTTAAATGGTGTGATCGGGTTTTTGATTTTACTTATAGCGGTTGCAGTTTGGCCGATTTTATTTCAATCAAATTTTGCTCACAAAAAAGATTTAACTGTTTAGGATTAAGTCTGAAATTTTTTCTCCAATCATCATCGTAGGTACATTAGTATTTGCTCTTGGGCAATCTGGCATTATTGATGCATCTGCTACTTTTAAATTTTTGGTTCCATGTACGTTTCCATATTGATCTACGACTGAAGTTGGATCAGATTCTTGACCCATTTTGCATGTTCCAGATATATGGTGACTAGTTCTAGCATTTTCTTTTATCCAAATGTCTAGTTGTGTATCTGAGTTAAGTATCTCTTCAGAAGGAGCTAGCCTGAAGTCGATTAGGTCTTTATATGAAGATCCAGCACCTATCTCTACGCACATTCTCACAGCATCTCTCATTCTTCTTAAATCTTCTGTTTCTTTGAAAAAATTGTAGTTAATATATGGTTGAATACGGGGATCTGATGTTCTTAATGATAGTTCTCCTTGACCTTTAGCCAAGTAAATTGCAACAATCATTCCAACTCTACCAAACATATTAGTGGTGTCTCCAAAGTAAAGCTTTGACCCCATTCCAAAACTAGTATGATGAATCATCATGTCGTTTCGTAAATTAGATCCATTTGCAGTATATCTAATTGCAACATCTACCCCTCTAAGATCTGGATCGCTTTCTTGACCTTTTTGGACTTGCCAAGTAAGTGGTACTTGAGGGTGGTCTCTCAGGTTTTTTCCAAGGTTTGGTTGATCTAATAAAGTTTTAATTCCTTTTTTAGATAGCATGTCATCAGGACCTATTCCAGATAACATTAATATTTGAGGTGAATTAATAGCTCCAGCAGACACTATTATTTCGTTTCCTTGAATGGTTTCTACGCCTTTTTCTGTTTTAACTATTACACCTTTTGCCTGTAAATTATCTAAAATAATTTTTTCGACTTGAGCATTTGATAGTATCGTTAGGTTTGGTCTATCAAGGTGTGGCTCTAAGTATGTGAGCCAAGTGTTTTGTCTGATTCTATTGATTGTATTAAAGGGTAGAGGCCCTACTCCAGTAGAATCAGGGTCATTATGGTCATCAACGTGAGCATAACCTAAATCTCTGAAGCCATTGTAAAAAGCAACACTGTCTTTTTGCCATTCGTTTTTTGGCGTTCTAATACATCTAACAGGCCCAGATTGACCATGGAAATCTCCAGAAAAATCTAGGTCGTTTTCTAGTTTTCTGAAATAAGGTAAACATTCTTGAAATCCCCAAAGATCATTTCCAGATTTAGACCATGCATCATAATCGTCGGGTTCACCTCTTAAGAATATTTGAGCATTTACGGCACTAGATCCTCCTAAAGTTTTTCCTCTAGGAACCAATATAGGTTCACGCAATTCGGTAGATTTTCCAATAAAAGTTCGGCCATGATCAGGATTTGTGAAAAACCAAGATCTGTTTCTATTAGCACCAAAACCGTATTTCACTTCATTTGGGGTTTGATCTATGGATGTGTATCCTGGACCACTCTCTATTAATAATACAGAATTTTTATGGGATTCAGAAAGTCTTGAGGCTATGATAGCCCCAGCAGATCCCGATCCTATAATTATGTAGTCGTATGCCATTTCAGCCCTTTTAGTTGGTAAGTTTGTATGTTTTCTCAGCGGTGTTTTTGAACATATCATTTCGTTCTGAAGGTGAGAAATTTTTAGAGTATTTTTTGAAAGCGTTGTATAAAACGTGATACGAGAAAGAAACTTTATCAACAGGGAAATTACTTTCAAACATACCTCTGCTGGGAGTGAATTTTTCTATGCAAAAATCTAGATATGGTTTCATATCAATTGCTAGAGTATCTGAATCAACTGGTATTGGAAGATTATGCCAATTATGTCCAGTTTGTGGCATTCCTAATCCCCCTAATTTAATGACTACATTGGGACATTCTGAAAGGTCAGAAATATTTTGTTTCCAGATTTTTATCACTTCTTCTCTTCGAGAGTCATACGGACCTATTTGGATTAATCCTCCAACATGGTTAACAATTATAGGTAGATCCGGTACTTGCTTAGCTATATTTAATAGTTCTGGTAGCTGATGGAAATACATCCAAGATTCAAAAGTTAACCCCATTTCTGAAACAATTTTGGCACCTTCTAAAAATTTAGGTGAAGACATTTGTTCTGGGATGCCATAAGTAGGATTATTTTCTATTTCAGGATATTGATCCCAAGTGACTGTATGCCTGATTCCTTTGAAACGATTTGGGCTAGCTTCTATAAGTTTTTCCAATACAGGTTTTACCCCATCTCCAAGACTTAAGTTAGCATGCCCAACAATTGCTGCACCTGCCCTAGTTTTTCCATATATTCCACTTGAACTAGCTGCAGAAAGACCTTCTACAAACTCTACTTCACCAACGGTTTTGAATTTCTCATCAACATCAATGTTGTACATTGAGCGAGCTTCTACAAAAACTGTAGAAACTATATTGTGACCAGAGTCAGTATCAGCCATGAGTTCATGAAGTAAATACCTTTGATAAGGTATTCTTTCATATCTGTGGTCCCAAAAATGATGATGTGGATCACAAATAGGTAAATCTGGTTCAATAATTTCTTCTTTGGTTAATTCTAACCAGTCGTTTCCTCCGTAGGGCATATGAATCTCCGAATTTATAATTTGAGGCATCATAGCAAATTTATAATATTAAAGTGTTAAGATAAAATACCAAAATCATATGAACTTACACGATTCACCCAGAACCCAGTTGATTTTGCAATCGGCGATACCCAACATGTTATATCGATTGGCTGCTCCTAATATGTTAGCGGTCATAATAATTTCTATAGTTACATTTTCAGAAGCATGGTATGTAGGTAAAGTAAATACTGTTGCATTGGCAGGCTTAGCAATAGTTTTTCCGTTCCAAACTTTAATGGGAATGATGGGAAACGGAGGTATGGGAAATGGAACAGCCTCTGCTTTATCGCGTTCAATCGGTAAAAATGATTTTAAAAGAGCTCACTCTGTAATTTGGCATTCAGCCTTAATTAACTTGTTTATATCTTTAGTGTATTTAATAGCACTAGGGATATTTTCAAGATCTATTTTTAATTTGTTTGGTGCTTCTGAAGAAGTAACAGATCAAGCAGTTTTATATGCTCGGATATTTTTTGGACTAGCACCTTTTATATGGTTATATTTTTGGATGAAATCTGTGTTGCGAGGTTTAGGTGCAATTCAGATCATGGCTCGTCTTGATATTGTTGCAAGTGTGATTCAACTTGTCTTGAGTGGGGCTTTAACTTTAGGCTGGTTTTTTTTACCCTCTTTAGGATTGGTTGGGCCAGCAATTGCTGCAGTGTTATGTCAAGGTTTTGCAGGTGTAGCAATGTTGATTTTGTTCGTTTCAGGAAAGTTTGAAATTTCACTCAAAATTATCCCTTTAGATTTTGATGTCACAAAAGATATATTGAAAGTTGGAGGAATGGGTGTTTTATTAGCTTTTAACATTGCATTAACTATCATGCTAACTACTAGATTCGTAGCTGATTTTGGTACTGAGGCAATAGCAGGATATGGAGTATGTGGTCGCTTAGAGCAAATGTTGATTCCGTTAGCTTTTGGAGTTGGAGGAGTATTAGTAGTAATTGTTGGAACAAATTTTGGAGCATCTCAATATGAAAGAGCTAGAAAGTCTGCTAGATTTGGGGCTTTAATAATTGCTTTAGTAGCGACTTTAATTGGTGTAATTCTTGCACTATTTCCGAGTTTATGGATTGATTTGTTTATTAAAGAATTAGGAGCATTTGCTATAGGATCTGTGTATTTGAGAATTGTGGGGCCTGTTTTTGGGCTTTTTGCAGGAGGACAAACATTGTCGTTTGCTAGCTATGGCACTGGAAGTATGATCATTCCTGTTTTTGGTGGGGTTTACAGAGTTTTAATTACTAGTATTTTTGGATTATCAGTGTCATATTTTTCGTTGGATATTTCATTCCTGTTTTGGGGAGTCACCATAGGAATGGTTGGATGGGCAATTATTCTTAGCTTAAATATGATTTCAAAAGTATGGAATCCAGAAAAAACTATAGATTGAGGCTTCTATCTCTATATCCCCAAAATCCTATGATCAAGAACAGTAGAATTTTGAAGATTACTAGAGATAAATCTGCAAAATCCAATCCGTTAACATAAGGGTTGTTATAAGCTCCAAATGAAGAAATCCATTCCTTCACAAATTCAAAAATCGCATTTGTTTCAGCTAACATGCCAGATAGCCATTCGATAGCCAAAAGTCCAATCCCTGCAGCCCAACTCAATGATGACTTGCCAGTATAGGCTCCTATGGCAAATCCAAATGCAGCAAAACTTACTCCGCCAAGTGCACTTTGGATTACTGATTGCACAAGAGATGAGTAATTTAAACTGGCGTCTACAAAAAGCGTCATGATGAAAATTAAATTCACCCATACAAAAGGAATAAGCATTCCTAATCCGATCAGAATAATTGCTTGGACAGAAAATATCATAGTTCTAGTAAAAGGTAATGATGCAACAAATTCGAAAGTCCCATCTTCTTCTGATTTTGCTCCAATTTTGTTCATTAACCCTATGATGCAAACAGCTATAAGTAATGGCATGAATAAGTTCATGAGATAGCCTGAGACTAGTCCTTCTAGTGACCATATTGAATCCCAATTACTGATTCCAAATGCATTAAGTACTACTGAGTTGTCAGAAAAACCGGATGTCTCGAGGGCGTTTTTCTGGCCATCAATTAAATTTTCTTTTAAATTTGAGTTTCCAAAAGCCAAAGGAATTATCATTAAATAGACTCCAGGGGCTAATGTCCAAGTTGATATCCATCTTTGTGAGGATATAATGATGTACCAGCCATAAGTAGCTAGAAATTTAATCAAAACTCTTTTCCTTATCGAAAAAATCAAAGAATTGATTCTCTGCTGATGTGTTGTTTTGTTCTGCCATTTTTTTGAACGTTTCTAGCGATTCATCATATATTTTTTCCCCTTCTTTCATCACTGCCAGTGAGTCAACAGTCTTTTCAACTTCAGAAATTATGTGTGAAGAAAGTAATATTGATGTTCCATTGTTTGCAAAGTCATTTAATATTTTAAAAAGAGTTCTTTGATGAAAAGGATCGAGCCCGGAAGTAGGTTCATCCAATATTAAAGCTTTTGGTTTATGCAAAAGCGATAATATGATGCCAGTTTTTTGTTTGTTTCCTTTTGAAAGTTTTTTTATGGTTTCTTTGATATCCAAATCAAAATTACTAGATAATTCTAAAGCATAATCTAGTGTGACATCTCTTGCTTGAGCTGCAAATTTGAACAATGTTTCTGATGACACATTGTCAGGTAAACGGGAGTCACCAGGAAGAAACCCGATAATTTTCTTGGCTTCTATAGGGTTAGAAATAGGGTCAATTTCATTTACTGAAAGAGTTCCATCTGAAGATTTTAAGAAGCCCATGAAAGATCTCATCGTAGTTGTTTTTCCTGAGCCATTTGGTCCCAATAATGCCTTTGTTTCCCCATCCTGAATGGATATAGAGATGTTTTTAACTCCCTTACCATTTTTGTATAACATTGTGAGGTTTTTGATTGATATCATTATTTTTGTAAATCTGAAACAATTTTTGATGGGATTAGTTTAAATACAACTACATCTTCAGCGTAATCGGGGTACGACTTAGAGAATTCATTACTCTCTGTCAATCCGTAATATCTCATAGACAAAGACCTTACAAATTGATTTAAAGGGATTTGTACTTCTTCAATTTTCCCATGAATTATTACTGATTGATATGGGGGCTCTCTGTCATCCACACATAAAGTAGCAAATGGGTTATGCAATAAGTTTTTCCATTTTTGAGTTTTTGTTCCAGTAAACATAAATGCCTCACCATTATCCCAAGAATACCAAATAGGGACAGAGTGAGGCATGTTATATATATCAACTGTACTGAGTACAGCAATTCTCGTTTTTTCTAGAAACTTTTGCGAAGTAGCATCTATTTTTATAAGTTTATCCTAGGAATCAATAGGTGTGTTTTCTAGGTTACCCCATTCAGTCCATGAACCATCGTACACTGCAACATTTTCATATCCAAGTAATTCTTGTAACACAAACCAGCTGTGGGTAGCTCGTACGGCAGTTTGACACAACGTGTAAATATCTAGGTCATTTGTTACAGAAGTAGAATTGTATAAATTCTTTAGATCTTCAGCTGGTAAAAATTTACCATCTGCGTCAACATTTTGTACCCATTCCACATGTATGGATTCAGGGATGTGTCCCCCTCTTTCAGCCCTAACGTCTCTACCTGCATATTCATCCGCAGATCTAGTATCTAAAACTATTGAAGTCTCATCGTCAATTGACTCCATTACTTTTTGTAAAGATATGATTAGTTCAGGCTTTGCCTCTCCCGTAAAAGAATATTTTGAGGAAGATATGGAAGTCGAATCTGATGTTATTTTTTTACCTTCTGATTCCCATAGGGCATAAGATCCGTCCATGAGTTTTGTGTCTCCATGGCCGTATACTTCTAGAGTCCAAAGCAATCTGCTAGACCAAAGGTTTTTTATGTGGTCAACTACTACAATTGTGTCAGTATCTTTTATTCCTAATGCACTTAGCTTTGTAGCCATTTCATTTTCAGAAGGAATTAAGCCTTTGACTCCATCTCTTTCTACCTGTAGTTCTTTGTAAGATAGATTGACTGAGTCAGGAATATGTCCTGCGGCATAATCTTCAGGTAACCTGATGTCGATAATTTTCAAGTTTTTGTCATCTAATCGCTCTTCAACCCATGAAGTTGAAACTAATTTGTCAGTAGAAGCGTATCCTTTAGATTCTAATGATGTATCAGAATTGGACTCATCAGAAGAACACCCTACTAATAATAGAGATGATAAAGCAAGCAAAAATATTGTTTGAAGTGTAATAAATTTTTTAATCATTTGATTCCTATTTGAATAATTTAATTTTCCATTCTCCGGGCTTAATTTCTTCTATTTCACAGCCATAACCTCTTTTCATAGCTTCAGGTGGAATAGTTGAAAGGGCAGGGGGATGATCGGTTATTACCTCTAATGAATTGGGCTTAGGGTCTGATTCATCTAATTCCCGATTTGTGCGGAGCATGGGGTAGGGACATATTTCGCCTCTTACATCTAGAGTCGCAGTCTCAGTTTGTTCCATTTAAACTCCTTTTTTTGTCAAAAAAAATCCCCGCTCAATTTGTTTGGCGGGGAATTATGGACCGTGTGTATTCCTCGCTGTTAGCGCATACAACAACAACAAGTC
>JAKUTY010000029.1 GCA_022447825.1 SAR202 cluster bacterium
AAAATTTATCCTGATAATCACCTTCCAATGCTATTACATGAACATAGAGGGTGGACATCTTTAGCAGAAACTGACCGTGATGAGTTAAGTCGTAAAAATTACGGAAGATTTTTAAAAAAATGGCGAAATCGTTCTGATCTCCTTATCTCTGAACGCAAACAATGAGGTAATCAATTGTCCTCTTCTATTCCACTATTATGGTCTCAATTAGCAATCACAGCGACGGTGATACTCGTTGCGGCTACATTTCTTGCAAAAAATGCCGACATTATTGCTTTTAAAACTGGTTTAGGTAGATCTTTTGTTGGCGTAGTATTACTTGCTACAGCTACTTCTTTCCCCGAGTTGGGTACTGGAGTAAGTTCAGTAATTTTAATAGGTGGTGCGGATGGTGCTGATCTTGCTGCCGGGGATGCATTTGGAAGTAATTTATTTAATTTACTAATTATTGGCATAATTGATTTGATGTGGAGAAAAGGATCCATTTTAGCCAATTTAGGTTCTACAACTAAATTAACTGGGCTTTTATCATGGCTCATTATATTTATTGGAGCTTGTGCAGTTTTCTCACATAGCAACTTAAATTTCGCATCTAATTTTATAGTTAGCCCAGTATCAATTATTTTGATTGGATTTTTTATTTTCGCTTTATATTTAATTTATAGAGAACAGAAAAATTCTGTTATAGAAGATGAAGATGATTACTCAAAAGAAAATCTATCAAAAGCTATATTTATTTATACAATAGCAGCAATCATTGTTGTAATTGCTGCTATTTGGCTAGCTCAAACTGGTGATCATTTAGCTGATGCTATGGGATGGGGTAAAAGTTTCATGGGGCCTCAATTTTTAGCCTTAAGTACATCTCTTCCTGAATTAGCAGCTTCTATTGCAGCGATTAGAATTAGAGCTCCCGAGTTGGCAGTTACAAATTTATTAGGTAGTAATTTATTTAATATGGGATTCGTTTTATTTATTGATGATCTCGCTTATTCTTCTGGTCCTCTTTGGATTCAGACCTCTCAAGTACATGTAATTACAGCATTAATAGCTTTAATTATGACTTCAACTGTTCTGATTTCTATGCGTAAAACTATCCCTGTAAACTTAGGTAAGTTTGTATCAATTGAATCGATAATTTTGATTAGTTTGTATATAGTATCGAGTATATTAGTATTTCAAATTGGTGGGCCCCACTAAATAAGGAGTTATTATGTTTTTTGAATTAAGAGAATACCGAATGATGCCAGGCCAAAAACAAAACTGGGTCGATTATATGGAAGATGTCATTATTCCATTCCAAGTATCTAAAGGAATGGTTATTTTAGGCAGCTTTGTTAGTCGTGATGAGGACGATTTATATATTTGGATTAGAAGATTTGAAAACGATGAGCATAAAGAAGCACTTTACTCAGCTGTCTACGAAAGTGATACTTGGAAAAATGAGATAGGACCAAAGATCCCAGAAATGATGGATAGATCTAAAATTGTAGTAAGACGAATAGAGGCATCACCTAAATCTGTAATTCAATAGAATTCATTTGGAAAAAATACTATATTCCAACGCAAATATATTCGACGGGAATAAAATTCACACTAATTCTTCATTATTAATTAGTGACAGTAAAATCGTTGCGTTTGATAAAGCAAGTAATTTTGAATCGAATATTTTTGATCGTAGAATTGATTGTACTGGGATGTTGATCACAGAATCATTTATAGATTCTCATACACATTTATTATCTTTTAGTTCATATATGAATAGTCCTCAGATAGATAATGGTGAAATAAATTCAAAATCAGATTTAATTCAACAAATAGAAAATATTGTAAATAATTCAAAAGAATATTGGATTCGTATTTTCGGTCTTAACAATACAAATTCATTCAATATCAACAAAAATGATTTAGATGAAATTTCTACAACGTTACCTATAGTAATAGTTCTAGATTCTTTGCACGGCAATTTACTCAATTCTAAAGCTCTAGAGATTATAGGAATTTCTGAATACTCCAATGAACCTACAGGTGTAACTTTTGACAGAGAAATTAATTCAGGAAACTTATCAGGATATATATTTGAGGGAGACCACTTAATAGAGCGATACATTCCCAAATCATCAATGTCAGACTTAAACGATCAAGTTGGTCAAGTTTCCAAAATTTATCAAGATAATGGTTACTCATTAATTAATGATGCTTCAATAAATAATAATTTTATAAAGTTCGAATTGTTATGTAATCTAGCCTCATCAAATAGTTTAATTCCTAAAATTATTTTTATGCCAGGATTTCCATATTTAAATGAATTTTCTCGTGAAAGATTAAAATATAACTCAACAATTGGTTCTGTTAGGTTAGGTCATTGCAAGATCATGCTAACAACATCGTCGGGGAAAACTGTACCCAATTTTGAAACTTTATCAAAACAAATCAACGAAAGTCATCGTGCTGGATTTCCTGTTGCTATTCATGCAGTTGATAATTTAAGTGTAAAAACAGCCATAAAAGCTATTGGTAAAAACCCATTTGAAAATGATCGGATAGAACACTCATCAGAACTATATGATGAAGATATTCAAAACATTAAAAATAATGATATTCATATTTCTACTCACCCGTCATTTATATATGATCGAGGAGATTCGTATTTAAAAGATAAAAACCAATTAGATTTGAATAGCTTATACAGAATAGGGTCACTTATAAATTCTGGTGTAACTGTTGGATATTCATCAGATGCACCAGTTTCTTCAGTAAATCCATTTAAGGGTATTTATGCGAATTTCACTAGATGTACTAAATCAGGTAATTCATTAAATCCTTCTGAAAAAGTTAGTATTATAGATACTTTAAAAATGCTCACCACATTCAATAAAACTATTACAAATTCAGAAAATCTTAAATCAATACAAATAAATAGTAATACTAAAATGTTGCTAATCGATATGGATATAAATAACATAGATATACATTTATTAAAAAATGTTAACTCGTCTATAAAATGGATCAATTAAAATTGTGTGTATTATATAAAAATGAATAAGTTTCTACTTTTCGGTTACATTGTTGGTGGAATTTTAACTTTAACCATTGGATATGTTTTTATAATGGCCATTTGTTGTTTGTCATTCACTTAATATTTTTTGGGTACAAATGAACAAAGTTTCTGTTGCTACTATTATCGGGGTTTTATTTATATTTTTGTTTACTATATACAACGGAAATACAGCCCAGCCCGTTCTTGAAAACGCTTTATTTAGTATTAAAAAAAGTTTTTCGGATAATTCATGATCAGTCTTTTCTAGTGATTATAAAATCACATAAACTTACTAATGAATCCCTACTGTCAGATTTAGGCAAACTTTCAATCGAAGTTTTTGAAGATTGAATCAAGTCTTTAGCAAAATCATACGCTCTTTCAACAGAACTTGATTGGTTAAGATAATCAATTATTTGACGATGTAATAAAATATCAGAGGTATCTTTAAAAAAATCTTTTATTAAAGATTTAAAGTCAGGATTTTCCATTCCATACAAAGTGGGTAATGTGATTACTCCGTTGATCAAATCACTTCCCACTGGTTTCCCTAATTCTGTTTCATTACTGTTCAAATCAAAAATATCATCAATCACTTGAAATGCTAACCCAAGATTTTTACTGTAATTAGTAATTGATTTCACTTGATCATCAGATGCTCCACTTAATATGGCTCCAGATTCTCCTGCAGTAGTAAAGAGTGAGCCAGTTTTTAAAAAAATTCTATGAAGGTACTCATTTAGATCCGTATTAATATTTTTAATGTTCGCAGTTTCTTGAATTTGACCTTCAGACAAGTCCATAATCGTTTCTGAAAATTTTCTTATTACTTGTATATTTCCAGTGTCACATACATATGTAGCAGATGCGGCAAATATATAATCACCTAATAAAACAGCAGTGTGTTGTCCGTATTTGTTACTAACTGTTATTCGACCTCTACGTGTTTCTGCTTCATCAACAGTATCATCATGAATTAGTGTAGCTATATGAAGCATCTCTACAGCAGCAGCCATAGTTGTAACATTATCCCAATTATGTTCATGGAATCCCGATGTTAATAAAGTTAGAGCAGGACGTGCTAATTTTCCTTGAGAATTAAATGCATGAGTAAGTAATTCATCCAAAAATGGAAGCTCTGCATTTGAAGAAAACTCAAAAAGTTTTTGTTCGACTACAGATAATTGTTCTGAAACAGGAGCAAGAATTTTTAATGGATCCAATTAATTGATTCCTAATTTACTTACTTCTTCATCAACTATACTTTCATCTAGTTTAACGAATAAAGGTTCAGCTGGTTGAAGCTTTTTACCAGGAGACATTTCAGAGGAATCCCATACCCAGCCCAAGGTATTTATAGTTTCATCAAATCCAAGAAGGCTATTTAGTTTTTCTGTGCTAAAAGGCATGAATGGATTAAACATTGTCTTAAGGCAATTTATTACATTAATACTGTAATAAAGTGTAGTAGCACATTCTTCGGGATTTTCTTTGAAAGATTTCCAGGGAGCTTGGTTTTCTAGATATTTATTTAAAGATTGAGACAAATTCATACAAATTTCTAAACCTCGTCTAAATTTACAGTTAGAAAGTTCTTCAGATAAATTATTCATAGAAGATTTAGTGAATTCTAACAATTGAATGTCTTCCTCATTCAATCTCGTAGGTTTCTGTACAATTCCATCAAAATACCTGTGAGTCATAGAGAAAACCCTATTAACCAGATTCCCGAATGTAGCCACTAGCTCATCATTATTACGACGTAAATATTCTTCCCAAGAAAAATTTGAATCACTTGTTTCAGGCATAATTGATGTTAATGCAAATCTCAAAGGGTCAGGATCATATTTTTCTAAATAATCTTTTAGATTAACTACCCAATTGCGACTAGTAGAAATCTTTTTAGATTCCATATTGACGTATTCATTAGCAGGAACGTCAAAAGGGAGATTTAAATTCTCATTTCCTAACAATATTGCAGGCCATATAACTGTATGAAATGGAATATTATCCTTCCCCATAAAGTAGTATGACTTTGATGATCCATCCCAAAATTCTTTCCAAATCTCAGGGTCATCTTGACGAGATGCCCATTCAATAGATGCAGATAAATACCCGATTACAGCCTCAAACCATACATATATTCTTTTATCTTCATATCCTTCTAAGGGAATAGGTATTCCCCAAGTGATATCACGCGTGATGGCTCTATCAATCAATCCACCTTCCAAAAATCCTATAGTAAAATTCTTAACATTAGATTTCCAATGATTTTTCGTTTTTACCCATTCTAATAATTCTGTTTCAAAATTACTTAATCTCAAAAAAAAGTGTTCAGTTTTTCGGAATTCTGGAGATTCATTACAATCTTTGCGACGGTTACAACGAATATCTATTAAGTCTTTAGGATCCAATGTATTGCCGCAATTATCACATTGATCTCCACGTGCTTGATTAAATTTACAAAGTGGACATGTGCCCTCTACATATCTATCAGCCAAAAACTGGTTACAAGACGATGCATTACAAAATGGTTGAGACATGATGTCTTTGTATATTAAATCTTTTTCATAAAGCTTCAAAAAGATTTCTTGAACGATTTTTGTATGGTTTTCTGTGTGAGTACTAGTAAATAAGTCGTAAGAAATACCTAAATTTGACCAGTCATTCAGAAATTCTTTTTGATAATTTTCTGAAACTTCATTAGGAGTGATACCTTGAGCTTCAGCAGTAATCGTTACGGGGGTACCGTGTGCATCGCTACCTGAAACCATGATTACATTATTTTGAATCAATCTATGATATCTAGCAAATATGTCAGCAGGTAAATAACAACCTGCTATATGACCCAAATGTAACGAACCGTTAGCATAAGGCCAAGCTGTACATACCAAAATGTTTTCAGTCATTTTGTTAAGATCCTTTCAAATTATCTAGAATTAGTTTATATGCTTCACCACTAGTTATGTGGCTAATTGTAGATATCTCACGAGCAATTTCTTTAGTTTTTAAGCCATCCATATGTAATTTATGTATTATTTTAATTAAATCTTTATGATTAGAAATTTTATCAACCTTTATTGGATTAAGAATAATAGTAAATTCACCTTTTGGGGTTTTTAAATATTTTATACACTCTTCAGCCGTTCCAGTAAAAGTCTCTTCATGAATTTTTGTAATTTCTCTAGCTATAAAAACTAACCTGTTGGGACTAGTATCATTAATGGTTTTCAAAAAACCTAATATTCTCAATGGAGATTCAAAAAATATTGTATGTGATTCGATCAAGTCAGATTGTTTAATTAAATCTAAGTTGTCTTTTGTGTTTTTATTAGGAAATCCTAGAAACAGGAATCTTTTGATACTAAATGGACAAATAGAGATAGCAGAAGTAACTGCAGATGGACCTGGAATAGAAATTATTGAGTGCCCTTGGGATCTAATAGCATCAACCAATAAATTGCCGGGATCACTAACACCAGGAGTTCCTGCATCCGTGGTTAATGCAATATCGTAATTTAATAAGTGATTCAATATTTCTGGAATCCTATCTATAGCATTATGATCATTGAAACTTAAAAGTGGTGTTTGAATTTTCAAATGTGACAATATTTTTTTTGTAACCCTAGTATCTTCGGCAACGATTAAACCCACTTGAGCAAATGTATCTATAGCTCTTTTAGATAAATCCCCTAAATTTCCTATTGGAGTGCTTACGACATATAGGTTGGACATAAAATCTCTTTTTATTAAATCAATGTAATGAAAGTAAATTATATGTACAATACCTGAATATCCAAAGGAGAAAAAATGTTTTTAGTTAGAAGAACTGCAGTATTAAACACTATAGGATTACCATCATCTGAAGCTTGGAAGGCTGCTAATTTACTTTCAAAAGTTTGTAATGCATACGAAGATAATAACGATAGAGGAAAAGCTGTTGTGTATATTGGCGGTGCTAGCACGCCCGGCGATGAAATTATTGTTTGTGCTGAATGGTATACAGACTCAATTGAATTCAATGACATTACATCAGTACCTAAAACAGTCATTCAAGACAACACAGAACTTTCACAACTAGTTAAAAAATATAGTATCGAGTTTTTTGAGGTCGCAACAGAAGAGAAGCTAGCAGCTAGATTTGGTTAATTGACATCAATTGACATTAAAACGTCTTCTTCGCTGACATTATCATCTTCGGATACGTGAATTGCAGTAATTGTTCCAGATACCTCTGAAAATATTTCATTTTCCATTTTCATAGATTCAATAACAATTAACATATCACCTATTTCTACAGTATCTCCAACAGATACAGAAATTTCAATTACGTTCCCTGTCATAGGCGATTCAATTTTTTGTTCAGCCATATTTACTCCTTAAAAAATTACATGTCTATTGAAACCTATTGTCAGATAGCTTTCAAGCAATTTATATAGTTATGATTGTTGTTGTTCCTCACGCCATTTGGCTGCTTCTAATCGAGCTGCATGTCTGTTAGGTGCCTGCATTCCTCTTCTTCTTAAATCTATAGCTGAATCAATTTCATATTGATTATTGTCTGAACTGTTGCCGCTTCTATTTCTGCCAGAACTAAACCATTCTTCAAATGCATCTAATTCTTTATTAAAAGCCATTCTCCATCCAACTGTTCTATCAAATGCAGGAGAGGTTTCCATAACACCTATTTCATTAAATCTGTCCATAAATTGAATATCTAAAACACTTTCTGCTTCCCAAATATACACACGTTTATCATTACTCATGTTGTATGCACCTATCAAATTTAAAGATGGGGGTGGATTTCCTTGCCAGATAGTGGCCCATAATTCTGGATCTAACTTACGATCTGAAGTGAATATTGAAACAAATAACATGACTACTCCATAAGATTAATTTTAGTAATTATATATATTGGTGATTTTACATATAATGGGGTCAAATCACATTAGAGGTAAAAATGGATTATGTAAATTTTGGTTCTACTGGAATTCAAGTTTCGCAACTCAGTTTAGGAACTATGTTATTTGGAAGCACATGTGCAGAAAATGATGCAATCCAACTTACTCATAGGGCTATTAGTGATGGTATTAACGTAATTGATACTGCTAATGGGTATAACAATGGATTATCAGAAGAAATTGTAGGTAAAGCATTAATCGGACATAGAAATGATGTCGTATTAATTACTAAAGTGAATGCAAAGATGGGTAATGGAGTTAATGATGGGGGATTGAGTCGTTTTCATATTTTAAAAGAAGTAGAAAATAGTTTAAAAAGATTAAATACAGATCATATAGATGTGTATTTCATTCACAGAAGAGACCTTAACACTCCATTAGAAGAAACAATATTAGCTATGGATCAATTAGTTCAGTCAGGAAAAGTTAGATACATAGGTATTTCGAATCATAAAGCATGGGAAATATGTAATTCAATAATGTTTTCAGAGTTACACAACTTAGATTCTGTGGCTTGTATTCAAGATTTGTATAACATAGTTGATAGAGATGTGGAGGTAGAATTACTACCTTTTACAGAAAATTTCAATCTTGGATTTATGGCTTATAGTCCTTTAGGACGAGGGATGTTGACAGGCAAATATCTAGTTTATCAAAAACCTCCTAAAGATTCACGTGCAGGTAGAGGAGATGTAAGAATACTTGAATCAGGTATGAGGCAACATAGCATGGAAGTAGCCCAATCATTAAAACCTATAGCAGAAAAATACGGGAAATCCGTTTCTCAATTAGCAGTCAATTGGGTTCTTGGAAATCCTATTGTTTCTACAGCAATAATTGGACCCAGAACTTTTGAGCAATACGAAAACAATTTAGGAGCATTAGGATGGGAAATTGATTCAAAAGATGCAGAATTAATAGATCAATTAGTTCCACCTGGTGAACATACAGGATTTGGTTTTAATGATCCTGCTAATCCTGTATTAGGTCGACCTTAGGAGTAAAAATGGCTGAAATTTATAGTGAACCATATCATTTAAAAATTAATAACGTAATTGCAGAAAACCAAAAAAAAGACTTATGGGAATTTGAAGCATTTGAAGACGGCCGTAATCTTGCGAAAGTTATTGGAGAACCTCCTGAATATCCACTACACTTCACTGTTCAAAACGATTTTAATGAGTGGTGGGTAGTTTTAAAAGGATCTTTAACAATCTCTATCGACTCGGATAAAGAAATTTATGCCAAATCTGGAGACATAATACGTATACCAGCAGGTAATCATGAAATTCAATTTACAACTAATTTAGATCCGAGTGTAAGATTAGTTGTCACTCAAAAAGGGTCCGAGCAAATAATTGATACTGACGAAATTGAATCTTCTAGTCAAAGTAGATATTTTTCTAAGTCTACAAATTCAATACATATTTCTTTAGATGATGTTATAAATGAATTTGAAAGTTCTCCTTGGACTAGCACTATTTTAGAAGATGAAAGAAATCGTGCAAATTTGATCTGCCACAATACTGGAATGAGCAACAATCCTCATTGGCATCCAGCATTTCATGAATGGTGGGCCGTTTTAAAAGGATCTTTAACTTGGGAAGTAGGAGACAATAGGCCAGTGATAAATGCAGAAAAAGGTGACTTAATATTTGTACCTAAAGGGTTTTTACATAAAATCACTACTATTAGCGATGAAACATCATTAAGATTAGCTATAACTAACCCAGAGGATATACATATTTACACACCAGATGACGATTATGCACCACCACCTAAATCATAAATACAGGAGTTTTTAATGCCTTCATTCGACGTAGTTTCTAAAACAGATTTAATGGAAATCGATAATGTGATCAATCAAGTCCAAAGATCAATCAAACAAAGATTTGATTTAGCTGGAAGTAAGTGTGACATACAAAGAAATGATAATACTCTGACCGTAACTGCTGATGACAATATGAAACTCACTCAACTACACGCTCTAATAAAAGAAAATTGTGTTAAACGGAAAATTGACAGTAAGGCTTTAGATTTTGCAGAACCTCAAACTGCCTCTGGTGATAGCTTGAGACAATCATTGACAATTAAACACCGGATAGATAAAGATGTTGCAAAAAATATTACTAAGTCGGTTAAGGGAACAAAA
>JAKUTY010000003.1 GCA_022447825.1 SAR202 cluster bacterium
AATAAAATCTGTCCACCCTTCATCCATGAAAAACGAGTAATACCAGTTGATAATTGTCTAAGTCTTTGTCTTCTCATTTGTTCATCAAAACTTTCAATTTTAGATGAAGACAAGTCATCTAAAATTTTTATTTCTTGAAAATTTTGTAAATCAATAACATAAAGAGACATTTTAGAATCTGAATTAGATGATTTCAGGTATCCTAAAAATAAATTATCAGGACTAAACTGAAATGAATTTGGAAGACTCATACCCGGATAAGGGAATTTTGCAATTTCCTCAATACTAAAAGACATAAAAATTAATTCAAATTTTTATTGATCTGCAAGATTTCATTCAAACTACCTGACCTAAATCCATCCAGATCAACTGTGACATATGAATATCCGATTTCTTTAAAATGAGCAGAAACTTCTGACTTTAAAGGTTCTTCAATTAAATCTCGAATTCTATCTTTATCTGCCTCGATCCTAGCTATAGTATCGTGATGTCTTACTCGAATTTGCTTAAATCCTTTAGATCTTAAAAAATGCTCCGCACTAGCAATTCTAGTTAACGCTTCCACAGTCACCATAGTTCCATATGGAATTCTAGAAGATAAACATGCCTGAGCTGGCTTATCCCATGTTGGTAATTCCATATTTTTAGAAAGTTGCCGAATATCATCTTTGGTCATATTCGCTTCTACTAAAGGGCTTCTAACACCATATTGTTTTGCAGCTTCAATTCCAGGCCTATAATCACCCAAATCATCTGCATTAGTACCATTAGTTACAAATTTATAGCCTTCTTCTTCAGCATATTTGATCAAATGAGTGTAAAGCTCATCTTTACAAAAAAAGCATCTGTCGGGATTGTTAGCTTGATAATCAGGTCGATCAATCTCATTAGTCTCTATCACTCTAAAGTTCACATTTAAATTTTCAGCAAACTCTACTGCATCTTCTAATTCAGAGGGCGCTAAACTTGGTGATTTTGCAATCACTGAAAGAGCGTTCTTTCCCAACACTTGATGAGAAAAAGCGGCCAAAAATGTACTGTCTACTCCACCTGAGTAAGCAACGATCAAACTCCCCATTTCAGAAATGATTTCTGAAAGATGTCTTTCTTTCTGTTTTAATGTGATTTCTTTCGATTGAACCATAAGTGTTACTCTCCCATCATCTCTGAAACAATAGCTTTCATTTGATCACTATAAAATTCATATGAACGATTCTGGTATTTTAATATTCTTTGTGATTCTTCAGTATCAAACCAGTCATTCCATCCTGTCGATTCTCTATATTGAGCCATTTCTATAGGTGCTCCCATAAATTTAAAGAAATCTTCTACATAACCTTTACCTTGCAATCTCCATGAATTCCCGCCAGCAATGTTAAATATTTTACCTACAGCATCCTTGGTGTTAACAGCAGCCACTAAAGCATCTGCAACATCATCTCTGTGAACCATCTCAACTCTTTGTTCAGCAGTGAATGGCCATGGAGTAGGAGGCTCTAAAAATGCAGGAACAGCAATACTAGCTATTCTCAAAATGACATAATTTACTTTAGAATCAATTAAAATTTTTTCCCCGTGAATTTTACTGTCAGCATAAATATCTATAGCATTTTGTGGGTGCATAATAGTTACAGGACTTTCAACACTAGAAGTATCTCCATATGTGCTAATTGAAGAAGTAAAAACCATAATTGCTTCTGGTGAGACTTTTTTAATGGCATCAACAATGTTCTGTGTGCCTTGAACATTGACAGAAAATGTCCTACTTCTATCCTTTTCACTATTAGGCGGCAGAATTGCTGCAAGATGGAGAACACCATGAACCCCATCAATTGCTTCAAGAACAGCATTTGAATCTGTTACATCACCTTTAACAATTTCAACATTTTCCAAAGTTTCTAAATCTGTAAAATCCATAAACGGGAGATCAAATACTCGCACAGATTGCCCTTCAGCTAACAACATGTTTGTTAACTGTTTGCCGACACTACCTGCACCACCAGTGATCAAAATAGGTTTCATTATGTTAATGTAGTCCCTTTCATTCCTGCTTTTTCTATAACTGTTTGTGCACTAGATATTAAAGTAGATATCTGTGTCTCAAAACTAGCCCAATCACCAGATGTTTTAGCTTCCAAAAGAGTAGCTGCCTCTCTCATAGCAGTACGAGTGGGCGGAACACTTGGCATAGTTTGAAAGAAAAAAGTATTACTAATCTCTTCAAATTTTTCAACAATTTCATCAATAGACTTAGCCCAGCTTTCATTTTGAGAAGCTAGATCTTGTGATATTTCCCTACACGAACTGATTGTGTCTTCAAGCATTTCTTGACCTGATTGCATATAACATTTCTCCTTATATCTGCAAAGGGCGGCCAATTGGCCGCCCTTTAATATTCTAAACTAAATCCCTTTTGGAAAAGTATTAATTTTCAGAAGAAGTAGGTTGTTCTACATTAACCACTTCCGAATCATCTTCATAGTGATGTTTAACTTTGTCCAAGTCAACAACATCTAATCTATTAAATCCTTTACCGTCAAATTTGTCATAAGGGAATGGTTGGAATTTTTCAAACTTAGCTCCAAACCTCTGCCTACTAGGTCTCTTATCATAAGGGAACCTAAATCTTTCAGGACTTTCAGGTTCACATTCAATCAATTCGTAATTTCGACTTCCAAGACCAATCTCGTGACCAGTATTAATACTTGTTACTTCACTTTGACTATGGAAAGTGGCAGCAGCGGCTTCAAACTTCTTATCACCAACATGATGAGCTTCCATCAATTCAGCCTTAGAACCTTTTATGCCTTCTGCTTCTCTGGCTTTATCAACACAAGCCATATCAATAGCAACTGCGTCTGTACTAGCAAATACTCCCAAATGAGGAACTATGGGAACATCAGCATGACCGGCACAATCACATGCAGGAGAAACATCTAATGCCATATTGATATATCCAACTTTTCCACGACCAACTGCTTTTTCTACTCCTAAGCATGCATCTGCTATAGCTGCATCAACTGCATCAAATTGAATAGGAGGAATGTCCATTAAGCCTCTTGGACCCATCACTCCAAAACAACCCAAACAGTTAGCACATTTATCCCCATCCCATTCAAGTTCATCTTTCTCATTAATATGATAAAGATTGAAAGGACAACAATCTTCAAGAATTTCCCAATCTGGAGTATTAGCTTTACCTTTAAAGTTTTCAGGATGGAATACACCAGCAGCACCTAATCCATAAGAAGGATGGCCTCCCATGTGTACGTTAAACTTTCCTCTTTTAGATTGAGCACCAATTCCCAAATTTTTCAATGCACCACCAATTACTCCCATGCTATGACCCTTAAAGTGAGTCAGTGCAATTAAAGCAGCAGCAGCAGCAATTGCTTGAGCAACATAAGCTTCTTTCAAAATATATCCTTCAGGAATATCTACAACAAAGTCGCTTGGGCCAATAATTCCATCGGCACAGATGAAAGGGCAACCTAAAGTTGCAGAACTGTAACCATTTCTCTCTGCAGTTTGAAGAATATCAATTTCTGAAGATCTTGATCCCCAAGGGCTGTATGTGGAAGTAGTAGTATCACAGACAAATGGTCTTCCACCTAATTCTTTAATTCTATCCGCCAAAGTTCTAGCATACAAAGGCCTCAAATAAGCAGAGTTATTCCATTCTCCACAATGAACCTTAATAGCTACAATATCATTAGGCTTAATCATTTCATCTAAGCCTGCAGCATCAAAAACAGTAATCATTTTTGAAGACAACGCTGTTTCAGTAGATTCTGAATGTGCGTCCATATAATAAACTTTCGATTCTGACATATTTCCCCCTAATACCTCTATAAGAGTAAATTTACTTATCGTACGTACCGGCAGATTAGCATTCCAACCTAATTGTGTCAATAATTTCACTTAATAATCAGTAAAAGATAAAATATGATTGATAAAAAATTTTACCGACTAAATGGAGCTGATATGACACTCAATAATATTGCCTTGTTCCCACACAATACTTCTGTAAATTCATTAGGTAATTTAACTATAGACAACTTAGATATAAATGCTCTAGCAGACGAATTTGGAACTCCTCTGTATGTGTATGATGAATCTACTATCAGGTCTATTGCAAAAGAATACAAAAGTCAGTTCCAAAACTTATATCCTGATACAAAAGTAGCGTACGCATCAAAAGCTTTTATGAGTCTATCAATGGCTAAGATAGCTAAAGATGAAGGATTAAGTTTAGACGTTGTTTCAGGGGGTGAAGTATCTATAGCTGCAAAAAGTGGGTTCCCCACATCAGAGATGTATTTTCACGGCAATAATAAAACCCCCCACGAATTATCAGAAGCTATTGACTCAGGGGTAGGAACTATAGTCGTTGATGGTTTTCATGAACTAAGGCTACTAAATCAAATTGCAAAAGATAAAAATGTGATTCAAGAAATTATGCTGAGACTTTCTCCTTCAGTTGATGCCCATACTCATGGACATACGACTACAGGAATTTTAGATGTCAAATTCGGTTTTTCAATAGAAACCGGTGAGAGTTCTCAAGCGATAGATGAAAGTTTAAACTCAAGTAATCTAGATTTAAAAGGAATCCATTTTCATTTAGGTTCTCCAATTTTTGAATTAGAGCCGTACTCTACAGCCATAGATACTGTTTTAGATTACTTAAAACCATTTATAGAAAAGGGGTTGAATTTACGAGAATTCAGTCCAGGAGGAGGATTTGCTATAGGTTACGTTAGTGATGAACCACCTCCTCCTATATCAGCCTATGCAGAAACCATCACATCTATGTTGATTAACAAATGTAATGATTTAAATATACCAACCCCTACTCTAATAATTGAACCTGGACGATCAATAGTAGGTAGAGCTGGAGTAGCTATTTATACTGTTGGTGTCATTAAAGATATCCCCAATGTTCGAACTTACGTGTCTGTAGATGGAGGTATGGGAGATAATATTAGACCTGCTCTATATGGATCAAAATACGAGGCAGTTGTTGTAAACAAAATGAATAATCAATCTAGAGAAACCATCACCTTAGCTGGGAAATACTGTGAATCTGGTGATCTACTGATAAAAGATATTTCTTTACCACCAGTCGAATCAGGAGATAGAATCGCAATTCCAGCTTCGGGTGCCTACTGCCTTTCTATGTCAAGCACATACAATATGAATCCAAGACCTGCCGTGGTAATGATCAATAATGGGACAGCAAGGTTAATCAGACGTAGGGAGACATATGAAGATTTAGTGTCTTTAGATCTAGTTTAAAGTGTTATTTAATCAATCACAGAAACCTTATATTGTTTACTCAATTTTACTGATCAACACATTACTATTTGGTACTACTGAAATTTTTGGAGGAAGTACTAATTCATCAGTCTTAGTAAATTTTGGCGCCCTATATGGATTATATGTATCGGAAGGTCAATATTGGCGACTATTAACTGCAATGTTTTTGCATGCAGGCTTTTTCCACTTTGCTTTAAATTGTTTAAGCATCTTTATTATGGGCTCGTTGGCTGAATCTATATTAGGACATAAAAAATTTCTATTCATCTATATATTTTCAGGAATTACTGCTAGTTTTATTAGTCTAATTTTTTTACCTTCATATGGAGTAGCTATTGGCGCAAGTGGAGCAATTTTTGGAACTCTAGCTGCTTTAGGGGGATATTTCTTTATTTACAGAAATAAATTAGGTGAATTTGGAAAACAAAATTTTAATGCTATTTTGATTCTGGCATTAGTAAATTTAGCATTTGGTTTTATGGGGTCTGGTGTAGATAATTGGGGACATATTGGAGGATTGATTGGTGGAATAATTGCTGCAGTTTTAGTAATCCCAAAATATACCCGCAAATGATTTGTGAATTTGCTATGATTCTATTTCAAAATCACTCAGGAGTTTTCAATGGTTTGGGAAGATGAAATTAAGGAATTAAATCATAGGCTAAATTTAGCTCAACAAATGGGAGGCAAGGAAAATGTTGAACGTCAACATTTTTTTGGCAAACTAACAGTTAGAGAAAGAATTAAACTGCTAGTAGACTCAGACACCTTTAATGAAGCCTCTGCATTGGCTGGTGCTGCGTCATACGAAAACAACGAATTAGTTGATTTCACTCCCTATCCCAGAGTAATGGGAACTGGCAAAATTAATGGTTTTCGAGTACTAATCGATGGCGGAGATTTTACAGTGCGAGGTGGATCGGGAGAAAAAGGCACAGGCAGTCAACCCAGCCCTTTGAAATATGCGTCTCAATGGAGATTACCTTTAGTACGATTATTAGATGCTGCTGGTGGAAGTGTACGCACTTTTGAGCAAATCGGAAGAACATACACCCCTGATGGCCCTAGTACTGAACTAGCTGTAAATTTATTAAATGAAGTACCTGTTGTTTCAGCTGTTCTAGGATCTGTAGCAGGGCTACCTGCTATTGAAGCTTGTTTGTCACATTTCACAGTAATGGTAAAAGATACTAGTCAGATTTTTGCTGGTGGACCACCTGTCGTCAAAGCTGCTTTAGGATATGAAATATCAAAAGAAGATTTGGGCGACTATAGAAGTCAAGTAATTAAAACCGGTGTAATTGACAATTTAGCAGATACTGAAGAAGAAGCATTTGAAATGATTAGAAAGTTTCTGAGTTATATGCCTTCTAGTATTTGGAAAATACCCAAACGAATAGAACCTAAGGATGACCCAAATCGGAAAGATGAAGAATTGCTTTCTATAATCCCAAAAAATGTGAAACGTAGTTACGACCCATACAAAATTCTCGATCATGTATTAGACAAAGATTCATTTTTTGAAATATCTCCATTTTACGGTAAGGCTAGAATTACCGGATTAGCCAGAGTCAATGGTTACCCAATTGGAGTAATGATTAATAATCCTCGACATTTAGGTGGATCCACAGACATTGCTGCTGGAGAAAAGTCTATGAGAATAGTCAGTTTATGTGACACTTTTCATCTTCCTATAGTTTCTTTTGTAGACGAGCCCGGATTCATGGTAGGAATGGAAGCTCAAAATGCTGGAATAGTTAGAGCAGGCGCTAGGATGGTTTCTGCTTTAGCAAGAAGTCAAACTCCTTGGATCAGTTTTTACATGAAACAAGCATATGGAGTAGCAGGACAATCCCATCACAGAACAACAGGTATGTATCATCGGTATGCATGGCCTTCAGGAAGATGGGGATCTATGCACATAGAGGGAGGTGTTTCAGCAGCTTACAAACGAGAGATTGCTGCTTCTGACGATCCTGTTGCAAAACAAAAAGAAATAGAAGCTCGTCTTAATGCTATGGCGTCACCATTCCGTACAGCTGAAGCGACTGGAGGAGCTGGAAACAACCATGGAATAGACATAATTGATCCTAGAAATACTCGGCCATTATTATGTGATTTTGTTGAAATGGCTCAAGAAATGATTGAAACTCAAATTGGTCCTGCACCAGTACCTTATACACCCTAATAAAAACAGGAGATTAAAAATGGAACAAAGACAAATTGGAGATACAGACTTATTCGTTTCAGCTTTGGGATTCGGAACTTGGGAAATGGGTTCTACATATGGTGCGATTGATGTCAAAGAGGCTAGTGAGGCAGTTAATTCTGCTATAGACCATGGAATCACATTATTCGATACAGCAGAGGTATACGGCCCATATATCTCAGAGGAACTATTGGCAAAAGCTTTGGGGCCAAAAAGAAAAGACATCGTATTAGTGACAAAAGTGGGATTTGAGTATTCCAAAGAACCTAAAGTTACTGGAAGAAACTCAAAATATGACCACATTATTGAACATGCTAACGGATGCTTAAGCAGATTAAATACCGACTTTATAGACCTATTATTAATACATTGGCCAGACCATGACACACCTTTTGAAGAAAGCATTGGAGCCTTAGAACAATTGAAAAATGATGGCAAAATCCGCCATTATGGAGTTTCAAATTTCACTCCTGAGATGATGGAGGAATGTGAAAAATATGGTCATATTGCAGCCAATCAAGTGGGATACCATATGTTTGACAGACGAATGGAGTCAGAGGTTTTACCCTTCTGTAAAGAAAACAATATTGGATTCATGGCTTATGGAACCTTAGGATTTGGATTACTTTCTGGAGCTTTCAATAAAGAAACTAGTTTCATTGAATCAGATTGGAGAAGTAGTGGCTTTGCATTTAGATTACCTTTATTCCAGCCTGAAGAATTTGAAAAAGAAATCAATGTTTCTGAAAAATTAAAAATCATTGCTAAAAAATATGACAAATCCCTTCCTCAAATGGCAATCTCTTGGACATTAGGCCATCCAGCAGTATCTGTAGGGTTAGTAGGAGTAAGAAACGAAAAAGAACTCAAAGAAAATGTAGCTGCTGTAGATTGGAAAATCAATTCAGAAATCCGATCAGAGATAGATCAAGTTTTTGAGGAGGAAGGAGTTCCTACTCACGTTAACACTGATCAAGCAGTTTAATAATGACGATTACAAAAGCAGTAATTCCTGTGGCAGGGTTAGGAACTAGATTTCTACCAGCGACTTTGGCTGTTTCAAAAGTAATGATTCCTATTGTAGATCGGCCATCAATTCATTATGCAATTGAAGAGTTACATCAAGCAGGTATTACAGAAGTAATTTTCATTATTTCTCCTGATCAAAAATCAATTAAAGATTATTTTCAACCACGCCCTGATATAGAAACATTACTTCAAAATAGAGGAGAAACTGAACTTTTAAAAAATATTCGTTCAATTCAAAATTTAGTTTCAATAAATTTTGTCACACAAAAATCACCATTAGGATTAGGGCATGCCATCCTCCAGTCCAAAAAATTGATTGGAGATCAAGCATTTGCAGTGTTATTACCTGATGACCTTATTTTTGGTAATGAATCCACAACGTCAGAAATGATAAAAATTTTTTATCAAAACCCTGGGATAATTCTTGCAGCTAAAAAAGTTAAGGATGAAATGATTTCCAAATTAGGAATTATTGATCCTTTAAATATTAATGGGAATCAAATTCATGTTAAATCTGTAATTGAAAAGCCTGATTTAGAAAATGCCCCGTCAAATATTGCTATTATAGGTAGATATATTCTCCCCAAAGAAATTTTCGCAAAACTAGAATCGATTCAACCTGGTGCTTTAGGTGAAATTCAACTTACAGATGCTATTGATTCATTGATGACAGAATTACCTTGCGTGGCATATCAATTCACTTCAGACCATTTTGATATTGGCACTCCTGTAGGATTAGTAAAGGCGAGCGTTTACCAATCATTAACCAGAGAACACATGAGTGAAGATGTCTCTAGTTGGATAAAAACAATTCCTTTGCTAAATGAGGATTAGAAATGACCATTTGGAAAATTGTATTTTGGATAGTCATCACCATACTTCTTACGATACTAATTTATGGTTGGTACATCACTATAAAAGAGCTTCGAAAATGGCGCCACAAATAATTATCTAAACCAAAACAAAACCGCAAACGTATACATTAGCCAAACAAAAATTACCGGTAAAATAAATATATCTTTCATTATTATGTCTTCTGGTTTTTCGCCTTTTCCTTTATATACAACAAGATACAAGTATCTGAACAAACCACAAAAAACAAAAACAGCAGAAAAAATCATTAAATTATTTGATGGTAAATTTTCAGCTAACAAAGTATAAGCAAAATAAAGTATAGCTATAGAAATCGAAATTATTACCAAAGTAAATTTCAATTTACCTAATTCATAATTATGTAAAGAATCTCGGGTTTCATTGGAGTTTGATGAATTAAGTTTTTCTGAATATCTTTTTGATAACGCAATGAATAAAGCTCCCAGTGCAGTGCAGATATAAAGCCAATTAGACATAGGTATTTCAATAGCTAGTGCTCCTGATAAAACTCTAATGATAAACCCCGTAGATATTGAAAAAACATCAAGAATAAATACATTTCTAAACAGAAAAACATATCCCAGCATAATTAACAGATATGAGATCATAGCAACTAGGAAATCAATCCCAATAAAAAAGGCAACAAGAATTGCTAACAAGCCAATAATCACTGACGAAATTCGTGCAACATTTATCGACAATTCACCTGATGCAATAGGTCTATATTTTTTTGTGGGATGATTTTGATCTAATCGAATATCTAAAGAATCATTAAGTAAATATATAGAAGAACTAATTAAAACAAACCCTACAAAAGCATAGGAACTAGTAAAAAATATCTCCCAAAAATCGTCAACAAACCAAGATTCATTAAATGAAAAAACCATAGGTAAAAAAATTACAAAGTTTTTAACCCATTGCTTAGGACGTGAAGATTGTAAAATTGATAACAAAACCTTAATCATGAATACATACTATCTCAAGAATCATTGATATAAAACAAACCTTAAATCTGTTTTTCATAAATGTTAAAATGTCTCAAATTTAGAGAGGTAATCAAATGTCTGGACATTCAAAATGGTCAACTATTAAACATAAAAAAGCTGCCACAGATGCTAAGCGGGGTAAATTATTTACAAAACTATCTAAAGAAATCATAGTCGCAGCAAAAATGGGGGGTGGAGATATAGAAATGAATTTCCGACTGAGGATGGCTGTACAAATTGCTAAAGATGCAAATATGCCCGCAGACAATATTGATAGAGCAATTAAAAAAGGATCCGGATCTGGAAGTGATGGGGAAGCAATGTCTGAAATAGTTTATGAAGGATACGGACCTGGAGGAATTGGAATTATGCTCCAAACGTTGACTGATAATAAAAATCGTACTGTTGCAGATATCAGATCTACCTTATCTAAGGCAGGGGGTAATATGGCTGAATCTGGAGCAGTAGCATGGCAATTTGAGCAAAAAGGTGTACTAGTAATAAATGCAGTTCAAGATCAAGCTGAAGAATTAGCTATGATAGCAATAGATGTAGGTGCTGAAGATTTTGAAACATATGACGGGACTCTTCACATATATTCCCCACCTACAGATTTAGAAAATATCAGAAATACATTTTCTGAACAAAATATCGATGTTTCATCAAGTGAATTATCACTAATTCCTAGCAATACGATTTTATTAGACGATAAAAAAGCTGTTCAGACACTCAAACTTCTAGAGCAACTTGAAGATCTAGATGATGTTCAGAAAGTTTTTTCTAATGCTGATTTTTCTGAAGAAGCCATGATTAGTTTCCAGTCATAGTGTTCGTGGATTTTTTTAGTATAGAATTTGATCATATGCCACCTAAAGAACTTAGGGGCAACAGTAGAGCCTATTGGGCTCAAAAAATTGCTCCTAAAAGAGCATTCCAAGATGAAACAATTATCAAACTCAGAGAAATAAACCCAGGATTTATGGGGAAAATTAAAATACTTTATAAAGCATTTTATTCTGGTAAACCTATTGATATTGACAACCTAATCACAGGCATGAAATATGCTCAAGATTGCTTACAATTGGAGGGAGTAATAGAAGATGATACTCCTGACCATGTAATAAGTGTTTCAGTAGAATATCAGCGGGTAAAGACCATGAAAGAAGTGAAACTTATAATGGAAGTTACAAAAGTTTAGAGGCACAAATGATTTCAAAAATTTCAGGAAAAATCTATGCTAAACATACTGACCACATCGAAGTTGAAATAGGACATGGCATAACTTTGGTGGTGTACATGCCTCAATCAAACATTAATAGTTTAATTGAAGAAGATACCACTGAAGAAATTTTTACTTCTCTTCAATTACGACAAGATAGCATAACAATTTTTGGTTTTTTGGATCCTCAAGACAGAATCACTTTTGAAATATTAATCACTATTTCAGGAGTAGGCCCTAAACTTGCTGTTGCAATATTATCTTTAATGAACTCAAGTGAAATTTTTCAAGCAATTGAAACTGAAAATTCTCATCTTATGACACAGGTACCCGGAGTAGGAAAAAGGACTGCTGATAGGATGATATTGGAGTTAAGAGGTAAATTAGAAGCCCCACAAAACTCTGTACTTACATTTGAATCAAACAACGAAATCATCGACTCATTAACTGCCCTAGGGTACTCTACGAATGAAGCAAAATCTGCTGCTTCTAAAATTCCAACAGGTCAAAATCTTTCATTAGAAGACAGAATACGTATAGCTTTACAAAATATTTCATTAAATGACTAATTACGACAATTGGGCAGAAATTTATGATGAAATATATTCAGAATATAAAGATGATTTGCATTTTTATCAAAATATATCGTCTGACTCAGAATCTATTTTAGAAATAGGATGTGGTACGGGAAGAATTTCAATTCCATTAGCTCAATCTGGTAAAAAAGTTCATGGAATAGATATTTCTCCAAAAATGATAGAAATTGCTCAAACAAAAACGAATAACACTCTTACTAACCTTTCTTTTCAAGTAATGGATATGAGGGAATTAAATTTCAAACAACAATTTGACACAATTTTAATTCCTTTCAATGGTTTCCAATCACTTTTAAATGTCTCTGATCAAATCAAATGCTTAAAAAACATAAGGAAACTTTGCCATAAAAAAACTAAAATAATTTTTGATGTTTTTTTCCCCGACAAAGAAATATTTGAGCAAAAAAGCTCAAATTTCTACTTAGTGTCCCAAAAAACTCAAAAATCCTTAGAAGTTTGGCACAAGACAAATTTTGATTTCTTCAATCAATTACTTCATACGGATTTACGAGTAATACAATTTCTTGATACCCAAAACCCTAAAGTTAGTTACAAATCTTTCAGCCTAAGATATTGTTATCCACAAGAATTAATCTATTTATTTGAGATCTCAGAATTGCAAATAGTTAATATGTATAGTGACTTTAACAAAACACTAGATGCAACAAACCAACTAGTTATCGAGGCCCAAATTATTTAATGAATAAATTTAATTTAATTTCTGATCTCAAACCTACGGGAGATCAACCCCAAGCAATTGAAAAAATTTCAGAAAAAATTTCTAATAATGTTTCTGAACAAACATTATTAGGTGTAACCGGAAGCGGAAAAACTTTTACTATGGCTGGAGTAATTGAAAAAGTGCAAAAGCCCACACTAGTTTTAGCTCACAACAAAACTTTAGCTGCTCAACTTGCTACCGAATTCAAAGAATTTTTTCCACAAAATGCTGTTGAATACTTTGTGAGCTATTATGACTATTATCAACCCGAAGCTTATGTACCTAGAACTGATACCTATATAGAAAAAGATGCCAGCATAAATGAAGACTTAGACAAACTACGACATTCCGCTACTCGTTCATTACTTACACGCAAAGACGTATTAATTGTAGCGTCGGTTTCATGCATATACGGGTTAGGAAGCCCTGAAGAATATCAAGGATTTGTTGCATCAATTGAAAAAGGAGAAACAAAAACTCGAAAATCACTAATAGAACAATTAATTAATATGCAATACGAAAGGAATGATTTCGATTTATCTAGAGGAAAATTTAGAGTTAAAGGAGATACAGTAGATATTTTCCCAGCTTATGAACAAATTTGCGTCAGAATAGAATTTTGGGGAGATCAAATTGATAGGATTTCTACAATTGACCATTTAACCGGTGAGATTTTAGGTCAAAGAGAATTCCTTGAAATATATCCAGCTAAACATTTTGTTACACCTGAAGATAAAATTAAAATGGCTATAAAAGACATTAAAACTGAATTATCAACACACCTAAAACTTTTAAATTCAAATGGAAAATTACTAGAGGCACAAAGACTAGAATCAAGAACAAAATATGACATTGAAATGCTTGAATTAGCTGGATACTGTTCTGGAGTAGAAAATTATTCAATGCATCTCTCTAGGCGTAACCCTGGCAGCACTCCATATACTTTATTAGATTATTTCCCAAAAGATTTTCTTTTATTCGTAGATGAATCTCATATGACTATTCCACAAGTCCGAGGAATGTATTTCAGTGATAGATCAAGAAAAGAAACTTTAGTGGAACATGGATTCAGACTACCTTCTGCTTTAGATAATCGCCCTTTAAATTTTAATGAATTTCAAAATCGTATTCACCAGGTGGTATATGTTTCAGCCACGCCAAGCGTTTTCGAACAAGAAAGAAGTAATGAACACATTACAGAACAAATAATTAGACCAACAGGACTTATAGATCCAGTTGTTGAAGTAGTTCCGGTTGAAGGTCAAATTGATCATTTATTGGAAACTGTTTCAGAAAGAATAAAAAAAGGCGAAAGATGTTTAATCACCACTTTAACCAAAAGAATGTCAGAAGAATTATCAGATTATTTAAAAGAAAGCGGAATTAAAACACAATATTTACATTCTGAAGTCGATACTCTTGAGCGAAGTGAAATTCTTAGAGATTTAAGATTAGGAGTATACGATGTCATAGTTGGAATTAATTTATTAAGAGAAGGATTAGACTTACCTGAAGTCAGTCTTGTAGCAATATTAGATGCTGATAAAGAAGGGTATTTACGATCTTACACTGCGCTAATCCAAACAATTGGAAGAGCTGCTCGGCACATAGATGGAAAAGTCATTATGTACGCTGACAGAATTACAAATTCAATGAAAACTGCAATAGATGAAACAAATCGTAGGAGACTTCTACAAGAATCTCATAACAAACAACACGGTATTACACCTAAAAGTATTAACAAAACTATTAAAGATATCAATGAAAGAATAAGAAGTATTTCTTGGGTAGAACAATCTAAAACTGAAACAATTTCTAACAAGGAACTTCCAAAAGAAGAAATAACTAATTTGATAAAAGAGCTAGAAATTCAAATGAAAAAATCATCAGAACAATTAGAATATGAAAAAGCCGCAATTATAAGAGATCAAATTATAGATTTAAGAAAAGTACTATCTGATTAAAATACTTTTTATCAACTTACTATTTTATTAGTACATACCTTATTTAAATTGACAGCCCATTTTCTCAAATATAGAATAAAAGTAAATCATAGGAATTAAAAATGACAAATTCAGCTACAGTTTCAGAAGATGAAGTCTTAGAAGCCCTAAGAGATGTATATGACCCTGAAATTCCAGTAAATATTGTAGATTTAGGTCTTGTATATGGAGTCTCTATCACGGAGGCAGACGTAGAAGTAACAATGACATTAACTTTTGCAGGTTGTGGAATGGGACCCTACATAGCCCAACAAGCAGAATGGAGACTTGCTGAAATTGATGGAATTGAAGATATTAATGTTGACCTAGTATTTGATCCTCCATGGAATCCTGAAATGATTACAGAAGAGGGTAAACGTCTTCTAGGTCTCGATTAACTGATATGACACAACAAAACGCCTCACAAGCTAGAGCAAAAATTGAGGCTATGAAGCGTCAATTCGAACAAAAAAGGCAAATCGATTCATCTCTCGGTGGTATCAAAAACAAAATTGGAGTTTATAGCGGTAAGGGTGGGGTAGGAAAAACTACTGTCGCAGTAAATTTATCTGCTGCACTTGCTAATTCAGGTCACTCTGTTGGAATACTTGACGTAGATATTGATTGTCCAAATGTTGTTAGAGCCATGAAAATATCTGAGCAACCTATGCTAGACGAAAATAAAAAAATGATCCCCGCGGAAAGATTCGGGGTAAAAGTTATGTCAATGGCATACTTTCAAGAAAATGAAGATGAGGCGACCATTTGGAGAGGCCCCATGATTCACAACGCAATCAATCAAATGTTGCAATCAACAAATTGGGGCGAATTAGATTATTTAATTGTCGACCTACCACCTGGAACTTCAGATTCACCACTAACTGTAATGCAAACACTTACTATGGATGGGTTTGTAGTAGTGACTACACCCCAAGAACTAGCAAAAATCGATGCAAAAAGATCAATAAATATGATTAAAAAGCTACAGGTAAATGTTTTAGGAATAGTAGAAAATATGTCTGGTGGTATTTTTGGTTCAGGTGCTGGAACTGAAATTGCAAACGAACTTAATCTTGATTTTTTGGGATCTATTAAACTCAGACAAGATTATCAAGACACATCAAAACCTGCCTCCTTATTAAATAACGAAATACTTAATGAGTATGAATCTATCATCCAAAAATCTTTAGTGAATTTATAATTAAATTAATTTTGCCTTATTAATAAATTCTTGAAGTTTTTTCTCTGGCTCATCCCCTAAATGGATAACTATAGGCTTCCTGCCTATCGAGTCAAGAATTTTGAAATCTCCCTGAATTTGAGAATTCATCAAATCATAAAATGAAAAATCTTGTGAAGGAACTGTTATGTCAAATTCTAAATCATTAGAAACAAATTGAATAAATGTGCCTATGTCAGGACCTCCCTTAAACAATTGTCCCAATGAATGTAAATAATTTGGTCCTAATGCTTGAATCACTGGTAGTTGAAATTTAAAAGAAAGAATTTCACCAAATAAATTCATCAAATTGACAATTTGAGTACTCGGATCAGCAAAATATAAAAATCCCACATAATTATTTTTATCTAAATCCTGAAAACAATTAATCAATCCATCAAATGAAATTGTTTGTTCTAAAATATCAATTTGTTGTTTCGAATGAATCAAGTAATTTGTTTCATTTTTTGATGATTGAACATCAGGTTGATCAAATGGATTAACTTCCATTATTGCCCCTAAGCTTGATACAACTAATTCCCATACAAACAATTGAGGAATCAAATCACTACTGTCAGAAATTGAAACATTTAAAATCTGTTGCGTAGAAGATGTAATTGTTTCAAAAGAAAATTCCGAACCCTTTTTTAATGAAAAAAGTAAATCATTTCTGTTCATATGCTGGTCATTATTATTTATAATTATAGGAATAATGCCTTTGTTGTTCTTACCTAAACTTTCTGCTATTAATTGTTGTATCCATTCAGAAAAACCTACAAATTCTGGATCAATGCTAATTAACATCTTATTTTTACCTGTTAATAAACCTTTCAGAATAAACTGGGCAATCTCTTCACATTGATTCAGATATTCTAATTCACTAAATTTCTCAATTTGATTTCTCAAAGAGCTAAGCAAATCATCTGAACTAACTCCACTCATCAAAGCAGGAAACATACCAAAACTAGATAAAACTGAGTATCGACCACCTATTTCTTTCATTCCATAAACAACATCAGAAAACTTTTTAGAAATTGCTATTTCTTCTAATTGAGACCCTTTGTCGGTTATCGCAATGAATGCATCTCCAGGAGAATCAAACATATTATTGATCTCCACATGATGATAAAAATATTGAAAAATCATTAATGTTTCTAAAGTAGTTCCAGATTTTGAACAAACTAAAAACATAACATCTGAATCTAGAGTAAAATCATGTAATTTTTGTAAATATCCTGGATGATAATTTTCTACAAAACATACTTCTATTTTTTTGTCTCTGGATAAATTATCTACTAATACCTTAGCGCCTAAACTACTTCCACCCATCCCAATTACAATTAATTTACGAAAAGGAATTAATTTATATTTTTCATATACATTTGAAAACTCCAAATAATGAATAATCAGTTTTTGAGGATCCACCCAACCTAAATATTCTTGAGAAGATATATTTAACAGATCATCAAAATACTCATAATTTTTATCTAACATCTTGGAAATTACTGAATTAATTTCAGATAATTTCTGTTTTAAGTTAGAAGAATCAGAAACCAATAAATCCTCATGAAAATTAATTTAAACAAAATTTAGAGTTGATCTCTTGCTTGAAATATTTTGAATCAAATCATCAAATGAATTTTGGAATGCGTTTAATCCATCTTGTAATAGTTGATCTGTAATCAAATCTAATGAAAGGCCTAAACGATTTAATTGGTCTAAATGTATTTTTGCATCAATTAAATCATCTGTAATTGCCTCGTCAAATTCTCCATGATCCAAAAAAGCATTCAATGTTGGGTCAGGCATAGTATTAACAGTGTTTTGTCCTATAAGTTTCTCTACGTACAAAACATCAGAAAAATTTGGGTTTTTAGTACTAGTGCTTGCCCATAAAGGTCTTTGAAGCGTAGCACCTTCATTAGACATTTCATAAAATTCAGAGCTAGAAAATTTGTCTACAAACAATTCATAAGCTAATTTAGCATTAGAAATTGCAGTTTTACCGTGTAAAGCTTCAGGCACTGATATATTAGAGTCGACAGCAGTATCAACTCTACTTACAAAAAACGAAGCTACTGAAGAAACATTTGAGGGAGATTTTCCTTTAGAAATCAATTTCCGTAACCCTTCTAAATATGAATCAATTACCTGATTATAAAAATTTAAAGAAAATATCAAAGTCACGTTAACATTAATTCCTTCTGAAATCAGTTCAGTTATAGCAATCAAACCTTCTTTAGTGCCAGGAACTTTTATCATTAGATTATCTCTATTAATTTGGCTTACTAATCTTTTGGCTTCTTCAATAGTACCCTTAGAATCATTAGCTAAGTGCGGGTTAACTTCCAACGAAACAAAACCATCCGATTTATTTGAAGTTTCAAATGTTGGTTTCAACAAATCTGCAGCAGACTTAATATCTTGAACAGCTAAATTTTCATAAATTTCTAAGTCAGACAGATCTCTAGAAATTAATTTTTTTATATCTTCATCATAAATTTCACTTGATGAAATTGCTTTTTCAAAAATACTAGGATTTGATGTAAGCCCACGCACACCTGAATCAATAATTTTTTTTAATTCACCGTTGGCAATCATTTCACGAGACAAATTATCATACCAAACAGACTGACCTAAATTATTTAATTTTACTAACCGAGTATCAGGCAAAAAAGCCTCCATTAACTAAAAATTACATTGTCAAACGACGATACAGGACTAAAAGACGTTCAGGTAAGTCATTAATATCATCCAAAATTTCATATCCCATATCTGAGGTCATAGTTTTTAAATAATCATGACCTGATTTATCAACAGTTAAACAAAATGAATTGATTCCTATTTTTTTAGCTTCATCTAAAGCCATTTTTGTATCATGAACTGCATATTCTTTTTCAACCCCTTCCCTACTATAACCCCTGTCTTGGGGCCTACCATCACTTATTAAAAAAAGTATTTTTGTTCTAGCATCAATCTGATTTAATTTATGAGCCGTATGTCGGATAGCCGGACCCATTCTAGTAGCGTGCAAAGGAGCAATTCTATCAATTCTTCTTTTTACTTTGTCAGAAAAATTTTCTTGAAGATCTTTTACAGTGTAATATTCAACATTCTCTCTACCATATCCTGAAAACCCATAAATACCGTACACGTCACCTATAGCTTCTAAAGCATTGATCAATAAGACCATTGATTCCTTCTCTACATCAATAATTCTTTTGTAAGATCTTCGCATTTGTTGGCCTCTTCGAGTTCTGAGCCAAACCATATATTCAACTGGGTCATCAGGGGCGTCCCATTCATCTTGTCTTCCTTTTCCTTCGTCGATTGCTTCAGCTGTAGATGCGCTAGTATCTAAAAGAAAAGCTACAGCAACATCTCGTTGAACTTTATTACGTCTCCAATAAAATTTTTCATCTGGACTAGAACCTGCTTTTATATCAACCATGTTTTCTATGACATCATCAATATCTATATCTTCTCCATCACTCAATTTTCGTTCTTTTCTCAACATTTCTGGTACCATCATTTCAAATTGACGCCTAATTCTAGTGACTAAAGTACTATATTCATTAAGTGTTGAAGAGAAATAAGCAGGATCCCCTTCTTGCATCAATTTTTGTTTAACTATGCACCATCTTGGCTTATAGTCTTCAGCCCTAAAATCCCATTCATCATAAACAAATGTTTCAGGTTCTCCCGGTTGCAATTCTCCACCATCTTCATCAACATGAACATATTTTCCCTGATTATCATCAGGAGATTGTGGTAAGTTTGTACCAGCCTCTTTAATTAGATTGTCAGCAAACACTCCACTAGATTCCTGAATTTCACCTTGAACAGTTTGCATGTCTAACTCTGCACTATTCTCTAACAACTCTTTCAATTGATCTTGAGTCAAAGGGTCGCCTTGAGCACCACCAGATTGATCCTGTTGTTGCATTCTCATCTCATTCATCAATTGTGACAATTCTGGTTTAAAATCTCCTCTATATTCAACTTCTTGCATAGTTTCATAATCTTCTTCGCCTTCAGGTCTAAGTTCCATTTCCATACCCATCCCCATATCCATCAACATTTGTTCCATTTCATCAGGATCCTCATAATCTTCTTCATCATCAAACGATGGATCTTCCCAATCCTCTTCTGGAATATCTTCATTAGGTATACTAGCTATAATTGCATAAATTCTTATGCTAGCCTCAGCTGAATCCTCTACTAAAGACTCATGTAGTGTGACTCTCTTCATGATTTGAATAATTTGCTGAATCTCAGATTTATATTTAAGTGGGATAGAAACTCCTTCATATTGTTGTAGGCTAACTCTCAACATAAATTCTACTATCGCCTCTCTAGCAGGCAATTCTTTAATATCAGGACGATCATCTAAAGAATCATTTTGAACTTGTAAATAAAAGGTTTTAATTCCTGGATATTCAACTAGTACTTTTGCATCTAATCTTGCACTTTCAACAACAGTAAAAATATCTAAAGATAATTGCCTGTCTTCAAACAAATTAAAAAACCTTTGCATGTCACTGATCCAGGCTTTCTCTAAATTTTGTGATGTCTCTGAGAATTCAGTTGTTGAGGAACTTTCATCCAATATTTCATTAGATTTTTTAGAATTCTCAATTGCATCTAATTGTTTTTTTTCTAATATTGCTCTCAGATCATCAAAAAGTGCTGATTTTTTATTAAAATCAAAAATAAAACTCCCGAACTCCAAATGCGCAACTTGATGCGTAGATACAACTTTAAACCAAGCAAAATTCTCTTCTTTAGTAGGATATCTATCAACAATTGTTGGAACAAAAACAGTAGAACCTTCAGTAGTTGGAGAATTTTTGGAAACCCATCCTATATTTTTTTCAACTAAAGCCTCAGTAGAAGAAAGCTTTATTTCAGCTCCTGCCAACCCTCTACAATACATTTCCATAACTGTCTTGATTCGATCAAATTCTATTCCAGAAGATAACATCTCTATCGTGTTTTCAGAATGAGCAGATTCAACTTTAAAGTATGCGATGCCAGCATCTGGATTATTTTGAATTACATTAACCCCCTCTTCATACCATTTACCAAATTGAGAAGTAGTTAATTTTTCAAAAATCATTGGGGACGAATTTATGAAATCTGGCATTGCTAAAGGTTCAAATTCCAAAAGAGATTCACTCAAAGCCAAAACAACACTATGTTTTTCTTGGTCTAATTCTGCTAATGACTGTGATATTTCCAACATAGTCCCCGGAATGTTGGTACCACCATTTTTAACTAAGTTTTCTGCCAGTTGTAAAAATCTAATTCTTTCATCTGGATCAATTCTTGGTAACGCTTTTGCTCCAGAATCAAAAAAACTTTTCACTTCTCTCCATCCTGTTTCTACTAAAGCTGTAGCCAAAGACAAAAATGCATCTTTATCTTCTCCTACCAAAGGAAAAATTTGTTCTCCTAAATTCAGACATTCTAAAGCTAGATCATAAGATCTATGAGCTAATTTATCTAAAAATTGTGAGAAGGTTTGAAGTTGATTGAAAGATAGTTGTGACAATAGAATTGGACTTAAAACAAAAAACCGACACGCTAAAGTGCTAGATTTCCATGTGCCCTTATAGAGTTGATCTCCCAAGGATGCCCATTCTTCAATATGCCTAGATCTTAATTGACTCATAGTACCAGGACTAGATTCAAAATAGGCAGAAGCTAAAGTAGGAGATTCATTACATAACTTTTCCCCACATTCCATCCATTTTTCAAAATAACTATACGGCATCGATTTCAGCACTGAAGGACTAACGGCAAAAAAATGTGCTGCAGATTCCCAGGATCTGACTGTTTGGGAAGCTAGAGAAATTCCCTGTTGGTACCAATCTCGAATTTGAGACTCAGATAATGCGTCAGGCATTGCAGAAAGAGAACTAATGAAATTTTTTTCAACAGACTCAGGAAATTTTTTTAACTCAGGCCATTTATCATTTATAGAATCTTCGGACATTTGAATTCCTTATCAAATTTTCTGTAGAAATCTATTCAAAAATGGATGCAATGATTTCAGTAATACTTTGCTGAACAGAGTGATCATCAGTTACTGCCCAATTTACAGATACTTGACAAGCCCTGCGTGGAGGAATTCCTGAAGCTATCAATTTACCTGCATATATCAATAACCGAGTACTGGCACCTTCACCTAATCCATGTTCTTTAAGGTTTCGGATTTTTTCTCCTAGCTTTGCAAGTTGGCTAGCTGTTTTTTCATCTACGCCTGCCTCATGTTGAACTATTTGAGCTTCTATTTCCAAAGGTGGGTAATCAAATTCAATAGATACAAATCTTTGCCTTGTGCTGTGTTTCAAATCTTTCAAGGCACTTTGATAACCTGGATTGTATGATAAGACCAACAAAAATCCATCAGCAGCTTCTAATAATTCACCCCGTTTTTCTACAGGTAACATTCTTCTATGGTCTGTAAGAGGGTGTATTAAAACTGTAGTATCTTTACGAGCTTCAACCACTTCATCCAAATAACAAATACCACCAGCTTTTACTGCTCTAGTTAAAGGGCCATCAATCCATACTGTTTGATCCCCTTCTAACAAATATCTACCAACAAGGTCACTTGAAGTTAAATCTTCATGGCATGCGATTGTTACTAAAGGAAGATTTACTGAATCGCTATCATCTGTACGTTTTGAGTTTTTTCTTAATTCAACTCCCAATTTATAAGACATATATTCTACAAATCTAGTTTTTCCACATCCAGTTGGGCCTTTAAAAATCAAAGGCAATCTTTCCCTATATGCTGCCTCAAATAGCTCAATCTCATCACCTACTGGAACATAATAAGGTTCTTCGTCTAATTGGTATTCTTCAATAATATAACTTTTGTATAAAGTCTTAGTTGTCATATATATTCAGCTCCTAGTCACTTAAAGTTTATTATTCCAAATATCTTTAACAGTTTGCTCTAATTCTGACTTAGTGCCACTGTTGTCTATTTCAACATGTGCATGCGTAATTCTTTCATCTTGAGGCATCTGAGATTTAATTCTTGAAATTGCATCATTTCTACTAAGATTATTTCTATCTGCTAGCCTAGCAATAACTATCTCTTCTTCAGACGTAACAACCCAAATCTCATCAAAAAGATCTTGCCAATTGGCCTCAATTAGCACAGCTGCTTCTACAACAACAATAGATTCATCCGAAATAATTGAAATACGTTCTTTAATCATTTCATAAATTAACGGATGCATTATTGAATTTAGTATATCTAAATTTGAAGGGTCAGAAAAAACTATAGGCCCGAGTTTTTTTCTATCTACAAAACCATCATCCCCTACAATTTCATTTCCAAAGGCATTAACCACTTGGTCAAAACCTTTTGTACCGGGCAAATAAGCTTCATGTCCCAAAGCATCCCCACTAATGACATGGGCACCCAAACTTTGCAAAATCTCTGACACGAGGGACTTCCCAGTGCCAATACCTCCAGTTAAACCAACTTTAATCATTTTTACTTCCTGAGGAATAAGTCATCAAGACATTCTACAGGAAGCGTTTTTAGAGGGTCAACAAGTGATTTTATATCGAGATTTGTTGTCACTTGGCATTAAGATATAATTTGGGCAATAAAAATAATGGAAAACAAAGATGAATACAATTCTAAGAAATATACCAAGTGTGTCTTCTATTATATCTGACAAGAGAATAGAAGAACTTTCTCAAGAAATTTCATCAGAAAATGTCACATATTTAGTAAGAAAACATTTAAATTCTTTAAGAAACAAAAAAAACTTATCTTCAAATGAAGCTCAAAGTGAATCAATAGTTCAAGAAGTATTAAAATTAGCAAAATCCGAATGGCCTGAATGGCCCATTCCAGTGATTAATGGAACCGGAGTTATATTACATACTAATCTGGGTAGATCTCCATTAAGTAAATCTGCTATCGATGCATCTATCAAAGCTGCTCAAGGATATTCTAATTTAGAGTTAGACCTTGAAACAGGAAAAAGAGGGCCTCGACAAAAATCAATCAGCAATATTCTAAATCAACTTACTGGATCTGATGACGCTTTAGTTGTCAACAACACAGCATCTGCACTTCTTTTAACCTTAACCTCTTTAGCTAATGGCGGAGAAGTCATCATTTCACGATCTCAGGCTATAGAAATTGGTGGAGGGTTTCGTATTCCAGATGTACTAATTCAAAGCGGAGCCAAACTAATAGAAGTTGGCACAACTAATAGAACTTACGTACAAGATTATGTAAACGCAATATCGGATAACACTAAGGCCATTCTTGTTATGCATGCTAGCAATTATAAAGTTATGGGTTTTACTCACGAACCCAAAATAAGTGAGTTATCTGAAATTGCTCAAAATAACCAAATCCCATTAATTCATGATGTTGGAAGTGGGTGTATTAAGGACCCCACTAAATACGGATTATCTCCAGAACCAAGACCTCAAGATAGTATTCAATCTGGTTCAGATATCTGTATGTTTTCAGGAGACAAGCTTTTAGGTGGCCCTCAAGCGGGCATTATTGTGGGCAAAAAATCATATATATCTCAAATTTCAAAACACCCTTTGGCTAGGGCGATAAGGATAGATAAAATTAACTTAGCTGCACTTCACGCAACTTTAATTCATTACATTAAAAATGAAGTAGAAGAAACTATTCCAATTTGGCAAATGATATCTACTACTCAACAATCATTACTTGAAAGAGCCCAAAACATTTGTTCCCAAATTAACTCTGAAATCAGTATTATCAAAACATATGCAACTATTGGAGGAGGAAGTTTACCAGGTGAAAAGCTAGACTCCTACGCCATCAAAATTGAAGGTGATACAAGTAATGAGCTAAGTTTTAAATTAAGGACTAGTAAAAACCCAATTATGTCTAGAATAGAAGATTCTAGTGTATTAATAGATTTAATGACAATTCCTCCAGCATTAGACGAAGTTTTAATTGAAGAATTAAACAAAATTGTGACCAATTAAGTAATTAAAGTAGTGCGATGGATTTATTTCAACATAATGCTGAATCAGAATTAAAGCACGCTGCACCTCTAGCTGAAAGAATGAGGCCTACCAAATTCAATGATTTCATTGGTCAAAACCACATACTAGGGATTGAATCACCTCTCAGATCAACTATAGAGAACCAAAACTTACCGTCAATAATTTTATGGGGCCCTCCAGGAACGGGAAAAACTACCTTAGCTAACATATTAGCTTCCAAAATTAATGCTCATACTGACCATTTGAGTGCTGTATCTTCAGGAGTATCTGAAATCAGGCAATCAATCAATGATGCTCAAGATAGATTAGGACATAATTTACAACGAACAATTCTTTTTATAGACGAAATCCACAGGTTCTCTAAATCTCAACAAGATGTAATTCTGCCATTTGTAGAAAACGGCACAATAACTTTGATTGGAGCTACCACTGAAAAACCTTCATTCGAGGTAATTGCCCCCCTACTTTCAAGATGCAAAGTTTTTACATTACAGGCCTTAAATGCTAAAGAGATCTCTAGAATTCTAATCAATGCTCTTAACGATCATAAAAATGGGTTAGGAAGTAAAAAACTCACACTTTCAAATGATGCTTTAGAAATGATTTCTCTTACTTCCAATGGAGATGCGAGATGGGCCTTGAACACATTAGAACTCATTAGCTCCTATCATAATAAATCATCAGAAATCACTCTAGAATCTGCCCTAAAAGTTATTTCAGATAAGCCCATGAAATATGACAAAAAAGGAGATTCACATTACGACACTATATCTGCTTTCATTAAATCTGTTAGAGGATCAGATCCAGACGCAGCTGTATATTGGTTAGCCCGAATGATAGAAGCAGGTGAGGATTTAAATTTTATTTGCCGACGACTGATAATCTTAGCCGCAGAGGATATTGGTTTGGCAGATCCAAATGCAATTTCACTGGCAATGGCTGCGCAACAAGCATGTAATTTTGTAGGTATGCCAGAATCAAGAATAATTTTGTCCCAAATCAGTATTTATTTAGCATCAGCTCCAAAAAGTAATTCTGCTTATTCAGCTATAAACTTGGCACAAAATGAAGTTAAAAACTCGGGCCCAATCCCCGTTCCTTTACATTTAAGAAATCCAGAAACAAAATTTCTTCGAGAAGAAGGATATGGATTAAATTATCAATACCCTCACAATTTTGAATCTGGATTCGTGAAAGAGAATTATTTACCTGAGGAAATTCAATCAAAAAAATTTTATTCCCCTACCAAAATTGGATTTGAATCAAAAATAATGGAAAGAATGAAAAAATTATGGGGACAAATTAATCAGTAGAACTAACTCCAACATTAAACATCTTACGTGCAGTCCTAATACCCTGAATAGCTACAACTGTACCTCCAGCTGCTACAGCAATTGGAGCACCTAAAAACATCGCTATAGTCCCAGTCATAAAACCAGCCATTCCGCTAAAACCCCATCCAAAAGTTTGAAAACTTAAAGCTCGCCCTCTCATGCCAGGAGAAACAGTAGTCTGCAACATGGTATTGATGGAAGTCTCGTAACAAAGACCAAATGCATAAGTCAAACCAAGTAAAATTGTAGAGATCCAAAAAATGTCGGAAGTGGAAAATAAAATCAAACCCAAACCAAATCCAGTCAATCCCACAGTTACCATTAGTCCTTTATTTTTCACTTCAGGTAGTAAAGTGATTAGTAAAGAAGTGATTGAAGCTCCCACAGCGCCTGCTGACATTAAATATCCTAAACCTATAGAATCAACCCCTAATTCGTCTCTAGCTATAATTGGCAATATTGCTTCTACAGACCATCCAAAAGTTTCTGAAGTTAACACTATAATAATCAATAATCTAACTTTTTTATTGAAAAATAAACTTTTCATTCCTTCCATCAAATCAACCAAATATGTATTCCCATATTGAATTTCTGGTGAATAAATTCCTTTTACTCGAGAAATAATGACAGCTGAAAAAAATAAAAAGACAGCGCATGACCAAGGAGCAAAAGCAAATCCAACTTCTTCGAGTACCCATCCTCCATAAACAGGAGCAACAATTGCCATGATAGTAATAGAAAAAAAGTTAGTAGCAGATGCTTTCAACAATTGATTTTCTTTAACTAATTCTGCAGGAATTGCTAATTTACATGTAAGCCTGAAAGAAGCTACAGAACCTGACAAAAATGCAATTAATAAAATTTGCCAAATCTGTATTGAATCTAAATACAAAAGCGACCCAAAAACTAATGAAATAACACTTTGACAAATCAGAGCTATTACCATCACGTTACGTTTATTTAATCGATCAATAAGAGCACCGGTAAAAGGACTAAAGAATGCTAAACCGCACCCACCTAGACCTGCTGCCATTCCCACCATTAAAGGAGAATCAGAAATAGATAGAATGACCCAACCCATAATCATAGGACTTAAAATCAATACAGCATCATTAAGCAGAATACCAGTATAAAAAATTCTGAAATTTTTGTTACTAAAAATTTCAAACATTTGAATTATTGATCAATATTCTTAAACACCAATCCCTAACCATGTAAAACAGAACTCATCACATCTAAGGTAATGTCAATATCTGACGATTCAATTCCATAATGAGTAGCAAATCTCCATCTCGGTTTATTAGATGCTCCTTTAATATTATTTTCATTTAATGCTTTAGTTAAAATTTCACGATACTCAAAGTCAATTTCAAAAAAAACCAAATTAGTCTCTACAGCGTCTACATCTATATTTACATGAGGAAGAGAAGATAATCCCGTGGCTAATTTATATGCATTATCATGATCCTCTGAAAGTCTATTTACCATAGAATCTAATGCCACAATTCCAGCAGAAGCTAAAAATCCAGCTTGGCGCATACCTCCACCAAGCATTTTTCTCCATTTCCGAGCAGATGCAATAAATTCACTATCACCACAAACCAATGATCCTACTGGACAAGCTAAACCTTTTGATAAACAAAAACTTACTGAATCTGCACCATCAACCAAGTTTTTGATATCAACGCCAAGTTTTACAGCAGCATTAAAAATCCTAGCTCCATCAATGTGGAATTTAAGATCGTTTTCATGAGCGATATCTGAAAACACTTTACTTTCAGCTTCATCTATTACTCTACCGCCACACATGTTTTGGGTATTTTCTAAAGCAATCATTGAAGTTTTAGGATTATGATTATCTGAAGAATCTCTAATAGCATTTAGGACATCTTCGGTACAAATTTTTCCATCATCTTTATTTTCAACAGTGTGATAAGCAACTCCTCCTAATGCAGAAGCACCTCCTGCCTCATATTTAAAAATATGAGACTTATTTCCCACAATAATCTCATCTCCACGATTAGAATGCGCCAGAATAGATACCAAATTTCCCATTGTGCCACTAGCAACAAATAATGCTTTTTCTTTACCTAATTTGTGTGCTGCCATTTCTTCTAGAGTATTAATTGATGGATCATCTCCAAAAACATCATCTCCTATTTGGGCCTTTGATATAGCCTCTCTCATTTCAGGGGAAGGATGTGTTACCGTGTCACTACGAAAATCTATCATCGAGTTTCCTAAAAGTTCATGAATTACAATTTATTTATTCTATCAATCTAAACAATAAAAAACTATTATGAAACCTATTACAAAATCCTTGTTTATCAAAACAGATTCTCATATTTTGGAGGCAGAATTTTCAAACCCTTCTGATTCCCACAAAACACCTTGTGTGATTTTGTGTGCTCCGTCCCCAAAATTTGGGGGAGATATGAATAATAACGTCATACAACAACTAAGTGATGATTTGAACAAATTAGGAATTTCCAGTTTCAAATTTAACTACAGGGGAGTGGGGAATAGTGAGGGTGAAACTTCTAATGGTGTGGGTGAATTACAGGATACATTGAATGTCGTTGCATTTGTAGAATCACTTCAAGAAATTGACGGAAGTAGAATAGGAATTGCTGGGTACTCTTTCGGCGCATGGATGGCACTAGATGCAGTACAAGGGAACCAAAAGGTAAAATCAATTTGTTCTATATCCTGTCCCCAAAACAAATTAGGGATGTTCAGTACAGTTGAGATCATTCAACCTAAACTATTTATTATGGGAGACAAAGACCATGACTTCCCTTTAGGGCAGTTTAATTTTCTAACTAAAAGATTCAATAATCCTAAACAAATAGAAATAATTACTGGAGGAGATCATTTTTTTAGAGGGAAAGAAAATCTAATAGGTAAATTAAGTGCAGATTTTTTCAATAAGACTTTATAATACATATCTTTAAAACTATTCAAATTCTACGGAGAAACCAATTGTCAACTAACGAATACAGAACAGAAAAAGATTCAATGGGTGAATTTCAAGTTCCAAGTAACGCATATTATGGTGCTAACACTATGAGAGCTGTTTTAAATTTTCCAATTAGTGACTTGAGATTTTCAAGATCTTTTATCAATGCTATTGCAACAATTAAAAAAACTGCTGCACAAGTAAATATGGAGTTAGGATTACTTGATTCAGATCTAGGTAACGCAATTACACAAGCCGCTCAAGAAGTTGCAGAGGGAAAGTTCGACAATCAATTTGTCGTTGATATTTTCCAAACAGGATCTGGTACATCTACAAACATGAATACCAATGAAGTGATATCCAATCGTGCCATAGAAATTTTAGGAGGGAAACTTGGATCTAGGACCCCCGTACATCCCAATGATCACGTGAACACTGGGCAATCATCAAATGATGTAATACCTACTGCTATTCATTTAGCAGCATTAATTTCAATTTCAAAAAATTTGATCCCGTCGTTAGAGATTCTTCTAAATTCATTGAATAACAAATCACAAGAATTTATGGCGATAGTCAAAACTGGTCGAACTCACCTACAAGATGCAACTCCCATAAGATTAGGTCAAGAATTTTTAGGCTATGCCGGCCAGATTGAAAGGGCAATTTTGCGATCTGAGAATGCTATTACAGAACTTTCTGAAGTTGCTTTAGGAGGAACTGCAGTAGGGACTGGGGTAAATACTCATCCAAAGTTTTCATCCAAAGTTTGCGAAAAACTATCTGAAGACTTACAAATCCCAATCACAGAAACAACTAACCACTTTCAAGCTCAAAGTACGTTAGATAATATAGTTGATGCTAGTGGGTCTATGAAAACAATTGCTGTAAGTTTAATGAAAATTTCAAATGACATAAGATGGATGGGTTCTGGACCAAGGGGAGGATTTGGAGAAATTGAACTACCTGAAGTTCAACCTGGAAGTTCAATTATGCCCGGAAAAGTTAACCCTGTAATTCCTGAGTCGGTATGCCAAGTCGCTGCCCAAGTCATTGGCAATGATATGTCTGTAGCTGTAGCAGGTCAGTCAGGTAACTTCGAAATCAATGTAATGATGCCTGTAGCCGCATATAATCTTCTTCAGTCAATTGACTTACTTGCAAATGCATCAAAAAATCTAGCTGTTCAATGTGTTGATGGACTCAAAGCAACAAATAAAGGGCCAGAAATGGTTGAAAATGGATTAGCAATAGTAACAACACTAGTTCCTCATATTGGTTATGATGCCTCTGCAGCTTTAGCCCATAAAGCTCAGGAGACAGGTGAGCCAATCAAGACAGTTGCCATCAGAGAAACAGATATACCTAAAGAAGAGTTAGACAAAATTTTAGATCCGGAATCTATGACTGAACCCTCAGAATAGAAATTAAATCAATGATTTAACAAATTCTTTTTGGGCTTGAATTGACATAGCTCCATTAGTTACTATTTTCATTGTTAAAGAATTAAGTACTCTGCCTATTTCAGGACCTTCATTTACACCTAATTCTAAAATTGATTCCCCATCAATAATAGTTTCTAGATCAAATAAAATAGATTGAAAAATTTCAATTTGTAAAATTGATTTTTCTTCAAGCAACTTTTTTGAGATTTCTAAAATGTTTTTTGGAATCATATTCAAATATTTATATAGATCTTCTTTTTGTAAATTAGTGTCCATCCGTTCAACAGTAGTAAAATCCATAATTGCTTTATGATTTTTAGTTTTTAGATCTAAACGATTTGAGAATTTTTCTCTATCTAAATAATTAAAATGAGAAGATATAAACACCCACCACATATTTTCATCATTAATACAAATATTTTTTATATTCTCTAAATCTTGTAATGTATTTCTATCAGCTAAATGAAATTCAAATTTTTCAAAAATCATTATCATGATTTGATGATTTAAAATATTTTCAAAATTATCTTCTTGAAAAATTGATAATATCTCGTTAGCAATTCTTTTACCGCTTAACAAATTCACATTTTCTATAGATTTATACATATTTTCATAAGTACATTTTGAAATTTTCATATTCAATCTATTTGCATACTTAATAGCTCTAAAAATTCTTGTGGGATCATCAATAAAACTATTAGGATGCAAAATTTTGATAACACCATTTTCCAAATCTTCTAAAGAGTTAGAAACATCTATAACTTCGCCCCAAGTTTTGGAATTGAGAGAAACCGCTAACGCATTAATAGAAAAATCTCTCCTAAGAAGATCTACATCAATTTCTGTTTTTAAAAAAACTTTAGGTAATGCACCGGGGGAAAGGTATGCCTCTTTTCTAGTCATAGCTATGTCTATTTCTACATCATCAAAAACACCTTTAACCACTCCAAATTCTGACATAGAAACTATTTGAAATTGTTCTGAGTTTTTTAAAGACTCAAACATTAAATTGGGGTCACTTTCAACAGCAATATCAATATCATGAATTTTTTTGTTTAATATAATATCTCTAACTACTCCGCCCACTAAAAAGGCTTTAGCAGAATGCATCTCTGCAACGTTAGCAATAAACTTTACAGCTAAATTTTGATTTGCACTTAGCTGATTTTTAATTTTTTCATTGATATTCATAAGACCCACAAAGGTATTTGACAAAAAAAAACAGTCATAGTAGATTATAAATGCTTCGAGGCAAAAGTATTAGCAACTTAAAAACAAAATATCGTCAAGAGTGACAGGCGAGGCCCCAATCCTTAGACCCTGTCCGGCAACCTTAACCTTTAAGGTGCCTTTGGGGATTAGACGAGGTCTTATATGACAAAGGGTACGGCTCTATCCGTTTCCGGGAGAGCCTTTTTTTTTGCTAAAAAATTTATAAACTTTAAACATTAGGAGAATAAAATGAGCGATTACAAATTTGAAACATTACAACTTCATGCAGGTCAAGAGCCCGATCCCGCTACAGGTTCAAGGGCAGTTCCTATTTACCAAACCTCATCTTTTGTATTTAACAGTCACGAACATGCCGCAAACTTATTTACTCTAAAAGAATTGGGGAATATTTACACTAGAATTATGAACCCAACTACTGATGTCTTTGAGAAAAGAGTGGCAGCTCTAGAAGGTGGGCTATTAGGATTAGCGACTGCTTCAGGTCAAGCTGCCCAGTTTACAGCAATAGCAAACTTTGTACAGGCTGGGGACAATATTGTTTCATCTTCCTATTTATACGGTGGAACATATAACCAATTCAAAGCTCAATTCCCTAGATTAGGAATAAATGTAAAGTTTGCTGACGGAGATAACCTTTCAAGCTTCGAATCCAATATTGATGAAAACACTAAAGCAATATACATAGAATCATTAGGGAACCCACAAATAAATGTTCCTGATTTTGAAGCAATTGCAAAATTAGCACATTCATATGATATCCCACTTGTGGTGGATAATACTCTAGGTGCTGCTGGTGCTTTGATTAGACCTATTGACTATGGGGCGGACATCATTACCCACAGTGCGACTAAATGGATTGGAGGTCACGGAACAAGTATTGGAGGAGTAATAGTTGATGCTGGAACCTTCAATTGGGGAAATGGAAAATTCCCATTATTTACTGACCCCAGTGATGCTTACCATGGTCTTGTTCACTGGAATGTTTCAGGATTTGGAAGTGATTTGTGTAAAGCTTTAGGGGTTCCAGAAAACAGGAATATAGCATTTGGTATAAGAGCTCGATTTGAAGCATTGAGAGATTATGGAGCCGCTTTGAGTCCATTCAATTCATTTTTATTCATTCAAGGACTTGAAACTCTATCACTTAGAGTAGAAAGGCATTGTGACAACTCACTAGCATTAGCAGAATGGTTGGAAAATAATCCAAAAGTAGATTCAGTCAATTATCTTGGATTATCTTCAAACCCTTATAAAAATTTAGCTGATAAATATCTACAAAGAGGCTACGGAGCAGTATTAACATTTACATTAAAGGGCGGATATGATTCAGCAGTTAAATGTATAGATAATCTAAATCTTGCTAGTAACTTGGCTAATGTTGGCGACGCTAAAACATTAGTGATTCATCCTGCTTCTACTACTCACGAGCAATTATCTCCAGAAGAACAAGCATCTGCAGGTGTAGAGCCCGCTACAATTAGAGTGTCTGTAGGATTAGAACATATTGACGATATAATAGAAGATTTCCAAAATTCTTTTGATTCGATCTAAATTAATTTCCGATTCTTAAGGGTGTGATCGATGGGTCACACCCTTAAGAATCAAATTTGGAGAACAATGTATTAATGACATTAATTATTAGGCCTGATTATCATGGTGTCCCATTTATTGAACAAAATAAAATCAGATGGATTCCCATTGAAAAAGCAGAACGTCAAGACATTAGGCCTTTAAGAATTGGAATACTAAATATTATGCCGCTTGGCGAACAATATGAAATGAATCTATTGAACCCTTTAGGTTTATCAATTCTACAAATAGAACCAATTTGGATCAAACTCAAATCTCATGAATATAAAACTTGGTCTCAAGGTCATATTGACGAGTTATATCAAAGTTACGAAGAGGCTACAAAACATAAGCCCTTAGATGGATTAATTGTGACAGGAGCTCCTGTGGAACACTTGGATTACGAACAAGTAAATTACTGGCCTGAATTCAAAGAATTAATATCTGAAGCTACAAAAAGTATCCCTAGCACATTGGGATTATGTTGGGGTGGATTTGCATTAGCTTATTTGTTAGGAATTCCCAAAGAAAATTTCACGAAAAAACTTTTTGGAGTTTACGAATTAGAAAACTTATCACCTTCTAATCCAATCATAGGGGCTTTAGATGATAAGTTTTTGTGCCCTCAAAGTAGATTTGCCGGGTTGCCGGACAAAGAAATGGAAAATGCTGCCAATCAAAACATTATAAACTTATTAGCCTATGGTAAAGAATCTGGATACACTATTTTTGAAACACCTGATCACTCTCAAGTAATGCATATTGGTCATCCAGAATACAATGCAGGTCGACTAGCATTAGAGGCAAAAAGAGATCAATCAAATCCAAGTGTTCCGCCAATATCTAATTTTGACTTTGAAAATCCTACAAACCAATGGAGAATGCATAGAAATACATTTTTCCAACAATGGATACATTATATTTACACATCAATCAGCTTAAATGATTAATGACTCAAAATTTTACAAATAACTTTTGCTCAAAATGTGGCTATAAACTTTTACCAATTGATAGTTTAAATTCACAAGTCACTCATTGTAAAAAGTGCAATTTCACTATATACGCAGATCCCAAAGTTGCCGCCGTGATAATTGTTAAAAAACAAAACCAAATACTCTTAGTAAAACGATCTATTGAACCTCCCCTTGGAAAATGGAGCTTATTATCCGGATATGTTAACAGGGGAGAAAATGTTGAATCTGCAGCAATAAGAGAGGTTAAAGAAGAAGTCAATATAGATGTATCTATCACTGAATTACAAGGAGTTTATTCTGGATTGAGTCCAGTAGTAATAATTGTATTTCATGCTATTCATACTTCAGGTGTTCTATCTGTCAGTAACGAAGTAAGTGATTTCAAATGGGTGAACAATGAAGAAATACCTAACTTACCTTTTGTATATGATAAACAAATCATTGAAGATTATTTATTAATATCAAATCGAAATTAGTCTTCTACCTTATCAGACCAAGATCTTTTAAATACTCCAAAATTATCTGATTTGGAATCTCCCATTGAAGTAATTCTAACCAATTCCCAACCTTTTTCTCCCATCCCATTTAATAATGTTTTATTGTATTCACGAGATGATTCAAGAGAATCTGATTTAAGTTTTAAAACTTCATACTCCCATGTAGGAATATTTTCTCCGGGCTCAAATTCATCAATATATTCAAGTTGTTGAAGTTCTTCTTCAGTAATCTCTACCCAAGAATCAGCAGGCAACTTTGCTAGACATTCATCGCAAACCTCTGAAGGCCATAAAGTGTATCCTCCACATTCAGGACAGAAAAAAATTTTCATCTCTCACCTTAAATTTTTGATATAAAGTGATTATAAATCTTTATAAATTTAAAAGCATTACATACAAATCATATTGCTTCTATTGAAGCAAAATTTTTATTGTATAACTCAAAATAAAGTTGTTTCTTATCCATTAATGTTTCATGAGTCCCAATTTCTACAATTTGGCCCTCATCCAATACAACAATCTTATCTGCTCCTCTTATTGTAGACAGCCTGTGTGCTATTACTATTGCAGTTCTTCCCTTAAGAACTTTTTTCAAAGCTTGTTGAATTAATATCTCTGTATGACTATCAATACTAGCTGTTGCTTCATCCAAAACTAATATTTTAGGATCTGAAGCTATTGCTCTTGCAAAACTAATAAGTTGTCTCTGGCCCAAGCTAATGTTGTTACCTCTCTCTGCCAAATAAGTTTGGTACCCTTCAGGCAAATTATCTATAAATTCATGAGCACCTACTGCTTTGGCAGCCTCAACAACTTTCTCGTCAGAAACATTTTGATGATTGTATCTAATATTTTCTATAATTGTTCCAGAAAACAAATAGGGTTCCTGTAAAACCATACTCATTTGATGAACTAGTGATTCTCTAGTAACGTCAGTTATCTCAATTCCATCAACTAAAATTGATCCATTACCCGGTTGAACACCGTAAAATCTAGACAATACAGAAACAATACTAGTTTTTCCTGCTCCAGTTGGTCCCACAATGGCTACAGTTTCTCCTGAATCAATTTTTAAATTAATCCCTTTTAAGACTTCCTCCCCTTCAAAATAAGAGAATCGAATGTCTTTAAATTCTACAGAACCGTTAATCTCTGGCATTTCATATGCATTTTGTTTATCTGCAAGACCAGGAACTCTATCCATAAGATCAAAAATCCTAGACCCAGAAGCCATTGATCTTTGTAATTGAGTATATTGCATAGTTAAGTTTCGAATAGGGTCAAAAAATCTTTGAATGTACATAATAAAGGCAACTAAAATTCCTACACCAATTTCTTGAGACTCAACCATTTGAGCACCAAATAAAATTGCTAAAACTATTGCTACTGCAGTTAATATATCTACGGCAGGTAATAATCCGGCAGCGTATCTGCCTGCAACAACATTAGACCAACGATGGGCTATGTTTTTTTCATCAAACAACTCTAAATTTCGTTTTTGACGATTTAAACTTTGAACAACCCTAACACCTGAGAAATTCTCATTGAAGGATCCATTAACTATTGAAATTCGTCTTCTAACTTCAACAAAAGTTTTTTTAGCATACTTTTGCCAAGTCACCATTATTACTATCAAAATAGGAATGACAACCATAGTAATCAAACCAAGCTTTAAGTTCATTATTAAAAGAGCGACAACTATACCAATAAGACTTAATAGTTCCCCCAAGCTCATCACTACCAGTGCACTGAATTCTTGTAATTGCCCAACATCTCCCTGGACTCTTGACATTAGCCTACCCACTTCTGTGTTATCAAAATAAGACAATGACTGTTTTTGTACATGACCAAACAATCTTTTTCTTAATCCAAACAAAACACCTTGCCCAACTTTCTGCATGGCATACTGCATAATATAATTCGATATCCAGTTGATTACTGCAACAATTACAAATACTAAGAAAAGAATGTTTAATTTTGTTAAATCTCGATTTGCAATAAATTCATCAATTCCAAAACCAATCAACCAAGGAACAATCACTAAAGTAAATGTATAAATCAACATTGAAATTATAGAAACAATAGCTAGTTTTCTATATGGCTTGATAAAAGGAGCCAATCTCAATATTACTCTTTGGTCATAAGCATTTCCAAAATACTCTTCATCAGCATGACCTCTAGCAGCAGAAACTCCTCCCAAGCCTAAATTCATTTAAATAGCTCCTTAACTTGTCTTAGTGTCTGCATTTAAGCTTTCCTGAGGTCTAAGTTGCAAATCATAAATCTGTTTGTATTTACCATTAAGATTTAACAGTTCTTGATGATTACCCTGCTCTATAATTTCGCCTTCATTCATCACTAAAATTTTATCTGCAGAGTGAACTGTACTCAACCGATTAGCTATGACAAATGTTGTTCTTCCTTCCATAACAGATTCCATAGCTTTTTTGATCTGATCTTCTGTATTTGCGTCAACGCTAGATGTTGAATCATCTAAAATCAAAATAGGGGGGTCTAAGATTACAGCCCTAGCTATAGCCATTCTTTGTCTTTGACCCCCAGACAATGTAGACCCTCTCTCTCCAACATAAGTCTCATAACCTTCATCTAAAGAGTCAATAAAATCATGCATTTGTGCGATTTTTGCTGCTTGAGTAATCTGATCGTATGTTGCGTCTTCTTTACCATATGAAATGTTTTCTTTTAAATCTGTTGTAAACAAAAAAAGATCCTGTTGAACCATACCAATTTGAGATCTTAAATTTTTCAATTGGAAATTTTTTATATTTTCCCCGTCTATTAATATCTCTCCCTCAGAGGGATCATAAAACCTACACAACAGATTAACTAATGTAGTTTTTCCACTTCCCGGGCCACCAAGAAGAGCAACAATCTCTCCAGGGTTTACGTTAATAGAAATAGAGTTAAGCGCATTAGAGTGCCCATCGTAACTGAATGAAACATCTTTGAATGTTACAGATCCATTTACTCTTTCTTTAATAATAGGATTGTTGAGTTCCTGAACATTCGACTTGTAATCCAATACACCAAACATTCTTTCTCCAGCAGATCCTGCCCGAGCATAAGAATTTACAACCCATCCTGCCATGCGAACTGGCATAGCTAAAATCTGCAAATAAAATATAAATTCTGCCAAATCACCTGGAGTAAATTCTGATCCTCCAATCACTAATCTACCTCCGTACCAAAGTACAATTGCCATAGACAGCATAAAAGTAAACAACATGAAAGATACGCTTGAAATTCGCAAGTTTTCAGCTTCTATATATATATCAGCTACTTCTTGATTTTTTGTTTGAAATTTTTCCTGCTCATATTCTTCAGAAGCAAAGGCTTTCACAACCCTTTGCCCTGCAAAATTTTCTTGCAATATGATACTGAGTTCAGCCATTTTTTCTTGAACTTGTAACCATAATTGTCTCATTTTCAGCCTTACTTTACTTGTATAAATAGCTACAACTGGCATAAACGCGACACCAATAAGGCCCAAAATAAGGTTAGAGGAAAGCAATACGTATGCCACTATCACAAACAAAGCTATAAAATATGGAGCTCTCACAAGACCCATATTAATAAACATTCGAATATTTTCTACATCAGTAATTGCTCTAGACATTAATGTTCCAGTATGAAACTTGTCATGAAAATCAAAACTTTGGTTTTGTACATGGTCATACAACATATTTCTCAAATCATAAGCAACATACTGGGAAATAGTCTCAGCCAAGTGAGTCTGCCAATAAGATAAAATTCCCCTCACGACACTTAAAGACATAATAATAATGACAGCATACATCAATACTTTTTGATCAACTGGATTCCCCTCAGATAATGGAATAGCTATAGAGTCAATAGCTTCACCAAAATATTTAGGTAAAACAACATATGCAGCAACAGCACCGGCTGTTGATAAATAAGCAAAAAACAATTTATATTTATGTTGAAAAGCTATGTAGATTATTCTTAAAATATGTTCCATACCAAATTCCATGATAATTTGAGTTTATTATTAGCAACAATTCAAATTATTAACAATTTGGATTCTACTCCCTGTAGGGTATACATTTGCAAGGAGTTTGCATACAAAATTCAAGAATATTTTTTCATATATTAATTAAGGTAATCATAAAATGGATCACTTATATGATTTAAAAATACGCTCTATGGAAATTAAAGATATAACTCAAGTATTAGCAATAGAAAAAGATGCATTCCCGAATTTATTTCCTTCCACAAATTTCCGTACAGAAATCAGCAGAAACATTTCCCAATGTATAGTTGCTGAAATCTCAGAGGACAGATTATTAGATCACTCTGATTTTCAATATCGTGATGGATACACAGGACAAAACGATGATGACAGATTTATAGTTGCTTACTCAGTAACTTGGGAAATTGCGGGTGAAAACCATATCATTTCTATAGGAGTCAGGCGTCGGTATCTCAGGTTAGGAATAGGAATGAAAATGATGCGCTCAATAATTAGTGAAAGTGTTAAAAATACTAACCAATCAATAACTTTAGAAGTTAGACCATCCAATGACGCAGCTAAAATTTTGTACGAAAAATTAAACTTTCAAGTTGTTGGCAGAAGAAATAAATACTATTCAGACAATTTAGAGGATGCTTTGATCATGACACTAGATTTACAAAATCAAAATACTAATTAGTTTTACTATATACAATCCTACATGTTACAATTCTTTGGCATTTTTATACCTAAAAACAAATATGAGGAAAGGTAAACTTTATGGTTCAAGTGGTGAACGACTCAGAAGAACAAGAAGATTCTCAAAAAATCACAATGAAATCTCTTTTAGAAGCAGGAGTCCATTTTGGGCATCAAAAAAAATTTTGGAACCCCAAAATGCAAAAATATATTTTCACTCACAGAAATGGTGTTCATATTATCGACCTACAACAAAGTATTGGTATGATTGAAGACGCCGCCAACTTTTTATCTCAAGTTGCTTTTGAGGGTAAAAAAATACTTATGGTAGGAACTAAAAAACAAGCCCAAGACGTAATAATTAATGAAGCAGAGCGTAGCTCTTCTATGTACATATCTAACCGATGGTTAGGTGGAACTTTAACTAATTTCCAGACGATCAAAAAAAGAATTGCCCATTTAATTTCTTTAGAAACTCAAAGAGAAAATGGCGACTTTGAAGTATTAACAAAAAGAGAGTCATTAAAAATAGATGAAAAAATAGATAAATTGAATCGTAACTTGGCTGGAATCAAAAATATGGAAGAAATGCCAGGGGCAATTTTTATCATTGATGTTGCTAAAGAAGAAATTGCAGTCACAGAATCTATAAAAGTAGGAATTCCTATTGTTGCTTTAGTAGATTCAGATTCCAATCCCGAATTAGTAGATTATCCCATGCCAGGAAACGATGATGCTATTAGAGCTATTCGGTTGATCACATCTAGAATGGCGGATGCGATAATCGAAGGAAGGACTCGCAGAGAATCTTCTGACAATGATTTCGTTCAATCAATTGACTCACCAAAAAGAATGGTCACATACTCAACTTCTACTGAAGAAGAGCTAGAATTGGAAACCGAAACTCCATCTGATGAAGAAGTTCCTATAGAAGCCAAAGTTTCCTCTGATGAATCTATTGAAACAAATGAAACTGAAACTAAAGACACTGAAGAACCAGAAAAAAATTAATAATTATCAGGTGCAAATTGGAAATAGATACCAAAATAATAAAAGAATTACGCGAAAAAACTAGTGCTGGAATCATGGATTGTAAAAAAGCCCTTGAAGAGTCCGGCGGTGACGTTGCTCAAGCCGAATCTCTATTAAGATCGAAAGGAATTGCATCCGCTGCAAAAAAGGCTGAAAGAGATACTGACCAAGGGGTGATAGCAACATACATTCATAGCGGTGGAAGAATTGGATCAATGGTTGAAGTAAACTGTGAAACTGATTTTGTTGCGAGAACTGATGATTTTTCTAAACTTACTCACGATATAGCTATGAAAATCGCTGCAATGGCTCCAAAGTTTGTAAGTGCCCAAGATATGCCTGAAGATTCAGAAGATAAGGCTGAGGAAGTCTGTTTACTTTCACAATCATTTATTAAAGATCCTTCAAAAAGCATCCAAGACTTAATCAATGAAACAGTTGGTAAACTAGGCGAAAATATACGTGTTAGAAGATTTGAACGATTTTCTTTAGGCGAATAATCTATGCCATCAAATAAATTTAAAAGAATCCTCTTAAAAGTGAGTGGAGAATCTTTAAAAGGATCTAAAACTCACGGTGTAGATCCGGATTCTTTAGACTTTATGGCAGAAGAAATAAAATCTATTACCTCAATAGGTGTAGAACTTGCAATAGTAGTGGGTGGTGGAAATATTTGGCGTGGTTCAGAAGCTGAAATTGAAGGAATGGAAAGAGCTACTGCTGACTATGCTGGAATGTTAGCTACGGTAATAAGCGCATTGGCATTACAAGATTCACTTGAAAGAAAACACAATCTAGACACTCGTACTATGAGTGCAGTGAACATACAGCAAATGGCTGAACCTTACATAAGAAGAAGAGCTATTAGACATTTGGAAAAAGGTAGAATTGTTTTATTTGCTGCTGGAACAGGAAACCCCTTTATGACTACTGATACCGGCTCTGCACTTAGGGCATTAGAAATTAGTGCAGACGCTCTACTGATGGCAAAAAATGAAGTGGACGGTATTTATGACACAGACCCTAACAAAAATTCTGAAGCTAACAAATTTGAACAAATAACATATTTAGATGCAATCTCAAAAAGATTAAAAGTAATGGACAGTACGGCCCTATCACTATGTATGGAACATGAAATTCCAGTAATAGTTTTTGATCTATTCACAAAAGGAAATTTATTTAAAATAGTGAATGGAGATCAAATTGGTACTCTAGTTCATTCTTAAAAGGGAGAAAAAGCATGGATGAAACCAATCAGATTTTTGAAAATACTAAACAAAGAATGCAAAAGAGTATAGATGCTCTCGTTAAAGACCTTTCTTCAGTACGAACTGGGCGCGCATCTACTGGACTGGTTGAGAATATAAATGTTGATTATTATGGAACTCCCACACCTATTAATCAGCTTTCATCAATCTCTATACCTGAAGCTCGATTAATCACAATACAACCTTGGGATCAAAACGCACTAATAGAGATAGAAAAGGCTTTATCTCAATCTGATCTAGGATTTAACCCAACCAATGATGGAGAAATGATTAGGATCAATGTCCCTGCTCTTACTGAAGAAAGAAGAAAAGAAATGGTCAAATCAGTAGGAGGGATTAGCGAGAATACAAATGTATCATTGAGAAATATTCGGAGAGATAGTTTAGAGAAATTAAGAGATCTAGAAAAAGACAAAGCTATATCTCAAGATGAATCTAAAAAAGCACAGCAAGATCTTCAAAAAATCACTGACGATTTTACTAACAAAGTCGATACTCTCAAAAAAGATAAAGAAAAAGAACTTTTGCAAATTTAAACACATTTATAGTTATGAAAGGTATTTCATGACCTCAGAAAGCATTCACCCCATATCACATATAGCCATCATCATGGACGGGAATGGAAGATGGGCATCTATCAATGGTTTATCTAGGAATAAAGGTCATGAAAAAGGGACTGAAAATATCCAGTCAATCGTACAAAGAGTTTCAGAATTAAAAATCAAATTCCTTACCATTTTTGCCTTCTCTACCGAAAACTGGAATCGACCAAAACTAGAAGTCTCAACTTTAATGAACCTATTATTTGATTCAATCAATAAACAATTGGATTATTTAATATCTGAAAATATAAGAGTTATACATTTAGGAGAAAAATCATCCCTTCCTTCTCACCTACAAAAAGCTATCTATAAATGTGAACAGGCTACAAAAAACAACACAGGGCTAACATTAAACGTAGCATTAAATTATGGAGGAAGAACTGAAATATTAAACTCAATAATAAAAATTCTTTCTACCAACCCATCTCCTAATCAAATCACTTTCAAGAATATCGAGGAAAATTTATATACTTCTGGAATCCCAGACCCTGACCTAATAATTAGAACCGGTGGAGAAAAAAGAATTAGTAATTTTCTATTATGGCAATCTGCTTATTCAGAATATTTTTTTTCAGATCTTTTATGGCCTGATTTCACCTCGAAAGACTTAGACAATGCAATAGATACTTATTTTTCAAGACAACGAAGATTTGGCAAAGTTTAAACAAAGGACAAAGTATGAAATCTAGATTGACGATTTCTGCAATAGGTATACCAATAATTCTATCTTTTGTTTGGTATGGTGGATTACCTTTCGCAATTGCTCTTTCTGTTGTGGCCGGCTTGGGAAGTTGGGAAATATCTAGAATGGTGGTGCACAAAAATTATTATTCTAAACCTAAGTTTTGTTTTATTTTTTCATTTTCTATTATGCTAGGAATTTACTTTTTGATAAAGTCGTCTAATCACGAAAATTTAATCGGTATTTTTCTACTATTTTTTTATGTCATTTCTATTATATGGTTATCTTCAGGGCTTCAGAAAAAACATTCTTTATTTAACATTTTTTTAGGCATTTTTTCTCCCGTTTTTGTTGTTTCATCACTAATGGCTTTTGCATTTTTAATCTGGAATCTGCCCTCAGGAAAACAATGGATCATAATACTTTTGTTTTCTACTTGGGCGATTGATTCTGGTTCATTTATGATTGGTAAATTAATTGGAAAAACTCCATTTTTCCCCAAAGTAAGCCCTAACAAAACTTTAGAGGGAGCTTTAGGAGGGTATTTTTTCGGAATTATCACAACAATAGCAGGTATTTATTTTTTAATTCAAAATCATCAAACATTCATGATACAAAATTCAATTTATTTCCAATTATTATTAATGATATTTTTAGGAATTCTTCTTACAATTAGTAGTCAAATTGGCGATCTATTAGCTTCAACAATTAAAAGGAAAGCTAACTTCAATAATTCAAGTGGATTGATGCAGGATCACGGTGGCGTTTTAGATAGGATAGATTCAATTGAATTGAATCTAGTCGTATTGTATTATTTTGTGACATGGATGGTCATATAAAAGGCATTACAATCTTAGGTTCCACTGGATCAGTGGGCACTCAAGCTATTGAGGTAGTTAAACAATTCCCTGATAAGCTCAAAATCATTGGCTTAGCTGCAAAATCTAGCCACGCCAAACTGTTTCAGCAAATTCAAGAAATTTCACCTCTAATGGCTTCGTGGGATAAAACTCAAAATTCAAAAACTGATATGACTCAATATCAAAACTTATATTCAGAAATCTCTGATATGTGTACTAACAACAATGTTGACATTGTGTTAACCGCCACTACTGGCATCACAGCTATTCACCCAACAATTCAAGCTATAAAATCAGGAAAGAATATAGCCCTCGCTAACAAAGAAAGCATAATAATAGCAGGAGAGCAAATTATCTCAGAAGCTAAAAAACATTCTGTAGAAATATTGCCTGTAGACAGTGAACCAAATGCTATTTGGCAATGTATTCAAGGTGAAAAATCTGAAATCAACAGAGTATTTATTACATCTTCTGGGGGATCGTTAAGATCAAAAAACTTGGACACTTTAGGAAATTCAACAATAGAAGAAACTATGAAACATCCAAATTGGGCTATGGGACCAAAAATCACTGTAGATTCTGCTACTTTAATGAATAAAGTATTTGAGGTGATAGAAGCAAAATGGTTATTTGATATTCCATGGGAAAAAATAGACGTAATAGTTCATAATCAAAGTAAAATACATTCTATGGTTGAATTTGTAGATGGATCTATCAAAGCTCAAATAGGACCTTCTGATATGAAGTCACCTATACAGTACGCATTGTTATACCCTGACAGATTTAAAAACCCATCTATTAACCAATTTAATCCTTTAGAAAATAAAAATCTTACATTTGAAGAAATTGACCCCCGCAGATACCCATGCTTTGAACTGGGAATTGAAACTGCAAAAAAAGGAAATACTTGGCCAGCTGTTCTATGCGGGGCTGACGAAGGTGCTGTTGAATTATTTCTTAGAGGTAAAATAAAATTTTCTGGAATTTTCACAATATTAAATCAAGTCATCAAAAATCATATCCCCATACAATCTCCTTCTCTGTCAGATATGATGGCGACTTTTCAAAATTCCTATACTGAAGCAATCAATTCAAAAGTGTAATTATGTTTTCTATACCAACTTGGCTACTTGTGATTCCAATTCTTGGATTTTTAGTACTGATTCATGAATTAGGTCATTTTATTACTGCCAAGAAATTTGGAATAACTGTAACTGAATTCGGATTTGGATTTCCTCCTAAAATTTTCAGTATTAAAAAGGGCGAAACTGAATATTCTATAAATTTAATTCCTTTAGGTGGTTTCGTGAGGATGGTAGGAGAAGAAGATCCAACTGACCCCAAAAGTTTTGCAAGACAGTCAGGAATTAAAAGAGGAATAGTTTTGGTAGCTGGTTCTTTTGTAAACCTAATTTTGCCTGTGATAATTTTTACAATTCTTTTAATTCTTCCTCACGACACAGTAAACGGAGATATTGTCATTTCATCCATTGCTCCCGGTTCTCCGGCTAAATTAGCTGGGTTAAAACCTGGGGACACAATTACCTCTGTCAACAATACACAAATCAACTCTACACAAGACCTGATATCTAAAATATCTAAAAATTTAGGTAAAAATACAGAATTCACAATCAAAAGAGCGAATCAAATTGCAGGATTTTCCGGGTCTGCTGAATTCGCTAGTTTAGAATTAATCCAACTAACACCTAGGCAATCCCCTCCAAAATTAAAAGTTGTCGATACCGTTTCTGACCCTAAATCAGAAATTTCAATCAATGATGCTCAAGTTTATATTAGCTCATTAAAACTTGGAGACGTAATGACCCAAGGAGCTATGGGAATATTAATTTCAACACAAAATCCAAAAACCACTAAAACCTCTTTACCAATTTGGGAAGCTGTCCCATCTTCAATAAATAAAGTGTTCGAAATATTCACCTTAACTTTTAGTGGAATAAAAACCATGATTTCTAACGGAGAAAACCCTGGGTTTACCGGACCTATAGGAATTGCACAAGTAACAGGAGAAGTTGCTAAAATAGGGGTAAGGCCAATTTTCGAGCTTATAGCTCTTTTAAGTATCAGTTTAGGGATATTAAACTTACTACCTATTCCTGCGCTAGATGGTGGGCGATTACTTTTTGTAATCATAGAAAAAGTACGTAGAGGTAAAAAAATTTCTCCAGAAAAAGAAGGGCTCATACACTTAATCGGATTTGCGGTTTTAATAGGACTAGTGTTGATTATGAGTTATTTTGACATCATAAGATTAATTTCAGGATCAAGCATACTTTAAAATGAATAGAAGAATTTCAAAAAAAATATTTATAGGTGATGTCCCTGTTGGCGGCGACGCTCCAATAACTGTTCAGTCAATGACAAAAACTGACACTAGAGATGTGAAATCTACTGTTAACCAAATTATCGAACTAGCCCAATCAGGGTGTGAAATTGTCCGATGTGCAGTTCCTGATATGGAAGCTGCAAAAGCTTTACAAGAAATTAAAAAGCTGTCTCCTATACCCGTAGTTGCAGATATTCATTTCCATCACGAATTAGCATTAGAATCTTTAAAAAGTGGCGTAGATTGCTTAAGACTTAACCCTGGAAACATCAGAGATCGCACAAAAGTCACAACTGTTGTTAAAGAAGCAAAAATTAGAGAAATCCCTATAAGGATTGGGGTGAACTTTGGTAGTTTACCTCCTGTTGGAGGAATAGGTGTTTCCAAGGGAACTTCTCGACATAATGACGGAGTAAATTTACTTTCTAAGGGATTAATAGAAAATGAATATTCTGTTGTTGACCATATGGTTCAAACTGGATTATGGGAAATAGGTATTCTAGAAGATCTAGACTTTGATTTAATCAAGATATCTCTAAAAGCATTTGATATAGACACTACCGTTGAATCATATCGAAAAATGGCTAAATTAGTCCCATACCCACTACACTTGGGAATCACAGAGTCTGGGACTGCGAAATCAGGAAGTATCAGAAGCTCCGTAGGGTGAGGAATTCTTCTTTATGAAGGAATTGGGGACACAATTAGGGTTAGCTTAAGTGATGACCCTACTGAAGAAATTTATACTGGACTTGAAATATTAAAATCTTTAGACATTCGAAAAGAAGGGGCAGTTTTAGTCGCATGCCCTAGCTGCGGAAGGGCAGATGTAGATGTTAGAAAATTAGCGAATGAAGTAGATGATTTACTCAAAAAAACCAAAACATCCATAAAGGTTGCAGTAATGGGATGTGAAGTCAATGGGCCCGGTGAAGCAAAAGATGCGGATGTTGGAATTGCTGCTGGGGTAGGAAGAGCTATTATATTCAGAAAAGGGCAAAAATCTAAAGTTGTACCCGAATCTGATATGCTAACAGAGTTAATGAATGAAATATCTAAAGTAGAACAAGAAAAAAATCTGCTAACTTCTTGAATCAAGGTCTCAAAATATGAAAATGTCTCAACTATTTGGTCGCACATTACGTGACCAACCCGCAGAAGCCGATCTGATCAGCCATATATTGTTATTACAATCAGGAATGATTCATCAAGTTTCTACGGGTGTATATAGCTATTTACCTTTAGCATGGAAATCTTTAAAAAAGATTGAAGCAATTATTAGGGAGGAAATGGATTCTGTGGGTGGGCAAGAAGTAAAACTAGGAATATTGCAAACTAGAGACATTTGGAAACAATCAGGACGTGATGAAATTTATGGCCCAGACATGCTTCGCCTTAAAGACAGAAGAGACAGAGAACTAGCTTTACCACCAACAAATGAAGAATTAATAACAGAAACAGTAAAAAGTTTCGTGCAAAGCTATAATGACTTGCCGTTCGTACTATATCAAATCCAAACTAAATTTCGAGATGAACCTCGTCCTAGGGGTGGATTAATTCGTGTCAGAGAATTTGACATGATGGACGCATACAGTTTTGACATAGACGATGATGGATTAGATATCAATTATCAAGAGATAATTAAAGCATATTCTAAGGCTTTTGAAAGGTGTGGAATCAAAACTGTAATTGTTGATGCAGATAGTGGTGCTATTGGTGGAAAAGATTCTAAAGAATTCATTTTATTAGCAGAATCAGGAGAAGATACAATAATTTTATGCCCTAAATGTGATTATGCTGCCAATGATGAAAAAGCTGATTTTCAAATACCCAATAATAATCCTGAATCTGCTAATCCTTTAAAAACTATAGCTACTCCTAATCAAACTACAATTGAAGAAATAAGTGATTTTTTAAACATATCACCACAAAAAACTATTAAAACGATTGCCTACATGTCAGACACAGAAATCGTTCTAGTTTCAATACGCGGAGATTTAGAAATTAATGAAGTTAAACTAAAAAACTTTCTGAAAGCTACAGAATTAGTTTTAGCAACTGATGAAGATCTACAAAAGGCTAATTTAATTAAAGGATATTTATCCCCAATTCATAAGGAAATCAAAACTATCGTCGATAAATCAATTTTTCAAGATACTAATTACTGTGCGGGGGCAAATAAATTTGGATTTCACTATCTTAACGCGATTTTAGGTAGAGATATAATACCTACTGCTCAAATTGACATAGCATTAGCAAAAGATGGTTTCAGATGCATAAAGTGTCCTGGAACACTAAAATCTAAACGGGGAATTGAAATTGGGCATGGATTTAAATTAGGAACAACTTATTCAACCAGTATGAATGCAAACTTTTTAAACCAAGACGGCCAACCTACCCCCATCATGATGGGATGTTACGGAATAGGGATTGGAAGAATCCTAGCTGGAAGTATCGAGCAACATGCTGATGAAAAAGGAATTGTTTTTCCTAAAAATATTGCTCCTTATCAGGCCATAATAGTTTCTTTAAATACTGACAAAGAAGAAATCCAGAAAATTTCTTTAGAAATTTATGATCACCTAAATGCAAATGGAATAGAAACCATAATTGATGATCGAAATACTTCTGCCGGTGTGAAATTCAACGATGCTGATTTATTAGGAATCCCTGTGAGAATTGTTGTAAGTTCAAGAAATATATCTAAAAATTCAGTTGAAATCAAAACTAGAATTTCTACTGATGGAGAACTAATCCCATTAGAGTCAGTCTTACAAAAAAGTAATCAATTATTGAATGATTATTTCTAAAGATTGATGCTACTTCTAACACAGTGTAATATCAGCTAAATCAATTCTATATGAGGTTATAATGACACTTCCTGAAAGACTAAAGTTTGGTATATTCATGGGACCTTTCCACGTTTTAGGAGATAATCCCACTTTAGCATTGGAAAGAGATTTAGAAACAATTCAATGGTTAGACTATTTAGATTTTGATGAAGCATGGGTTGGCGAGCATCACAGTGCTGGTTGGGAGACAATAGCGTCTCCTGAGGTGTTTATTGGAGTGGCTGCAGAAAGAACCAAAAACATCAAACTCGGAACAGGTGTAGCAAGTTTACCTTATCATCACCCCTTAATGGTAACTAACAGAATGGTTCTGTTAGACCACCTAACAAGAGGAAGAGTCATGTTAGGTGTTGGACCTGGAGCATTAGTTTCAGATGCTTACCAATTAGGAATCGATCCTAATACACAAAGACCTAGAATGGATGAATCAATCGGAATAATTAAACGACTACTTACTGAGGATGACCCTATAACCCATGAATCTGATTGGTTCACTTTAAGAGAAGCAAGAACTCAATTAAAGCCATACACTAAACCTCATTTCCCTATTGCAGTTGCAGCATCTCAATCACCTTCGGGTATGGTAGCAGCAGGTAAACATGGACTTGGAGTTTTATCTGTCAGCGTGGTTAGAGGAGGCAGTATTGCTTCAAATTTGGGAGACTTTTGGAAAATAGCTGAAGAAACAGCTGAAGAACATAACCAAAAGGTATCCAGGAAAGATTGGAGGATTGTACTAAATGTCCATCTAGCCGATTCAAAAAAAGAAGCAATGAATCAAATTAGAGAAAAAGCTGCTGCATATCAACTAGATTACTTCCATAAAACTGTCGGGTTCCCATTTGATTATGACGGACCACGCGATAAAATCGTTAACTACATGGTGGATAATGGCGCTTGGTGCGTAGGCACTCCTGATGATTTAATACAAAAAATCAAAGAGCTTCAAGAACAAACTGGTGGTTTTGGTGGATTTATGATTCAAGCTACTGAATGGGGTAACAGAGAACAAGTAAAATACAGCTATGAACTTATTTCTAGATATGTGATGCCACATTTTCAAGGTTCATTAACAAATTTAACATCATCTCAAAAATGGGTTGAATCTCACAGAGAAGAATTACTAGACCTGAGAAACCAATCCTTAGACCAAGCGATGAAATCATTTACTTCTAAAAAATAAATACTGGAGACAAACATGCCTAAAATGACAGGTGGAGAAGCATTAGCAAAATCACTTTACAGAGAAGGAGTACGAGTAATTTTCGGACTTCCAGGCGTTCAACTGTACGGCCTTCTAGACGGTCTCGCAAAAGAACCGGGAATTAGATTTATCAACACGCGGCATGAGCAAGCCACGACCTATATGGCTGATGGATTTGCTAGAGCTAGCGGAGAAATCGGTACAGCATTAGTTGTTCCTGGGCCTGGTTTACAAAATGCCAGCGCAGGCTTGGGCACTGCTTATTCTGCATCGTCTCCTGTTTTGCTAGTCTCTGGTCAAGTTGAAAGAGACCATATTAATTTGGAAAGAGGAATGTTGCATGAAATTAAAGGGCAAATGGAAACTATTAAGCCTATTACTAAACATCAACGTCTAATTTTAGACCCGACTGAAATACCTGAAGCAGTACATGAAGCTTTTGAACAATTACAAACAGGAAGACCAAGGCCTGTAGAAATAGAGATACCTCCAGAAACATTATATGAAATAGCGGAAGTCGAATTACTAGAAGCTGGAATATATGAAAGACCTTCTGCGAATCCTGAAAGCATCACAGCAGGAGTTCAAACTATTGTGAACGCCAAAAACCCAATTATTTGGGCGGGTGGTGGAGTTATATCTTCTGAATCTTCTAAAGAACTAACAGATTTAGCAGAATATTTACAAGCACCTGTTATTACTACTGGTGAGGGTAGAGGCTCTATTTCTGATAAAAACTACCTCTCTATGGGCAGTTTCAGGTTCAAAAACGATACATTTTTCGAAACCGAAATTAATGATTTTGATCTTGTAATCGCAGTAGGAACTAGAATGCTCAATACTGAATATTTTGAAAAACAGAAAATTTTACAAATAGATATTGATGATGAAGAAATTGGAAGAAATTACAAAAACACTCAAGGGATTCTAGGAGATGCAAAAAAAAGTTTGCAAAATCTATTAAGTGAACTTAAAAATCAAATCCCCCCAAAAAACAGTAGAAAAGATGAATTGATTTCTATGAAACAAAAACGTTTTAATCCTGACACTATTATTGAACCTCAACATTCGTATATAGAAGCAATTCGTTCAGCACTTCCAGAAGACGGTATTCTAGTAGCTGGAATGACTCAACTAGGTTATTACAGTCGTAATAGATTTGAAGTATATGAGCCTCGGACATACATCACTTCTTCATACTACGGTAATTTAGGATATGCATTCCCAACAGCACTTGGGGCAAAAGTTGCACAACCTGACAAAGCAGTGGTAGCTATATCAGGTGACGGTGGATTCATGTTCAATGTACAAGAATTAGCTACTGCAGTCAGGCATAATATTAATGTAGTGACAGTTTTATTTAATGACAATGCTTACGGTAATGTAATGAGAGACCAAGTGAACATGTTTGATGGAAGAGAATATGGTGCACGAGTCACAAACCCTGATTTCATCAAACTTGCAGAATCTTTTGGAGTTAATGCTATTCGGGTTGAAAATGGCGCTGAAGAACTAAAAGCAGCAATAACAACAGCATTACAAATAGATCAACCTACTTTAATTGAAGTACCTGTAGGAGAAATGCCTAATCCATTCAGACATTATTAAATGTTAAATTATTTTTTCCAATTCATTGGAATAGATAATTCAGCCCAAATATCCTCAAACCATTCAACAACTTCGTAGTGTAAAGGAATCCCTTCTTCACTACGAAGCTTATGCTCTTCAACTTCGGGAAGGCCGGGATACATTACTCGATCATGACCCGGAGCAGGTTTACTAGTTTTTAACATTGTCAAAAATTCATCCAAGGTTTCCTTGAATTCTCCTGTGTCCATAAAAGCTTCAATATTATAAGCAGCTACATAATGCCCAAAATTTGGTCTCCCTGGATTGATGCCATATCCTCCACCAGACATGATTCCTCCTAAAATATCAACGACACACATAAAACCATATCCTTTATGAGACCCTAATTCACGAGTTCCTCCAACAGGTAAAAGATACGAAGAAGCACCACCTTCACGATCAGACAAGTCATATCCAGGAGGAGGAGGATCAACCTCATTCATAATTGGATTACCTTGAGAGTCAGCAACCCAACCTCCTAAAAGTCGAGTTTCATTTCTTCTAGCTAACCCTAATTTATTTCCTGCTACAGCACTCATAGCAGCATCAAATACAAATGGGCCTTCTTTTAGCCCTGGTGCTGCAACTGCAATTGGGTTTGTTCCTAATAAAGGCTCAGAGCCCCATGTTGGTAGCACACTTGGAGGGCATGACGTCATACACATTCCAATCATATCTTTTTCAGCGGCTCTCAAAGCATGGTATGAAGCCATACCTAAATGTCTAGAATTATGAATTGTAACTACACCCATTCCAACTTTTTCAGCTTTCTCTATAGCAATATCCATTGCCCTTGCTGCCATTACAATTCCTATACCTTTATCTCCATCAATATTTGCAGTAGAAGGAGTTTCTCTAGTGATTTGCCAATTGGGAGTAGGATTGATATCACCATCTCCATATCCTGTAACATATGATCGCAACATATTTGAGACCCCATGAGTCTCAACTCCTCTCATATCAGCTTTAATTAAAACATCTGCTGCTAATTCAATATCACTTTTTGACAAACCCATTTTAGAGAATATTGCCTCAACAGTTTCTCTTAAATTATTCTCTGAAACTATCACTTGGTCTTTTGGTTGCACTTTAAATTGTTCTAACAATTTTGACTCCTAGATTTTTTGGGAATTCTACGCTTTGACAATACATGACACAAGTTCAAATAAGTAAGTATAGACTTAACATTTTTGTTAACATATACGTTAAAAACAAAAAAACTAATTATTTATGATAAAAAACACGCCCTATTGGGTTCTAATACCATCTTCCATATTAACAACAATTATAATTGCGCCTTTACTGTATCTAATATTAAAATCTATTACTGCAAATAGTGATATTTGGGAATGGATTTTCAGGTGGCAAACATTATTAATTATTGTTAGATCACTGGCTTTAGTTGCTACTGTTTCAGTAATTTCTCTAATTATCGCCCTACCCTTATCAATTCTAACTACTAAAACAGATTTACCATTTAAATCTATTTTCACAATCTCTCATGCTCTACCATTGGTCATCCCAAGTTATGTAGGGGCTTATCTTTTCATGACCGCATTCAGTCCAAAAGGCTTATTTTACAAATTTATATCAAATTATTTTGAAATTAACTCAATCCCAAATCTTTATGGATTTTGGGGAGCCGCAATTGTTTTGTCTTTATTAAATTTCCCATATTTATTTTTAACATTAAGAGCAACATTAATTAGAATAGATCCGGAAATTGAAGAAAGTGCAAAACTGTTAGGTTTAAACGATTTTTCAATAATCTACAAAATCATTCTTCCTCAACTCAAACCAGCTATTTTTTCGGGAATTCTAATAATCAGCCTTTACACTTTAAGTGACTTTGGAGCAGTTTCATTACTTAGGTTCAAAACATTTACATGGGCAATTTTCTTAGAATATGAAACCGGAGGGTCACATTCTGCAGCTATACTTTCAGTAGGGTTATTTATTATTGCAATGAAATTGATTATCTTAGAAGCTTTAGTTAATAAAAATTTTCGGTACCATAGCATTAAGAGTGTAGGTCAAAAAAAACCATTAATACTCAAACTCAATAAGTTTAAAATCCCTTGTATATTCTTATGTTTAATAGTTTTTACTTTTTCTTTATTAGTTCCTATATCTGTTTTAAGTTTTTGGTTAGTTAGAGGAATTTATCATGGAGAGATAGTTTCAATTGATTATTTGCCTATATTCAATTCTATTTACATCTCAATGCTAACTACAATAACCGTCATATTATTTGCAATTCCACTTTCATTTTTAACAATCAGATATAAAAGTATTTTAGGTAAAATATTAGAAAGGTTAAGTTTCATAGGCTTTGCACTACCTACAATTTCTGTGTCATTAGGACTTGTTTATATTGGAGCAAGAATTGGATCCCCTATTTATCAGTCAACATTGATGTTGATAATAGGCTGTTTAATATTATGCCTACCTGTTGCTCTAGGTCCGATCAAATCACGTTTATTACAAATAAATCCAAATTTAGAAGATGCAGGAAAAACTTTAGGGTTCAGTAATATTATTTCAACTTTTAGAATCACTCTCCCAATTTTGAGACCAGGATTAGTAATGTCTTCATCATTAGTATTTTTTGTTACTATGAAAGAACTTCCTGCAGTATTATTTTTATCTCCTCTAAATTTCCCCACGTTGTCTACAAGAATTTGGAGTTATACATCTGAAGCTTTTTTCGCAAAAGCGGCTGTTCCGTCACTAATTTTAATTTTTTGTTCCTCTATAATATTTGCAATATTTCTTTATAAAAGTAAATTGGATTTTTCTTAATGATAAAAAAACAGACTGTTATATCCTGTAAAAACTTATCAAAATCATTTAGTTCTACACTAGCAGTTAACAATGTATCTTTAGAATTATTTGAAGGTGAAACTTTAGGTGTATTAGGGTCAAGTGGGTGTGGTAAAACGACACTTCTAAGGCTAATAGCGGGACTTGAAACACCTGATAAAGGGGAAATACAAATTTCTAATTCTATCGTTCAAAACTCTGAAATCCACATTCCTACTCACAAAAGAAATCTAGGAATGGTATTTCAAGACTACGCATTATTTCCTCATATGACTGTGAAACAAAATATTTTATTCGGACATCAAACTGAGAATAAAACTACCACTTTAAAGCACTTGTTAGAACTTACCAGACTTAATGGACTTGCAGACAGATTTCCTAACGAACTTTCTGGTGGGCAACAACAACGTGTAGCACTAGCTAGAACATTAGCAACTACACCAGAATTAATTTTGATGGATGAACCCCTATCAAATTTGGATGCATCATTAAGAAAGGATGTTCGAAATGAAATAAACGAAATACTAGTATCAAGTAAAACAGCATGTATTTTTGTTACACATGATAAAGAAGAAGCCTTTACTATTTCAGACCGAGTTGCTGTGATGGATCAAGGAAAAATAGAACAACTAGATCCTCCTGATAAAATTTATTTTTGGCCTGAATCAAAAAAAGTGGCTATTTTAGGTGGCACCTGTGAATTTATCCCTGGGGTTATTGAACAGAAAATAGTTAAGACTATTCTTGGGGATTTACCTTTAAGAAAACCTAACGAATTCGAAAACGGTACAGAAGTTTCTGTTGCAACAAGACCTACAGATTTTGAAATCACTGTCTCTCCAAATGGAAGATGTATAGTTGTTGATAAAAAATTTACTGGAGACGAAAATATGTTTTCCATTCAACTCCCCACTGGTGAACATTTACAATGTAAACACAAAATTCATACATCTTTATTTTCAGGCTTGAAAGTAAATCTGACTGCCAACCCCCATACAAAGTTCAATACTTTTTTACCTTAATTGTATATTTGTAAAGTAATTAGTATCCTAGATACACCCCAATCAAAAAATCAATCTTATGAATAATAAATACGAAACAGTAATAGGACTTGAGGTACATTCCCAACTTTTAACTAACAGTAAAATGTTTTGTGGGTGTGGATCTGACTACCAAAAAGCTGAACCTAACTCTAGAGTTTGTCCTGTATGCATGGGAATGCCTGGAGTTCTTCCTGTAGTCAACAGAAAAGCTGTTGAACTGATAATAAAAACAGGCTTAGCCATAGGGTGCTCAATAAATGGAGAAACTAAATTTGACAGAAAAAATTATTCTTATCCAGATTTAATGAAAGGCTATCAAATTTCTCAATTTGATTTACCTGTAGCCATTAATGGCAATCTAAATATTTCATTGAATGGCAATGAAAAAACCATCGGAGTCACAAGGGTACATTTGGAAGAGGATGTCGCACGATTAATTCATAAAAATGAACCAAACGGAACATCTCACAGCTTGATAGATATCAACAGAGCTGGAGTGCCTTTAATGGAAATAGTGAGCGAGCCCGACATGAGATCCCCAGAAGAGGCAAACGAATATCTAATTCAACTCCACTCAATTGTCAGATCTATTAAAGCAAGTACAGCAAACATGGAGGAAGGAAGCTTTAGATGCGACGCTAATATAAGTATGAGGTTAAAAGGAACAACAGAGTTAGGAACAAAAGTAGAAATCAAAAATGTAAACAGTTTCAGGTCAGTTTTTAGGGCTTTACAATTTGAGCAAAACCGCCAAATCAATTTACTAGAAATAGGGGAACAAATCATCCAAGAAACTCGCGGATGGTCTGATGAAAGTGAAAAAACTGTAAGTCAAAGAATTAAAGAATTTGCTGCAGATTATAGATATTTCCCTGAACCTGATTTACCTCCAATAATTATTTCAAAACAGTGGGTAGACCAAATCAAATCAACTATAACTGAATTACCTGCTGAAAAAATTCAAAGATTTATCAAATCATTTCAGTTATCTGAATACGATTCTAGTCTTTTAATATCTAACGATATAATTGCAACATTTTTTGAAGATACCGTTAATGAATGTAAAAATTTAGGGCTAAACTACGAATCATCTGCTAAAACATGTGCGAACTTATTGAATGTTGACTTGTCTAGAATATTAAATGAAAAACAACTACAAATTTCAGATTTAAATACTGATTATGGAGATTTTTCAATTCTAATCAAAATGATTAGTGAAGATACATTAAATAGTACTATGGCAAAAACTGTTTTTGAAAACATGCTACTACTAGGGAAAAGCCCTATAGAAATTGCTGACAATTTAGGCCTTACTCAAATTAGTGATACCGATTCTCTAGAACAAATTATTTCTGAAATACTGTCTCAAAACAGTCCTGCTGTACAAGATTATCTTGAAGGAAAAGAAACCGCTATACGATTTTTAATCGGACAAGTTATGAAAGAAACAAAAGGTAAAGCAAACCCTAAAATTGCTACAGAAATTATAATCAGTCAAATTAAAAAGAGTTAATTTGAATAATATAAAAAAACCTGAAATAGTTGTAATTGGTGGGGGAACAGGCTTATCAATACTTCTAAAGGGAATAAAAACAGTATTTGACAACATTTCTGCCATCGTTGGGGTTTCAGATGACGGAGGTAGTTCTGGAATTTTACGTAAAGAATTTGGCATATTACCCCCTGGAGACTTCAGAAATTGTTTAGTTGCACTATCAAATTCAGAAAACAATTTAATAGAGTTACTAAATTACAGATTCGAATCAAAGTCAAAATTAAATCAGCACAATTTAGGCAATCTAATTCTTTTTGCACTAGAAAATATCACACATGATTTTGAAGAATCTATATCTATTTTAGGAGAATTACTAAGCATAAAAGGTAAGATTGTACCCGCTGCCTTAAGGCCGATCGATTTAACTGCTAAACTGGAAACAGGCACTATCATTAAAGGTGAATCTAATATCAGAGTTTATGGTGAAGCAGTTAAAGAAATTAAAATATCTCCTGACAATATTAAAGCAAATCCTAATGCAGTAAAAATTATAGAAAAAGCAGATCTAATATTAGTTGGTCCTGGCAGTTTATATTCTAGTATTCTTCCAAATCTGTTAATAAAAGATATTAAAAATGCGATTTCAAATTCAAAAGCTCAGAAATATTTAATTTGTAATGTTGCCACTGAAAATGGTGAAACCAATAACTATGACTCAAATGATCATATCCAATCAATCCAAAATCATTTAAATCAAAACATTTTTGATGCCATCATAGTTAATAACAACATAGAAAAATTTAAATCCGAAAATAATGTGAAACCAGTAACTCCTCAATATAATTCCGAACACACTCAAATCATTTACGGGGACGTAGTTGATGAAAATAACAGAATACGGCATGACTCAAATAAACTTGCCGATTTGATTAGAAATTCTTTCAAATTTTAATTACACACTATTAAATATTAAATAAAACTGTATAATTTCTTGCTATGGCTACTATTATAAATATTCTAATGATTACAATTTCAGTTTTACTAATTGGAATAATACTTATCCAGGTTAGAGGGCAAGGCGGAGGGCTTTTCGGTGCTGCTGAGTCTTCCTACAGGACTAGAAGAGGAATCGAACTAATACTATTCAGATTAACTATTTTATTAGTCGTATTGTTCGTAGTAATCTCTATCGTTAGTGCAAGCAGTTGGTTTGGGATTAACAGTTAATCAATCCAATCCCAATGCGTTTCTCCAGATGAGTCTTCTAATTTAACTCCCAAATCAGTCAGTCGATCTCTAATTAAATCAGATGATTCAAAATCTTTTTTATTTCTCATCAGAGATCTTAAATCTATCAAAAGATCAATAAATTCATGTACATCAGAATTTTTGTCGTTTTTCTTAGAGTCCAATTTCACCCCAAGTACATTAGATAATTCCAACAATGTACTTTTTGCTTTTGTAACGTTTTTGCCATCTGTCGCCTCTCGATTGATATCTCTAGACAAATCAAATAAAACAGATAGTGCTATCGGGGTATTGAAATCATCATCCATTGCTTCAATAAAACGATCGACATATGTTTGTACATCCAATTCTTGTCCATTTTGTGATTGGACTTTAAGTGCATTTCTAAGTCTATCTAAGGCTTTTTCCTGAGAATTGACTGCTATATCACTAAAAACCAGTGGGCTTCTGTAGTGAGAACTTAAAAAAAACATTCGTAAACTATCAGGAGAAAATTTTTCCAAAGCAGATGCAATACTAAATACATTTCCTATAGATTTACTCATTTTTTCTTGCCCATACCCCAAAGTTCCATTGTGTACCCAAAAATCTGCGAAAGGAACTTTGCCTGTAGCTGATTCTGATTGAGCAATTTCATTCTCATGATGAGGAAAAACTAAGTCTAATCCTCCTCCATGTATATCAATCGAATCTCCTAAATATTTCAATGCCATTGCACTACATTCAATATGCCACCCTGGCCTACCGTTTCCCCAAGGACTTGCCCAAAAAGGTTCGCCTTCCTTATGTTTTTTCCACAGAGCAAAATCTGCAGGGAATTCTTTATTTTCATCGATTTCTAATCTAGCTCCAGCTAACAAATCTTGTACTTTACGATTACTCAATTTACCGTAGTCTTCATCAGAGTTCACTCTAAAATATACGTCTCCTTCGACTTCATATGCGCATTCTTTTTCAATCAACTGAGTGATCAAATCTATGATTGCAGGAATTTCTTCTGTTGCTTTAGGATATTTTGTTGCCACTTTCACATTTAAAGTTTTTAATTCATTTAAATATTCAGCAATATTTTTATCGGCCAATTCAGACACTTCTATATTTTGAAGGTTAGCAGCTTTGATCATTTTGTCATCAACATCCGTGAAGTTTTGAATGTAATTCACTTTAAAGCCCCTGAATTCCAAATATCTACGAATTACATCAAAGGCTATAGCTGACATTGCGTGACCTAGATGAGCCGAATCATATGGAGTAATTCCACAAACATACATGTTTACAGTATTTTTTGTCAGATCAAAATTTTGATTTTCTCTAGAAAGTGTGTTGTAAAGTCTCATATTATTTTTGAACTGTAGCTATTGAAATCACTGATATACCTTCACCTTGACCTACCATCCCCAGGCCATCTGTTGTCGTACATTTAATATTAATTTGATCACTCAAAACCTCCAAAGTATTAGCTATCGAATTTTCCATTTGTTTTACAAATTTCTTAAGTCGAGGTTTTTCGGCAATGATTGTAGCATCGATATTCTCAATACCCCAATTTGATTCTTTAATCATTTGATTTGTACGACTCAACAAAATCATGCTAGATATGTTTTCTAATTTTGGATCGTCCGATGGAAAATAATCCCCAATATCACCCATAGAACATGCCCCCAAAACACTGTCAATGATGGAATGAATCAAAACATCACCATCGCTATAACCTAACAATCCAAAACTATAAGGAATAGATATTCCTCCCAAAACCAGCTCAGTATTTCGGGAAAACCTATGGACGTCGTAGCCTATTCCTGTTCTAAACATTATTTATCTAATTTCATATCATAAATTTGTTCGAAAATTTCCAAATCACTCTCATCAGTAAGTTTTATATTCATTTTATCTCCCTCAAAAACAATCACTTTTAGTCCCAAATCTACAAATAAAGTAGCGTCATCGGTCATATCAGGAATATCTTTTTGATACGCAGCATAAAATTTTTTATATAAAAAGAATTGGGGTGTTTGAACTAAAAATAGATTTTGCCTATCAAAATTTTTAATTACGATTTCATCTTCAACAAATTTAATTGTATCGCTGATAGGATAACCGGGAATTGCAGAATCACTATTCTGCAACATTTCCAATCCTTTTTTAATCATTAAATTTGAAACAAAAGGTCTGGCCCCATCATGAATTGCAAGATAATCATAAGTATCACCTAAAAAATCTAAAGCACATTTTACTGAATCTTGCCTTCTATCGCCCCCAAAAATTATTTCAATATCACTATCAATTTGCTGAGTGTATTGAACAATTTCATTAAAATTACCTTTGCTAGCAACAACAACAATTTTGTCAAAAATATTGGAATCTAAAAAAGTTTTTACAGTCAAGCTAATAATATTTTGAGACGCAATTTGATGTAGCATTTTGTCACTATTGCCAAATCTTTGACTTTTACCGGCAGCCAATATAATTGCAACTTTTTTCATTGAAGTATTCATTTAATATAACTTTTCACTTGTTGAATCTAAAATGTTTCAATACACAGTTTAAATGTTAAAATCATTGTATCCAAATTAAGGATTTAATTAAGGATTTTAAATGTCATCAAACTATTGGATGTTTGTAGAAACATCAGAAAATGCGCAAATCACCCGCAATAAGGGGTATTCTATTTTTGGAATGAGCCCCAAATATAAAAAACGAGCTCAAAGAATGCAACCAAATGATAGAGTCTTGTTTTACGAAAGATCTAAAATGATTTGGACTGCTTCTGCAACTATTTCTTCGAAATATTTTGAAGACACATCTGAAATTTGGCCAATAGTAGAAAATCCTGAAGATTACAAAATTCGTATCAATTTAAAACCAAACTACATATTAGACGAATCAGAATCAATCAAAGGTTTACAAGTGGGAGCCTCATTAGAATATGTAAAAAAATGGGCCCCAGAAAAATGGCCATTAGCATTTTGGGATACGCTTCATCTACTTCCTCAAAGAGATTTTAAATATTTAGAAGACGAAATGAGAAGAATTAAAACAGGTATCAAAGCAGACGCTATTATTGACAGAAGTAAAAAAACAAAAAACAGAAGAAACTCAAATGAACGATCACAATCATGATACTCCAAGCCTAACATCTTTAGCATCTTGCGCTGGTTGAGCATCTAAATTAAGTCCAAAAGACCTGGAGCAAGTTTTGCTACAGTTACCAAAAGTAAGTGACCCTAGGCTATTAGTGGGATCATCCACTAGTGATGATGCTGCAATCTTCAAAATCAATGAAACTACAGCGTTGGTATCTACAGTGGATTTTTTCCCACCAATAGTAGATGACCCATATTTGTTTGGTTCTATTTCTGCAGCAAATTCCTTAAGTGACGTTTATGCTATGGGAGGAATTCCCTTAATTGCTTTAAATATAGTCGGATTTCCTGCAGATTTGGACTTTTCCATTCTTACAGAAATACTCAAAGGTGTATCAGACAAAGCTCAAGAAGCAAACACTTTAATAGTTGGGGGGCATACAATCAATGATGCAGAACCCAAATATGGCCTAGCAGTTACTGGAACAATTAAACCCGGACAAGAAATAACAAACGTTGGATCTAAACCCGGAGATTATTTAATTTTAACTAAACCTTTAGGAACTGGGATTATTACAACTGCAGCTAAACAAAATAAAATATCTAAAGACACATTAAATGTGGCTACAAATCTTATGTCAAAATTAAACAAAACAGCGTCAGAAATCATGATGAAAATTGGAGTTAATGCTTGCTCTGACATAACTGGATTCGGATTGCTGGGCCATTTAAAAGAAATGAGATCTGATGACCCTATTTCTTTTGAGATCAACCTTAATAATTTGCCGATAATAGATGGAACATGGGATCTTATTCATCAAGGTATAGTACCTGGAGGCACTATGAGAAATCTTGAAGCATTAGACAAAACCGTTAATTGGGGGAACAAAATTACCGAAGAAGAAAAGATAGTACTTTGTGATGCCCAAACTTCTGGAGGACTACTAATATCTGTAGCTCAAGAGAAGCTTAATGAATTTATTAAAGAATGTGAAATAAAAAATCAAGATATCACAATAGTAGGAAATGTAAATAAAAAGACTTCCGAATTTCCTATTACCATTATTAAATGAGCAAAAATTGGAAAATATAGTTGTCACATTAGAAAACCAAATCAAAACAGCGTTAGATAAATTCATTGCCACTCAAAACAAAGAACTATCTAAAAAATTTTATATAAATATTGAAAGGCCCAAAAATTCAGATCATGGCGACTTTGCTACAAATATAGCTTTTCAGGTTTCTAAAGAATATTCAGTTTCACCAATGCAAGCAGCTGAATCAATCTCAGACTATATAGATACTAGCAATTTAATTGAAAGATTAGAAGTCACCCAACCTGGTTTTATAAATCTAATCATCAACAAACAATGGATACAATCTCAAGTGAATCAAATCAGGGAAGCCTCTTTTACATTTGGTGATTCCAACATAGGAAAAGATTCGAAAATCCAAGTAGAATACGTCAGTGTAAACCCAACTGGCATTTTACATATCGGACATGCTAGGGGTGCCATAATAGGAAATACAATTTCCAATGTTTTAAGCAATAACGGCTTCAATGTTCTCGATGAATATTACCTTAATGATTCAGGTAAACAAATTGATAAATTTAACCAATCAGTAAAAATCAGATATCAACAATTATTTAATATCAACGTAGACTTACCTGAAGACTCGTACTCAGGGGAAGACATCATAGAAATAGCAAAACAAATCAAAGATGATCATTCTGATAAATTTCTTGACCCAAATCTTGACAATGAACTTTCATCGTTAGCTCATAATTTAATTATCAGCAAAATCTCTCATTCTCTTGATCAATTAGATATACGTTTCGATAATTGGTTTAGTGAAAAAAGTTTGTTTAATGATGGGCAATTTAAAAAGTGTTTAGAAGAATTTGAAAAACAAAATCTTTTAATAAACAGAGATGGGGCAAAGTGGCTACAAACAACTAAACTTGGCGAGGATAAAGATAATGTAATTTTAAGAAGTGACGCTACTCCAACTTATTTTGCTACAGATATTGCGTACCATTTTGATAAATTTTTAATCAGAAAATTCCATCAAGTCATCAACGTTTGGGGGGCCGATCATCAAGGACAAATACCAAGGCTAAATTCAGCATTATCCGCATTGAATATAGATACAAAAAACTTAAAATTCATTCTTGTTCAAATGGTTCGGTTCAAAAAAGGTGAAATTTCCGAAAAACTATCCAAAAGATTAGGTACAGCAATACCTCTTAATGATTTAGTTGAGGAGATTGGTGCAGATGCCTGCAGATTTATGTTTTTGTATAGATCTCATGATAGCCAATTAGAATTTGATTTAGATTTAGCTACATCTCAATCTTCTGAAAATCCTGTTTATTCCGTGCAATATGCCCATGCTAGAACCTGTAGCATACTTGAAAATGCCAAAAATCTTGAAATGGATTTGAATCCATCAAACTTATCTTCATTGAACTCCAGTTTTGAAATTTCATTGATCCACAAAATGCTAGATTTATACGATGTAATAGAAGTCGTGATCAAAAATCTAGAACCTCACCATCTTGCTCATTACTCCACTGACCTAGCATCTGAATTCCATGCGTTTTATCAACATTGCCGAGTTATTTCAGAAGATCCTAAGGAAACCGAACTTATGAATGCAAGACTCCAATTAGTTGATGCCACAAGAATAGTATTAAAAAAGTGTTTAAATTTGATGGGTATTTCAGCGCCTGAGAAGATGTAAAAGATATGATAAAAATTAAAATAATGTACTGGAAAGAAATTCCTATTCAAATTTTAGTAGAAGATTCAACCAAAAAATATTCCGTTGAATTAGATGCAAGATTTCAGCAAGCTGCAGATTCGATTGCAATGTTTGACGGAAGTATGGGAACTGATGAATATTTGGATGGTTGGCAATGGAAAGAATCAAAAAGTAATATGACATTAGAAGTTGCTATTGATAAGCTAACCAAATACTACAACCAAGGAATGCCAGATAACTTTGTCGCACAAATCAGAGATCAGATTAAAAATGGAACAAGAAATGAATCACCTGGTTCAATTGAAAAATGGATAAATGATGAAAACCCTATCGAATAAATCTCAAGAGCTTTTAAACAGGATCAGTCAAGGAGAGACTATCATATCTGATGGAGGAACAGGAACATATTTACAAAAAAACGGATTAGAACCCGGAGGATGCCCTGAAGAGTTTAACGATTCCAACCCCGAAGTAATAAAAAAAATGGCTAGAGAATATTTTGAAGCGGGATCAGACATGGTATTAACAAACTCATTTGGAGGATCTGTTTTCAGACAAAAACATTATGGATTTGAGGAATATGTTTTCAAATTCAACAAATTAGCAGCTCAACATGCAAAAAGCCAAGCACCTAAACACGGATTTGTGTGTGGATCATTGGGCCCAACTGGTGAATTCTTAGAACCTTTGGGTACAGTCTCAAATCAGGAAATGTATGACTCATTCAAAAATCAAGCTTTGGCTTTAGAAGAAGGCGGAGCAGACTGTGTAGTTATAGAAACAATGCTAGATATTGACGAAACATCAATAGCAATAAATGCAGTTAGAGAAAACACCAATATGCTAGCTATGGCTTCCATGACTTTTGATAAGGGGCCCAAGGGATTTTTTACAATGATGGGAGTTACACCCGAAGATGCTGCAAAGCGTTTACAGCAATCTGGAGCACAAATTATTGGAGCAAATTGTGGAAATGGGATTGAAAATATGATAGAAATCTCATCCAAAATGCGAGAATCTACAGATCGACCTATGATTGTCCATTGTAATGCTGGGATACCATCTTTAGTTTCAGGAGAAATTCTTTATCCTGAAAGTCCTGAATATATGGCAGAACAATTCATGAAACTTATAGAAGTAGGGGTAAATATTGTTGGCGGGTGTTGCGGAACTAGCCCTGAACATATTAAGGCTTTGTTTAATGCAATCAATAAATAAACAATTTAATCCTTCTCCAGCAGAAATAACAAATTATTTTGGAGATTGCATTTCGCTATTTCCAATAGACAAACAATTCAATGACATTTCAATAGGATTGTATTTAAAAGACTCAAATTACACTATTTGGTCTTTTAGCCATTTACCAAAAACCAAAATTAGAATCCAGTCTATATGTCAGCAATTTGAAAATTTATTAGGGTTAAAATTGGCTGAAAATTCACATAATCAATTGTTTTTTGAATGTGGCGACAATCACACAAAACCTTTAAAATTTTTATTTGCACAAGTAGTTGCCAAGCCCCCTGATTTTAAATTTAATGACCAAAATCTACAAATTAAAGATTCGAAATCGGAATTTCTAATTACAGTCCTTAAAAGTGATGAAGGATATCAAGTTAAATTAAATTCTGATGATACAAAATCAAAAATTAGACTGAGAATGATAAATGCGGGGTTTGTAAAATACGGGGGACTAAATTTAAATGAGAACAATCACTTGTCGTTCTCTTGTGGACAAAAACATGACAAACTAATGAAAATGCTATTACCTTATTCTAGAAACTTAACAAGTATAGACGCCATGTTAGAGGCTGAAGCTCAACGTGGACAAATGACTACTAACACATTAGGATTCAGCCAAACATAAATAGGGTATAAACATGAATTCCTCTCTGTCACCAAAAGAAAGAGTCATGAACGCACTTACCGGGCTGCCTGTTGATAGAACTCCAGCAGTAAATCCTACAAACATAGCTACTGTTGAATTAATGGATTTTGTCGATGCACCTTTTCCACAGGCATGTCAGGATCCTGAATTAGCAGCTAGACTTTCTGCAACTGGCCATACCGAATTAGGTTTTGATTCTATTTCACCATATTTCAGTATTATCCAAGAATCATCAGCTTTAGGCTGTGAAATGCAATGGGAAGAAAAAGACAATTGGCCTACTGTCAGAATGGCTAATCCTATTTGGAATTCGTCATCTGATATCAAAATTCCTAAAAATTTCTTATCACATAGAGATGTTAGAGCTATTACAGATTCTATAAAAATTCTAAAGCAAGAATTCGGAAATTCTGTAGCCATTATTGGAAAAACTATGGGACCATGGACTTTAGCTTACCATGTATTTGGGGTAGAAAACTTTTTATTGGGTACTATAGACAATCCAGAAGAAACCAACAAATGTCTAGAAAAACTGAAAGAGATTTCTGTTTTATTTGGCGAGGCTCAAATAGATGCTGGTGCAGATGCCCTAACATTTCCTGACCACGCAACTGGTGATTTGGTAAGTGGCATGTATTACAAAAGATTCCTACAAGAAATTCATGAAGAAATGGTAGACGCCTTGCCTGTACCTCTAATTTTACATATTTGTGGCCAAACTATAGATAGAATGCAATATATTTCTGAAACAGGAATGTCCGCTTTTCATTTCGACTCAAAAAATGACCCTTTTGAATCTATGAGCGCTGTGAACGGTAAGATAAAATTAGTTGGCAATATAAATAATCCAGAAACTTTATACGCTAAAGACCCAATATCTGTAAAACAAGAAGTTTTCAAATGCTTAGATGCGGGGGTACAAATGATCGGGCCAGAATGTGCTGTCCCATTGTCTACAAAAATTCAAAATTTAATGGCCATTCCTGAAGCAATTATAGAATGGACACAAAAAAATAATAATTATTAACAAAAAATCATCGTATAATTACATTTATTTTAGAAAAGAGTCTCTATGCCTATTACTAACGAAACATTAGAAAGTGAATTAAACAATATTGAAAATTCACAAGAAAGAGATCACATTAGGAAATTATGGGATCATGCTGATATTTTAATGCAAGAAATTTCTGTTAATTTAATTCAAGGAAACAATACAGCAGTTGACGAGTTAACTAAACAAGCTCTTGATAATGGATTTGATGCCAACACTATTTTGGACGAGGGCTTAATAGCAGGAATGGCTATAGTAGGAATCAAGTTTCGTGACAACCTGATTTTTGTTCCTGAAGTACTAGTTGCTGCAAGAGCAATGAAGGCTGGAATGGTATATATTGAACCAATACTGTCTGCTTCAGGAATTGAACCCATAGGTAAAGTAATAATGGGCACCGTCAAAGGGGATCTACATGATATAGGCAAAAATCTTTGCATCATGATGCTTAGAGGCGCTGGGTTTACAGTAATTGATTTAGGGGTTGACACTTCTTCAGAAGAATTCATAGAGGCGGTTGAAGAACATAACGCTGAAATATTAGGAATGTCTGCTTTATTAACTACAACAATGCCTAATATGGGAAAAACCATCACTTCGTTTGAAGACATAGAAATGAGAGACCTTGTAAAAATTATGGTGGGTGGGGCTCCATTATCTCAAGAGTTTGCAGATGAAATGGGCGCAGATGGTTTCGGTAAAGATGCAATTTCATGCGTTGACCTAGCAAAACAATTTGTAGCGAATGAGAATTAAATGTCTCAAATTGATAAAGAGAAATACTCTCAAAGCATTTCAAAACTAGATTCCATTTTTAGAGAAATTTCTTCAAATGTAACAGAAATATCTAAATGGAGATGTCCCTATAAAAATATGTCTGATAGATGCACTGCAAAGTTTGGATGCAGGAACCAAAAACGTACAGATGTCGTAGACGATCTTTATTTATGTATAGGTAGTGATAATTTAGATTATAGATCTGCATGGGACTCATAAGATGTCTCCAGTATTCTCTGATGGCTATAAACATGAATCTCTACCTAACAAAACAATTTTTGATTATGCAGACTTTCTTAAAATACGTGTCCCAACTGCTTGTCGCAGAAACGGATCCTGTCATGAATGTATAGTTGAAATCAAAAACGGAAAAGACGCATTAAGTCCCCTTTCCCAATCAGAAGATTTTCTGAAGGAAGGTTATAGATTAGCCTGTCAAGCAGTGGTTGAAGAATTAGATTCAGTCGTTGAGTTTTCTACATTGAGAAGACAACCAAGAATTCTTACACAATCAATCTCAAGAGATATTGAAGCTTCCCCTAAAGTCATCACAAAAAATGGAAGAGTTTTTATTGATGAAATCGACTCTGATATTTACAGAGGACAAATTTTAGGTCTATCAGGTGATATCGGAACAACCACTATAGTTCTTAAAATCTTAGATCTAGAAAAAATGGAACCGCTAATTACTTCATCTTTTGAAAATCCTCAACGTTTTGGCGGATCTGATGTAATGAATAGAATTTCATACGATAGTGGACAAAATCATGGGGAATTAAAAAATGTACTTATAGCTTCGATTAATTTTGAAATTGGAGAAATGTGCAAAAGTATTAATGCTCACAGAAGACAAATTTATGATTGTGTCTTAGTTGGAAATACGACTATGAGAGACATATTATTTGGAATCGATGTTGAGCCTGTAGGACAAAAACCTTACAAGTCTAGAGTTCAAACAGATTTTGAAAATAATAACCGTAAAAATACAGCCCTTGAAGAATCTGCAGAAAAATTAGGTATAAGAATTTTCCCTAAAGCTAAAGTTTATAGCGGTCCATTAATTAGCTCACATATAGGCTCTGACATTGCTGCAGACCTTTTAACTATTCAAATTGATGAAAGCGATTCAAACATAATGTTAGTTGATGTAGGCACAAACACTGAGGTGGTTATAGGGAATAAATCTCAAATGTTTGCAGCATCATGTCCTGCAGGACCTGCGTTTGAGGGCGGCGAAGTCAAATACGGTATGCCTGGATATGAAGGAGCCGTAGAAAAAATAGAAATCGAGAATGGAACAGTAATATCTAGTACTATAGGTAATCAACCTGTGGAAGGAATTTGTGGTTCAGGTTTGGTAGATTTACTTGCTGAATTAAGAAAATCTAATTTGATGAACGATTTAGGAGTATTATCTGATAACAAACAGGAATTTGAATTTGATTCATCAAACAAAATGACAATTTCAAAAGCTGAAATAAGCTCATTAGCCCAAGCAAAATCTGCTAATTATTGTGGTCAATATATTACACTTCGTAAATTTGGGAAATCAGTCGATTCACTAGATTATTTATATCTTGCTGGAGGATTTGCTAACTACATCAACTCTCAAAATGCTATAGATATAGGTTTTATTGCTAACTTTCCAAAAGAAAAAATAAAAAAAGTTGGCAATGCCTCCTTAGAGGGAGCCACTTTAATGTTGAAATCTACGGAGTTAAGAGAACGTATAGAAAAAATTTGCTCGAATATACAACATATAGAACTAGAAACAACCCCAGATTTTTTTGAAATATTTGTTGAGGGGTGTATGTTCAAAGCAATGCCTACAAATTTCACATAACAGAGGGATATATGACTTGGAATGTACTCATAACAGATTACGCTTGGCCATCAATTGAACCAGAAAAAAAAATACTGGAAGAAGCAGGGGCTAAAGTAATAATTGCACCATCAACAGATGAAAAAACTCTTATAGATTTAGCGAAACAATCTGATGCGATTCTCACTTGTTTTGCTCATGTTAATAGTAAGGTAATTGAATCTGCAAAAAAATGTGTTGCCATAGGAAGATTTGGTGTAGGGGTAGATAATATTGACATAGAAAAAGCTACTGAATCTGGAATAGCTGTCACATATGTTCCTGATTATTGTATAGACGAAGTTTCTGACCATGTATTCGCATTACTTCTTAGTTGGAACAGAAAGTTAATTCAGCTAAATGATTCTGTCAAAAGTTCGGGGTGGGGATCTATGAAATTAAATATGCGAATAATGCGACTTCGAGGAAAAACTTTAGGAATTATAGGATTTGGTCGAATTGGGAAATCTGTTGCCAACAAAGCTAAAGTATTTGGATTAAAAGTTATAGTATACGACCCTAATAATCATCAAAACACCAATAATGAAATTAAATATGTTGAATTAAATCAACTTCTAACGAATTCAGATTTCATAACTTTGCATGCTCCCTCAAATAATTCCACCCATAAAATGATTGGAGCTGACCAATTTAATTTAATGAAAAAAGATGCATTCATAATTAATTGTGCTCGAGGCGCTCTAATCGATGAAAAAGCTTTATATAAAGCCTTGACTCAAAATCAGATTTCTGGAGCAGGGCTAGATGTAATGATTGAAAACATTCCAAGCATTACAAATCCTTTATTCAAATTAGAAAACTTCATTGTGACTCCTCATACCGCTTTTTTCTCACAAGAAAGCACACTAGAGCTAGAACAGCGAGGTGCAATGGAAGTAGTAAAAGTAATGAATGGACAAATGCCAGATAATCTAGTGAATCCTGAAGTTTTAAATCACAAAAACCCTAGACACCAACTTTCTAAATCATAGAAATACTTTGACCACCATCTATAACAACACAAGACCCAGTAATTAAACCTGCACCCTCTGAACTTAAATAAGCAACTAAAGTTCCAAACGATTCAGGCCAACCAAATTTCCCCATGGGTAAATTATTAGCAATAAAATCACTAACCACTTCTTCGGAGTTTTGATTTTTAAATCTCTCCCAACTTCCACCTGGATGTTCTATTGACCCCGGAGCTATAGAATTCACAGTAATACCTTGACTTGCCAAAGAAACTGCTGCATGTTTTGTAGCAGCGATTAATGCTGCCTTAGAAGACATATAAGAAATATTGCCTCCATATTCTCTTCCCCAAATAGAAGCAATATTAATAATTCTCCCCCACTGATTTTTTTTCATATTTGGAGTAACCATTTTCATCAATTCAAAACCTGAAAATAAATTTAAATCAAAAGTAGACTTAAAATCTTGTGTTGATGTTTTTTCAAGATTTTCTCTTGACCGAGTACCACCAACATTATTTACTAAAATATCAATTTCACCCATTTCTGCTACAAAATATTGGTACATCGAATTGATAGTTTCTAATTCAGAAACATCACATATAAATTTAAATGCTTTGACCCCATAATTTTCTAATTCATTAATAGTCAAATTTAAATCTTCTTCTGATCTACCACAAACACCTATATTTACACCCTCATTTGCTAGATGAATGGCTGCTGCTTTACCTAATCCTCTACTTCCACCAGTTATCAGAGCATTTTTATTTTGAATTTTTAAATCCATCGTCAAACCTCAACATATTTTGATTAAATTATCTTGACTATACAAATACCATATTTTACTATTCAGAACCATGTTACTAGACCTTCATACTCATTCAACAGCTTCAGATGACTCACGTGCATCAATTGAGCAATACGTTAAGTGGATCAATATACTTCGCAAAAAAGGCAATCATATTGATGGTTTTGTAGTTACTGATCATAGACAATTTAATCATGATGTAAATTATGATTCAATTTCAAGTGAGAACGGAATCACAATACTCAAAGGGGCAGAACTAGATACTGACACAGGTCATTTTTTAGTTTATGGCATCAATGAAAAAATCTCATCAATCATAAATTTTGCAGACGTGACAATGAGTGCGCAAAAACTAGTAGATGTTTGTGATACCTATGGAGCTATAGCTTTTCCGGCTCACCCAGGCCGAGCTGGAATAGGTTTTGCCCATTATCTCGATAATGGCGTTAAAGGTTTTGAAACTGTCAAAACTGCAGAACGTCTAAACGGATCAAATCGCCCTGGTGAAGGAGAAAAAGCTGAAGAACTGATACAATCGAAAGGCTTTAACGGGACAGGGGGAAGTGACGCTCACATAGTCAGCGCTATTGGTACATGTATGACTGAATTTGAAGCGAATATATCAAATGAAGTCGAGCTAGTTGCTGCTCTCAGATCTGGCTCATTTAAAGCAGTAAGAATGAATAAAATTTAAGGAAGTATGATGACTACTGATGACGGAATTGTTTATGATCGAACACTATTAGGCAAAGAGAATGAAATTGGCACATATGAAGTTTCTTTAAAAATGATAACTGAATTTGCCAAATCAACTGGAGAAACTCATCCAAGATACCTAGGAAATGATGAACAAGTAGAAATTATTGCTCCCCCAACAATTTGCAATTTGTTCGTAGGGGGTTCTCGCCCCGACATTAAACTAGAATTTGGAGACGTTAGTTTTTTTGCTGGCCAATCCATAGAATCAAAATCAGAAATTCGACCTGGGGACAAATTGACTGCAACTACAAAACTTGACCATGTGTACTCCAAGACAGGCAGATCAGGAAAAATGGTTTTTGCTGTTTGGCAAACACAATTTAAAAATCAAAATAACGACATAGTAGCGTTAGTTAACGAATCTTTCGTTACAAGGAATAAGTAATATGAGTAATAATCCCCTATATTTTGAAGATGTTGAATTTGGAGATGATATTGGTCCAATTATCAGAGAGGTTTCAGATGAATCTGTAATTGAATTCGTTAGTATTAGAGGACCTGAAACTGAACCTTCTAGGTTCACATCTAAAGAGGTCGCACAATCTCAGGGTTTACCTGAAGCCATCGTACCAGGCGCTATGAATATTGCCCTAATGTCACAACTATTAACCGGTTGGTCAGAGACTGTATCATTACTAAAATTAGATGTAGTTTTCAGAAAAACGGTTCCGCACAATACCCCATTAAAATTTAGCGGCATTATCACTGACAAAGATGAAAGCGGATCTAATAATTTAGAATGCGATATAACAATGGAAAATGAGGAAGGAGTCAAGCTTGTAATAGGAAATGCTGTAATTTCACTTCCTAGTCAACCTTAACAAGATTACATAATGACGACTTCCATTTCATTCGAGAAGAAAATTTTACCTAATGGATTACATGTGATTACTCACGTAGACAAATCCATCCCGGTAGCAGCAGTAAACCTTTGGTATCACGTTGGATCAAAAAATGAAGAGCCCGGCAAAACTGGGTTTGCTCATTTATTTGAACACATTATGTTCGAGGGTTCTAAAAACCATAACAAAGATTACTTTGAGCCATTACAAAAAGTAGGCGCAAACATCAATGGTTCAACTTCTAATGATGCTACAAATTACTGGGAAGACATTCCATCTAATTCACTCGAGTTAGCTCTGTGGCTTGAATCAGACAGAATGGGCTTTTTACTTGATGCTCTTGACCAAAATCGCTTTGACCTACAAAGAGAAGTAGTTAAAAATGAGCGCAGGCAAAGTTACGAAAACAGACCTTATGGTATGGCATATTTATTATTACAAGAAGCCTTATTCCCCTCACCGCATCCATATAATTGGCCTGTAATAGGATCACAAAAAGACCTAAATGATGCTAACTTAGAAGATGTTAAAGAATTCTTTAAAAGATACTACCACCCCAATAATGCCAGCTTATCTATAGCAGGAGATATTAACCCTGAAGAAGTTTTTAAATTAACAGAAAAGTATTTCGGTGATTTACAACCAGGGGAACCTGTTGACAGACTTCTTTCATCAAGCTCTAATTTGAATGGAGATACTAAAATTGAAATTGAAGACTCTGTTCAATTACCTCGATTATATCTCGCATGGCCAACTGTTCCAGATTTGACTGAATCTCAAGCCGCACTTGATATATTATCTATAATTTTAGCTGGGGGAAGGAGTTCCCGGCTAGAAAAAAAACTTGTAATTGATTCTCAAATCGCATACGACATTAATGCGTACCATCATGGCCAAGAAATATGTGGCGAATTCCATATTATCGCTACAGGCAAACCGAATGATTCTTTGGATAAGATAAAACAAGAAATACTTAACGAGATTACCAATATAATATCTTCTCCTCCATCTCAACATGAAATGGAACGTTCAATTAATAACATAGAAGCTATGCATATTAGACAATTAGAAAAAGTGGGCGGATTTGGTGGCAAAGCCGATCAGCTCAATTATTATAATGTCATGAAAGGTGATCCCGGATTTATTAATTTAGACATTGAAAGATATAAAAAAATCACACCCGATCAAATATCAAATGCCGCTAAATTATTAAACGAAAACAGAGTTTCCCTTTCAGTATTACCGAAACAAAATCTAACAATTTCATCCCCAATATCAGACAGAACAAAAATGCCTGTCACACAAAAAAGAATGGAATTTGCCCCCCCCTCGCCTCAAAGAATCAAATTAAACAACAATGTAGATATTGTATTAATAGAGAAGCCTGATCTTCCATTAGTTTCCATAGGTCTTCTAACAAATCTAGGAGCTTCTTCTGACCCTATAAAAAATCCCTGATTAGCAAAATTCGCCACAGAAATGTTTTCTGAAGGCACCTCAAAAAGAACCAGTGAAAAAATTTCTGAGGAAATTGAGCATTTAGCGTTCAGATTCAAAGAAGATGTCTCTAGAAACCACATCTTCTTTTCAATTAACGGTTTGAAAAATAACTTGGATAGTGGAATGAAATTATTTGCAGATATCACCCAAAATCCAATATTCCCTGAACAAGAAACTGAAAGACTAAGGTCAGAAATTTTAGCCGATATTACTAGCAGCCAAGATAACGCTAATAAAGTTGCTGGGACAGCTGCAAGGGCCATTCTTTACGGAGGAGTTAATACTGAATATGGACATCCGATTATAGGTTCTACGAAATCAATTAAAAATATCCAACAAAAAGATTTGATTGAATTTAATCAAAATATTTTCCATAAAAGCAAAGCAACTTTTATAGCTGTCGGAGATATTAAATCACCAGAATTACTTCATCATATAGAATCTAATTTCTCTACTGATTTTTTTAATCATTCTGATCCTATCTCACCTCCAGTATTCCCTACAAATCAATTCAAAAATAGTGTAGGTGGAATTTATGTGATAGATAGACCAGGTTCTGCACAATCAGTCATAAGAGCTGGTCATCTCACCATACCAAGGGATCACCAAGATTATTTTTCTTTGGCATTTGGAAATTATGTTCTTGGAGGAGAATACTCTAGTAGAGTAAATATGAATTTAAGACAAGACAAAGGTTACAGTTATGGGTTTTACTCCTCAATAGATTGGGGACAACATTCATCTACATGGTTAATTCGAGGCAGTGTTCAAACTGAGGTCACTTTCGAGTCAGTCAAAGAAATCTTATTTGAAATCAATGGAATTAATGGATCAAAACCAATTTCATCTAAAGAATTTGAAGATTCAAAGCAAGGACTTCTAAAAGGAATCCCGTCTCAATTTGAATCTAGCAATCAAATGCTTAATCAACTAATCAAATTAGTTCAATTCAATTTGCCTGATAATGATTTCTCAGAAAGTATCAAAAAAATAGAAGCACTGACTTTAGATGAAGTCAATTTATCTTCAAAGAATCACTTTAAACCTGACGAAAGTGTAATAGTAATTGTGGGAGACAAAGAAAAATTTATCGGCCAACTTGAAACACTCAAACTTCCTATACATATAGTTGACATGTACGGAGAATAATATTATCAATGAATCCTGAAAACTTACATCAAGAACAGGGGTCTAATGATTTAATTCCGTTTCCAGGTGAATTCACTAAGCTTGTTAAATTAACTCTAAACGCATACAAGCAAAATTTTCCTGCATTTTTATCCTTATCAATCATTCAGTCTGTACCAAATTTAATTGTATCTTTACTAATATTTTTCACTATCCAAAATGACATCGTGGATCTTTTTAATGCTATAGAACTTGCGGGTGAAGATTTTTCTATTACTTGGACTTTAATGACAAATTTCTTTTCGGAAAATTTAAATTTCATATTAATAGCTCTACTTCCTCTGTTTATTGTGCAAGGGATTTCAAGTGTTGTAAGCAACGGCGGAATTTTATTGGGATCTGCACAATTTTGTAGTCAAGAAAAAGTAAGCGCAACAATTTGTTTAAATTATGTTTTTTCGAGAGTTCACAAATTAATTGCTGCTAATTTACTAGTATTTTTACTTTTGATAATCCCAATAATTTTAGTGTTATTTATAGTAGGTATTCCAATACTCATTTACTTAGTAGTTCGTTTATGGTTTGTGAATTCATCCATCATGATCGAAAACAAAAACGTTTTCGATTCTATTAACAATTCCTGGGAATTAGTTCAACAGAGATGGTGGATCACTTTTGTAACAGGATTAGGCATATTGTTTTTATCAGGAATTTTAAACCTAATACTGACTTCTACAATTTCATTAATTTTTTCAATTAATCCTGCTTCAGTTAATAGTTTGTTCTTGAATTCATTCGTTAGTTTATTTATCATCCCCATATCAACAATTGCTACAGGAATTTACTTTATAGGACTTCGTGAGTCTAAAAAATATTAATTTAAATTTGCAATTTCAATATATGAACGTTTTATAATGCCAAAAGCCTTAAAACGATAAGGAGAGAAATTATGGGAAATAGATTAGAAAATAAAGTAGCCGTAGTAACTGGTGGTGGGAGAGGTATAGGTAAAGCTATATCTAAACTACTAGCAGAAGAAGGGGCAAAAGTAATTGTTAATGACAAAGGATCAGAAGTAGATGGAACAGGACAATCTAATGATCCAGCTGATTCAGTCGTGGAAGAAATAAAGTCTTCGGGTGGAGATGCAATAGCCAATTATCTTGATGTATCAGAAATGTCTGGAGGCGAAGGCTTAATTCAATCAGCTATAGATAATTTTGGGCAAATAGATATTCTAGTAAATTCTGCTGGATCTAGAATTGACCGAATGATTTATCAAATGACTCCAAAAGATTTTGATATGGTAGTTAGAAATAATTCCAAATCAGTTTTTACCACAACTAAGTTTGCAGGGATTTTATTCAGACAACAAAAAAGCGGGAGAATAGTTAACTTAACCTCAGATTCTGGGTTGGGAGATGTTGCGAGATCAAATTTTGCAGCTGCTTCTGAGGGTATTATCGGAGTAACCCGAACTACTGCAAAAGATCTAGGTAAATACGGAATTACAGCAAATGCAATTTCTCCTATAGCCAAAACCCGATTATTTGCCGGACTGGTTGAAGAATATAATGTCCCTGAAGTATTTAGTCCTACTAGAGACGAACGTGCAGGTATAGGGCCCAGCCCAGAAATTCAAGAATGGGATGGAAATAATGAAATAGATGATCCTGAAAATGTAGCTCCTCTAGCAGTCTATTTATGTACATACGCTTCCCCAAACATTAATGGATATGTACTCGGAGCTAGAGGTGGGAGTTATTACGTTTATTCAAATCCTGAAATAGAAACAGTTGTAAACAAATGGGGAAATTTCAACATGGATGAGATGGATGTCTTGTTCCCTAAAATTATTGGGTCAGGCTCTTAAATATCAATTTTAATACGGAGAATAAAATGACAGACAGATTATTAGATAAAGTAGCTATAGTCACTGGAGCAGGAAGAGGAATTGGACGAGAAGTCGCTTTATGGCTAGCTAGAGAAGGTGCTAGTGTTGTAGTCAATGACTTAGGTGTAGCTGTAGACGGAACAGGTGAATCTGATGCCCCAGCTGACCTTGTTGTTAAAGAAATTATAGCCGAAGGTGGTAAAGCAGTGTCATCTTTTGACTCTGTTGCAGATTTTGAAAGTGCCTCAAATATTGTAAAAACTGCAATTGATAATTTTGGCGGAGTTGATGTTTTATGTCATCCTGCTGGGATTTTAAGAGATCGAATGATTTTTAATATGACTGAAGAAGAATGGGATGCTGTTTTGCAAGTACATCTTTATGGAGCATTCAATATGGTTCGTAATGTTGTACCACACATGATAAAACAAAATTATGGTCGAATAGTACTATTTTCATCCGGATCCGGGTTAGGTGCTTCAGGACAAGGCAATTATGCTGCAGCTAAAGAAGGAATGGTTGGATTTACTAGAGCTATTTCTAAAGAATTAGAACCATACAATATTATGGTTAACGCAGTATATCCTGGTGGTTCCACTAGAATGACAGACACTGTTCCTCAAAGTACTACTGACCTTCGTCAACAACAAAGAGAAGCAGTAGGATTAGACGTCCAAAGAGATAGAAGCCAACCACCTGAAGAATACCGCGACCCCGCAAATAACGCTCCAAAGGTAGTGTACTTATGTACTGAAGCGGCAGATGGTATTACGGGACAAGTCATAGGAACAAGCGGCTGGGCTTTATCTCTTTATTCCCCTAGACACGTTATTAAAAGTATTCATAAAAATGGTAAATGGACTCTAGATGAATTAGACGATTTAATTCCTATATCTTTAGCCGAAGGACTAATAAACCCTGTCCCAGTAGATACCCCCAAATAAAACCTAATTCAAGTAAAAAAAGGTTGTGACTATGATTTCATATGCTAAACTGAAGTTCTTAGAAAACAAAAAATCTCGTCTTTTTAGTGTTTTTGAATATGAATTTAATTGATATAGCCATAATTGTTTTAATTCTACTTTCCATATATTGGGGAGTTAAAACTGGTCTATTTGCAACAGGCGTATATGTAGTTGGGCTTCTAATTGGTTGGGCTGTTGCAGGTCAAGTTGCTCCAATAGTCGGAGAGTTTGTTGATGACGAAAGTCTAGATTCATTAATTACAACTTTGTCGTATATTTTTGTTGTGGGAGCATCAGTAGTAACAACTAGATCTATTTTAAAATTACTTAAGCCTGCAAATACTATTATCGATTTATTAACTCTTGGATTAAACAGGTTAATTGGAGCAATATTAGGATTAGTTTTAGGTGTATCTATTAGTTGTATTTTAATCTCAGGATTAGCTAGAATCACCTATGACTTCACTCTGATAGAGGATATTTCCGAAAACATTGAAAAAACTGAAATCATAGAAACCGGTGAAATTACAGCCTCAATATTTGATACTCAATCTGGTATTGAAAGTACATTGCTTGAATCTTCAGCTGTTCCGATAATAATTTTTATAATGGAATTAAATCCTATAGAAATACCGGGTGATTTTTTAGCTACTATTGAAATTTTAGATTCAAAATTAGATGATGTTGAATAGTCAGACTTCTCGGTCTATAGACTCACCTGTATTAGTTTTAAACCAAAATTATCAACCCTTAAATATATGTACTGCTAAAAGAGCAATGGGACTAATGTGGCGGGGTAAAGCAGAAATTATTGTAGAGGGAGAATTCCAAATACAAAGTTCCTCCAGCGAATTCCCTATGCCTTCAGTTGTCAGACTGTATTACATGGTTAAAAAACCAGTTGTCAACAGAAGGCTATCTAGGCAAGCATTATTTTACAGAGATAATTTCACTTGCCAATACTGTGGTAAATCCACGAAAAATTTGACGATAGATCACATTATTCCCCGTAGTAAGGGTGGGAAACATACATGGAACAATGTCGTTAGTGCATGTGTTTCATGTAATCATCAAAAAGCAGAAAAGTTATTAGAAGAATGTAAGATGCAATTGATTTCTATTCCCTCAGAGCCTAAGCCTAACCCCTATTACATGTTCTATCACCGGAAACTAGAAGATGACTGGATGCCCTTTATACCATGGAGCAATGCAAGTTAATTGACGTGATGTACTCTCAACATAAAATTATCCAATGTAAGTCTAGGATTGATATTTAGGTCTAATAAAGCTAAAGTTTCTTCGATAGCCTTTCCTGTATTAAATATCTCATCAAAAGATAAATCATTTGATATTTTCACGTAATCTTCTGAGTAAATATCATTTTCAAAACCTGACTTAATTAACAATAAATCTCTTAAACACGATAACCAAAGGTTAATTTCATTTATAGTTTTAGTACGATTTTTTTGTAGTTTTAGTGCAACTGACTGAGAAAAATCGAATTTTTCAATTAATGAAAAATGAAAAATCTCTAAAAACCCTGCCATTATTTCATTTAAATAATCTACCTCTCTTGGATCATTTATCATTTTAATAGCTCTACCTAATCTTCCTTGAGATAGTTTTGTAATATTTTTTAACATCACTTGGTCATCTATAGAAAATTGAGTATTTAAATATTCTAAAACTTCTGATTCTTGCAAAGGATCAAGAAAAATTAACTGACATCTAGAACGAATAGTTTCTAAAACTGAATTAATATTTTCAGCCAACAAAATTACTATAGTATCTTCTGGAGGTTCCTCTAAAGTTTTTAAAAGAATATTAGATTGTTCAACTCTCATATTATCAATAGACTGAAGAATAAATACTCGACACGAACCTTCAAACGGCTTGCGGTTAGTTTTTGCAATAAAGGCTTCTCTTAATTCATCTATACCAGATGTAGCTGAATTTTTTTCTGAAAAAATATCTATTAATGAAACATCAGTGTGAGAGTTTGAATCAATTCTTTTACAATTTCGGCAGTCCGAGCACGGCTTATTTTCACTTGTGCAATTAACTAATTTTGCTATATCTAAACTTAAAGTAGTTTTGCCAACATTTTCATTCCCTATAATCAAATAAGCATGAGATAACCTATTTGCCAAATAAGCTTGATAAACTCCTTGAATAGCCTTTTTATGGCCAACAGTTGTCCAGTTCAAATAATTTCATCCTTAGGGTTATAATGAATCATATTATCAATCTACTGATGGTTTAAACAATGTTAGACAATAAAAAAATTATAGGAACTGATTATCAATTAACATTTAGGATGATCCTAACAGGCTTTTTACTCTTATTAGCCTATATGGCTTTATTCAGCCTTTTGTTATTCACAGGAATCCCAATATTTTTCGTGTTAATTTTTGGAGTGGGTATGGTATTTTTCCAGTACTACATGTCTGACAAATTAGTTCTTAAAACTACTAGGGCCAAAGTCGTTTCTGCAGAAGAAGAACCATTCCTTCATCAAACAATAGAACGACTTTCCAATACAGCAGGGATACCAAAGCCTCGTAATATAGCAGTAATGGATATGGAAGCACCTAATGCATTTGCTACTGGTAGAAGCCCAAAACATGCCACAGTGGCTGTAACTACAGGGTTAATGAAAAAACTCACTAATGATGAATTAGAAGCTGTTCTAGGACACGAATTAGCACATATTAAAAACAGAGATGTCATGGTTATGACTTGGGCGAGTTTAATTGTAGTGATAGCTGGGTATCTCATGCAAATGCTTTTTTGGATGAGCCTATTTGGTGGTTTTGGTGGAAATAGGCGTGAAGGTGGAGGGCAGGCAGCGGCAATGATGATGGCTGCATATGTAGGAGTAATTATTATTTATTTTTTCAGTCAAATTTTAATCAGCACTCTATCTAGGTACCGAGAACTTGCGGCAGATAGAGATGGTTCAATTATTTGTGGCTCCCCTACCAATCTAGCTTCTGCTCTTAG
>JAKUTY010000030.1 GCA_022447825.1 SAR202 cluster bacterium
TACTATGGAAAATGTTTCTGAAGTAATCAAAATTGTCATTGCAGATGATCATGCAATTTTTAGGGCTGGAATAATTAAAGTATTGAATTTAGATTCTCAATTTGAAATTATTGGAGAAGCAACCAATGGATTAGACGCCATTTCATTAATAAACAATCTGTCCCCAGATGTAGCAGTGCTAGACATTAAAATGCCGGGTAAAACAGGAATAGAGATTGTTAGAGAATTAAATGAAATCAGCTCACCAACAAAATGCTTAGTTTTAACGAATTACGATGATCCTGAATACATTCTAGATGCTATTGGCGAGGGAGCCAATGGCTACGTACTTAAAACTATTGAACCATCCAATCTGATTGATAGCGTTAAAGGTGTAGCTGAAGGAGAAATTGTTTTAGATCCTGCAATAGCTACTCTAGTAGCAAAGCTATGGCGACAAAGACAATCTAATAACAATGATATTGTAGGAATAAAGTCTCTCACAGACCGCGAAAAAGAAACATTAGAATTAGCATGTAATGGTTTAAGAAACAAAGATATATCTGTTGAAATGGGAATCAGTGTAAGAACTGTAGAAGGTCATTTCAATAGAATTTTTTCTAAATTAGAAGTTTCATCTAGAACTGAAGCTGTGTTACAGGCAGTTTCAGAAAAAGTTTAAATCTAAATCTTAAATAATTTAGATAAAAAACCATTTTTAGTATTGTAATTAATACCAGATGTAACCATTCCAACCAAAACAGTAATATTATCTGTGCCCCCATTCTGATTGGCTATTTCAATTAATTTATCTGGTATTTTTTGAAAATCATTAATAGATATTATTTCTTCTATTGATTTATCAGATACCAAACCAGACAAACCATCAGAACAAAGTAATAGAATATCTCCTTTATAAACTTTCATTGAGCTAACATCTACTTCTACAGAAGAATTCAATCCAATTGCCCTTGTGATTATATTATTTCTAGGATGATTAATAGCGTCTTCTGGCTTAATAATTCCCAGTGCCACTTGCTCAGCAACCCAGCTGTGATCTTGAGTAATTTGAATCATTTTATTTTTTCGTAAAAGATATGCTCTACTATCTCCTACATGAGCAAAAAACAATCTATTGTCATAAAACAGTACTGATGTAAATGTTGTGCCCATACCTAAAGTTTCTGTTTCTTTAGACTTATCAAACACTTGAGAATTTGCATTTTTTAATGAGTCAGAAAGATGTTTCTCGATATTAGAAACTTTTTTAAGTTCTAGTTTGTCAAATTCCTCAACAAAACATGTAACTGATAGCTCACTCGCAACTTCACCTGCCTGATGACCTCCCATGCCATCGGCAACAATTAATAAAGAATAGTCTTTTTGAACATTAGATTCATGAATAAAATAAAAATCTTCATTATGATCTCTTACAAGACCAACATCTGTAGACCCATATAATTCAGTAATAAATCTATCTTTTGGCATTAATTTTTCCGATTAAAGTATTTATAGAATATTAAATTAATCTTATTATGTACTGGATTGTTATAATAGGGGAAAAATTTAACAAATAGATTTAATTTATGTTTTCTAATTTAGCCACTTTAATAGATTTTGTAGTGTTTGCATTGTCATTGATGTTAATAATGGCTGCAGTAAGCTCGTTGGTGATTTTAGTATGGAAATTAGCTAAGGATAAGGAAAGAGAAAACTCTTCACATATCTCAGAGACAATCATGAATTCTTCACCATCAACTAATTTACCCGTACCCAGTAATGATTCCGTACCAAAAGAAATGACTTTGGAAATAGCGAAAAACATTTTAGAAAGAGAAGGGTATAGGGTTTCAAACCAATCTCAAACTCAATCAAAATCCAATTCAATCAACCCAACCCAAGCACCTAGTACAACATTCTCACAAAATCTTCCTACAAATCATCCTGCTTTCATGCTATTAAAAACTGGTAATGTACACATGAAACATGGGGATTTCTCTGCTGCAATTAAAGATTTTAGTGACGCACTGATACTAAATCCATCATACGCTGGTGCATATAACGCACGAGGGATGGCAAATAGAAAAATGAAAGATTTCCAGTCTGCTCTTCAAGACTATAACTCAGCTCTAAAACTTCACCATAATCTAGCTGCCGCTTATAACAACAGAGGGGTTATATTTATGGAAATCAGGCAATTTGAAGCTGCTCTCAAAGATTTTGATAAAGCATTAAACATAGAACCACAGAATTCTTACGGATACTCTAATAGAGCTGTAGCATACAATTATATGAGAGATTTCAATAAAAGTATTAGTGAGAGCACTAGAGCAGTTGAAATCAACCCACACCTTCCCGAAGCATATGTAGTAAGAGGTATTGCCAAAATACAAATAGGGGCTAATCAAGCAGCCACGTTAGACTTTGATGTAGCAGAATCATTAGGGTATAAAAGATCTGATATAGAAGATCGACTACATGCTATTAAACAATCAATCTAAACATATAAAATTTCTCTCTATATTTGGGGGAGTTTTATTCTCATTAATTCTATCTATCAACTCAAGCAGTTCATTTTATGAATCTATATATTTATTTGGAGAACTATCAATAATAATTTCTGGATTGATATTATTGGGGGCATTCGATTTTTCATCGAAAAAAATACCCAACAATATTACTATTTTATTATTTATAGCATCGTTATTATTTGTAGGAATTGATTATAAACAAAGTCAATTATCCTTAAACATTGAATCGTTATTAGTTCATCTTTTGGGAGCAGTTTTAGGATTCACAATTTTCCTAATTGTTTACCTAATACCAAAACAAGTTCTTGGTGGAGGAGATGTAAAATTAGCCGGTTTAATCGGATTAATTGTAGGATTTCCAATGGTAATTTTAGTTCTTTTGGGAGGTTTACTTATGTCTATATTAAGCCTTGTGATGAAAAATTCTACTAACCAAATTCCTTTAGGGTTTTATCTAGTAATAACAACAATTGTGTATATAGGAATATTTAATATTTTCTTTCAATAATTTCTGGATTTAATTTGTCAGAATTTCTCGAAATTGGAATACTGCCAATGACTGAAGTACCAACTCCCAATTGAGAATTCACTTCTACATTCCCTCCAATTCTTTCAGCTCTAAGTTTCAAATTTAATAATCCAAAATGACCTGCCTGTGGCACATTTGAAATATTATCCTCTTCAAATCCCATTCCATCATCTACAATTTCAAAATTTATACGATTTTCATTCCAAATAATTGAAATTATCACCTTGAGAGCATTTGCATGTTTCAAAGAATTCAATAATGCTTGTCTCACAATATGGAAAATATCTTTAGAAACAGGTCCAGGCAACTGATCTTTACCTAAATTTGATTTAAAAACAATTTCTGTGTCACCTTTTGTTGGATTTAGGTCAATATTCTGTAGAAAAGCAACTATAGCACTATCTAATCCTGTTAAAGCTAAATCATCGTGTCCTTTTTCTTTGACTAATTGCCTAAGATTTTGATCTGCATTTTTAACCATACTCACAATTTCATCAACTTGATTTAACAACTCTGAATCTGAGCTTAATGTATATTTCATTAATCCCAAATTCATGAGAATTGCGCTTAATTCACTCATGGTTTGATCATGTAGATCAGCAGCCAATTCTTTTCTCATGTCTTCCCGACCTTGTTCTATAGCATCAAATTGTTCGATTCTACGAAGTCTATAAGCAAGAATCTGTGCAATTCTTTTTAAAAAATTCTGGGATATTTCAGGTCGATCTATAGATAATTTCTCAAAAGATTCTCTAGAAATCCTAAAAAGCGAACATTTAGTTCGAGCAATCACCCTAGCAGTTCTAGGATTTGAATCCAAAAAAGCTATTTCACCAATAATTGACCCTGGTTTAATCCAAGCAACAGTAATCCATTGATCATTAACATTTATCTCAACTAGAGCTTCACCTGAAGTTAATAAATCCATACTAGTAGAAATTTCGCCATAATCCACTATTGTATGATCTGCTTGGACTACTACTTCACTCCCATAATCATGTAGAGATGAAACTAAATCTTGCATTTCAGTTTGTGAAAATATCGGTTCATCCAGTGAATTTATAGTTTCCAATCAATTCACCTATTATATTGATGATTGATTGTATAAATTCACACAGTGATCTAAAAAGGCTACACCTACACTAGGTTGTAAATTTTCTGAGATCTCTATTCCTAGAGATTCTGCTACAATCTGCAATTCTTTTTCTAATTGATTTAATGGGATATCTAGCTCATTTGAAATTTCATTCAAATCCATTCCATTGCAATTTAATGAAATAATTTCCAACTGTCGATCAGAAAAATTACTAGAAGAGGAATCTGAATGTCTATTGTAATAACCGATTAGCTTTTCCACCAAAACCTTATCTAGCACAAAATATCTCTGCTGAACCAAGCTTACAGTTCTAATCAATTCTCCAATATCATCTAGAGAGCTTTTTAAAATATAGGCTTTAGCAATAGGATCGTCACCAATTAAATCTTGTATATAAGTCCAGTCATCATACGCTGATACTATGACTATTCCAATTTCAGGTGATTGACTTCTAATTAATTTACTAGCTGAAATACCATCTAATTTAGGCATTCTTACATCTAATACAGCTACATCTATTTCGTTATCAGATATAGCTTCAACAGCCTGAAGACCATCTTCAACAACTTTGGCAACATCATAATTAATAGATAAAACCCTTTTGTATAAGGATCTAATTGGTTCTGAGTCATCTGCAATTAATATTTTGGACATGTCTTTTACTTTTTAGAAAGCAATTCGTAAACTTCTAATAATTCTTGTTTTAGTTGATCAATTGTGACTGTACCATGTTTGTCTAACAATTGTGCGACTTGAGGACGTACTTCAATTTTTTCTGCAAAAAGATCGTCCATTTCACCAGGTTCTTCTTCATTCATTTCGGCAGCTTTAATTAATTCTTCGTCTTCATCCTCAGAATCGTCTTCATCCTCAGCAGAAATAGAAACAGTCTTAAGATTCTTAGGTTTTTCAAAGTTTTGAGCTGGAGCAGTAACAACTGAGTCATTATCAATTTCTGCTGCATCAATCACATTTATATCAGATTGGTCAGATTGGTCAGATTGGTCAGATTGGCCGGATTGGCCAGATTGGCCAGATTGGTCAGTATCCATTACTGGTTCAAAAACATCTTCATAAATTTCGGGATCTAATTCACTTAAATCCCATAAAGCTTCCGTATTGTTTGAAGGGTCAGAATCATCAGATGTTTCATCAATTAATTCTGAATCTACATCTTCTAATCCAGGAAATTCTTCCTCTTTTTTAGCCCCGGTGATAGTACCATCTATTTTCTTCATAACATCACCGAATTTATCGTAAATAGTTCTTCTTACATCCATTTTTAATACTCCATATTAAACTGACAACAATGCTTTTGTAATTGGAGGAACAATTAATAATACTATTCCCGAACAAAGCGAAGTAGTTGATAAATACGAAACAATCCTTAAATTATTTCCACCTTCTGAAAATTTTGGTGCCAATGAATTTGCTAATGTCAGTATAGCGACTGCAAAAATAATTGTATATTGTAAAGAGCCCATATTAGTCATCTGAAAAACATCTAGTCCGGCTGATAAATCTTGAGTTTGAGGTATATTTAAACCTGGAGGAGCAGTCAAAGTGGTAGGAGCCTCAAATTCAGCTGAAACCATAGTACTTTCTCCAGAGACAACTTCATTTAATTTAGAATTGAAATTTATAATAATTTCTAAAACAAAAACTAAAATAAATGCCATTACTAAGTTCATAGTGAGTGTAAGAAAAGAAAAGGTAGAAGAAGTTAATTTTCTTTTAGCTCTCAATTCAGTAATATCTTGAGCATAATCAGAACATATCTCTCCAATTTGAGCAGGATCACAACCCACTTCAACCCCATCAACAAACATACCTGTGGTTCTTGCTGCTAATTCACTTCCTGTCTCACGATTAAATGTTTCCCACGATTGAGAAGAAGGTAATCCTGACTCCAAGCGAGTTCTAAGTCTTTCTAAAGGTAATTTCAAATGTTGATAAGAAGCTGAATCAATTCTTCTTAGAGATTCAGTTAATGTCACTCCAGCTGAACCAGCAATACTCCCTATAGCCCTCAAGAACATTGGTAATTCTTCGTCTATTTTATTAACCCTTTTGGCATCTCTAGAAGCTAAATATCCAGAGGGTAATAATGAAATACCCAACAAAATAAATACTGCTGAAGATGATCTCACTGGACTAACGTCATTAGAAGTTAATAAGAAAAACAACAACAATCCAACAGCAAAAGCTGTAGGGCCTAAAATTAAAGCTAAAAACCTGGCTAGTTTCCTATCTCTGGTCGTGCCTTGTACTGGGTCATAAGTAAATCTTTCATAAGGTGCAACTTTATAAATGAGATAGACACCAACAGAAGTCACTCCAGTTAATGTAAATAACATTAAATATATAAACGATTCACTAGTAGATCCCAATAAACTTGAAACCTGTGAAACTACCATTATCAGAGTAACAGCCACTAAAACAGCTGCATAAGCATCTGTCCATTTCCTTAAATTTTCAACATTTCTTTCATAATCATTCCTATAATGTTCGCCTTCTGCTCTAGTTTCAGATAAAACAAAATCAGACTCAGAACTTCCTGAGGAAATCGATGCTGAAAATCTCAACAACAAACTTTTAATTCGAGGTGCTTTTGCTTTTTGGGCAACAGCTTGGAATGCACGAGTATACTCAACACCCATAGACCTAGCCATCAAATTAATATATTCAAAGAAAACTGCCGTTACAAATTTTTGTCTTCCACAATATTCCAATAACCTATCTCTACCTACCCCGCCTCTTGCTAATATAGACATGTAAGTTAATTGTGAAAAAAGATCAAATCCAATTACTTGGTTATCAGAAGAGACCTTCTCTATTTGCCTGGGCGAGGATGTTGTGGAGTTCATAAAAGTTTGTATTATCCCGTTCAGCTAATCTTTTTAAAATTTCCGCTCTACGATCTAATTCCTCATAAATTTTTCGATATTCTAAAGGTGGAAGACCTCTTCTAGAAGCAACTACCTGTTCTAATAAATAAGTATTCATATAACCAGGGAATTCATGTTCATCCGTAGCCGGATTCCATTTAAACACTTCAATAAATCCAAAAGAATTAGATTCAGGATCATATTCTACAATTTCATTAATACTTAAACATCTTCTAGCAGGAGTCCCATCCGGTAATCTTACAGCACTCATAATTATTACCATATTGAGGTTGTCAACATAAGTTTTTGGAACATTAATAGGATTACCAGTTAATCTTTGAATCAATTTTTCAACAGATGAAGCGTGGAATGTAGCCATACAGGCATGACCTGTTTGCATAGCCTGAAAAGCAATAGCACCTTCTGCACCTCTAATTTCTCCAATAACTATTTCTTCGGGTCTTTGTCTCAACGCAGCCACGAGTAAATCGAACATTGTAACTGAACCACTATTATCACCACCCCCACGTACAACTTCTCTAATCCAATTTTGATGAGGAACTTGCAATTCAGGAGTATCTTCAATACTTACTATTTTTGCATTAGGAGGAATGAAAGTACTAATAGCATTTAATATAGTAGTTTTACCAGAAGCTGTCTCTCCTGAAACAAAGGTGTTCATCCCCTCAGAAAGCATTAATGAAATATAAGCTGCCATCTCAAATGTCATAGACTTAAAATTAATTAAATCTAATATGCTAAATGGAGTTGCACTGAATTTCCTGATAGTGTAATTACTACCTCTCTTAGATACATCTCCACCATAAACAATATTGATTCTTGAACCATCAGGAAGAGTTGCGTCAACAATTGGGTCTCGTAATGTAACAGGCCTTCCTATTTTTTCAGATAATTGAATGACGTATTGATCCAATTTTTCAGTATCAGTAAATTCAACACTAGCTTTTAATCCACCAAAAGTTTTGTGTTCAATGTAAAGAGGGCCAACGCCACTACAACTAATATCTTCTATATAAGGATCTTCAACCAAAGGATCCATAATCCCCATGCCAACTTTTTCTCTCTTCATCAAGTAACGAAGTCCCTGAAACTGATCGTCAGAAATATCTAATACATTTTGGATTTTTTTTGAATTATTCTTTGATCTGCCGCAAATTTCATCTACTGCAGTCATAATTACATCTAATCGAGCATCTTTATCAGGTGCTTCACGTAATTCATCGATATAATCCATTAACTGAACATCAACTTCTTTAACTATGCCCTCAACTCCAGGAACCAATGAAGGCTCTACTGCCAAGTAATAATCTCTAGTATCATCAGGGTCATGAATCACATGAATAAATACTCCTCCACCTACTGGATAAAGCAAATTTCTTTTGTCTTGTGAATCAGCTGCTTTGTTAACAAAACTTTTAAATTCTGGAATACCAATTTCATCAATTGGCAATTCAGAAACATAAGCTCCCAAATGCCTATATTGTTCAGCTTGCTCTTTAAACTCTTTAGGTAATTTTTGAATAATTTTTTCGTTCAACTCAAAATTAGGTGAAACCCTATTTGAAACGTTGTCTAAATAACCTTTAATTCCTTCACGAACAGCTTGATTTGAACCAGAAAAAGGCAAACTGCCATCATCTTTAGATTTTTGTCCCATTTGAACAACAACTTTAAAGCTGTCTAATCCAAATTTCATGTTTAGGCCTTAGCCCTAGAAACAGGAACAATTCTAATTCCCATTGCGGGTTCAACTTCAAATCCTATGATATTCCCAGTCTTATTATCTGCGCCACGAATTTTAGCAACTTCCATAGTCTTTATAAGGTTTGTCCCGGAAGAAGTCACTTGTAATCTCAAGTAAGCGTCACAAATAGATCTAACTCTTAAAAGAAAATCTTCATCAAAAGCATTTTCGTGGACTGTACAAGCAATAACCTGACCTTTTTCACAAACATCTTTTAAACCATTAAAAAAATCTTGGATTTTTTCACCACCTGCCCTAGACACGAATGTAGTTAAAGAATCAATTACTATCATTTTTGAAGAGTGTTGTTGTTGTAAATGATGAGATAATTGATCAATAAACAAATCCGGGTCCTCTTTATCTGCAGAAGAAGTAATACGAAAAACTTGCAAATCATTCATAAGAAAATAATCAGTTACTTCTTGCCCCAAACTTTCCATCTGTCTTAAAAATGCATGAACATTTTGTTCAGTAGTAT
>JAKUTY010000031.1 GCA_022447825.1 SAR202 cluster bacterium
TAAACTTGATAGCTAGATTGATCTGTTCCTCAAATAAGGTTGGATTACTTTTTATGTCTCATTTAGATGTAGATCCCGTAGAATTTGATAACAAATGGGATTACGCACCTTTTGGAGGAGAAATATTCAATGACAGAATTTACGGAAGAGGGGCAACTGACTGTAAAGGTTTATTAACCTGCCAACTAATGGCTTTAAGGTTACTAAAACAAAATAACATTAAATTAAAAAACGGATTATCGTTAATTTCAGGTGCTGATGAAGAACACGGAGGTAGATATGGATTTGAATGGCTAGCTAAAAACTTTCCCGAAAAACTTAACGCTCCATATGCTATCAACGAAGGTGGAGGAACGCCCATTGATTCAGCTGGAGCATTGAATTATATGCTTGGTGTAGGAGAAAAAGGGAGACTACAAGTAGAATTTACAATCAAAGGTTCTAGTGCTCACGCATCTGTACCTTGGCAAGGCAAAAATGCACTGTATGCTCTTTCTAAATTATTAACAAACATAGAAAAATATGATGCCGAAAGAGATACTAATACTAGCCTATTTGATCATTTATCATCCTTTGCAATTGAGCATAAACCAGACCAATCAAATATTGACGAAATTATAGAAGACCAATCAAAAAATAACCCTAGATTTTCTTCAATTTTAAAAGCATTATCAAGAATGACTATTACTCCAACAATGGTAAATGGTGGAATCAAATCTAACAGTGTTCCAGAAACAATTTCATTAACTTGTGACGTACGTACTTTACCTCATCAATCAGATGAATATCTATCAAAAGAAATAGAAAAAATAATTCACGATATTCCTGATATTACATACGAAATTGATTATATGGCTGTTCCTAATTCATCTGTTTTCGAAACTGATCTAACAAACGCTATATCTAAAGCCACCAAAAATGCTCTAAACAGAGATGACATTAATGTCATTCCATATATATCAACTGGATTTACAGATTCACGATTTACTAGAGAATTAGGAGTTACAACTTATGGATATAGTGGATCAGATCCATCTGATGATCCAATGTTAGGTAATGCACATGGTACAAATGAATCTATAGGTATTAACAGTCTAATTTCAGGTACAAAAATAATGGTTCAAGTAGCCATAGAACTTTTATGTGATCAAAACGAAATAAATACTATATATAGGTAATTCAATATAACTAATTGGATTATGTTGTATAAAGTGGTAAACTCATCCAAAACCACTTCGAGTATGAGAAGTCTGGATTAACAAAGTTAGAAGATTCCAAAACCAAGTTACCAACTATGGTTGTCGCTTTTGCAGGATGGCCTGATGCTGCAGAAGCTGCAACGAGAGCAGTACGATACATGGTTCGAAAACTAACAGATACTAAAATTGCAGAAATTGATCCAGAGGAATACTACGATTTTACTGTTAATAGGCCTCAAACAAGAATTAACAGAAAAAAAGAAAGAATATTAAAGTGGCATTCAAATGAATTTTACCAATTCATACCCGAAACAGATCCTGATAACGGTATTTTATTATATGTTGGTACAGAACCTAATCTTAAATGGCGCACATTCTCTAACACTGTTTTGAGTGTTGCTCAAGAACATCAAGTCGAGTTAATAATTTCTTTAGGATCTCTTTTAGACGCTGTACCTCACACAAGAGATATAAGAATTTCAGGTCGCGCTAGCAACAAAGAACTCAACAAAAAAGCTCGATGGCTAGGAATAAAAAGCTCAGGATATCAAGGCCCCACAGGGATACACACAGTTTTCTCAGAAGAATGCCATAAACTCAATATTCCACATGCTAATATATGGAGCCATTGTCCTCATTATGTTCAAACATCTCCCAACCCATTAGCTAGCTATGCGCTCATAGAAAGATTAAAAAGTTTAGTTGATGTAGACATTGATATGAGAGAACTAAGTCTAGCATCAGAAATTTTCAAAGAAGAAATTTCACTGGCAATTTCTAAACAACCAGATGTCAAATCATACGTATCTAAATTAGAAGCAAAATATGATGAAAATGTAATATCAATTCCTGATATGCCCACAGGTACTGATATGGTTAAAGAGATAGAAGATTTCTTGCGCAGTCAATCGAATTAACAATTAATTCATTGAATAATCAAAACGAAATAAGCCCCGACTATTATCAAAATTTATTTACTCGGTGGACTACTGACCAAAATGTCCTTCCTGATTTTCCAAACCTAAAATCAGAACAACTAGTAGCATTGCATTTTATTATGATGGCATTTGAGGAAGAAGTAGAATATACAGAACGACAAATAGATGATGGGATCATAGATAGAAATATTTTTTCTATTGACCATATTCAAATTAGAGTATTTTTAGTCACATTTGGATTCTTAGAAAAAATTTTTAACCAAGAAAAACAAATTTACCATGTTTCAAATAAATTTTTAAAACATGGGAATTGGAACTCATCAATACCAGGAATCAGCAATTGATAACAAATACAATCACCACTGACAGAATTTCCATTTATTATAAAAAAAACGGAATTCCATCTCACAATCCGTATTTGTTAATTCACGGATTAGCTTCCAATCATAGAATTTGGGATTTAATTTTCCCATTACTATCTAAAAACAGAGAGGTTATAGCTATAGATCTTCGTGGACACGGGGAAACTGAAAAAACCAATAGCGGTTATGATTTTGAAAGTATCTCCTTAGATCTATCTAGCTTCACTAATTCACTCGGCATTACGAAACCAATATTAGTTGGCCACTCTTGGGGAGGCAGTATTGCCCTACACTATGCAGCAAACAATCCTCAATTAGTTAGTGGACTAATATTTATAGACGGAGGACTAATTGATATATCAAGTGTGCCAAATAATTCTCTAGAAAAAGCGTTAGTCGACATGGCCCCTCCTATATTTAATGGTGTCAATAAAGAACAATTATTAGAAATGTTTGGTAACAGGTCGTGGAAAGACAGGGACCAAATTTCTTTACAAGCAGATTTAGATGATATAGGAATATCTAAATTCGACACTAATCCTGATGGTACAGTAATAGCAAAGTTTTCTAGAAGCAGTCACTTAAATGTTATTAAAGAACTTTGGACTCATAATCCACGAGAATTTTTAACCCAAGTTCAGTGCCCTACTCTCAATCTTCCTGCTCGTATGGATCAAAATACCAGTGATAGATTTCAAAGAAGAAATGAATTAATTGAATTTGCTGAATCACATATCGATTCATTTACAACTATTTGGTTAGAAAATAGCATTCATGATGTTCCACTTCAACGCCCACTACTCGTAGCAGACCATATACTTAATTGGACTACCAGTAATAATCTTTAAACTTCTATATCGGACAAAAAATAATAAGGAACATTCCAAACACCCAACCAACCCATATCGACTAATGCCTTATTAGCATATTTTTTAGTTACAACTCCCTTACTACCCAAAACAGGCCCACCGGAAATATTGCCACAATATACAACTTCTTGACCTTGCATCACATTAGATGCAGTCATAAATTTTTTCTTTGCATACAAATTTCTGTTTATAGGAAATTCCATTTGTATATTACTATTTATCATTTTATCTCCAATATATTTTAGAACATTTTAGAACAGAACAAGTGTTCTGTCAAATAATTTAAATTTAAATTTTTGCTACAATCTGTGAAGCGATATGCTGAGGAAAAAATGACAAACAGATTAAATAATAAGGTAGCTTTAATTACAGGAGCATCCAGCGGAATAGGAAAGGGAATATCAGAACTTTTTGCAAAAGAGAATTGTTCAATAATTCTGACAGACAAAAATATTAACAAAGCAAAACAAGTATGCGATGAAATTGCCAAATTCAACCCGAACTGTGTAGCACTAGATTTAGATGTGACATCAGAGCAAAATTGGATAGAAGTGATCAAGGAAGCGAACAATTATTTCGACGGAATAAATATTTTAGTTAACAACGCAGGAATTTATAGCAGAAATCCTGTAGAAAAAACAGAACTTAATGAGTTTGAAAAAATCATAAAAGTGAATCTAAACGGAACTTTTTTGGGAACGAAGCATGTAATACCTGAAATGAGAAAAAAAGGAAACGGATCCATAATTAACATGTCGTCTACAGCAGGACTAGTAGGAAATACAGGCAGTGGAGCCTATGGTGCATCAAAAGGAGGTATAAAAATATTCACTAAATATACCGCACTACAACATGCACACGAAAACATTCGAGTTAATTCTGTTCACCCTGGACCCATAAATACCGACATGATTTCTGAAAATTTATCAACACAATCAAACACTGACAAAGTAATGTCAAAAATACCCTTAAAACGTATAGGTACTGTAAATGATGTGTCTATGGGAGTATTATTTCTTGCATCTGATGAATCGTCCTATATAACTGGAGCAGAGTTAGTCATAGATGGTGGATTAACATCAATATAGATAGAGAGGGTTTTTGACGAACTCAAATTTTAATACAATAGTTTTGGCAGCAGGAAAGGGCACACGCATGCATGGTGCTATCCCAAAACCATTGCATGAACTCTGCGGAAGGTCGATGTTATCTTTAATTTTGGATTCTGCTTCCCAAGCTGGAGCCCAAAAAAATTAAGTAATAGTACCTGAAAAACATAAAGAGTTTTTGAATCACTTAACCACTAACTCAATTTTAGTCACTCAAAAAGAACCAAAAGGTACGGGACATGCTGTACTGCAGGCAGAAAAACAGATTAATGAAAACTTACCATTAATTGTTATAAATGGAGATACCCCCCTAATAGAATCAGAAACGTTAAAAAAATTAATTACAAAACACCAAACACATAGAGCGACTGCTACGATTGTGACCTTCAATTCAAAACATACGACCAATTTTGGAAGAATTAAAAGAGACCCTAAGGGCAAAATTACCAAAATTATTGAAGAAATAAATTTGACAAATAACCAAACTCACATCAATGAGATTAATTGTGGAATATATTGCTTTGATACTAATTGGATTTGGAATTCTTTAAAAGGTCTCAACCTTTCCGCAACAAATGAATTTTTTATAACAGATTTAATCGAAATAGCACATTCTCAAAATAAAATTATAGAAAGTATTGAACCTACAAATGAATATGAAATAAGTGGAATCAATAACTTAATTTATTTGTCCAATGCTGAAAAACACATGAGAGAAAGAATCAACTATTCACTAATGAGCAAAGGCGTAAAAATAATAGATCCTAAGGCTACATACATAGACCTCAACGTAAAGATAGGACAAGACACAATAATCAACCCTAATTCATATATATATGGAAATTCTTCAATAGGAGAAAATTGCACCATAGGACCATCTACTCAAATTTATAATTCTAAAATTGGTGATAATACAAATATAAATTCTTCTTTAATAAAAAATTCAACGATTTATAATTACGTTGAAGTAGGACCCTCAAGTCATATTAGAGATAATTCAATAGTAAATGACAATGCAAAAATCGGAACAAATACTGAAATCAAAAACTCTACTATAGGATCTGGAACAAAATCTGGTCATTTCAGCTATTTAGGAGACTCTAAAATAGGTAAAAATGTCAATATTGGAGCAGGAACTATTACCTGAAATTATGATGGTGAAAAAAAACATGAAACGATCATAGGAGATGATTCATTTATCGGATCCAATTCATTGTTAATTGCTCCTATAAATATAGGTAAAAATGTAATTACTGGAGCAGGATCAGTGGTTAACAAAAATATCCCAGACAACTCAAAAGCAATAGGGTCCCCAATAAAAATTTTAAAATCAGACCAAAAAAAAGGAAAAAAAATTGGAAATAGTTAACATTGTGGGAGTATTATTAGCATTCACAATTTACAGTATTTTACGCCTATTACAATTAGAATTAACCAAAATCAATATTGAATTCTTATATCAATGGAAAAATCAAAATCTTGGAAAAGAAGAAATTATTGAAAAAATTTTCAAAAATCAAATTTTTTATAAAAATTCAATTTCAGTTTTTTCAATCATATTTTTAATCATAACCATAACCGCAGCTCAAAATTTTGTATTCACGGATCTAGAATACAACCTAAATAATTTCATATATTTAATGGTATCAATTATTGCGATCTTAGGAATCATTCAACTAATTCTAATCTATGTTGCCTATCAATTAGGTATGAAATCAATCTTAAAAACCAATTACTTAATAAGAGGTCTAGGAATAATATATATACCTGTAAACATTATTTTTTCAAAAATGCTACCTAAAGATGAAAACTTTAAAGACGAATTAAATACAAATTCAGAGCCTTTAAGTATTCAATTAGATGACCAAGGTGAATTACTAGAAGAACATGAAGTTAGAATGATCAAAGGAGTATTTGATTTAGACAAAAAAGTAGTAAGAGAAATAATGGTTCCCAGAGTAGATATGACTGCAGCTGAAATCAATACTCCAATTCCTGAAATTGCCGATAACATGCTTAATTCTGGTCACAGCAAAATCCCCGTATATGTTGATGAACTGGACCAAGTAAAAGGAATTGTACATTCCATGGATATTTTAAAATCAATTTCTGACGACAAAAATTTAAATGGTGAAATTTTAAAAAACAAAATTAGGCCAGTAATTTTTGTACCTGAATCTAAAACCTTGGAAGATTTATTAACTGAATTCCAAGATAAAAGAATGCAGATGGCTATAGTTGTAGATGAATATGGAGGAGTATCAGGTTTAGTAACGGTAGAAGATGTTGTAGAAGAGATAGTAGGAGAATTACATGATGAATTTGATATTGGTGAAGCTGAAGTTCGGCAAATCACCACTAACGAATACAGAGTAGATTCTAGAATTTCTACAGATGAATTATCAAATCAATTAGGTGTAGATTTCACTGGAATTGGGTACGACACAATTGGCGGCTTTGTACTTGATCAATTAGGTAAAATTCCCAGCACAGGGGACTCTTTTACATACAATGACACAAAAATTGAAGTATTATCAACTATAGGCAGAAGATTAAAACATATTAAAGTTCATATACAAAAAATATAAATTACAGG
>JAKUTY010000032.1 GCA_022447825.1 SAR202 cluster bacterium
GTTCCTATTGCGTTGGCTTATAATCTTTCTCATTATTTCTCATTTTTAATTATTACCGGACAAAATATTATTCCATTAATCTCTGATCCATTTGGGTTTAATTGGAATATGTTTGGTACAAAAAATTATATTCCCAATTTTTCTATAATTAATGCTAGATTTGTGTGGATTCTTTCAGTGTTTTCTTTAGTAGTTGGGCATATTATTTCAGTTTATATTTCTCATAAAATCGCAAGTAGAAGTATTTCATCTAATAAATTAGTAATTCAAACTCAAATTCCAATGTTGTTTTTAATGGTTTTTTACACTGCTATAAGTTTATGGATTATTGCCCAGCCAATAGTGGAGTAATTGATTGAAATAAAATTCTTAATTGTGACAGTTTTTTTTGTGATTTGTCTGATACTATCTATCACAACTAAACATTATGGCTGATTGGGGGAAAATGATGAATTCTAACAATGAACCCGAGAATATTACTCAATATTCCTGTCCTAAATGTGTAAATTACACTTATGAAACTGGTGAAATTCGTACCACAGGTTCTGGTATTTCGAGATTTTTAGATATACAAAACCAAAAATTTGCTCACATCACATGTGATAAATGTGGATACACAGAATTTTTCAAAAGACGAACAAGTGGAGTTGGGAATATTTTAGATTTATTTATGGGCGGATAAATTTGAACCACAATATTTTGATAATTAAATGAAGGAAGCTTGTGGAGTTGTAGGTGTATTTTCCCCTGGTCAACAGGCCTCTAGGGCTGCATTTTTTGGGATTCATGCGCTGCAGCATCGAGGTCAAGAAAGTGCAGGTATTGCAGCAAGTTCAGGAACGAATATACAAGTAAAAACTCAAATGGGCCTGGTCACACAAGTGTTTCAGGAGAAGGATTTATCTGACTTCGATGGCTATATAGCTTTAGGTCATACTCGATCCTCTACTACGGGATCTAGCCACATTGATAATGCTCAACCATTTTTATCTAAAAGTGATTCTGTTGAAATTGCTTTGGGACACAACGGTAATCTTATTAACGCATTAGAATTGCGTAACGAGTTATTGGATTTAGGTGTGAATTTTCAATCTTCTGCAGATTCAGAAATTATAGCTCATTTGATTTCTCATGCTCCTGCCAGTTCGTGGGCTGAAAGAATTTCATATGCTATGAGAAAGCTTAATGGGGCTTATTCTTTAGGAATTATGACGAACGAGGAAATTATAGGGGTTCGTGATCCTTTAGGGGTTCGCCCTTTATGTATTGGTACTTTAGATGACGGATGGGTAATTGCTTCTGAATCATGTGCGTTAGACCATTTAGGAGCAGAATTTTATCGTGAAGTATTACCAGGGGAAGCTGTATTGGTAAATAAAGACGGCTTAAAATCTATTTATCAAAAACCTAATTCTGATCATGTTTTAGGAATTTGTATATTTGAACAGATTTATTTTTCAAGACCAGATTCTTTGTTAAATGGTGATCTAGTTTATACGTCTAGAATGAATATGGGAGCTCAATTAGCTAAAGAATTTACAGTATATGCTGATGTTGTAATTGGGGTTCCTGATTCTCCTACAGCAGCTGCAGTAGGTTATTCTCAACAATCTGGAATTCCATTTACTGAAGGTTTAGTAAAAAACAGATATGTAGGTCGAACCTTTATTTTTCCTGATCAACGATTGAGAGAATTAGGCGTAAGGCGTAAATTTAACCTCCTCCCCCAAATCTTAAAAGATAAAAAAGTTGTAGTGGTTGATGACAGTATTGTTCGTGGTACTACAACTCCGCATATTGTAGATTTGCTAAGAAAAGGTGGAGCTAAAGAAATTCATTTGAGAATTTGCGCTCCTCCAATTATTTCTCCTTGTCATTTTGGGGTTGATATGGCAAAAAAATCTGAATTAATAGCTAGTAATATGACTGTAGAAGAAATTACGGAACATTTAAAAGTAGATTCTTTAGGCTTTTTAAGTAATAACGGATTATTAAAATCTATTTCAGGTGAACGTGATCAATACTGTATGGGATGTTTTACAGGAAATTATACCATTACTATTAAGATTGAGATGTAAAAATTAGTTTTAGAATCATAAGGAGACTACTAACTCTAGTGAGTAATTTTCCGTTGAATTTGGGGATTTTAGCTTCTCATGAGGGGACTAATTTACAAGTAATATTAGATGCTTGTAATCAAAAAACTATAAACGCATCAGTTAGTGTAGTTATTAGTAATAACTCTGCGTCTAGAGCCTTAAAAAGAGCTAGAGAATCTAATGTTTTAGGTCTCCATATGAGCACAAAGACTCATTTTAACGAAGAAAAATTAGATATTGCTATCACTGAAATCATGAAATCTAATCAAGTAAACTTGATTCTACTAGCAGGGTATATGAAAAAAATTGGACCTTTACTACTAAATCAGTACAAAAACAGAATAATTAATAGTCACCCCTCTTTACATCCTCTCTATAGCGGTCAAGGAATGTTTGGTGATTTAGTTCACCAAGCTGTTATAGAAAATAAAGAAGAGTTTAGTGGAATCACTTTGCATTTAGTTGATCATGATTATGACCATGGTCCAAAAATAGCTCAAAAAACAGTAAAAGTTCTTCCTACTGATAATATTATTTCTTTAAAGAAAAGAATTCAGTTTGTAGAACACCAATTTTGGATAGAAACCTTACAAAAAATTAGTCAAAAAGAAATTGATTTAGATGATGTAGGAATAGAAGAGGAGTCTTTTCAGGTATGAATATTCATAAAAATGTTTCAAAAATTTATGCTTCATCTGGAGTCAATTTAGATAACTCTGAAAAAGTTAAAGACCAAATTAAAACTATTGCTCAAAATACTTATGATCAGAACGTGATGGGGGGCGTTGGTGGTTTTGGAGCTTTATATCAAATTTCTGGATATGATCAACCAATTTTAGTATCTAGTACAGATCCTGTGGGAACTAAATTAAGTGTTGCAGGAATGGCAAATGATTATTCAAATATCGGAATTGATTTGGTAAATGCATGTATAAATGATTTGATAGTTGTGGGAGCAGATCCATTATTTTTTTTAGATTACATAGCTACTTCAGTAATGGATCCAGAAATTGTGGTAACAGTAGTGGAAGGTATAGCTAAGATGTGTGAAGAGTCTAACTGTGCCTTAATTGGAGGTGAAACCTCTGAAATGCCAGGAGTATTTCAAAATGGTAAATTTGATGTTTCTGGTTTTGTTGTAGGTGCTGTTGAATCATCCAAAATGTTAAATCCTCATCAAAATATTCGAATTAATGATGATTTAATAGGAATTCCATCTAACGGTTTGCATACTAATGGCTATTCTTTGGTGAGACATGTATTTAACTTAGAAGAAGACACTTCTCCTTTATTTCGCCAATTTAAAGGAATAAATAATTCTCTAGGTCAAGAATTACTTAAACCTCATATTTCTTACTATAAAACCCTTAAACCTGTTTATGAATTAGTTAATGGAATAGCTCACATTACTGGAGGAGGTTTATTTGAAAATGTACCTAGAATTCTTCCAGATAATGTGATGGCTATATTTGACTCAACGACTTGGGATGTGCAAGAAATTTTTAATTTGATTCAAAATCAAGGACAAGTAGATACAATTGAAATGTATCATGTTTTTAATATGGGATTAGGAATGGTATTGTCTGTAAATCCTTCTCAAACTGATGAAGTTTTAAATACTATTCCTACTTCTAAGATCGTTGGGAAAGTTGCAGAAAAATCTGGTGCAGATAGAGTAGTTATAGAAAATATATGAAATTAGAGTGAAAAATGAATGCAATAATCAGTGTAAGTGACAAGACTCAAATAGAATCGCTGGCTAATTCTTTCTCAAATAGCCAAATCAACATGATTAGTACTGGAGGTACTTATACTAATCTTCAAGAAATGGGGTTTAGTCCTATTCAGGTATCTGATTTTACAAAATTTCCTGAAATTCTTGATGGTAGAGTTAAAACTTTACATCCAAATATCCATGCAGGCATTTTGGCTAAAAGAAGTGATGAATCTCAAATGGGTACTATTAAAGAACTCAATATTCAGACAATAGATTTTGTAATAGTTAATTTGTATCCTTTTATTGAAACAGTATCTAATAAGGACGTTAGCCTTGAGACAGCATTAGAAAATATTGATATCGGTGGTCCTACTCTTGTAAGAGCTGCAGCAAAAAATTTCCCAAGTGTTTTAGTAGTTGTAGACCCCAAAGATTACACTTGGATTTCAGAAAGAATTGACTCTGGTGGAGTTTTTTCTATAGATGAAAGAAAGAAATTGGCGAGAAAAGCTTTTCAGCATGTAGCCGTTTATGATACAGCTATATCTAGTTGGTTAAATGATGAATCTATGTTGTCTCCTTCAGAAATATCGATTGGATTAAATAAAATTGATGACTTGAGGTATGGAGAAAATCCTCATCAAGCAGGGGCTGTTTATTCCAATTTGCTAGGAACAGGTGGTATTGTTAATTCTCGTCAAATTCATGGCATGCCAATGTCGTATACTAATTATCTAGATGCTGACTCTGCTTGGACTACAGTAAATTCGTTTGATCAAAATGCTTGTGTGATTGTTAAGCACACCAATCCATGTGGTATTGCTTTAGACAATCAACAATCTCATGCGTTTAAAAAAGCTTTTGAAGGAGACTCTGTTTCTGCTTATGGTGGAATTGTTGGATTTAATAATCATGTTGAGTTAGATACTGCCAACTCAATGAAAGGAATTCTTTTCGACATTATTATCGCACCATCTTATTCTGAAGAAGCTTTACAAGTTTTACAAAAAAGAAAAAGGACTAGAATTTTAATTGCAGAGAAATCTCTTGGAATTAATTCTGATATAAATCTTCGAACTATTTCGGGAGGATATTTGCTTCAATCAAACAATGATTTAAATGAAGACCCATCTACTTGGAAAATTGTTTCTAAAAGACAGCCTACCGAAAAAGAAATGAAAGATTTAACTTTTGCTTGGAAATGTTTGAAACATATCAAATCCAATTCAATAGTTTTGGCGAAAAATAATACCTTAACAGGGATGGGGGCCGGCCAACCAAATAGAGTAGTTAGTATTCATTTAGCTCTACGAATAGCCGGACAAAAAGCTACTGGTTCTTGTTTGGCATCAGATGCATTTATGCCATTTGCAGATAATATAGAAATGGCACACCAGGGTGGAATCAAGGCAATAATACAACCAGGTGGCTCTATTCGATATGAAGATGTAATAAATTCAGCCAATGAATTTGAAATGGCTATGGTTTTTACTGGTACTAGGCATTTTACTCATTAGTTATGAATATTAATGCTACATCCTTAGATATAGTGCTTCCTGTTTTAGATGAAGAAAGAACCATAGAGTCATCTATAAGAAAATTAGTGAATTTTTCTGAAGAATTTTTAATTAATTTTCAATGGAAAATAATAGTAGCTGATAATGGCTCTACAGATATGACTCCTGAGATTGTACGAAAATTATCTAAGGAATTTCAAAATGTTAGTTATTTTAGGCTGGATCAAAAAGGAAGAGGTAGAGCATTAAAAACAGCTTGGTCTTCTAGTGATAGCGATTTAATGTCATATATGGATATTGATTTATCCACTGATTTAAATATTTTCCCCAAACTTTTACAAAGTGTGAAAAATAAAGATTGTTCTATAGCAGTAGGGTCTAGATTACTTAAATCCTCTAATGTTATAGGAAGAAGTATAAAGCGAGCTTTTATATCTCTATGTTACAGTTTTTTGTTTCGCACTATGTTTTTAGTTTCATTTAAGGACGCACAATGCGGATTTAAGGTTGTTTCTAGAGATGTAGTTGATCAATTGTTGCCTCATGTTGAAGATACTGGGTGGTTTTTTGACACTGAGTTACTAATTTTAGCTGAAAAGACTAATTATTTGGTTGAAGAATTTCCTGTTAGATGGGTAGATGACCCCTACAGTAGTGTCAAGATAATTTCGACTGCTTGGAAAGATATTAAAGGATTAGCTAGGATGAGATTTGGTGGACTCGGTTCTGTTAAAAGTCGACTAAGAAAATCTTATTAGATTGCACCTAATATGTCCTAAGAGTAAAATGTGCTTTTAGGAATTTTATATATTTATGACTACACCTCCTTTTGAAATACGGCCTTCTATAATTAAAGGTGATCCTGCAGATACTTATTTGCATTGGACTAAAGAGATCATGCGTCTAGAATCTGTTAACCCTAAAGTTTTATTAGATTTTTCTGCTTCACGTGATGGAATCCTATGAGGAATTGAGGAAGTTAAAGCTTTGTTATCTAATGTTTTACCAACTTCTGAAAATGAAAATTTATCAGATTCTGATGTTGAGGTTTGGGGATTAGAGGAGGGAGAAGAATTTAAAGCTGGTGAGCCCATTCTGAGAATCATATGTAATTATGCATCTGTGGCTTTATATGAAACTAGCATTTGAGGCATTTTAGCTTCATGCATTGCATGGGCAACTGCTGCTAAAGAATGTGTGGATGCAGCCGGAAATAATGCTACAGTAATTTCGCATGGTGCTCGTCATATTCATCCTAATGTAGCCCATCTATTAGATTATGCTTCAGTAATAGGGGGATGTTCTTCAGTGTCAAC
>JAKUTY010000033.1 GCA_022447825.1 SAR202 cluster bacterium
CGGGCAACTGGTTTTCCAGATGACTCTGCTAAAGCATTCCATAGATCTTGTGTCTGAGCATTAGCGTATGAGTGTCTAGTCAAATAAAGATTTATTCCTTTTCGGAAATCTTCTTGACCTAAATAGTCTTCCAACATACGTAAAACAGAGCCACCCTTACTGTAGCTGATCGCATCAAAAAGAGCTCCTATTTCACCTGGGTTGTTAACTTCTTGTTCTATTGGGTGAGAATTTTTAAGCCCATCTAAAGAGAACGCAGAAGCTGTATCTGCATTTAAAAATTCTGTCCAAACTTCCCATTCAGGGTGGATGGCATCTACTGCTTTGTCGCCCATCCAAGAAGCAAAACTTTCATTTAGCCACAAGTCGTTCCACCAGTCCATAGTTACCAGATCTCCAAACCACATGTGAGCCATTTCATGAGAAATTATTGATGCGACTCTTTGCTTTGTAGATGCAGAAGTATTGTCAGGGTCAACCAATAATGCGGCTTCTCTATAGGTGATTGCACCCCAGTTTTCCATGGCTCCTGCGGCAAAATCTGGTAGAGCTATATGATCCATTTTAGGCAATGGATAATCAATTCCAAAATATTGGTTGAAATATTTTAATAATGCTAAAGAAGTATCTAGAGCAAATTGTCCTTGTGATTCATTTCCTCTAGTTGTCCAAATTCGCATCAAAGTTCCATTTGGAGAGGTTTTTTCAATATGAGCTAGATCACCTACAACAAAGGCTAGTAAATAAGTAGACATTTTAGGAGTAGTGTCAAATTTTATTGACTTAAAACCTTTAGAAGTTTTAGATTCATTGACTACTGGCATATTTGATAAAGCTGTAAATTCTTCATTGATTTCCAAAGTCACATCATAAGTAGACTTGTAATTAGGTTCATCCCAGCAAGGAAATGCTCTTCTAGCAAAAGTAGATTCAAATTGAGTAGCTGCCAAATATGCTTCTGCACCCTCAGGGTTAGTGTAAGCGCTTCTGTAGAAACCGTGGAGTCGATCGTTTAATTCTCCAATAAAATCAATTTCTAATACATAATTTCCTTGGGCAACTTCATTTTTCAAATTGATTGAGATGATTTGTGAGCTTTCATCTAAATTGAAATCTGAAATAGCAATTTTTTCTGTTTCATTACTCAAATTTACGGACAAAATTTCTAATTCAGTTCCATTTAAAAGAATTGCATCTGTATTTTCATTTATATGTAAATCAATTTTGACATTACCATCAAATTTAAATGATTTGAAATTAGGCTTTAAAGTTAAATTGTAATGAATAGGGATAATTTTTCTAGGTAGAACTTCTCTGTTTTGTGTCATCACTAATTGCGACTCCGTACGTGACTTATTTAGCTTGCCAGTTTGGCGCTCTTTTTTCTGAGAAAGCAAGTGGACCTTCTCGTCTATCTTCTGAATTTAAGAATTTGTGCTCCTCTGAATATGAAGCATTGATTGCGTTTGGTAAAGAACCTTCTAATCCCACATAAGCCATCTGTTTAGATGCTCTAACTGAAAGAGGGGCAGCTTCTAAAATTAAGCTAGCCCATTTTTCAGCTGTTTGCATCAAATTTTCTAGTGGAACTACTTCATTAGCTAAACCTAAGTTATAAGCTTCAGATGCTGAAATTCTAGTAGCAGTCAACATCATTCCCATTGCTCTTTTGATAGGGATGTGTCTAGGAAGTCTGTGAACTCCACCCGCTCCAGCTACTAAACCTACTCTAGGTTCAGGTAGCCCAATTTCCGCATGGTCAGCCATTATGATAATGTCACATGCCATTGCCAATTCAAGACCTCCTCCTAGAGCATAGCCATTTACTGCAGCTATGATTGGTTTCCAGCATTTGAACTCAGTATCAGTTGTAATGCCACCTAAAGCAGCTCGTTGATTTAAAATTTCTTTAGCATTAGGATCACCGGAAGTAAGGGCTTCAGCTTGCTCTATTCTTTCATTCCAATTTTCTGCAGTGTATTTCAGGTCGTTACCCGCACTAAAAGCTTTTGTTCCAGAACCTGTAACGATAATTATCCATGCTTCATCGTCTTCGTTGAAAGTTTTAAAAGCATGTGCCATTTCTGCATTTGTGGGAGGGTGTAAGGCATTCATCCGTTCGGGGCGATTAATTGTGAGGTAGGCTATTCTTTCTTTCTTTTCATAAGTAATAAATTCGTAATTCATATTTTCTCCTTATCAAATTTCTTAAAATTTTTGTCAGGAAGGCTAGCATATCGTAAAAATATATTGTTGGTAAGTGTTGATTGTGATTAGATATTTTGGTGTGTAGAATGCATTGGAAATAAAAATAGATTTAGTAGGTGAAATTATGAAGGTAAATGCTTCCATTGGGACTTATGCTGGCAACAAGTTTTCAGTACAACATATAGCCGATGCTGCTACTACAGCAGAGAAGCATGGATACGATATGATTTCTTCTAATGAAACGGGTCATAATCCATATTTACCATTAGCTATTGTGGCTGAACATACTAGTGAAATTTCATTACAAACATCTATCGCTCTATCATTTTCTAGAAGCCCTATGGATACAGCATATTTAGCATGGGATCTACAAAATCTTTCCAATGGCCGTTTTATATTAGGATTAGGCACACAGGTTCGAGGCCACATAGTGAGGCGGTTTTCAATGCCATGGAGTGCACCTGCCCCTAGAACTAGAGAATATATTTCTGCTTTGAAGCATATTTGGAATTATTGGCAGCATGGAGGGAAATTGGATTTTTCTGGAGATAGTTATTCATTTAATTTGATGCCCCCATTTTTTAATCCAGGGCCCATTGAATTCCCAGATATCAAAGTTTCAATTGCAGCAGTTAATCCAAATATGTTAGCTGTTGCTGGAGAATTATGTGATGGAGTGATTTTGCATAGCTTTAATACAATTAAATATACAGAGGAAGTTGTAATTCCTGCATTAAAAAAAGGGGCTTCTAGAGCGGATAGAAATATAGAAGATTTATCAATTTCTGGTGGAGGATTTATAGTAGCGGCTAAAGATCAAGAAGATCTAGAAGTTAAAAGAGACAAAACAAAAGAACAAATTTCTTTTTATGCTTCCACAAGAAGTTATTCTGATGTAATGAAAGTTCACGGATGGCAAGATACTCATGAAAAACTTTACAGAATGTCCATAGACGGGGAATGGTCTAAAATGAAATTCGAAATTTCTGATGAAATGTTAGATAAATTTGCAGTCATTGGAACCTATGATGAAATTGCTAAGAAAATCCTTAATTCTTACGGAAAGTTTTCAGATTCAGTTTCTTTTTCTATGGATATTCAATCTCAAAAAGATGAAGACACTTTGATGCAAATTCTTCATGATTTGAAATCTGGTTGATTAGTGACGCCCTGAATTATTTCATTTATTTGGGTGATGGTTTCATCTAGCTTGTCAGTGTGATTTATTATCACATAGTCAAACCAATTAGATTCTTGAAGTTCATATTCAGCTGTTTGAATCCTCTTTTTTAGTGCTTCTGGAGTTTCGGTCATTCTATCTTTCAGACGTTTTTCTAATTCTTGTAAATTTGGAGGTGCTAAAAATATAAACACACCATCTTTTTCATTGTCTTTGATTGTTTTAGCTCCCTGAACATCAATCTTTATCAAGACATTTTTACCGTTTTTGATCCCTTCATATACTTGCTTTTTGGGGACCCCGTAATAATTTCCGTATACTTCAGCATGTTCAAGAAATTCGTCATTGACTAACATGTTTTGGAATTGGTCTTTGGAAAGAAATATATAATCTTTGAGATTGATTTCATTTTCGCGTTTTTGTCTAGTGGTTGCAGTCACAGTAAAGTGAAAATTGCTGAACTGGTGTGACATTCGGGAAATTACTGCATCTTTTCCAACTCCCGATGGGCCTGAAATGACGATTATTTTTTGTTGATTACCTTGCACAGATTTAGGCCTTTTGGATTTCGGATAATTCTTTCCAAAAATTTGGATATGACACATTAGCCGCTTCAGAGTTTTGAATTGTTGTTTCTCCATCTGCAAGGAGTCCTGCAATTCCGTTAGTCATTGCAATTCTATGGTCCCCATGGCTATCTACAATAGCGCCAGACAGTCTGCCGGTGCCATTGATTTCCATGCCATCAGGTAATTCTTCAATAGATGCTGACATTTTTTTTAAACTGTCTACTGTAGCTGAAATCCTGTCAGATTCTTTAACTCTTAATTCTTCAGCATTTTTAATTGTAGTCTTTCCCTCTGCAAAGCAAGATGCTAGAGCTAAAATTGGTAGTTCATCAACAACTCTAGGAATTATTTCTCCACTGATTTCTATGCCTTTTAGATTGCTAGAAGAAGCAAGAATATCTGCAACAGGTTCACCTCCTTGTACTGACTCATTAGTTAAGACTAAATTTGCCCCCATCATTTTTAGAACTTCTATTACGCCAGTTCTAGTTGGGTTCATTCCCACATTTTTGATTTTAATTTTTGCGTTTGGGTGACAACAGGCAGCTACAAGCCAAAAAGCAGATCCGCTCGTGTCACAGGGGATGTTTACGTCTACACAGTTCAATTCTGATGAACTTATGCGAATTTGTAGTCCTTCAGATTGAATGTTAGATCCCATCGATTTTAACATTCTTTCAGTATGGTCTCGTGAATCACTGGGTTGATTAATGATGGTTTCACCTTGAGCATATAATGAGGCAATTAATAAACAAGATTTCAATTGAGCACTAGCTACAGGCATGGAATATTCAATTCCCTTTAGATTACTGGGATTAAAAGTCAGCGGAGCAAAAGAATTGTTTTGTCTGCCTGAAACTTGTGCCCCCATTAAATTTAGAGGAGCAGTGATCCTTTTCATTGGCCTGAATCGTAGTGAATCATCACCCGTAATTACACTGTAAAATTTTTGTGCTGATAACAGTCCTGAGACTAATCTCATAGTAGTTCCGCTGTTGCCTGCATTTAGAACTTCAGAAGGTTCTGAAAGTCCCCATAAGCCATTTCCTTCAATTATAAATTCTCCGTCAATTTTCCCTTCTGTAATTTCTGCTCCTAATAAATTTAAACATCCCATCATTGAATTCCTATCATCACCTTCGCAAAAATTTCTGATTTTTGCTGACCCTTTACCTATAGAATTTAGTAATGCAGCTCTGTGTGATATTGATTTATCTCCAGGAGGAGAAATTTCCCCAGCAATTTTATGTGAGGAAGAAATAGTTTGATTCATTTAGCGAGGATACTCCCAAGATTTACGTAAATTTTTATCTCCCTGATCCCCCATTCTGCTAGCTAATTTTGCTCCGAACATAGCACTAGCTATTGATTGAGATGAAGATGGTAATTCTACATGCTGTGGGAGATCTTCATCAATTCCTGCAAAAATTTTGCCTTTGACTTCCCAAGCATCAATAAGTAAATTTAATAATTCATCAGAATTTTGATCAATGGAATTTCTGATTTCATAAAGAGATTTAATAGTTTGGTCTAACCAATATATAAGAGGTTGAGATGCTGTAATAGAATTTATTTCAGTTTCTATTGGATCTTGATTAGCTAATTCAGTTTGTTTCTCAAATTCAAAATTGACAAATTTTCTCATCTCAGACCAAGAGTCGTTTTTTGAAAGAGAATTAATTATTGACGATGAAACTATAGGGAGAAGTATTTCAGTAGCTGCTGTGTAGCTATCATGTTCATGGATATCCAAAAAGAAAGGTTTATTTCCCAATAATTCTATGAATTTAACAAACCATTCCATCCCATCTTTAGTGCTTTTTTCTGATTCCATGATGCAATAACGTATTCCCTTAAAAATTTGAGGATTTGAATCTGATAATTGAGGGATTTCCATTTTGATTAAGGGTCTAGCAGGAATGTAACAAAAATTTTGGGGCAGTATTTCTATAGCCCATGACTCTACTCTTTTTTTAGAATGAGAAAAATCAGTGATGATGCAATCATTTTTTACTAAGTGCCTTAATTGCTCAAATTGAGATTTTATTTCTGAAATAGATAAATCTAAAACAATCATGTCAGAATTTAGAACAACTTTTTCAAAATTGTTTGAAGCATCATCAATTGCTTCAAGGTGTTTTATTTGATCAAATATTTTAGAATCACTTGAATAAGCAGAAATAATTGGTTTTGGAGTAAGGTTTTTTGTGGTTAAAGCAAAAGATACACTTGCAGGGCTTACACCTATTAAAGAAATTTTTGTCATTTGACACTCTCAAAAAAATAAGGGGCGAAATAAACGCCCCTTAATAAATATACCTAGAGATTTTAGT
>JAKUTY010000034.1 GCA_022447825.1 SAR202 cluster bacterium
CGGATTAACTGAAGATCAACAACTATATGTGGTTTCTATTAAAGATTTAGTAAAGAGTGTTTCTGTAAGTGGTAATTTGAATTATTCGAATGTGGAAAAATTATCTTTTCCTTCTTCAGGAAAAATAACTAGTTTGGTCTCAGATGATTCAAATCCCTTTAATGTTAAATCAGGTGAATTAATTGCATCTCTTGATGAAGAATCTATTGCCATTCTTGAACAGGCATTAATTCAAGCAGAGATAGATTTAAATACAGCCAATCAAAAGTTGATGGATTTTCAAAATATCGAAAGTCAAAAAACAATTAATGAGGCGAAATTAGACGTGACGGCTGCTCTGAAAAATTTACAGGAATCAGAAAAAATCTTATCAGAACTAAATGGCGATAATCCTCCGAAAATTCAATCTTTTAAGAACATACTTTCAAATAAACAAGTACTAGTGAAAAGTAAAGAAACTGATATTGAAACATTCAAATCATATGTTATAAAAATGGAAGCAGCTCTTGATACATCTAAAACAACTTATGAAAGTTCATTGCTAGTTTTAGATGCGAAAAATAAAACTTTAAACGATGCAAATATAGCTTATGAAAACGTTCTTCAAAAATGGTTTGGAGCTTCAATACCTAATGATTCAAAATATATAAATATGTCACCAGAAAATATTTATCAAGATCTGGGGATAGATTTGTCTTATCTGTACGATCGTACAAAACGACGATTACAAATAGAGTCTTTTAAAGATTTAGCGAATACTTCTAGTGAAGGTACTTTAAACAGTTGGATTGAAACACCTTATGAATTAGTAGCATTGACATGGTTGGCTTGGCATCCCGGCTTAATTGTTGGAGTTTGTGAACCTGCCCAACTAATTACTATTGGAGGATTTTGTGTTTCTAGAGAAATTGAAGAAGCTTGGATATTAAAACAAAACGCTAACGGTGAAATGAATAAACAGTTGTCAGTTGTGAACTCTACTGAATCTGAAATCACCACCTATCAATCTAACTTGTTAAAGGCTCAAATAGATTTGGAAAATTCTAAAAAAGCTTTAGATATTCTTATGTCTGATGAGATAATTGCAGAAAATGAATTGTCATACGCATTAGTGAGAATTAATGATGATATTGAAGCCCAAGGTTTAACAGTCAAAGTTAACCAAGCCAAATTTAATTCTGCAGAATCTGACTTAAATTTTGTGATAAGTAAATTAGAATTAGATGAAAATTTAATTGAAGCTAAAATCAAAAAAGCTCTAGTTAGTTTTGATCAAGCTAAAGAAAATTTAAAGAATTCAAAAATTTATGCTCCTTTTAATGGTGTGCTTACTATGGCTGTATTTAATGAAGGGTCGTCAGTTATAGCGGGTCAAATTGTTGCTCAAGTATCTTCGTTTGCTGAAATTCAATTTGAAGGTAACGTTTCTGAATCAGATGTATTGTTAATTAAAGAAGGCATGTTATCGGAAATAGAAGTCGATGCAGACAGAAATTTAACTGTATTAGGTGAAGTTTCTCATGTTTCTCCTAAATCATTTACTTCACAAGGATTAATTACATTTCCTATTGAAATTCCAATTAATATGCCGTCTGACATTGAATTGAAAGAAGGAATGTCTGCTGTTGCAGAGGTAGTTTTGTATAAAGAACAGGATCGGATTTTAGTTCCTCTTGATTCAGTGAATTCAGTTGGAGATATAAATAAAATCAATGTGTATGCTAATGAAACCATTGAGGAAAGGATAGTGGAGTTAGGTGGCAATGACGATTTTTGGGTAGCGGTTTTGTCTGGAGTTGAAGTTGGAGAAAAAATTGTGATTGAAAGTGCGTTAACTGGTACAGAAGAATTTGAAATTGATTGGGAAGACTAAATGGATTTTCATAATTCATTAATTCATCTCAGCGAAGTTAGAAAACTATATTCTATAGGGGACATTGAGGTTGCTGCTTTGGATGGAGTTGATTTGGAGATTAAAGCAGGTGAATTTATTTCCATTACAGGCCCATCAGGTTCAGGTAAATCTACTTTGATGAATATTTTGGGATGTTTAGATGTCCCATCTCAAGGAGAATTTTATCTTGATGGAAATGATGTAAGCGAACTTTCTGATGGTGGTTTGGCAAAAATTCGTAATAAAATGATTGGTTTTGTGTTCCAAACTTATAATCTTTTACCAAAACTTACTGCTTTACAAAATGTGGAATTACCATTGATCTATGGGAATGTAATTAAAAGAAAAGAGAATGCGTTGAAAGCTCTGGAGTTAGTGGGGTTAGGAGATAGAGTAAAACATTTGCCTACGGAACTTTCAGGAGGTCAACAACAGAGGGTTGGGATTGCTAGAGCTTTAGCAACTAATCCTTCAATTTTACTAGCAGATGAACCCACAGGTAATTTGGATTCTTCATCTACAGAAGAAATTATGAAATTGATTGAAGAATTGAACAAAACACAAAATATAACTGTAGTTTTAGTCACACATGAAAATGATATTGCTAAAAGAGCTAAAAGATCAGTTCATATAGTTGATGGAAAAATTGTAAAAGATGTTTTGATGGGGGCAACTAAATGAAGTTTCTTACAATTTTCAGGATGGCTTTGTCCGCTTTGGGTAATAACAAATTAAGGTCAGGTTTAGCTTTATTAGGTATTGTTATTGGAATTACTGCTGTTATATCTCTAATGTCTATAGGCAAAGGGATCCAGGCGTTCATAGTTGATAGCCTGGAGAGTCAGGGGTCGAATCTTGTTATGTTGATTCCTAAAGAACCAGAAAAAGAAAACGATAGATGGAAATTGTTTAATCTTTCTGATGTAGAGGCATTAAAAGACAAAGATAATGCTCCTTCTATATTGGATGCAGTAGCGGAAAAAAGTTGGTCTGGAAAAATAGTTTTAGGTGACAAAAGTATTAATTCAACTGTATTGGGAATTACTGATGGCTATTACAATGTAAGTAATTTGGATTTAGGTTTTGGGATTTTTATTACCGAGACTCATCAAAATGATTACAGAAAAGTTATGGTTATTGGTACGAGAATTGTTGAAAAATTGTTTGATAATCAAAATCCAATTGGTCAACAACTAAGGGTTGAAAATCACCGGTTTACTGTTGTCGGAGTTATGGAAGAACAGGATAATCCTGGATGGGGAGTTGATCCTAATAAAACAGCATTCATACCCATTACCACTATGTATGAAACACTTTCTCCTGTGAGGCCTTATGGGCAAGTAGATAAAGAGGTGGATTGGATTAAAGTCCAAGCGGTAAGTTTTGAGGATGTGCCAATGGCAATGGCAGAAACTGCAAAAATTATGAGGTTTCAAAACAGGATTTCTATCGGCGAAGATGATGATTTTGTTGTTACGAATCAACAAGAAATTTTGGATAGCTTGCAAACAATTATAAATGCGATCATTTTCTTTTTAACTAGTATTGCAGCTATCTCTCTTTTGGTTGGTGGAATAGGTATTATGAATATAATGCTTGTGTCTGTTACTGAGAGAACACGAGAAATAGGTATCAGAAAAGCATTAGGTGCCAAAAGGTCAGACATTTTGTATCAATTTGTAGTTGAGGCAATATTATTGACAGGTACAGGAGGAATATTAGGTATTGGATTGGGCTATGGTGTTTCTGTAGCTCTTGATGGGATTCCTTTTGGTGACGGGGGAGTTTTAGAGACTGCTTTTACATTAGATATTGCATTTTTAGCTCTAGGGGTTTCTGCGGCAATCGGATTGTTTTTTGGAATATTCCCAGCCTATCGTGCAGCTAAACTACATCCTATAGAAGCTTTAAGGTATCAATAATCAATCTATGGATCAACAAGAGTTTGAAAAAATAATCAAGGATAGTTCTGATTTATCCAGTATGGATTTCAGAGGGATTAAATTAAAAGATTTAGACTTATCTGAATTAGACTTGAGATATGCCTGTTTTACTAATTCAAAACTTGAAAATGTAAATTTTAAAAACTGTAATTTGGGAGCTGTAGATTTTTCATATTGTGATGCTTCTAACGTAACTTTTTTTTCAGTTGATTTGAGATGGAGTGTTTTTGAAAATTCAAATTTAATTGATCTGAAGTTTGAAAAAATAAGTGGATTGGAATCAAATTTCCAAAATTCAACTATTGAAAATGTAAATTTTATAAGTGCCGATATTCGTAGATGTAAATTTCAAAATTCTAAATTTATTCAAGTTGATTTTCTGGAATCTAATTTAGCGCAATGTGTTTTTTACGGTAGTGAAAAGGTGCAAGTGAATTATCACGATTCAAATTTGTTTAATGTGAATTTTTAAGACATAAAAAGCTTGATGTTTGCGTGAGGGAAATTAATCGAGATAATTGCTCCGCGTTCTTTTTGTAAGGTTTTTTCATAAGACTCATAATTTTCATGATTTGCATCTAGAATATGAGGACAGTCCTTTCTTTTTTCTAGATGAGGACATAAATGTAAATCTTGTTGATAATCCCAAAAGCCAACCATTTTCATTGGTATAAACATTGTTTCGGCTACGATTCGTAAGTCTGACATGATTTCCGTTGGTCGATATTCTCCATTAGACTCTACATTAAATACTATTTCATGCATTCATGATTCCTTAAAATGGTCCCAACCTTTGTTCTCATATTTGATTTGGTTGTTTGAGTTGTCAACTATAGAAATTTTAGTGTCAGATGCTTTTGTAATTTCGCCAATTACTGTGATTTTAGATGTTGATTGTTTTTGTATTTGTTTTACTTTGTTAAGAGTACCTGTAAACAGTAATTGATAATCTTCACCGCCAGATAAACAAAATTGATCCCAATCATTTGGGAATAGTGGCTTGAGGTTTGTAGCAGTGGGGATTTGGTCTATGTTTACGATAGCGGACACTTTGCTAGAGTCACAAATATTTGATAAGTCTCTTATAAGTCCGTCGCTAATGTCTGTGCATGTTTTGATTCCACAGTCTAGAATAATTTTTCCGAGTTCTATTTGAGGCTCAGGTTTGAAGTGGCTTGTTAAAAATGGAAGAAACTTTGAAGATTTATCTGGTTCGTTTTCATATAAAGATGTATCAAAGTCAGATATTAATCTCAAACCTGCAGATGAAGAACCTATTTCCCCTGAGACAGCAATTAAGTCACCTGGTATCGCCTTACTTCGCATTAATGTTGAAGTTTGATTATTTTGCCCTATTACAGAAATAGAAATGAAGAACTCTTTTGATTTGACAATGTCTCCCCCAATTATTGAACCTCCATATGTACTTGTAATAGCACAAAACCCCCCATAAATATTTTCTAAATCTTCAATTTTTTGATTTTTCTTCACTCCAAGAGTTATTGAAACGGCTAATGGTTCACAACCCATTGCTGCAATGTCACTATAGTTTGAAGCAAGGGCTTTCCATCCTAAGTTGTGCATTGATATTTGATCGTAAATAAAGTGGACATTTTCTACTAGTGCATCCGAACTGATTTCTTGGTTTTTGGATTGAGGTGTCAATACAGCAGCATCATCACCAATTCCAAGCTTTATTTGAGCATCAGCAACAGTACTTGAAGAGTTAAGTACTTTTTCAAGTCTTGAGATTAATTCAAATTCGCTGATTTCTGAAACTAGTGTCATATTCTCATGATTTTAATTCATATGAAAAAAATTATCTTGTTGGAGCTGGAGTTGGAGTTGGAGTGTATGAATAATTGCCAGAAGAATTTTCAGTCACAGGATTTTCTAGATACATTGATATCCCTCCGTTATTCGAACATGTAGTTCCGTCCCAAGGATTCATATTATAGCTTTTAGTTCCATCTACACATTCTGCTGTAGGGTATTCTGATTGAGGGATTTGTGTTGAGTATGGAGTAGGGGTAGCTGTAGGAATAGTGGTAGGAGTAGCTGTAGGAATAGTGGTAGGAGTAGCTGTAGGAATAGTGGTAGGAGTAGGAGTAGTTATGAGCAATATAGTTGGAGTAGGTATAACG
>JAKUTY010000035.1 GCA_022447825.1 SAR202 cluster bacterium
TTTGATTGTCTCATTTTTACAGTACTTTTTGTACTATTGCCATGAAATTTATTGAGTTGTTAAATAGATGTATAGGATATAAGCAACAATGCTTAATATAATTATCCATAATACCTTTCTGGGTGAGATTTTCATAAGTCGTCCCTTTCTAGGATTATTAAAAAATATTTATTTTAAAGCAACAGGTTTTTGATGGATAAATTTGGAATAATAGCTCTTGATATAGATGGAACCATAAAAGGTGATTCCAACGAAATTTCTACTAAAACTAAGAAAGTTTTGAGTCAATGTAAAAATCTTGGTGCAATTCTTGTACTTGCTACAGGCAGATCGTATAGATCTACTCAACAAATTGTCAGTCAACTAGAAAATTTGGATTATGTCATTTCTTTTCAGGGAGCTCAGATAAATAAGATTGGCAATGATGAAATTTTATGGAATCAGTTTTTGCCTAAAACTGTAGTTACCGAAGTGTTGAATTTCTTTTCAAAATTCAATACTGAAAAAGTTGCATATGTTAATGATGATATTTATGTGGAACAAACATCTGATTGGTTAGATGCATATGCTAAGAGAAATCAAGTTGATATGCATGTAATTGAATCTTTTAATCAAATTTCTGATCAAATTATTCGATTGCTTGCAGTAGGGGATGATGAAATTATTGGTGAGATGGATTCTGAGTATGAATTCCGGGCTTCTGATTCATTTTATGCAACTAGATCTTTACCTCATTTTTTTGAAGTATTAAGTCCCTCTGCAGGTAAAGAAAAGGCTTTGCAGTGGTTATGTGATAAATATGGATTTACAAATAAAAATGTGATTTCTTTTGGTAATGGATTTAATGATGTACCCATGATTAGTTGGTCCGGAAAAGGTGTAGCTTTAAAAGAATCTGTTCCTGAAGTTTTAAAAGTTGCTGATGATATTACAGAGACAGTTGAGTATGATGGTGTAGCTCGTTATTTAGAATCCATGATAGAAAACGGTTTAATTGGAAATGACTCAATCTAAAATTTATGTTTTAGGAAGTATTAATCTAGATATTTCAATTTCTACTAGTAAAATTCCTCAATCAGGTGAAACTGTCTCTGGCTCAAGCTTACTTTTAACTCCCGGAGGAAAAGGTGCCAATCAGGCATATGGGATGTCAAAATATTCTACTGACATTTATATGGTAGGTAGAGTAGGGGATGACATTTTTGCTACAAACATTTTAGAGCATTTTTCTAATTCCCAATTGAATACGCAAAATGTGAGTGTGGATAAAAATGCCTCCACTGGGCTAGCAGTAATTAGTGTGGATAATCAAGGTGAAAACTCTATATTGGCTGTATATGGCGCTAATATGGAGTGTGGGCAGAATGAAATAGATATATTAACCAAATCTTTAAGTGCAAAAGATTACTTGGTAATTCAAAATGAAATTCCATTTCAGGTAAATTTGAAATCTGCAAAATTAGCATGTGGCATTGGAGCGAAAGTTATATGGGATCCCGCTCCGTATGTGCAAGGTTCAGCAGAATTATTAAAGTTTGTTGATATTGTTACTCCAAATGTTTTGGAAGCAGAAAGTTTATCTGGAATTAATATAGATAATGATGAAGGATTATTAAAAGCTTTGAAATGGTTCAAATCACATTCAAAAAATCTTAATCCTATAATTACCTTAGGCAAGGATGGAGTTGCATATTTAAATAATGATGAGCTTGAAAAAATATCTTCTTTTGATGTGAATGTCGTTGACTCAGTTGCTGCAGGGGATGCTTTTGTCGCAGGTTTAACAATAGCTTTGAGTAATTCTATTTCATTAGACAAAGCTATCGTTTTTGCTCAAGCCAATGCGGCTGTTTCTGTTACAAAACAAGGTGCTCAGTCATCAATGCCTGCCATTAATGAAGTACAAGAATTATTGAATTAGTTTTCTACAGATTCTAAAATTTCTTGTAATTGTTCAAATAAATCAGCAAATTTTTGTTCGAGATCATCAACTCTATCTTCAATAGATTCTTCTTGATTGTTATCAGGTTCATCAGGAGTTTGATTAAGTAAATATGAATATTCGGAATAAGAATACTCTTCGAAAACAGTTAAACTGTTTAGACAATCGTTAAAACTGGTTTGTAAATATTCTTCAGCAGCATTTGCACTTCTGAATCGAATCGCAATAGATGAGCTATATGCTTCATTCACGCAGATAGACAAAACGTTTTCTAATGCTTCTCCCTGAGGAGGTCCATCCATTATTACAGGTTCAGGTTCTTGTGCTTCAACCCAATCATTGTAAATATCTACTGAAATTCCTTCGTCTTCTAAGCATGATTCAAAATATGCTTGTGCTGGAGTTCTACCATCTCTAAGCATGTATTGAGGAAATGCTAATCCTTGCATTTCATTTTCACAATTTTCAACTACAGTAGCAATTTGTTCATCTGTGAAGTTGTTTACTTCGGGTTCATTATTTAATGCATTAGCAGGAGATGCCCCGATGAATAAGCCTTCTACATCGTTTAAGTCAAAATTAAGATTCCCAAAACCATTGTCACTTACACATGAATTAAAATAATTTTGCATTGGATGGGTTCCATCTGAATAAACCACTTTAACCCAATCTGGAAAGTCTGCTATTTCTTGAATACAAGCATCTAAAGCAGCTTGCTCATCGACAGTATAATTTTGTCGTTCATAATCCCATCCGGAATTTTCTTGTTGCTGTTGGTTGTCATCATTAGAAACTTCGTTAGCAGCAACTTCGTAAGATTTTGTTAGAACTGGTTCGTCATTTTGTTTTTCACCGGGCACAGATAAGTAGATAATTGTATCCTGTATATCTTCAGGGGAATGTGTCATTTGAATATCCCAATTAGGAAAAAACACTGATCCTGATTGATGTACATGCCAAGTCCCAAAAATCGGTTTGTCTGTAGAACATTCATTTAACCAGTTTTTAATTGCGTTGTCTGAAGTACCCATAACCAACGGGAATTCAATTTCAAATTCATTAATACACTCATCTGTGGCAGTATCAAGGTAATTATTAGCAAATAAAATGTCTTGATCGGTTTGGTTATTTGGATTCGAAAAAGATTGAGTTTTTTCAGATATTGTATCTTCTGAAAATTCTTCTAGATATGCGATAGTAGAGTCTATATCAGCTTTACCATAGCTAAAGTTTAAATTAACATCATCTACGATAGTTCCAAATATTGAATAAGTCATGGATGGCATCCAATTACCAGAAGTACCATAATTAGACATACAATCATTTAACCAGTCTCTTACTTGGTTTTTGTTGAGATTAAATTTAAATTCAAAATCTTTCATTGGTCCAGAATAAAACTCATTTGAACATGCATTAGATTTCCCTTCAATATACATGACAGCTTCGTCTATCTGGTCTTGTTCACTTACACCTGTTGCTTGTCCAGTTACAGCGTTACAGCCTATTAAAAATAATGTGCTTAAAATAATTAAAAATGATGAGCTTAGTATTTTCATATTCACCTCTTTTTAGAGTTTACTTGTAATATTTAAATTTGGTAGCGTGATTTTACGTGTCTAATAAATTCAAACTAAAGATTGGAAACTAATTCTTTTTTGATATTTTTTACTACTGCAGGACCTTCATAAATTAATGATGTCCAGATTTGTACTGTAGTGGCTCCTGCATTGATTGCTTCAGATGCTTGTTTTCCATTACTTATGCCGCCACATGCATTAATTTGAGTTTTTTCAGAAATTTCAGATTTAACTAATTTAATCATTCTAATAGTGTTATCAAAAAGTGGGGCCCCACTTAACCCACCTTCACCAATCGCAAGTTTTGGGTTTTTAGTAGGTAATGTGTTTGAAATGGTTAAACCTTCAATCCCCATCTCTGAAACTAATTTGCATAGTTTTAGTATGTTGTTTTGATTTAGTGTGTCTCCAGCTTTAAATGGAGGCATTTTGACGATTAAAGGTTTTGTTCTAACAGAATTTACTTGTTCTATTAATTCCTTTAAGTTGTCGTATTCTTGAAAAATACGTAATCCTTTTGTGTTAGGTGAGCTGATATTTAACTCTATTGCACTACAAAATGGTTCTAATTGTTGGATACATTGAGTGATCTCTGCTATAGCTGTTCCTGAAACACTTATAAATCTTTCTGCTTGTGACATTTGTTGGTTGGTTAAAACTTTTACGGCAGAGTCTAATCCTTTGCCAGGAAATCCTAGTGAATTGATCAATGCTTTTTGTTTAGGAATTCTTATCATGCGGGGTTTAGGATTTCCTGGTCGAGGGTCAAAAGTGACTGTGCCTCCCACTAGGTAGCCGAATCCGAATGTTTCTAAAGATGAAAGATACTTGCAATTTTTATCATAACCAGCAGCTAATCCCACGGGGCTATCTAATTCTATTCCTGCAAAATTAGTTTTTAAATTGGGGTGAGAATATGAAAAATATTTTGAGATATATTTCCAGAACCATTTTTGAGTTAATGCTAAATCTGCAATTTTCCAGACAATTTCAGGGGCAATTAACAATAATGGTGATCTTACGAATATTTTGTAGAAATTAATTTTCATAAGCTATAGTTTATAGCAAACAAGTTATTTTATATGCCTTATAATCCTACTAATTAAATTAAGGAAAGTATTTTGAAATTCGATTTAGGAAATGAAGATTCCCCTAGAGGGCACGCACTGATTTATTTTAAAGATTCATTAGGAGCTAAGATTTTTGCTTCATATGTAATTTTACTGCCTATAACAGTTGATGTTTCCAAATATGTACCTCCATTTTTAATGAATCAGGTTGCAGATTTTTCTGCTGATGATATGTCTGCATTTGCTTTTCCTCCAGCTCCGGAAGAAGTTGAAGATTATGATTTTTTAGTCGAGCTTGCTCAAATTAGACATGATGATTTAATTGATGCTGGAACTTTTGACGGTACTGATGTGACATCTGCAATGATGAGAGTAAATGATTTGACTCAAGAATATCTAGATATCTATTCGGATAATATAGAAATGCCTAAAGAACACGTTGTTTCTTTAAACCCTTCTTCTGACGTCAATGACTTAATGTATTCTCTAATGAGTGAAAATGATCGCCTTACAGAGCTTACCAAGTTAATCGGTCAGATGAGATATGCCATTGAATCTGGTGAAGATAAAATTATTGAAGAAACCGAACGAGATTTATTTGTTCTTGCTGCATATTTTGCAGAGACTTTTCAGTTAAATAAATTATTATCAGTTGCTAAAAAATCTGGTGATTTGTCAGCGACTCTTACAGATCTTTATTTGAAAAGATGTTTTCATTTAAGTAGAGAGGAATATCAACAATTAGGTGAAGTTGAAGACCAAATTAGTAAACTTACTTAAAATATTCTGTGTGGCATATCAGGTTCTTCTTTAGTAATCACTTCAAGAACTGCAGGTTTCCCTGATTTTACTACCGAAACACATCTTTTAACCGCATCAGATAATAGATCAGGATTGTCAACTCGTTCATTGTAGCTTCCCATGGATTCAGCCATCATTGAGAAGTTTCCACCTGTGTATTTAGTTGAATAAAGATCGTTAGCTGTGGGGAAATTCTCTGGTCTATAAATACCCATTGCGGAGTTATTTAAGATTATTGTAAATACTGGTATTTGTTCTCTTACAGCTGTTTCTATATCTAACCCAACCATTCCAAATCCATAATCTCCAATAATATTTACAGCAACTTTATTAGGTTCAGCCATTGCGGCACCCATTGCTAAGCCTAGGCTGTAACCTAGTTGAGTTGATATACCCCAAGCTATAAAT
>JAKUTY010000036.1 GCA_022447825.1 SAR202 cluster bacterium
AGGGGTTGATAAATATGGAGTCCCGATTACCCCAATTTTTACTTATGCAGATACTAGATCCAATAAACAAGTTGATCAAATAAAACACGATTTTGACGAAAAAATACTTCATCAACAAACCGGAGCAGCTCAACATACTTCGTATGTTCCATCAAAAATAATGTGGATGAAAGAAAACCTCAACGATTATCAAGAAATCGACAAATTTATAGATGTTTCTACTTATATTTATTCAAAATGGTTTGAAAATCCAAGTTTTAATGCAAGTTATTCTATTTCTTCTTGGAGCGGATTATTTGATAGAAACAAATTAGAATGGCACGCAGAATTTATTAAATATTTAGGCATATCTGAAGAAAATCTACCTATTTTAAATCCTTATGACAAATATGAAATGGGTTTAAATAAAAAATACTTGAAAAGATGGAGGAAATTATCAAACACGCCATTTTTTTTATCAGTTGGAGATGGTTTAGCAGCACCTCTTGGAAGTGGTTGTACTAATAGGAAAAAAATTGCTATCACGATAGGAAGTACTGCTGCAATAAGAATTCTTTCAGATTCAAAAGTAGATCAAATCCCACAAGGTTTGTGGTGCTATCAATTACATAGTAAATACTCTCTTTTGGGAGGTTCTTTTTCGGAAGGAGGGAATTTAATTAATTGGGCAAATAATAACTTGAAACTTCCTGAAATAAATCAATTAAATAATGAATTAATCAAATTACAACCAGGTGGACATGGAATTTCATCCTTACCTTTTTTATTAGGAGAAAGAGCATTAGGCTGGTCAAATAATTCTAAAGCTACAATTACTGGATTGAAATATTCCAATACTCCTATAGAAATTTTGCAGTCAATGTTAGAGTCCGTGAGTTATAGATTATTTTTGGTTTATAAAATGTTAGAAAGTTTTGTAGACGTTGAAACAGAAGTCATAGCTAGTGGAGGAGCAATAAAAAACTTACCTTGGTGGATTCAAACGACATCTGATGTTTTAGGTCACCAGATAAATATTTCAAAAGATAATCAAGATACAGGAAGAGGGGTGGCAATAATTTTACTTAAGGCATTGGGTAAAATAAAAGATTTAGATGAGATAGAAACAGAAATAGAAGACAAGTATTACCCTAATGAAGAAAATTACATAATTCATAAAGAATTAATACATACTCATTCAAAATTGTATGAAAAAATGATGAATAACTAAGAACACTTAAAACAACCCATAATTTGTTAAAAATCAATAAATCATATTTTGGTGATAGATTATGCTAAAATTTCCATGATTAGTTTTAGAGGGAAATAATGGCATTTTTTATAGAAGTTTCATCAGCAAAATCCAAAGGTGACAGGCAAATTTTGACAGCTAACAGAATGACTGTTGGAAGGTCTCCTTCATGCGATGTTGTAATAGATGATCCCTATGTTTCGGGGACTCATATCGAATTTTGGCTAGAAAAAGACCAAGCTTTTGCAAGAGACCTGAATAGTTCAAACGGATCTTCTTTTAATGGCAAATTTTTAAATCCTTCAGAAGTTATTCAGTTAACTGAGGGAGATAGATTTGATCTTGCAGAAGGTAAAGCCACTGTAGTAATTATTGAACAAATCCAAGAAATTGATGGCAAAAATATTGCCCCTCCCCCAAGCGGTACTGTCACATTTTTATTTAGCGATATGTTTGGATCTACTGATTTGGTAAGAACTTTAGGAGATATTAAATCTCGAGAAGTATCTAGAATTCATGAAGAAGTTTTAAGTGATTTGATTAGGCAAAACGAAGGTTTCATTGTTAAAGAAATGGGCGATGGTTTTATGGCAGCTTTTACAAGTAGTAGAAATGCTGTTTTATGTGCAATTCAAATACAAAAAGAACTTAAACAATTAAGAGAAAGGCAACCTGATTTACCAATTAATGTCAGGATAGGTTTAAATACTGGAGAAGCTATTTTAGAAAATGGAGATTATTTTGGACGTGCTGTCAATGAAGCCGCTAGAATTTCAGCTAAAGCAACAGCTGAACAGATTCTGATCTCTTCTGTAACTAAAAGAATGACTGATTCGGCAGGTGACTTGAAATTTGGGGAAGAAATTGAATTTGAGTTAAAAGGATTACCCGGTACGCACACAGTGTTTGAAGTCGAATGGCAAGAATAACTATCTTGGGATTCCTGTAGTGATTACTCCTAGATTACTTGTAACTTCTTTGTAGGATAATCCTAGGGCTGGGTTGGATTGTGATGATTGGCCCCACCACTTATATAAAGTGTGATAGTAGGCACGCTCTGCATCAGACGGTAGGTTTTTAGTTAGAATTATTACAGGAGAATTCAACTGAGATGTATCAGTTCCAAAGATTGAGTCTCTTTCTCCAAATTGTTGGACCATTTCTTTGACTCCAAACTCGATTACTCTACCGTATTGATCTTTAGTAATTAAAGGGTTTTCACAGATCAGTTCATTGTTTTCAGATGTTTCACAATCGTTTAATTCTAATTCTTTGGGGTCTACGTAAAAATATCTTTTTTGTGAATCTTCATAAGATTTTAATCCCATCATATAAAGAAGAATATCATCATATACTTTGGGTATTTCATCTATAGGGACCATAGTGAAAGTTTTAGTGCTTGGATTGTATCTAAGTTTTGCATCAGAGGTTTTGTTATCTGAAATTTTAATTTTAAGGCTTGAATCCTTCCCTATTTTAGGGTCAACTAATGTAGTTGTAAGTGGGCCAAGTACAGAAGAGAATGGACCTATTTTATAGTCATCAAAAGAGTTCCATGAGGCATTGTTTTCAGGGAATTGAATGTTTTTAGGGCCTATTCCAACCCATTTAGCAAGGTTTTCATTTAGATCATCGAAAGAATTTGAACTAAACCAAACGTTTCCTTTAAGTCTGTTGTAATTATTTCCGTCTACAAATTTGGATGGACAACCAAACGTTGATGAAAGGTAGTATTCATTCATACTTTCATTTTTACCTTGATCTTCCCACTTGGTTGGATTACAAATTTTATCTCCATAAGTCATGATTCCCTTTACGTTGTCAGAGATTCTAAAATATTCAGAATTTGAGGTGTTTATTGGATTATCTGGAACTAGTATCAGGTGATCAAAGACGTCTCCAAATGTTTTAAGTATTTCTATGCATACTAAGCAAGTTCTAGGATTTAAGAAATCATTTTGAGATCCGTTTTGTGCTTTTTGATGCTTTCCACTTAATGCATAAAACATGACATTTTCTGTAGAGAATAGATTTTCTGAGAATTGTTCAAAGGGGACATTATCTCGCAATGAAGGATGAACTACATTAAGCATGGCATTGTTTAATGTATATCTTCCTGATTGACCATTGATTAGGTCGTATTCCATCTCTAAATCATTCCTGTCTAAACATGCTCTAGAAAAAATATTGTCACCAGCTGTGTTGTCGCCGTGAGTTCCGTCATCAAAAAGTTCAATAGAATTAGATGAATTTTCGTTGACTACTAATTCTTTGATTCCGAAAGTTACTAATTTAGTTGTTTCATCACCGAAAATTTTTGACGGTAAGAACATTGCATTCCCTGGTTGAGTTTGAAGAATTTTAAGTTCATTAGTTGTCATTTTAGGGATTGATGGACTTGCATAAGTACATAAGGCAATTAATGGTGTCGGAGAAATATAATTTGGAATTGGGGTAGGAGATGGTTCTGGAGTTGGAAATTGATTAGGTAATGGAACTGGGGTGAAAGTAGGAACTGGGGTGTAAGTTGGAACCGGAGTGTAAGTTGGTACGGGGGTAAATGTTGGGGCTATTCTAAAAAAATCTGAATTTTGTAAAGATGTCCCAGCTTCGGAAGAAGCTATAGTATTTTCATTACTAATTCTATCTTTTAAATTGTTACCCAATGTGATGATAGTCATAATTAAAATTGGCGTCATCACAATTAATAATGTAGTTGTAGCAATTAAATAAAACTTTTTAAATCTCATTATTAGAACTCAGTTAATGTTTAAGTATGATTGTACTAGAACAATCAATGGAGGTAACTATGAAAGATGTTATTGATTTAGCAATTGATTCATTTTATAGATGGTCAGAAGCTTTTAATTCTAGAAATATAGATGGAATGCTTCAAGAAATGCATTTCCCGCATTATCGACTGTCCGGACGTAATGATGTGAAAATATGGGAAACATCTGACGAACATCAAATCATGTTAGAAGATGATACTCAAAAATTGATCGATGAAAATTGGGGTAAAACTACTACTACTGAAATGTCAGCTGTTCAGTTTGGTGACAAAAAAGTTCATTTAACTTTTTTGCAAACTCGCCGACACCCTGATGGTACTCCGTATAATTCATTCCAAACTTTATGGATATTTATTGAAGTTAATGGAAAGTGGGGAGTAAAAATCAGATCCTCATTTCTAGATAATAGTCTCTCTGATTCGAATCTTTTTTAAATAATTAATATTATTAACAAATGTATGTTGCTTCAAAACAGTTTCAAAATAGTTTCAAAATAGCTTGAGTTCTACTTAATTTTAGATAACTATTTTTATATCGTGTGAATTTGAGAAATAAAATATATTAAAAAGGAGGGACTCAAATGGGCACACTTACTGTTAATAAGGTCGCGGGATATTCTTTGATGATAGGACCTGTCATTGCTTTAGTAATGTTCTTTTTGCAACCTGGAGGATTAATTATTGATCAAGCTGATGCTGATAATACCTCTGCTCAGGCCGCTGCATTAGTTGCTAATAGAGAAATAGCAATAATTGTTAGTATGTTAATCCCTTTGGGGTTAATAGCTGTTTTCTCTGGTTCTATGCATTGGGTTCAAAGTATGGAAGGTGGAAGTGGCCATGCAATAGCTAGATTGGGTCTTCCTATGATTTTTGTAGCTATAATCTGTTGGACAATTTCATTAGGAATTGCTTCATCTACTGCAATGGGATTCACAAATGAAGCATTTGTAGGGACATTTTTAGGAATTAATGTTGTTTCAGGGCCTCTTTTTGGAATTGGGAATCTTTTGATAGCTCTTGGAGCTTCTACAAGAGATGAATACAATACTATTTTTGCATACATAGCTGCTCTAGCAGGTCTAGTAGCTGGTTTAGTTAGTTTACTTGCTGGATTTGACGATGGTTTTATAAACATAGGTACAGCAGTTAGCGGACTGTGTTTTATTATAATTTCAGCTTTCTATATTTACGTAGGACGATCTTTCGCTACAGCTGATTAGTTTTTTTATGTGTATTTGGCTGGATTACCAGCCAAATACACATTTAACTGAGTAATTTTTCAGCCAAGTCGTTAAAGTCTGTAGCGGCAATATCAAAAGTTTCTAGTGGAACTGTTGGTTCCTCTGACCTTCTATCAGATGTAACAGTAGGATCAATCTCTCCGGCTCTATAAACAAAAGCAGATTTAAAACCAGCATCCATAGCTGCTTTTAAATCTCCAGTATG
>JAKUTY010000037.1 GCA_022447825.1 SAR202 cluster bacterium
GTTCCTACTCCAGAATCTTTTTTTAAATCAAGTATTTCCACTTTGCCTTCAGTTAATGCCAGAGATTTGATTAAGCTCTTTAATCCTTCAATTGTCGAATTTCTTCTCTCTGCAACACTATCAGCGGTTCTTTTATTTTTGTAGACAGATACAGAAGTTACTGAACTCGGGCCTGTCCTTATTGATATTAAAATTTCTGCTTCTGGAAAAATTTCACGAAATTTTCCTGAAGTAAAATTAGATATAAATTTATCAGCTTCAGATTCAGAATTTAATTCAACATTGTTTATCCTTGCAAAAGTCATAAAGATCTCCGTTTGCGGAATGAGTTTATATTCGATAAAAAAATCCTACAATTTCAACTAATTCTATAAATCCAATAAATTTGAAAATATTTGAATGATATTTGATTGATGTTATTATAGTTTATGGCACGTAAACACCGTTTTAGGAAATGATATGGCATCTCAATTTTATCTCGTACATCATCACTTTAAGCCAGGAATGGCTGCCCCTTGGTGGGGTGAAATGGGTAAGTTAGATGAGGCAGCAAATGAGAAAATGGCCGAAAATTGGTTGGGTAAAGGTTTTTACAATCACTCATTCATGCCAGTCACTCAAGAAGGTCCTATGTACTGTGTTTGGGAAGTTAAGGATGGTATTTCTGAATCTGACTTCCAAGAATTCATTGATGGACCTGAAGGCGTCAACATGGGAATGAAAAGTATTAATAACAATCTTTTAAAAATAGATCTTGAACTGACTGGTGGTCAAACTCCTTATGAAAGGAAGTTTGCATAAATCTGTTTTTTCAATGATTGAAAAATATATGAGGGGGCAATAAGTGTCTAAATTCAATAATCGACGATAAAATTGCCCCTACTAATTTGAAAGACTCCTTGAATAAATTCAAATTATAAACCTATGAATCTTGAAATATTCTGTTCCCTGCCTCCTGTTTTGGAGGCTTTGAAAAATCCTCGTTCATCTCGCAGTGTTCTGAATTACATGTGTGCATGTGATACTTCAGATCCTGTTGTTCGCGAAAGTTTAAATACAGATGAAAAAGTAGAACCTTTACTCAGAATATGGTTCCAAAGTGGAAGTGATTTGGATGAATTTTGTCAGCCCTTTGCTTCAGTGATTCGTGAACTTAAGAATTCTCCAGCAACTTTAGTTGGAGATGAGTGGGATAATTTAGAGGGGAAAGTAGCTAAGGTCCTACTTGCTGATCAACTTTCACGATCTTGTTTTCGGGATAGTCCTGAATCATTTTCATTCGACCACATTGGGCGCAAATTGGTTCGTGAACTTGTTGCAAAAAATGCAATCAAGGATACTTTAAAACTTCCAGCGGCAATTCTATATCTCTTACCTTGGGCTCTTGCTCATTCGGAAGAAGTAGAGGACTTAAAGAGTGCCTGTGAGGTAATTGATATGGCTATCAACGCTTACCCTAATTTTAATTTATTTGAAGGTCGTAATAAACTAGCAGTAGATCAACATCTTCAAGTTTTGGAAAAATTTGGACGTTACCCTCAAAGGAATGCTCAATATGGGCGTGAGAGCACTCCTAATGAAATAGCTTGGTTGAATGATAAAGATAATCTGCCAATGTGGGCAGGAGGTAAATTACCATTTGACCAGAGAATCAAATAGAATTTAAAAAATTATCCTACATGTTTTATAGATGAAAAGATTTCATACATGAATATTAAGGTTCCAAACCATCCAGCTATAAAAGAAAAAGTTCGAATTATTGGTATCCCGAATATGTAACAAATTATATATACGAGTCTTGACCAAAAGAAAATTGCAGCTCCAAGAATTGTTAATTCAGAGCTGTACCCAATCGAATTTAAAATTAAAATCAGACCTATGAATGGGATCAAGTTTTCTATTGTATTGTTATGAGCTCTTCTAACTCTCTTTGCCCAATCCGACATTTGACTTGGATCTGAAGGTCCAACCCCATCTTGATAATACAATATGACTTTTAGGCCTAATATCCTTATCCTTTCAACTAAGTTAGGAACCCATATTAACAAAGTCATACCACAACTCAATGCAGCATAATATAATTCAGGAGTCATATTCATAATTACCTTTTTGTTATATTTTAGAATATTTATAAATCCATATTATTTGGAATTTATATAGACTAATTTCCAATGAATCAAATTTGGTTCCATCAACAAACCTTTCACTTAGCATTTATATCATACAATGATCATAAATCTCAATCCTAGGAACATCAGTCCAAAATAGCTGCAAAACACAAAGAAACACCGCTAAACACAAATATTTGCTACGAATATGCTAAGACCTATTTATTAAAACTCATCTGTTTTTTACTTACTTTTCAAAGGAAGAATTATCTTATCCATGTTTTCAATTCTGTTGGTTATGAAATCAAGAGATTTTGAAGCTTTCAAAAAAGGTTAGGGGGTCTAAGAAAAGAATCAGGACTTCCAAAGCAGGTAAATTTTTACAGCTTGAGAAATACCTTTGCTACACTTACGAAAAATGGGGGGTTCCCTTGGAGTCTCATCAGTCAGCTAATGGGGTATAAAGATGATAATATGATATTGGATGTGTATTCTGGAGGGCTTGTGATTAAACCTTTTAGGGAATCAATAGGTAAATTGAGTTGTGGGGAGGAGATTGATAACCACTTAATTAGAGACATTATAGGATGAATGATCAATCAATAATTAAATCTCAACTTCGATTAAAAGAAGCAACTTTAAGTGAAATAGCAGAAGTTACATCAAAGTTGTTTTTTCAAAATGAGGAACCACAAAAATTACTTTCTGTAAAGGATGTTTCTGGAAATAGTGGAGCTAAGACATACATATGCAATGAAGAGGAGGTGCCGAAGTGTATAGTTAAGGTTAAATCAGGTGATAGTATAATGAATTCACATCCTCACACCACTGCTCGTGTAGCTGCTGCAACAAAAGTTTTGCGTGGTCATGGTGTTGCCCCGCCAATCTTGATGGAAGGGCATGATTTTCATATCGAAAGATCAGCAGGAACTTCTGTAATGAAAGACTTCTTTCATTTCGATCAAAATTTAGCTCCACCAGAAAATGTGGCTAAACTATTAGCTAAAGTTCATTCATCACCAATCAGTTGGTACGAACCCTTGAAAAGGAAATTTTTAGAGAGAGATTTGACTTTAAAAGGTATCTTGGAGCCTTTACCCCCATATGCTCCTTGTTGGTGTTTACCTTGGTCAGGTTTTGATACTGGAATGCCTATTCTAGGTGTGGGAAACCCAAACATTGAAACGGCAAAAATAATTTTAGAATTGCTTGTTGAATCTGGAGTATACAAAAAAGTAATGGAATGTTCTGCCTTTCATCCTGAATCAGAAGCCGCTAGACGACAGGTAGTTGTTCATAATGACTTCAAACCAGATAATATTCTGATTGACCCGGATACTAGCTTACTAAATGTAATAGATTATGATCTAGTCCAAGTTGGTCCAGCTGTAATGGATTTTGGTCTGCCATACACAATGTGGCTCGGATCTCGTTTTACTAATTTTAAATATCGAGAAGCATTTATAAAATCTTATCTTAATGCATCTAATCTTCCACTTGGAGAAAAAGAAGTTACGCAATTCATGCTTGACTGCGAGGTAAATACTATTGTTGCCTTTCCAGGTTTATTAGCAAATTTATATGATGCTGAGGTTCCTCTACTTCGTGGAATTAAGCACCCGACAGCAAAACCAGATTTTCTATCTGGAGGATCAGAAGTGTCTCCAACTGGAATAGAATTAGTTGATTTATTAGCTGATGCAGTATTTACAATTAAATCTGATAAGGTATTAATAAATAATTGCCTCAAAGATGGATTAGTTATGACAATGTTTAAACTAGAAGGCTTTGGATCTAAAGCCCTGAACAGCTGGTTAAAAGAAATGCAAAGAAATAAAATGTTGAGGCTATTTGGCATTGCTGAAACAGATGATGGAGAATTGTATGTTTCTGAACATGCCCGTAACTAGCTTAGTATTCCCCTTTCTTTCCTATGACAGCAAATAGGGGATCATAGTACCCGTTTTCTTCAACAAGTCTTTCAACTTTTACTTCAGCAAACATCTCTGTCTTCTTAAAGTATTGTGACACAAGATTGCAGTGATCCTGATTAGAACTCATCCTCCAAGCCAAGATCGCTTTAGTTGGAAACATTCTGTTAGAAAAACTGACACAGCACTTGCCATTTGGTTTGAGGACCCTCGCAATCTCTTCAAATACTCTCACAGGTGAAGTGAGGTACTGAACTGATACTGCAATGGTGCATAGATCAAATTCTTCATCCCCATAGGGTAAGACCTGGTTGGTATTCAGGTTCTGCACTATAAAATCTGTAAGCTGTGGATTAGCTTCAAGTTCTACCTTGTTCATCCCTTGTGCTGAGACTTTTGAG
>JAKUTY010000038.1 GCA_022447825.1 SAR202 cluster bacterium
ATTTAGTATTTTCTACTACTCTTGTATGTATAGAAACAACATCAGAATTTTCTAATAGAAAGTTTATGTCTGATACTTTAGCAAACTCTTCAAAACTTAATGTTCTTACCTTATCTATTCGAAGCATTGGTGAGATGATAATTTTCATTCCTAAATTAAGTCCCATTCTTGCAACTTTTTCTCCTATTGCTCCTGAACCTATAATTCCTAAAGTTTTTCCCTCAAGAAGTTCTACCTCTATAGAAGGCCATTCATTGCCTCTAATTCTTCTATCTAATTCAGGAATTCTTTTATTCAAAGACATTATTAGTGAAATAGTGTGTTCAGCAACAGAGTTTGTTAATATATCGGGGATAGAGGTTACTTTAATTTTATTTCTATTAGCTGAATCAACATCAATATGGTCTAAAGCAGGGCCATATACAGCTATATGTCGAAGATTAGGAGAATTCTCAATGACACTATTTGTAATTTGAGTAGTTGCCTTAGTTACTACGATAGTGTGACAATCCTTAACTCTCTGAATTAGTTCTCTTGAGTTTGATGGTCTGGTCTTATATACAGCTATTTCATTATTTTCTTGAATAGATTTAAAGAAATCTGCTTCATATGAAATTACCTGCGGATCATCATCAACTATTACAATTTTAGCCATAAAAAAAATCTCCCTAGGTTTATATATATTATAATGTTTATATTAACTTTTAAATAATATTTTTTTTATGTCTTCATACAAAATTTTGTATTGGAAAGAAATTCCCACTCAGATTAAATATACAGACTCTGAAGGATCAGATTCTTCTTATCCTTTGAGTTTGTTTTTTCAACAAGCTATTGATGCAGTTGCAATGCATGATGGATCAATATCTTCAGGAGAATATTTAGATGCATGGGCTTGGGGAGAATCAATCAATTCCCAAGAGAGCGCTGAGGACATAATTTCAGGATTTGATAATAATATCCCAAAGTCTTTTATAAATAAAATAAAACAACTCCACGATTCTGGAGAAAGGGATCCTTCCCCTGGAGCTATTGATAAATGGTTCACAAATTAAATCAAACTTCTCAAAAAATTCTTAGAGAAGCTCAATCAGGAAAGATTTTTTTACTTGATGGAGCAACTGGAACTTTTCTTCAGAATAATGGACTTGAAGCAGGTGGGTCTCCAGAATTAATGAATATTGAAAATCCATCTGTAATAGAAAAAATGGCTAATACTTATTATTCTAGTGGTAGTGATATAGTCTTAACTAACACTTTTGGTGGAAATTATTTTAGATTAAAACACTATGGTTTAGAAGATAAAGTAATTGATATTAATAAAAAAGCTGCTGAAATAGCAAAATCTGCATCAAATAATTATAAAGACAAGTATGTTTTTGGTTCTATTGGTCCAACTGGAGAGTTTATTGAGCCATTGGGACAAGTTTCAGAAGAAGAAATGTATAATGTTTTATTTGAGCAAATGAAGGGTTTGTATGAGGGTGGTGTTGATGCATTCATGATTGAAACTCAAATTGCCACAGAAGAAACATTATTAGCTATAAAAGTTGCTAGAGAAAATTTTGATTTATTAGTTTTTGCATCTATGGTATACGATAAAGGTCCAAGAGGATTTTTTACAATGTTTGGATTAGAGCCCTCAAAAAGCTTGGATTTATTGTACGAAGCTGGTGCTGATGTTGTTGGTACTAATTGTGGGAATGGTTCCGATAAAATGCTCGAAATAACAAATATATTTAGAGAATCAACTGATAAGCCTCTTCTAGTTCAAGCCAATGCAGGTATTCCAATTATTAAGAAACAAGATATAATTTACCCAGAATCACCAGATTATATGATGAAAAATTACAAAAAACTGATAGATTTAAATGTAAATTTTTTAGGTGGATGTTGTGGTACTACAGCAGAGCATATTACCAATTTTTCTGAAATTATAAGGAGTCATAATGAACGTATCGCAAGTTAGAAAAGAATTTGGGAAATGTTTGGAATTAGTTTCTATGGACCCTAATTTTCATGAAATAAGTGTAGGTTTATTTGTTAAGAAAAATATTCTTACTGTTTGGTCATACAGCAAAAAAGAAGGAATTGAAGATAGGCTAAATCAAATAAGAGATAAAATGGTTGATTTTGGTGCTTTAGAAAGAAGTGATTCTGATTTTAAGTTAGTTATTCCTGAGGGTGCACTGATAGAAAGACCTCTAAAATTTTTATTCGTAAAATCTGTTGAAATGAAACCAGATTCTAAACCAGAAACTGGAGTAATTCAAGCAAAAGATAATAAAAGTAAACTAACCTTTATTATTGAAGGTTCAAACGTCGATGGAAAGTATATTTATAAAGTTTCAGCTAGTGGAGAACATGATAAACCTAATTTACGAATAAGGGCTGTAGTAGGTGGATTTATAAAATATGGTGAATGTGTAAAAAATGATAATGAAAGTTTTATATTCCCTGATGCAAATTCTGATGATTAATATGTCAGGATTTTATTACCATATGCTAGAAATTTAAGTGCTGTCGAAAATATGTTAAATGCTAATGAACAAGCTGGGCAAATGACTACTCAGACTTTAGGTTTTTCACAATAAGGAGATAATATGAAAGAAATGTCAAAAAAAGAAAGAGTTTTAGCTGCTCATAATAGACAAGACTTTCCCAGAACCCCTGTTGCAAATCCTACATCAGTAGCTACTGTGGAAATGATGGATTTGGTTGACGCCCCTTTCCCTGAAGCATGTAGGTCTGCTGAATTAAATGCAAAATTAGCAGCAACTGAAATATCTCAATTTGATTTTGATTCAATTGCTCCGTATTTTTCTATTATCCAAGAATCAAGTGCAATTGGTTGTGAAATGCAATGGGAGCAAAAAGATAATTGGCCGACAGTTAGGATGAGTAATCCAATATGGAAAACTGCATCTGATGTTAAAGTTCCTTCAAATTTTCTTGATCATCCTGATGTAAAAGTTATTACTGATTCAATAAGAATTTTAAAAAAAGAATTTGGAGATGAAGTTCCAATTATAGGTAAGACTATGGGACCTTGGACCTTAGCTTATCATGTATTTGGTGTTGAAACATTTTTACTTGGTTCAGTAGATAATCCTGATGAAACTGCTGAAGCATTAGAAAAATTATGTGAGTTTACATATCTTTTTGGTGAAGCACAAATTGATGCTGGTGCAGATGTCTTAACTGTTCCTGATCATGCAACTGGAGATTTAGTTTCAGGTCAATATTACCAAAAGTTTCTCCAAGATATACATACAGAAATGGCTGAAAGATTTTCTGTTCCTTTAATTCTTCATATATGTGGAAGAACAGTTGATAGAATGCCATTTATTGCTGAAACCGGAATGCATGCTTTTCATTTTGATTCAAAAAATTCACCACAAGAAGCAATGGATGCAGTTAGTGATAAGATCGCTCTTGTTGGGAATATAAATAACCCAGAAACGTTATATTCTAAAGATACTGAAGATGTAAAAAAAGAAGTTTTTGAATGCCTAAATGCTGGAGTTCAATTAATTGCTCCTGAATGCGCTATTCCACTAAAAACAAAAGCAGAAAATTTGATTGCAATTACTGAAGGCATTTCTGATTGGGTAGCAGAAACTCAAAATTAACTATTGATGATAAAATTAAGTGGAACGTAATTAGTTTTTGTTGTAAGGGATAATTTTATGTTTGAACATGAAGGTTTATTAAAAGAATTTGAGTGGGTCACAAAAGAAAGTGAAAAAAAACATATTGGCGAATCTATAGCTAAAACATCACTTGAAATGCAAGAAATTGCATTTGCATTAATACAAGGTGACAACGATTCTGTTGATAAATTAACTAAACAAAATTTAGATAATGGCATCGAGGCTAATGAAATTCTTGATGATGGATTACTTAATGGAATGGCAATTGTTGGGGTTAAATTCAGAGATAATATTATTTTTGTACCAGAAGTATTGATTTCCGCAAGAGCTATGAAAGCTGGAATGACTCACCTAGAACCTATATTATCTGAATCTGGAATAGAACCTCAAGGTACAGTTGTTATGGGTACTGTAAAAGGTGACTTGCATGATATTGGAAAAAATCTATGCATAATGATGCTTAGAGGTGCAGGATTTATAGTACATGATCTAGGAGTTGATACTTCACCTGAAGACTTTGCTGATGGATTTGAAGAACATGAACCAGATGTCATTGGAATGTCAGCTTTGCTAACTACAACTATGCCTAATATGGGAAGAACTATTCAATATTTTGAAGATTTTGGTCTTAGAGAAGATGTTCGATTGATGGTCGGAGGCGGTCCAGTTACTGAAGAATTTGCTGATGAAATGGGAGCTGATGCATATGGTGAAAGTGCAGTTGATGCAGTTGATA
>JAKUTY010000039.1 GCA_022447825.1 SAR202 cluster bacterium
TCATATCCAGCATTAGTTAGAGATGTAATAGCATATCTATAGTCAATTTCTCCATCAGGTAGTGGAACTCTTATAAATACAGATCTTTCATTTTCTGGATGATAAATAGTTTGAAGATTTTTACAATGCCAATAGTTAGAAATTGAAGCAACATTATCTATACAGTTTTCAAAAGTTTCTTCTGGCTGATCATAGTTCCATAATACATTTCCTAAATCAGGATTAATACCAAAGTTTTTTCTTGATACTAAATCATGAAGATAAAGTGCTGACCAAGAGTTATCTACAGGAGAATTTTGATGAATTTCTACAGATATATTCAAATTATCGTCAGATGCCTTATCACATGCATCTTGGTAAACTTTTGCCAAGTGTTCATAAACCCAAATATCAGCATCTTTAGAAGCATCTTGAGATTTAGACCATCCACTACTAGATGCAGGTAAACTACCAGGGGGATTCCCTGGATATCTTGCAGGAGCACTTATTGCACCATTAACTACCTCAGCACCTGACCATTTACCATAAGTAATAGCTTTTTTCATTTTTTTAATATTTTCTGGTGCATTTTTAGCCTCAGTAAGAGTTCCTCCACTCCTGATAGATCCAATATCTAGGCCAAAACCATTTATTCGCTTTTTGAATTCTGAAACAGACTCTTCTGTACCTCCAGTTCTATCAAGAGTTTCAGTAGATATTTCTAAAGCGTCGAAACCCATTTCCTTAACTTTAGTTAAGAATTCATCTGTATAATCTTTCGGAGCTAAATCCCAAGGATCTACAGAGTTTGGATATAGTGTCATTCTTCTATTAGCGTAACAAAATTTCATATAAGCCCCCTTTTTATTATGGAGTTTACCATAATTAATAAGTAATTTTGATTTATAAGAAAAAATATATCATATCTTGAATCAACTAATTAAAGAAATTTTTAAGAATCCTTCGATTATCTATGTAATTGTGGGAACATTTTTCTTTTGGGTATCTCTATATCTTTATGTACCAATTCTTCCAAATCACTCCCAATCTCTAGGAGCATCAGCAACTATGATAGGTTATATTGTTGCAGCTTATGCAATTGGTCAAATGATTCTTAGAATTCCACTGGGAATAGCAGTAGATAAATGGGGAACAAAGCCTTTTGCAATAATCACTATGCTCTGTTCTGCCTTAGGATCATTAGGGTTAGCACTTGCTTCAGACCCTATACAACTTTTCTTTGCTAGAAGTGTTACAGGAATCGCAGGAGCAGGATGGGTGGCAATAAGTTTGTTGTTTGCGTCACAGTTTGAAAATAAATTAATGCACTATGCTAGCTCATTCATGATGGGAATTAATGGAATAGCTATTACAATTTCAACATTAATTAGTGGAAGATTAGCAGATTATTTTGGAGATACAACTCCTTTCATCGGTTCATTAATTGTCAGTATATTGGGTATGATAGTTTTTTTTGTATCAAAAGAAAACAGAAAAAAAACAGATAAAAAAAATCAAAACTTATTTAATATCTTAAGCAGTGGAATATTAATTAGAATTTCTATAATTGCAATTGGATTCCATTTCGTTACTTTTGGTGTGAATTTCGGATTCCTTCCAATCATTATTGAAAACCTTGGCGGTAGCAAAACTAATATTGGTGATATCACTACTTTGTCTCAACTTGCAGGTATTTGTGGAATGAGTCTTTCTGCTTTGTTCATGAATAAGATAGGAATAAGGAAAACAATAATATTAGGTTCTACTTCCATGATAATAAGCCTCATATTTACTTCATATGTAGAAAATTTATCACTGATTGCTTTTTTACAATTTATCTCTGGTTTCGGAAGAGGGATACTTTATACAGTTACAATAACATTAATTTTAGTAAGTTTTGAACAGAGTTCTAGAGGATTAGCTATGGGTGCATATCAAGCTTATTACGCCATCGGAATGTTTTTAGGCCCAGCATTATCAGGTTTAATAGTAAATTCGTACGGAATTAATGCTATATTTTGGTTATCTGCCTTAATAACTTTAATTGCGTTAATTATTGGAACATATAAACCTTATAAAACTGAATTACAAGGAGGAAAAAATAGATGAAAAATTATGAAGAATTACTAGAGAAAGCAAAAGAATGGAGAGAGTGGTACTATGATGGAGATCCAGGAACTCCTGAAGTTGCTAAAAGCACTGAAGAAGCTTTTAATTTAATAAATGCGACTCTTTTTGGGCATATATATCAAAGACCTAAATTGGATGCAAAAATAAGGTCTTTATGCACAATTGCAGCTTTAATAGTTTTAGATAAACCTAATCAATTACCTGGTCATATTACTGGTGCCCTAAACTATGGTTGGAGTAAAGAAGAAATTGTAGAATTAATAACTCAAATGCTTTTCTATGGAGGTTATCCAACTGCTGTAAATTCATTAGCAGCAGCAGCAAAAACATTTGAGGAATATGACAAACGACACTAAGTTTGGAGAAATTTTATGAATATGAGACTAGAAAAAGATTCAATGGGAGAGTTAGAAGTTCCATCTAAAGCTTTATATGGAGCAAATACTCGAAGAGCACAATTAAATTTTCCTATTTCTGATCTTCGTTTTGGCAGATCTTTTATTAAAGCTCTAGGATTAATAAAACAATCAGCAGCTGAGACAAATTTAGAGCTTAATTTATTAGATAAAAAAATTGCTGAATCAATTATCATTTCAGCTCAAGAAGTTATAGATGGAGATCATGACGATAGTTTTGTAGTTGATATTTTTCAAACAGGCTCAGGTACGTCTACAAATATGAATGTAAACGAAGTCATTTCAAACCTAGCGATATCAAAAATGGGTGGAGAAATTGGTTCAAGGAATCCAGTTCATCCTAATGACCACGTAAATAAAGGACAATCATCAAATGATGTTATTCCAACAGCTATTCACATAGCTGCTGCTATTTCAATAAAGGACGACTTAGTTCCTTCAATGAAAATCTTGAAAAAATCATTACAAAAAAAATCAGATGAGTTTTGGAATATTGTAAAAACTGGAAGAACCCATCTTCAAGATGCAACACCAATAAGACTTGGTCAAGAATTTAAGGGTTATTACGGTCAAATAGAAAATTCTATAAAAAAAGTCAATTCAGGACTAGATGAATTATCAGTTTTAGCACTTGGAGGTACGGCTGTTGGAACAGGAATAGGAATGAATCCAGAATTTTGTGGTTCAGTTATTAGTAAAATTAGTGATAAAACTGGAATAAATTTCTCTGAGACAGAAAATCATTTTCAATCTCAGTCTACAATTGATGGAATTGTTTACGCATCAGGTTGTGTAAGAAGTTTCGCAGTAAGCCTGATGAAAATTGCCAATGATATAAGATGGTTAGGCTCAGGACCAAGAGCAGGAATTGGTGAACTGAATTTACCTGAAGTTCAACCAGGATCATCCATAATGCCAGGTAAAGTAAATCCTGTTATAGCTGAGTCTGTAACAATGATATGTGCACAAGTAATGGGAAATGATCAAACAGTCAGTATCGCAGGACAGAGTGGAAACTTTGAATTGAATGTAATGATGCCGATAGCTGCTCATAACTTGCTGGAATCAATTGAAATTCTTTCAAAGGGAAGTGATAATTTCTCTAAACAATGTATAGAAGGACTTGTTGCTACAGAAAAAGGTCCTAATATGGTAAACCAAGGATTAGCAATATGTACTGCATTAGCCCCTAAGTTAGGTTACGATAAAGCTGCTAATATAGCTCATATAGCTTCTGAAACTGGAGAAACAATAAAACAGGTAACATTAAAAGAAACAGAATTAACCTCTGAAGAAATTGATGAAATTTTAGAACCCTTGAGTATGACCGAACCAAAATAAAAAAAGGAGAATTAAATGAGTATAGAAGATAAATTAAAAGAATTAGGTATAGAATTACAA
>JAKUTY010000004.1 GCA_022447825.1 SAR202 cluster bacterium
GACGCACCACCCCAGCCTGCCCCGCCCCCCCGCCCCCACCCACCCCCTCCTGCACCACATCCACCGCCACCACAAGCACATCCTCCGCCTGCATTTACGTTCTCTATGTTGGGGTTTGATATTACAAAACCACTTCTCATGAGACCATCAAGGTAGTCGATTTCTGCACCTTCTAATAGAGGCGCGCTTACAGAGTCAACAACTACTTTTATGTTGAAATACTCTAGAACAATATCATCTTCTTTAGGTTCGGTTTCTACTCCTAAAACATGTTGGAATCCACCATTTGGGGTAGGAGTTAACATAACCCTGAGCATTCCATTGTCTTGACCTTGTTCTTTTAATATTTCAGTTAATTTAGTTGCTGCGCTTTCTGTAACGTTTAACATTTTGGTGGTTGCCACAGTAGGACTCCTTTTTTTATTTCAATTCTATTTTATCATTTGTTGATAGTTCATTGAAATTTTTAACTTACCGCACTATACTTTATTTCTGTTCAGAAGATAATACTATGTTTTGAGCCTATTAAAAAGTTTATATTAGTCCCTTGGTGATACAAGCGAAACGGAACCACCCGTTCCCGTCCCGAACACGGAAGTGAAACGTTTCAGCACTGACGATACTGCTTTGGCAACGGAGTGGGAAAATAGGCCGTTGCCAGGGGGCTTTTTTTGAATATTAAACTGCACCTTTACCTACACCCCTACATTTTCATATAATGAACCTACCTAATATTAATGGTTAGGTAATTTCTCGGGATGGTTAAATTTATGGCACCTGAATCGCAAGATGATTTTCCGCAAGACATGCAGAGTTGGATTGATTCAATGGAGTTCACTCAATTAAGACGTGGAGACATTGTTGAAGGATCGGTAATGAGAGTCGATCCAGATGGTATTTTTGTAGATGTGGGACAAAAAATTGAAGGTTATGTTCCTTCGAATGAGATGAGGTCTATGCCTCAAGATGAATTCAAAGCTTTGAAAGAAGGTGATTCTCTCATTACTTTTGTCGTTAAACCTGAATCTGAAGAAGGGCCATTATTATCAATCGATAAGGCTAGAGGAGAAGAAGGGTGGAGAGAATTACAAAGATTTCAAGAAGAAGACAAAGCTATTGAAGGTACTATAATAGGGTTCAATAGAGGGGGATGCATACTAGATGTGGCGAATGTGCAAGGGTTTGTCCCTATGTCACAATTGTTGACAATTTCTCGAGACGTATTTCAACTAGAATCAGAAGATGGATCAACTGATGCTCGTCAACAGCAAAAAAATCTTGTTGGTACATCCTTAACGGTGAAAGTTTTAGAAGTTAACAGAGCTCGAAATAGAGCCATTTTTTCAGAACGGTCTGCTTTACAAAAACAACGTGATGAACAAAAAGCAGAATTGATTCAAGTTATCCAAGAAGGAGATGTGAGGCAGGGTGTAGTTACAGGGATTAGTAATTTCGGTGCATTTGTTGATTTAGGTGGTGCAGATGGCTTAATCCATATTTCAGAAATGTCATGGAGTATGGTCCAGTCTCCTGCAGATGTTGTGAAAGTAGGGGAAAAAATTGATGTTTACATATTAAAAGTTGATAAAGAAGCACTCAAAATTGCACTAAGTTTGAGAAGATTATCTCCTAAGCCATGGGAGACTATTGATGAACGATATTCAGTAGGAGATGTTGTCTCTGCCATTGTGACCAAGTTAGCAAATTTTGGTGCTTTTGCTAAATTGGAAGATACCATTGAAGGTTTGATACATTTGACTGAACTTTCTATTTCTCCAATTGAGCATCCAAATGAAATTATTAAAGAAGGAGATCAAATTCAAGTAAAAATCTTGAAAATCGAGCCTGATCGTAAACGATTGGGTTTGAGTCTTATCCAAGCGGATACTCCGGATGTGATAGTAGACCCTGATTCAATTGACTTAGATGCTCAGTATGAAAATGTAGACAACGAGATCGGTTTTGATTACACGCAATCTTCCGATGAAAAGACTGAACATATTGTAGATAAAGATGACAGTGACAATAATTCTTCTGAAAATGTAGATGTAGATAATTAGAATCGAAGGAGCTGGTGATATGGCAAGTAGATTTGAAAAATTTTCTGAAAGAGCTAGAAGAGTACTGTCTTTAGCTCAAGAGGAAGCTCAAAGATTTAATCATAACTATATTGGCACAGAACATATTTTGTTAGGATTAGCTAGAGAATCTGACGGAACTGCCGCTAAAGTGTTAAATGGATTGTCTGTAGAATTATCAAAAGTTAGATCAGCTGTAGAGTTTGTGATAGGCAAGGGTGATAGTGTTTCTGCTGGCGACATTGGATTGACTCCTCGAGCTAAAAAAGTAATCGAATTAGCTGTTGATGAAGCTCGTAGATTAAATCATCAATACATTGGAACAGAGCACCTATTAATTGGTTTGATGAGAGAAGGTGAAGGAGTTGCGTCAGGTGTATTGGAAAGTTTAGAAGTTTCTTTAGAAAAGATACGTGAAGAAACAGACATTGTTTTAAATCAATCAAAACCATCTCAATCTCCTAGAGGACAATCAAAACAATCTAACAAGACTCCTACATTAGATCAGTTGGGAATTGATCTAACAGAAAAAGCTAAGAGTGAAAAATTAGATCCTACTGTAGGTAGACAACAAGAGATAGAAAGAGTGACTCAGATTTTGAGTAGGCGTACTAAAAATAACCCTGTTTTGATCGGTGAACCAGGTGTTGGAAAAACTGCTATTGTCGAAGGTCTTGCGCAACGAATAGCTTCTAATGATGTCCCCGAAACACTTCAAGGGAAAAGATTGGTCACTTTGGATATGGGGTCTTTAGTTGCTGGTACAAAGTATCGAGGAGAATTTGAAGAAAGACTCAAAAAAGTAATAGAAGAAATTAAAAATGCAGGGAATTGTGTTCTTTTTATTGATGAAATTCATACTATGGTTGGCGCCGGTGCTGCAGAGGGGGCAGTGGATGCTGCCAATATACTAAAACCATCTTTGGCTAGGGGAGAGATGCAGACAATAGGAGCAACTACCTTGGACGATTATAGAAAATACGTCGAACGAGACCCTGCTTTAGAACGAAGATTCCAACCTGTTAGAGTAGAAGAGCCTTCTGTAGATGAAACAGTAGAAATTTTGAGAGGAATTAGGAAAAAATACGAAGATCACCATAGACTAGAGATATCTGATGATGCTTTACAGTCAGCCGCTACTTTAGCATCAAGATTTATTGCAGACAGATTTTTGCCCGATAAAGCTATTGATTTGATTGATGAAGCTTCCTCTAGGGTCAGAATTAGTAATAGCTCTACACCTATTTCGGTTAAAGAAGCTTCAACTATGTTGGATAGTGTTAAGAAAGAAAAAGACGAAGCTATTTCTGGAAGGCAGTACGAATATGCTGCTGAGCTTCGAGATAGAGAGTTGTCATTAGAAGAAAAGCTGAACTCATTAAAAGAAGAATGGGACCAAGAAAGAGATCAAGAAAACTTGATTGTGGGTGAAGAAAACATTGAAGAAGTTGTGAGTATGTGGACTGGAATTCCTGTGACTCGCCTAGCTGCTTCAGAAACCCAACGTTTGATCAACATGGAAGAAGTTCTTAAAGAAGATGTTATAGGCCAAGAAGAAGCTATACATTTGATGTCTAAGGCTGTAAGAAGATCACGCTCAGGTCTTAAAAACCCCAAAAGGCCTACCGGAGCATTTATTTTTTTGGGTCCAACAGGTGTAGGTAAAACTTATATTGTAAAGAAATTAGCTGAATTTCTGTTTGGAACTGAGGATGCCATGATCCGATTAGACATGTCAGAGTATATGGAAAGACATGCGGTGTCACGATTAGTTGGTGCTCCTCCAGGTTACGTTGGTTATGATGAAGGCGGGCAGCTTACTGAAGCAGTCAGAAGGAAATCGTATAGCGTAATTTTATTAGATGAGATTGAAAAGGCTCATCATGAAGTATTTAATATTCTTTTGCAGATTTTTGATGATGGACATTTGACTGATTCAAGAGGAAGGAAAGTTGATTTTAGAAATACAATCATTGTTATGACAAGTAATATAGGTTCAGATTTAATTAGACAAGATAGATCTATTGGTTTTACTTCAGAAACTCAAGGTGAAGTATCAGATCAAAACGCATATTTAAAGATGAAAGACAACGTGTTGAATGAAGTGAAGCATTTTTTCAGGCCTGAGTTTTTGAATAGAATTGATGGGACTGTTGTGTTTCATCCTTTGAATCGCTCTCACATGGAAAATATAGTCGACATTTTAATGAGAGAAGTTTCATCTAATCTTTTGGAGAAAGGTATTTCATTAGAAATTACTGTAGAAGCTAAAAAATGGTTGGCTCAAAAAGGGTATGACCCCACTTTTGGTGCAAGGCCACTTAGAAGGCTTATTCAGGATACCGTTGAAGATAAATTGTCAGACGAAATTCTTGCTGGAAATATAGGGCCTGCTGACACTGCTTTAGTCGGTGTGTCTGAAGATTCCGATGAAATAGTGATTAGCACTCAATCTCCCGCTTCGTTGACATCATCTACTGCTTAATCAAACAAATTGTTTGAAAGGGGATTAGTTTGAATACAGCCTATATTCACTCCATCGGTGGAGTAAGTGGAGATATGCTTTTATCTGCATTAATAGGTTGTGGCTTAGATGTGAAAGAATTGGAATCCATGCTTCATGAGAATGGGATTTTTGGATTTGAATTAGAGGTTATTGATGACATCAGAAACGGAGTAAGAGGGAAGTACCTAAATGTTATTCTTTCTGAAGAAGGTGAACGAACCAGAAGTATTTTTCAGTTTTTAGAAATTGTAGCTAAATCAAATCTTTCAGAATCAGTGAAATTAAAATGTACTGAAATTCTTCAGCTTATTGGAGTAGCAGAATCTAAAGTTCATCAAACATCATTAAAGGATGTGCATTTGCATGAATTAGGTACTGTTGATACTTTGGTAGATGTGATTGGGGTGGTTTGGGGGTTTGAACAAATAGGTGTATCAAAGATTTACTGTTCATCATTACCTACTGGCTCTGGCCAATTTAAGAGCTCTCATGGAGTTATGTCTATTCCTGGACCTGCAGTCTCTGAAATGATTGATATGAAAAATATTCCAGTATTTCCGCCTGATGATATTGATCCTCCTACAGGTGAGTTATTGACCCCTACGGGTTTAGCGATAGTTTCATGTTTGGCAGAATTTTCTAATCCTTTGATGAATTTGAAGAATATTTATTACGGTTTAGGAACTAGAAATTCTGAACATTTTCCGAATGTTTTGGGTATATGGTTAGGTAATCTCTGTGAGTCGTCAAGTTTAATCGTATTAGAAACAAACATTGACGATACCTCTCCGGAAATTATAGGTTATGTTAAAGAGAAATTGATGAATGAGGGAGCCAAAGATGTTTGGATTACACCCATTCAAATGAAAAAAAATCGTCCGGGAGTGACAATTTCTGTTTTAACTAATCCCCAATCAAAAATAATATTAGAAGAAATTTTGTTCGCAGAAACCACGACTCTTGGGATTAGATTTTATCCGGTTGATAGAATTGAAGTATATAGAGAAACGTTAAGCTTTAAATCTACTTTAGGAGAAATCCGAGTTAAGATTAAAAAGATTAGATCGAAAACTGTAAGTGTTTCACCTGAATATGAGGATTGTAAGTTGGTTGCTCAAAATCTCGATTTGCCATTAATTACTATAATGAAGCAGATAGAAAATGAAGCTAATAAGTTTTTTAATGTTTAAAAATACGTATAAATTGAATAATTTGTTGACCAGCTACTACCTTAATAATAGAATTATGTCGTATAATTGGCGTCCCCACGTTTTTTAATTGAAATAAATAGTGGTGCGCTGATGGTATGCGTCAGTTTTTGGAGGGTTGGGAGAGTGGTTAAATCCACCAGACTGTAAATCTGGCGCCCGGAAGGGCTACGTAGGTTCGAATCCTACACCCTCCACCAAAATATTAATGGTTTTGAAAAAGAATTAATAATAATTCTGAAAATTAAATAAAAGTAATTGGCCCGCATAGCTCAGTGGCAGAGCGCGTTCTTGGTAAGAACGAGGTCAGCAGTTCAAATCTGCTTGTGGGCTCCAGATGGAGGAAAAACTTGGCAAAAGAAGTATTTCAGAGAAATAAACCACATTTAAATGTTGGGACAATAGGTCACGTAGACCATGGTAAGACTACGCTAACTGCAGCTATTTCATCTGTTTTAGCCAGTGAAGGTCTTGCTGAATATAGAGAGTTTGGTTCTATAGACAATGCTCCAGAAGAAAGAGAGCGTGGAGTAACGATTGCTATTACTCATATTGAGTATGAAACTGAATCTAGGCATTATGCTCACGTTGATTGTCCAGGTCACGCAGACTATATTAAAAATATGATTACTGGCGCTGCTCAGATGGATGGTGCTATTTTGGTAGTAAGTGCTCCTGATGGACCTATGCCTCAGACTAGAGAGCATATTTTGCTTGCTAGGCAGGTTGAAGTTCCTAGATTGGTAGTGGCTCTGAATAAATGCGACGTGATGGACGATGAAGAATTATTAGAGCTTGTCGAATTAGAAATGCGAGAACTTTTGACAGAATATGGATTCCCTGGGGATGACATTCCTTTTGTAAGGGTAAGTGCACTTAGTGCATTAGAGGCTGAAGATAAAAGTAGAGATAGCGAATGGGGTAAAGGTGTTTGGGAATTGATGGATGCTGTTGATGAATACGTACCTCTTCCTGACAGACCAAAAGACCAACCTTTTTTGATGCCTGTAGAAGATGTTTTTGGCATTAAAGGTAGGGGAACAGTTGTTACTGGAAGAGTTGAAAGCGGTGTTGTTAATGTTGGACAAGAGATTGAAGTGGTAGGAATTAAAGAATCTTATACAACTACAGTAACCGGAGTGGAAATGTTTCATAAAACATTGGAAACGGGTGAGCCAGGAGATGCAGTAGGTTTGTTGCTTAGAGGTGTCGATAGAGAAGATATTGAAAGAGGTCAAGTTCTATGTGCTCCTGGTAGTATTACTCCTCATACTTCATATGAAGCCCAAGTTTATGTGTTGGGTAAAGATGAAGGAGGAAGACATACTCCTTTCTTCAATGGGTACAAGCCGCAATTTTTCATTAGAACAACAGATGTTACTGGAGAAATTCAATTACCAGATGGTGTTGAAATGGTGATGCCTGGTGATAACGTTGAGATGAAAATAAAATTGATCACTCCAGTCGCTTTAGATGAGCAACTTAGATTTGCTGTTAGAGAAGGTGGTAGAACTGTTGGTTCGGGTGTAATCACTAAAGTGATTGAGTAATATCTAAGATAATATTAAGGAATTTAAATGGCTAAAGGTGATAATAGGATTTTAGTTACTTTTGCTTGCACTGAATGGAAAGATAGAACCTATAACTCTTCAAAAAGCAGACGAAATGATCCTCAACGGTTAGAGTTGATGAAATTTTGTCCTAAATGTAGGCAGAGAAAACTTTATCGAGAAGTTAGGTAATATTTATGCAACAACGTTCTTCAGGGCCTAGGCCTAATGTTTTCCGGTTTTTTAATGAAGTTATAGGAGAACTTCGTAGAGTTACTTGGCCTACGATGCCCGAAACTTTTCGGTTAACTTTAATGGTTTTAGCTGTTGCAGCTTTTATAGGCGTGATTTTAGGTGTTGCAGATATGTTCTTTGGCTGGATTTTTGAAGTAATTCTTTAGAAACGGAAAAATTATGGTACAAAATATTCCTAATGAAAAAAGATGGTACATAATACACTCATATTCTGGTCAAGAAGATAGAGTTAAGAAGAATTTAGAACAACGAATTCATACTATGGATTTAGGGGAAAAAATTTTCCAAGTTGTAGTGCCTACTGAAGAAGAAATGGAATTTCAGGGTGGTCAGAAAAAGTCAGTATTTAAGAAGGTTTTCCCTGGGTACATTCTTGTAGAAATGGAAATGGATGATGAAAGTTGGTATGTAGTTAGAAACACTCCTGGAGTAACTGGATTTGTTTCTGCTGAGGATGAAACTGATAATAGGCCTAAACCTGTCCCACTTGAACAACATGAAGTTGATAATATTTTGAATTTGAACGAATCTGATCAACCTCGAGTTAAAGTTGGATTAGTGCAAGGTCAAACTGTTCGTATTGCTGATGGGCCATTTTTGGATTTTATGGGAATTGTGGATGAAATTTACCCGGACAGATTAAAAGTTAAGGTCTTGGTATCATTTTTCGGTAGAGAAACTCCTGTAGAATTAGATTTTATGCAGATAGAAAAAGCGTAGGTAGGATAGTAAATTGTCAAAAAAAGTTATTGGATTAATAAAACTTCAAATTGAGGCTGGTAAAGCAAATCCTGCTCCACCCGTAGGTCCCGCCTTAGGACAACATGGTGTCAATATTATGGGGTTTGTTAAGGAATACAATGAAAGAACCGCATCAATGGCTGGTGCAATAGTACCTGTTGAAATTACCGTTTATGAAGATAGATCATTTGACTTTATAATTAAAAGTCCACCTGCATCAGATTTACTTAGAAAAGCTGCGAAAATTTCAAAGGGTAGTGGTAGTCCTTTGGCTGAAAAAGTGGCTACTATTTCAAGAGATCAAGTTAAAGAAATAGCTGAGACTAAGATTAAAGATTTAAATGCAGCAGATATTGAAGGTGCTATGAAGATTATTGAGGGAACTGCCCGTAGTATGGGTATTCAAGTACAATAATAAAGGTATAAAAATGGTTAAACACGGAAAAAGATATAACAATGCAGTTGGATTATTAGATGAAGATCGAGTCTACTCTCCTGAAGAGGCAGTCACCTTATCTAAGAAAAATGCTACTGCAAAATTTGATGAAACAGTTGAGCTGCATTTAAAAACTGGTGCAGATCCTAGGCATGCTGATCAAATGCTTAGAGGTGTGTCTCTTTTACCTCATGGAATAGGTAAACAGATTCGTACTTTAGTTTTTTGTCAGGGTGAGGCAGTTGAGATAGCTAAACAGGCAGGATCTGATCATGTGGGAAATGATGATCTGATTCAACAAATTGAGCAAGGTTGGATAGAATTTGATGTAACTATAGCTACTCCAGATATGATGGGTAAAGTTGGTAAATTGGGACCTGTACTTGGCCGGAAAGGATTAATGCCTAATCCTAGAACTGGAACTGTTGTTTCTCCAGAAGATTTGCCTCGAGCTATTGAAGATTCAAAAAAAGGCAGAGTTGAATTTAAATTAGATAGAAATTCTATAATTCATGTACCTATTGGGAAAGCAAGTTTTGAAGAATCTCAACTTATAGAAAATCTATCAGTTTTGATGGAAAATATTTTAAGAAATCGTCCATCAGGTGTTAAGGGTCAATTTTTGAAATCTGCATATATCACAACTACTATGGGCCCAAGTGTTCAAATTGATATTGCAGGAATTAGTGATCTTAAAGTAGAATAGTAATCCGCCAAAGACCGAAGGTTCTCAAAAAGTATAATTCCTTCCTAGGTGTAATATATGTTTTATTACCTCGGTTTTTGCCGAGGTTTTTTTATTTATAGGAGAAATTTATGCCTACCGAGAAAAAGGCAGCACTTATAGAAGATTTAAAGGAATGCATTACGGATTGTTCAATTGCTATTGCAACTGACTATGCTGGAATCAGTGTGTCAGAAATGAGTGAACTCAGAACTGCTATTAGAAACCAAGGTATGAAATTTAAAGTTGTTAAAAATACTTTGATGAAAATTGCAGCAGAAGAATCTGAATGGCCTGAACTACAAGAATTAGTTGATGGTCCTACTGGTATGGTCTTTGGATATGGAGAAGAACAAGAAGCTGCAAAACTGATTACAAAATACATTAAAGATTCAGGAATTGAGTTGAAATTGAAATCATCTGCTATGGGTTCACAAATTCTTTCTGCAAAAGAATTACAACAATGGGCAAGTCTTCCTGGTAAGGATGAATTAATAGCTCAATTAATTGGCCAACTGCATGGTCAAATGGCAGCTTTGGTTTATACATTGAATAACCCTATAACAAGATTAGCTAGAACTTTAAATACTATAGCTAGTAGTTAGTACAAGTGGTAAATCCACGAGTACAACAATTAAATCAGTAAAATTTAGGAGAAAACATGAACAGAGAAGAGATATTACAAGCATTGAAAGACTTACCAGTAATTGAATTAGCAGGTTTAGTTAAAGATTTAGAAGAAGAATTTGGTGTTAGTGCAGCTGCAGCTGCGCCTGTTGCTGTGGCTGCAGCGCCTGCTGCTGGAGATTCTGGAGCTGCGGCTGAGCAAGAAGACTTTACAGTAACACTAACAGATGTTGGTGATAAAAAGATTAATGTGATTAAAGCTGTTAGAGCTGCCACATCTTTGGGATTGAAAGAAGCAAAAGATTTAGTAGAATCTGCCCCTGCTCCAATTAAAGAAGGCGTAGGTAAAGATGATGCAGAAGCTTTAAAGAAAGAATTAGAAGAAGCTGGCGCAACAGTAGAATTATCTTAGATTTTTTAAATATACGGAATTGTTTGGGGACCCTCTGGTAACACACATATAGATGGGTTCCCTCCGTATTTACTCTTTAAATTTTTGATTGTAGATTCAATATTTTCTATAGGTATCAAATGAGCTTTATAAATGTCTTCGTTTGAAAGGTAATCTGATTTCAAATATATGTCAGTAGTTTTTTGAATTTGCGCTTGAATTTGTACTTGCCATTGGTCCTGTTGTTTATAAGAAGGATGTTCTATCATTTTCAACAATTCTTCTGGAGAGTTTCTCGAGGTTAGGATTTCTTGAAATAAACCATGGTTTGGTATACCGTCAGAGCATTCTGCAGCGCAGACGATGCTCCCTGAGTCTTTAGTGATCTCAAATGCAGCGGATACCCCTTTAACGCATTGGTAGAGATTCATATCAAGTGGGTATCCGTTATTTGTAGTAATAACAATATCAAATAATTTTTCTACTTTTTGCATTGCTGTGTTTTTAACAAATTCACAAGCTTCTTGATGAACTGAAAACATTTCACCTGCAAATATGGAGGTAATAGATCGTTTTTTGTTAATTGTTACATCCAAAGTGAAATCTGCAGGAAATTTTGTGGCTATTTCTCTGATACTATCATGTATGGGGTTGCCAATAGTTTTTCCCCATCTAGAATTAGTATCTTTTATCATTTCAGATCCATGAAGCTCCATAATTGTGTCGATTCCAGCTAGCCCTGGTGCAATCATTTTAGGTCCGCCACTAAATCCCGCAAAAAAGTGAGGTTCTACAAATCCAAGTGTGATTTTGGTATCACATGACATCCATTCTTGATTGAGGAAAATGGGTATCCCATTTGTAGTGTTGCCTAGGAAATCTAATGATTCTTTGTGATCTGATCTATGATTTATAATACGATACTTTTCTAAAATTTCCTCAGAACCAAACATGTCAGATAATTCTTCAATTGTATTTTCTCGATGTGTTCCAGTAGCGATAAAAATATTTATGTCTAAATCCTGAATTTGAGATAATTCTTTTAAAACTATTGGCAAGACCGTCTTTGTTGGTGAAGGTCTTGTAATATCACACACACTTATTCCAACTTTTTGTCCTGATTTAACTATTTCTCTTAATGGCTTAGAGTTAATAGGATTTCTAATCGCTGAAATGATTGCCCCACTCTCATCTGGCAACCCGGGAATGAATTGCGGCTCTATTACAGTAGTGTCATCTGGTAATTTGATATCTAATCCTGTTTTACCATACATAAGTGAGATATTCATATTTTTTACACTATTTCATTTCTAAGTAGAGCTTCACACAAATGAGCTGCATCCACTAAATCTGGAATGGTTACAAATTCACGTTTTGTGTGCATACCTGTAACTGCCATACCAATGACTACTGCATTAATATTGTTTAATTTAAATACATTTCCATCTGTTCCACCGCCAGATTCAACATAATTGGGAGTAAGGCCTAAGCTATTGAGTGAATCACTCACCCTGCGTCTTACAGGATCGTCTTCAGAAATAGTGTATGTCTCAAATTGTTTGTGAAGATGAGTGTCTAAATTTGCATCTGGATATTTAGTTTTAATGGATTGAACAATTTCTGTGATTTCACTTTGAATCTCGTCCAATTTTTCTATGTTGGTACTTCTAAATTCACCTGTGATTGTTGTAGATTCTGCAACAGTATTTCTAGTAGATCCCCCTTCTATTAATCCAACATTGAAAGTAGTGTTTTTATCTAACCTGCCTTGTGGTAATTTAGTAATTAAGTCAGCGGCGATCCTGATAGCTGATAATCCTTTTTCAGGTTCTGCGCCAGCATGCGCAGATCTGCCTGTGATTTCTATAATGAATCCCATATATGTGGGGCTAGATATAGTAATTGTACTAGCAGGACCTTCTCCATCAAATACTATAGCTTCTTTGGCAGAAATTAATGAGAAGTCTAGATTTTCAGCTCCAACTAATCCTATTTCTTCTTCTCTAGTAAAAACAACTTCCACTGGAGGAATTTTATGGTGGTCTTCAAAAATAGATTGAAGGCCCTCAAGTATAGCGCTTACTCCTGCCTTGGCATCTCCACCCAGAATAGTTGTGCCATCAGAAACAATCCTGTCTTGTTGTATTTCTGGTTTGATACCTCTTCCTGGCTCAACTGTATCCATATGTCCAGATAAAATTATTTGAGGATTACCTGATGATTTTGCTATCAAGTTTCCGTATGAATCACGTTGAGTCGTTAATCCTAACTTTTCTAGAAAATCAATTAAGAAAAGTGTTACATTTTCTTCTTCTCCAGAAGGGCTATCGATTTTAACTAAATCGCAAAAAGTGTTGATTAGTCTTTTTTTGTTTATCATATTAATCTCGCTACTTGGTATAATTAAAACATGTTTAAATGGTTTCTAATTCTATTATTTATATTCACGGGGTGTTCTCAAGCTAGTTTACCTCAAATAGATGTAAAAGAAACTTTACCTGAAATTTCACTGATCACTGAATATGGAGAAATTTCTTCTAATGAATTTCTTGATGATAATAGGCCTGAATTTTTATTGTTCATTTCTCCATTTTGAGGTACTTGTGTTTCCGAGTTACGGAAATTATCTAATAATGATCAGGGCCTTTCAGATATTTCAAATATTTATGTAATTGCTATGAATCCTGGTTATTCAATAGAAACAATTCAAAATCTTTCTAATGGACATCCTGAGTGGATATATGCTGTTCCAAAAGATAATGATACTTTGAAAACCATCTCAGGTTTAACAAGGTCAACTAAAATTTTAGTTGACTCGCAAAATAATATAATCGAGCGGTATAGAATGGGATTTTGGGATGTGAATCAATGGATCCAACTCATAGAAGAATCCCTTTAATTTGTATATTTATTTGATAAGGGCATTCTTCTGTCGCGATCAAAATTTTTAGAGGTGATTTTGATTCCTGGGGCAGATTGACGCCTTTTGTATTCGTTTTTATCTACTAGTTGAATGATGTGGTTAATAGTTTTTCGATCGAATCCTTTATTCATTATTTCATTTGAGCTGTGATCTTTTTCAACATACAATTCCAAAATTTGATCAAGAATTTCATATGGTGGCAGGCTATCAGAGTCTTTTTGGTCAAATTTCAACTCTGCAGTAGGCTCCTTTTGAATAATTGATTGTGGAATAATATTTTTTTCATATTTAAGATTTATATAGTTGCTGATTTTGTACACTAAAGTTTTTGGTACATCTTTAATTACTGCAAATCCTCCAGCCATATCTCCATAAATTGTGGCATAACCAACAGCCATTTCACTTTTGTTACCTGTAGTTAATACTAAATATCCAAATTTATTTGAAAGCGCCATTACTAGAGCGCCTCTAATTCTAGATTGTAGATTTTCTTCTGCTATTCCCCAATCTGTATTTTTGAAATCTTCAAATAATGTAGATTCAAAAGTTGAGAATATTTCTTCAATAGAGATTTCATTTATATCTATTCCCAGATTGATACATAATTCATTAGCATCACTTCTGCTTGCTTCAGATGAAAATCTGGAAGGTAGATATACGCACCTGACATTTTCAGGACCTAATGCTAGCGAATCAATAGCAGTAACTAATGCAGAGTCAATTCCTCCCGATAAGGCTATTAAAACTTTTGAAAATCCAGTTTTTTCTACATAATCTTTAGTTCCTAATAGTAAAGCTTGGAGAATTTGGTCTTCTAGAATGTCAGATTCTTGTATGGATTTAGGTGTATCTATTTTTTGTTTTTTATTATCGTCTAAATTGATATAAATGGAGTTTGTTGAATAATTAAACGATTTGTTTTGTTGAGTGGTTGGTTGCTCATACAAATCGTAAATTAAAAGTTCTTCCGTAACCTGAGATCCTATTACTTCTATTGTTCCCTCAAAATTTATAAACATGCTGCCACCATCAAATACAAGTTCATCTTGCCCTCCAACCATATTTACATAGGCGATATTTACCTGATTTTCTTGAGCTCTTTTAATCAATAGTTTTTTTCTTTCGGCTATTTTACCTATTTGAAACGGCGAGCCGTTTATATTTAAAATAGTTGAAACCCCACTTGAAGCTAAATTTTTAGTGGGGTTAGGGTACCAAATATCCTCACAAATATTTATTCCAACTGTCGAATTTTTTAGATTAATTAAAGTATGAGAATCACCTGAGGAAAAATATCTTTTTTCATCAAATACTCCATAATTAGGCAGATAAATTTTTTTTTGAGTTCCTAAAAATTGATTGTTGCTAGATATCGCAGCTGAGTTATAAATTTGATTGTTTTCTTTTTCAACAAATCCATAAATAGCTGTGATGCTTGATGTAGATTTGCTTACTTCTAATGCTGCAGTCACGTTGTCATCAATAAAATGTGATTTATGTAGTAAGTCTTCTGGTGGATATCCTGTGATAGAAAGTTCAGGAAAAACAACTATATCTGAATCAAAACTTCGAGCTTGTTCAATGAAGTTTTTAATTTTCAAGACATTCCCGTTTAAATCACCAACTGTAGGATTAATTTGTGCTAGGGCTATTCTTAATTTGCTCAAAATCTTCTCCAGAATAAGAGTGAAGAAATTGGAAGTTAATTTGCTTTAATGAAGGTTTCTATTCTAGATAAAGCCTCATTCAGATTTTTTTCAGAATTGGCAAATGAAATTCTTAAGAATCCTTCTCCATATTTTCCAAAACACTCTCCGGCTAATAAAGCTACTCCAGCCTCTTCTAGAAGTCTGTTAGCTAAAAGTCCACTAGAAAATCCTGTCCCTGAAATACTAGGGAAGGCATAAAATGCACCTTTAGGCATGGCACAATTAAATCCAGGAATTGAGTTTAATCCATCTACTATTAAGTTCCGTCTTTTTTTGAATTCCTGAACCATTAAGTTTGGCTCTTTTTGAGAACCAGAAATTGCTTCAATGGCTGCTTTCTGGGTAAAACTTGCAGTGCAAGAAACGCTATTTGTAACTAATCTTGAAATTGGCTCCACCAAATTTTTGGGGAATACTCCATATCCTATTCTCCACCCAGTCATAGCGTAAGTTTTAGAGAACCCATCTAATATAATTGTTTGAGAAAGCATATCGGGGAAAGTAGTAATACTATTATGTTCCCCTTCAAATAGAAACCTTGAATAAATTTCATCTGAAAGTACCAAAATATTATTTTCTTTAGCTAAATTCGCTAATTCCTCTAATTCAGTATCTCCTAAAATACTGCCACAAGGATTATTTGGAGAGTTAATAATCATAAGTTTTGTTTTTGACGTAATTTGATTACTAACTTCTTTAATATCTATATTAAAATCCCGGTCTCCATGTAATTTCATGGGAACCGCTGTGCCTCCACAAAATTCGATCATTGACTCATAAATTGGAAATCCCGGGTTTGGGTACAATACTTCATCACCATTTTCAATCAATGCAAGCATGACAAAGAACATAATTGGTTTTCCGCCAGGAGTAACTATTACATTTTCACCTGAAACGTTGATTCCTCTTGATGTATTAATTTCATTAGCAATGGCATCTCTTAAATCTCCATATCCTGGTGATGGGTTGTATGAGGTGAATCCATTAGATAAGGCGTTTTGGCCTGCGGTAATGATATTTTCTGGGGTGTTGAAATCAGGTTCCCCGATTTCTAAGTGGATTACATTTTTACCTTGGGATTCTAATTTTTGTGCTTTAGCTAGAACTTCAAACGCTGTCTCTGTTCCAAGCCTATTCATTCTTTTAGCTAGTTTCATCTACAATTCCATAAATATGATATTTTAGTATACATCTATATTTGTCACACTACTACAGATTAAACATCTATAATAATGGTCAGGAGTATTAATTTGAAAGTTTATTTAGGTGTACCTAGGGGGTTTTGTGCAGGAGTAGTACGTGCTATAGATATAGTTGAATTGGCACTTAAAAAATTTGGCCCTCCTGTATATGTTAAACATCAAATTGTCCATAATCCACATGTTGTTAATGATTTAGAAAATAAGGGTGCGATTACGGTAGAAAATGTTGAAGATATTCCATCAGGTAGTAGGGTAGTGTTTTCTGCTCACGGATCATCTCCACAAGATTTTATTAAGGCAAAATCATTAGAATTAAATGTGATTGATGCTACATGCCCACTTGTGATAAGGGTTCATAATGAAGCTAAAAAATACCACAAAGATGGGAGAAAGATCATATTAGTTGGTCATAAAGGGCATCAAGAAGTCATGGGTACTATGGGGCAAACTGATATGGAATTAATTGATGATAGAGATATCTTTACTCCTCCTGACTGGGATTCCAAAACTCCAGTTGCTGTTATTACTCAAACTACCCTATCTGTAGATGATACAGAACAATCTATCAACAATATTTCCGAAAAATTTGGAGATGTAATTGTTAGGAACGATTTATGTTATGCAACTACTAATCGTCAGATGGCAGTAAAAAAGATTTCAGAATTTGTTGATATGTTTTTAGTTATTGGTGCAGACAACAGTTCTAACTGTAATCGTTTGAGAGAAGTAGCTGAAAAAAAAGGACTCAGGTCTTATTTAATAAACTCTTTAGATGACCTAGATCTCTCATGGTTAAAAAATGTAAAGAATGTTGGCATTACCTCAGGAGCTTCAACTCCAGAAAATCTTGTCAATGAAATTGTACATTTTTTAAATCCTGAAGAAGTGATTTATATGGGTGGAGAAGAGGAAAATATTACATTTAATCTCCCTCTTGAACTACGTTAGGAGTCTTATTTTGAAAATTAACTTGTTAAGTCAATTGTCAGGGGCTGTAGAAGCTAAAGGTGTTGCAGTAGTAATAGATGTCTTTAGATGTTTTACTACTCAAGCAATTGCATTTCAAAACGGTGCTACTGAGATAATTTTGGTTGCAGAAGTTGAAGAAGCAAAAAAAATAAAAAAAGAAGGCTTGGGAGATGTTTTACTAGGAGAGGTAGGTGGGAAAAAACCAGATGGATTTGATTTTGGAAATTCTCCCACTGAAATCATAAACGAGGATTTTTCAGGAAAAACCTTGATTCACTCTACTAGAGCAGGAACAGTAGGTGCTACTTCAGTCAAAAATGCTGACATAATTTATGGAGGATCTTTCGCTATCGCGTCAGCCACTGTTGCATGTGTCAAAACCCATAAGCCCGATACTGTTAGTTTAGTATCTATGGGACTTGAAGGTAAAATTCGTACAGATGAAGATGAACAATGTGGATTATATTTACGAAATTTGCTACAAGGGAGATTTCCAGACCCAAAAGCGGTTCGTTCATTGGTTTTGACTAGTGAAGAATCTGAGAAATACGATAATCCTGATTTACCTCAATGGCCTGAGAGTGACAGGGAAATTGCATTAACTTTTGATTCACATCAATTTGGAATTAGAATTTTTAATGAAAAAGGAATGGTAGTTTCTCGGCCTGAATATATTTAATCTTGTTTGATATCAAAAAATGTATTTACTAATTCTTCTTTTTGTTTTTGTGTTATGTCTTTCTTGTTGTTTTGCAGAGATCTAAGAAACTTATTCACTATACAAACTCCTAATACAAACCCTGAACCGATTACATATATTAAACTCATGGAAATAAATCCATTTACTAGATCCTCTATGATCCATTTAGCTACAAAATCCAAGCGTTCTCCAACTAATAATTGTGTAGAAAAGTATGGAGTTCCTTCTGTAATTAATTGAGTGATAGCTAAATTAATTTGTGATTCAATTAATGGGTATGCATATATTGGGAAAATGAAATTCCAAATTACAAAAATCACTAAACTAGAGATTAATAAAGATGAAGATGCCCAAATAATTTTGTTGATCAGCATTTTTGCACCCAAAAATCCAAAAATTAAGGCTATCAATATCGGAATTAAGTACAAGAGTATTTGAAAAATGCCAGATAAAGCTAAAAGACTTCTAATACTTTCTATACTGTTATGTAAAGCTTGTCCTTGAGGTTGTGAGGTTAAAATTTGTTTGTAGTCTTCATCAGAAAATTTAAAACCACCTGTTAAATAATCTCGTATTTCATTAAATTGTTGAAGATTGCCTGAATCAGATAAAAGTTGTTCAAAATCAGATTCCGTAAAAATATACCCATTTTTCATTACATCTCTTACAGATTGTAATTGATCCATTGCATCGGGAGAAATAGATAGTAAAGTTTTTTCGTCAAAATTTATTGAGTCTGGAATATTAGAAAGAATTAAGGGTTCAATTTGAGACATTACGTTCGCCGTAATTGCATCAGTATCTATAGTTTGTTCAATTAGAGGGTTTAAAGAATCAAATCTTTCTTCAAGTTGGTCTTTAAGCAAAACTGAAATTCCGTCTACAGAATTTTTTTTAACTGGACTTAATGGAATGACAATATTGAATTCATCTTTTGTTCCTAATATGTACATAGATACATCATCTATTACGGATTCAGTTGTAGATTGAATCCATTCAGGGGTAGCACTAGATTTTAATGTTGTAATCAGCTGATCTTCAGGTAGAGAAATTTGATATGGAAGTTCAGGTATATTTTTTATAGCTGATGAAATTGCAGGAGTGGCTACATTATCAAATATAGAATTGTAAGTATCACCTTGGGACAGTATAGTTTTTGTTTCAGTAATAGCAGACTGCGAAAATTCTTGAGTATTGATTTTGATAGTGAATGTGTCTGTTCTTCCAACCATATATGGAGTTATTTCAAAAAGTGCACTATCAATTTGATTTGTCACCCATTTTTCAGTAATTACATTTTGTACAGAATTCATTAATGAGTCTTCAGAAATTTGAATTCCTAAAGGTAATTCAGTTTTTGAAATACCTTTTAATTGTGGTCTGATTTGAGTCTCAAATAACCAATCATAAATTTCAGCATTTTTAATGAGTTGACTTATTTCAAGGGATGCAGCCTCTATCCTTTCATCGACAGGGATTTGAACAGAGAAAGAGTCAGATTGACCTACAAAGTACGTACCTACTTCAGTAAAAGAGGTCTCTGTATTTGATTGTAACCAATCTACAGGAATTATACGATTTAGTGACTCTATAATTTCATCATTCGACAAATTTTTAGATAATATCCACACAGGATCATTGGACTCACTGGTATTTGGGGGTCTACCTTCTTCTAGTACCGACTTTGGAACATCTTTTAGTATGAAATTGTAAAGGTCACCGGAAGAAATAATTTCTAAGTAGTAGGTAGGGTTAAGTGCCCTAACTGTGATTTGATTTGTAAAAATTGTTGCTTGTAAAACAACTACTAGTAACAAAAATATGGGTGTTCCAAAAAATCTTCTTATCCAAATCATTTAAATTTCTTTTGAATATTGTGTCTGTAAATGGTGAGGCATATTGATCAATAATTCAAGCTTTCTAAACTCCCAGTTTAGTGCTAAAAACTTCAACCTACTCCGTAGTACCCTACTTGAACTGTGTCCCCGTTGACTAAAACTGGGGTAATTCTTTCTCCTCCTGTTAACTTTTCAAGATCAGGTATTTTCTCAGGATTAATAGATAAATCAATTTCTTCAAAATCAATTGATTGATCATTTAGATCAGATTTGAGTGCATCTGAATAAGTGCAGTCGGGACGTGTGTATAAAAAAATTGTGTCATTCATTTAAACGTAATATTACCATTATTTACCCTAATGTAATCTATTTAAAAAACTTGATTGGCCAAATTCGGATTAGTACAATTTCTGAAATGCTATTTTTCTTGATTGAACCTATTTCTCTACTGTCTTTTGAACTTTGTCGCCTATTGTCACCTAGTACATAAAAATTATTGTAGGGGATTGTCAGATCATGGAAATCTGTGTAGTTGGATTCTGGTAAACCTTTTAAATAATCATTTGATATTGTCAATTTATTTAAATGTACTTGCCCCTCAGTTATGAGAATATGGTCTCCCTCAATACCAATAATTCGTTTTATGATTAATGTGTTTTGAAAATTAAAAATTACGATTTGATTTCTTTTGAATTTCTTTGATTTTTTTGTTAATACATAGTCCCCATTTTTTAATGTAGGCTGCATACTATTATTCTTGATTTTACGGATTTTAATCATGTTGCGATTCTACACGGTTTTAATGTATCTTCTAATTAAGAAATAAAAATTTCTGAATAAATTTTTGCTATAAAAAGCTTACAAAGAGGTGAAAAATGAATCTGTTATCTTCTATCGAACAACTATTCGCTATTAAATCTGTTGAGGCACACTGTGATGTTCCTTGTGGAATCTATGATCCAATTACTGCAAAAATTGCAGCCCAAACTGTTTTGAAAATGGCAGTTAGATTGGAAGCTGTCGAAATGCCTCCTTCCTCAATTAATACACCAAATAGTGTTGCAAGATACGTTGCTGTAAAAGAAGAACATGCCGAAGCTGTTAAACATGATCTAAGTGTTTTGTGGTCAGATTACTTTAAACCTGAGCACTTGGAAAAATATCCTAATCTTCATGAATTATTTTGGAATGCTAATAAATTGGCCGGAGCCAATAAGCAGGGAGTCAGTTCAGAATCTGCCCAAAAGCTAGTAGATACTGTAGATGAGATTGCTTCAATATTTTGGGCATCTAAGGGCGTGGATTACTCTGATCCTAATTCGTCTGTAAGGTATGGAGCCTAACTTTTTAAAATAGGGCTTCTGTTCATAGAAGCCCTATTTTTTATAATCCTCTCTAGGCGGACTAAAAATATCTAATGCCTTTGCAGGAATTGCACCAGTTATTACTTTATGAGGTACGTTGGCTGGAATCATATAATATTCTCCTTTAGAAATTGTTTTGGATTCATTGCCAATAACAAATTCGAATTCACCCTCTAGTACTAACCCCGCTTGTTCGTTTTCATGTACGTGTTCTGGAACAATTGATCCAGGTTCTAGCTCTACAAGGCTCATCATGATTTTCTCCCCCCACAAAGTTTTTAATACAACTCCTTCAGCTCTATTGATTTCAGTTAAATCAGATTCATTAAAAAAATACATTTTCACCTCTTAATTATCGATATTTTTTGATTATGCAATTGCAAGCATGTGGTTATAATGTCATTGATGGGAGTTTTTACTTTCATTTGTTTCCCCAATTTTGAAACAGCTCCATTAATTACTTCGATTTCAGTTAAATTGTTTGATTTTAAATCTTCATACATAGAAGAAATTAGGTTTGAGGAATTTTTTTCAAATTCTCCCATAATATTTTTAACAATCTCACTAGATATATTCATATCCATTGCATTGGCTACAGATAACGATTCTTGAAGCACTGAAGACACTAATTTTTTTGATTTTTGTTCAGATAGAATTAATTTAAACTCTTGTTGTAATAAACAAGAGATACCACTGAGTGCAGAAATGTAAATGAGCTTTTTCCACAAATTTTCCTGAATATTATTGGAAATTTCAAAATTGATTTCTGTATTTTGAAAAATTGAATTAACTAATTCATTCTGTTTGCTAGTTCCACCAAATACTATTTTAGGATTGCCCCCAAATTCTTTTATTACTCCTGGGGAAATTTTAGTTGCATCAATGTAAGTTGCTCCAGGTATAACATGATTAACTCCAAAATGATTAGATAAGAATTCTTGACTTCCTATTCCATTTTGAATTGATAATATTTGTGTAGTTTGGCTTAACACCTTTTCTATAATAGGAATAGATGATTCATTTTGATAGGATTTAATGCTGAATAAGACAAGATCAGCTTGATAGTTTTTAGGGGGTTTTTCAAAAACATTTATTTTAAATGTTTTATTTCCAGTTGATTTACTAATTATTTTTAGTCCATTTTGTTTAATTGCTTCTAAATGATTGCCTCTTGCAACAAAACTTACCTCATGATTATTTAATAATAAGGATCCAAAATAACTACCAACAGAGCCTGCAGCCATAATTAATACTTTCATTTTTCCTCTCATTAATATTAATTAAAAATATGCTATATAATAATCTAAAATAATTGCGTTGATCAGGATTAGTAACTATTACAGATATTGAAAGAGAGCTGGATAAGCTGTGAACCAGTGAATTGAGTGTAGTGAATGGACCTGTTAGCAATATAGAAATAAGAGCTTTTCTTTTGAAAAGAAATAGGGTGGCACCGCGGTATATATCGTCCCTTGAGGGCGATATTTTTTTGGGAAAAATTTATGACAAATAAACAGATCAGGGTTTTTAGTGGTGTACAGCCTAGTGGAGATCCTCAATTAGGAAATTATCTAGGTGCTTTTAAAGGATGGGTTAAAAGACAATCTGAAAAAGACAATTTTTTCTGTATTGTTGATTTACATGCATTAACTGTTACTCCTTCACCTGAAGATCTCAAAAAACAAACTAGGGAATTGGCCGCAGTATTGTTTGCTTGTGGAATAAACCCAGATCAAAGTACGCTTTTTGTTCAAAGTCACGTTACAGCCCATGCTGAGGGGTGTTGGTTATTAAATTGTGTAACTCCCATTGGATGGCTCGAAAGAATGACACAGTTTAAAGATAAGTCAGAAGGTAAAGAGAGAGTTTCAACTGGGTTATTGGATTATCCTGTATTAATGGCAGGAGATATTCTTTTGTACGATGCTGATGAAGTGCCTGTAGGGGAAGATCAAAAACAACATGTTGAACTCTCAAGAGATATTGCTGAGAGATTTAATAGATTGTATGGCGAAACTTTTAAAATCCCTCAACCTATTATTCCTGAAATAGGTGGCAGAGTGATGGGCTTGAATGATCCAAATGTAAAAATGTCAAAAAGCTTTTCTGATATTAGAGGTCATGCCATTAGGATTTTGGATGATCCTAAGGAGATTGAAAGATCTTTTATGAGAGCAGTCACAGATTCATCAAATGAAATTGTTTTTAGTAATTCTCCTGAAAAAGCAGGGGTCAATAACATGTTGGGTATATATAAAGTTATTACAGAAAAATCTGAAAAGGAAGTAGAAAAAGATTTTGCTTCAGCTAGGGGCTATGGTGATTTAAAAAAAGCAGTAGCAGAAGTTGTAATTGAAGAACTTCGTCCAATTAGAGAAAAATATTTGGACTTGATTCAAGATGTAAGTGAATTAGACAGATTATTGTCTGTAGGAGCTCAACAAGCTTCATCAATTTCTACTCCAAAACTTGACCAAATGAAAGATAAAATGGGATTAATTTTACCAATAAGTAAGGAATTGTATTAATGTACTCCCCAAGTTTAGAAGAAGTTGAAAAACTTTCCAGTAGAGGAAATTTGATTCCAATTTTTCTTGAAGTTGATGCTGACTTAGAAACTCCTGTGTCTGCGTATATGAAGGTTTCAAGATCTCCTTATTCTTTCTTGTTTGAAAGTGTAGAAGGTGGAGAACACCTTGCAAGATTTAGTTTTATTGGGACTGAACCTGAATCAGTAATTGTTACAGGACCTAATCAGAAAGATGGAGAAGTTGACCCCTTAATATTACTTGAAAAAACTCTTTCGCAATATCAATTGGTTGACACAGGAGATTTGCCTCGTTTTAGAGGTGGCTCAGTTGGTTATTTGTCTTACGAGACTATTAGGTATTTTGAAGAAATAAATGTTCCTAAAGAAGATATTCTTCTTGTTCCAGAATCCATATTAATGATGACAAAAACGTTTTTAGTATTTGATCATGTTAGACATAAAATTCGTGTGGTTAGCCATGCTTATTTACAAGATGACGATATTGAGGGTGCATATAATCAAGCAATTGGAGAGATTGATAAAATTGTACAACGATTGAATTCACCTTTGAATCCTATGGATATACCTAGAAAATCTGGATATTCTAGTGGTCCAGTGGTATCTAATATGGATGAAGAATTTCATAAAGAGATGGTAGAAAAATGTAAAAAGTATGTTGTTGATGGAGATGTTATTCAAGTAGTGGTTTCTCAGAGATTTTCTAAGAAAACATCGGCACATCCTTTTCATATATATAGATCTCTCAGAGCAATAAACCCCTCACCATATATGTATTATTTAGATTTGAATGGATTTCAAATAGTGGGTGCATCTCCAGAAATGATGGTGCAAGTTGAAAACAGCACAGTATCTATGCACCCTATTGCAGGTACTAGACCACGTTCTCAGGATTTCAATGAAGATAACAGATTAGAAGAAGAACTTAAAAATGATGAAAAAGAAAAAGCTGAACATACCATGTTATTGGACTTAGGGAGAAATGATGTTGGTCGAGTGAGTCAACCGGGTTCAGTTAATGTCACTGAGATTATGGGTATTGAAAGATATTCTCATGTAATGCATTTAGTATCTAATGTTGAAGGTAAACTAAAGGACGATCTTTCGATTTTTGATGCTTTTAGAGCATGCTTTCCAGCAGGAACAGTTTCAGGGGCTCCAAAAATTAGAGCTATGGAAATTATTGCAGAATTAGAAAAAGATAAAAGAGGACCTTATTCAGGCAGCGTTGGGTATTTTGATTTTGCAGGTAATATGGATACAGCAATTTCTATTAGGACTATGGTTTATAAAGAAGGTATAGCTCATGTTCAGGCTGGGGGTGGAATAGTTTTTGATAGCAAACCATCTGTAGAATTTGATGAAACTGTGCATAAATCGAATGCATTGATTCGAGCTATCGAATCAGCTGAAATGAAGTTAGATTTATAGGAGAATGAATGATATTACTATTGGATAATTACGATAGTTTTACTTACAACATATATCAGTATATGTCTGAGTTAGGAGCTGATGTGAAAGTTGTTAGGAATGATAAAATTTCATTGTCTGAAATTAAAGATTTGAACCCTGAAAAAATTGTGATATCCCCTGGACCTTGTACTCCTCAAAAGGCAGGAATTTCAAATGATGTTATCAAAACTTTTGGAGAATATGTTCCCGTACTGGGGGTTTGTTTGGGACATCAATGTATTGGTGAATCTTTTGGTGGTATTGTTATGGGTGCTGGAGAGATCGTTCATGGAAAAACTTCTCTGATTAATCACGATGGGAAAGGAGTATTTTCAGGAATACCAAGTCCCTTTCGAGCGATACGATACCATTCCTTAGTAATCCAAAAGGATCATTTGCCTAATGAACTAGAGGTATCTGCTTGGACAGATAATGGCATAATTATGGGTGTTAGGCACAAGAGCTTGCCAGTAGAAGGAATTCAATTTCATCCTGAGTCTATTATGACCGAATTTGGTAAAGAATTATTATCTAATTTCTTGAATATGAAAAAGGAAATGTAATGAAATCATATTTGGAAAAACTTTCTTCAAATTATGACCTTACTTTCGATGAATCTGCTGATGCTATGCAATTAATTATGTCAGGTCATGCTACTCCTGCTCAATTTGGATCTTTTGTTACAGCCTTAAGGATGAAAGGTGAAACTGTCGATGAAATTTCTGGGATGGCTTCAGTAATGAGAAAAATGTCATTATCTGTAAAGAATAATGATGATTTATTAGACACTTGTGGGACTGGAGGAGATGGTCTTGGAACATTTAACATTTCTACTGCCGCAGCATTTGTATCTGCAGGTATAGGAATTAAAATTGCCAAACATGGCAATAGAGCTATGTCCAGCCACACAGGAAGCGCTGATGTTTTAGAATCTTTGGGCATTAATATTAATCTAACTCCTGATCAGGTTTATGAGTGCATTAAAATTTCTAATTTCGGTTTTATGTTTGCTCAAGGGTTTCATCCAGCTATGAAATATGCGGGACCTTCCCGAAGAGAGATTGGAATTCGAACAGTATTTAACATTCTAGGACCCTTGACTAATCCGGCGGGAGCAAAAAAACAACTGATTGGTGTATCTGATCCTCAAGTTGGAGATTTAATGGCACAATCTTTGAGAAAATTAGGATCTGAATCCGCGTTGATAGTACACGGAAATGATGGTTTAGATGAAATAACTGTGTCTGATTCTTCGAAAATGTGGATTTTGAAGAATGGAGATATTGCAACTGAAACTTTTTCTCCAGAATCTCTTGGTGTTACCATTCAATCTTTATCAAAACTTAAGGTCAATAATTCTGAAGAGAGTGCGCAAATGATTGAATCTGTTCTCGAAGGAGCTAATGGTCCTGCAAGAGATATAGTTCTTCTTAATAGTGCTGCAGCGATTTTGATTTCAGGACATTCAGATAACTTTGAAGATGCTTATGTAAAAGCGCAGAGTTCAATAGATAATGGCTTGGCAATCAAAACATTAAATTTAGTTAGAGACTTTTCACAAACATTAAATGATTAAATCTGATTCTCCAAATATTTTAAAAGAAATAGTAGAAGCTAAAAAACTTCGATTAAAAGAGAAGAAAAAAGCTCTATCGCTATCTGATTTAGAAAAAAGCATAAAAAAATCCGATTACCCTCTAAACTTTTCAGGAAATTTAATGAGTAATCAAATGCAAATTATTGCTGAAATTAAAAAAGGGTCTCCGTCAAAAGGGGCTTTTAATATAGGATTAACTGTTCAAGAGTTAGCTGAAATTTATTCTTCCAATGGAGCTTCTGCTATATCAGTTTTAACGAATGAAGATCATTTTTTAGGTGATATTAATGATTTGAAATTAGCGCATGAAGTAGCACATAAAAATCGAATCCCTGTTTTAAGAAAAGAATTTATTTTTGATCCATATCAGATATATGAATCTAGGGCTTATGGAGCTGATGCAATTTTACTGATAGTTGCAATGCTAGATCCTAATCATCTAAAAGAATTGATGGATATTTCAAAATCTCTTTGGATACAAAATTTAATCGAAGTTCATGATGAAAATGAATTGCAAATAGCACTGGAAAGTGGAGCTGAAATAATAGGGATTAATAATAGAGATTTAACCACATTCAATACTACTCTAGAGACTACTAAGAATTTAGCCAATTTGGTTCCAAGAGAAAAAATTTTAGTTAGTGAAAGTGGATTTAAAAATAAATTGGAAATTGATTCAGTTAAATCATACGGTGTTAATGCCGTTTTAATTGGTGAATCTTTAGTAGTATCAGATGATCCAGGTAAGAAACTTAGAGAGTTATTATGACAAAATTTAAAATTTGCGGAATTAAAGATTTGATTAATGCTAAAACTGTTCGAAATGCAAATGCTGATTTCATGGGTTTTGTTTTTGTTCCAGGGTCTAGGAGAAAACTAGATATGTCTTCTGCTAAAACCTTGATTGATTCATACAGAGATTCCACTGGTTCAGGTGGCCCTGCTTTAGTAGGATTATTTGCTGACCAGCCCCTAGATTATGTCAATGAAGTGATAGAGCAATGTGGTTTGGATTATGTACAGCTTTGTGGTCAAGAAGCTACTGAATATTGGGCTAATGTTAATTCAAAAGTGATTAAATCTATCAGTGCAGATATCTCTACTGATAATGTTAAGAATGATTCAAATCTTTTTAAAGATTCAAAAAAAATTTTAGATAATGATGCCATTCCTTTATATGATAAGTTTGAAAAAGGTCAGTTAGGCGGTACAGGTAAAAGTTTTGATTGGACAAGTATTGAAGGATTTTCAGATTCAATAAATTTCATTCTTGCAGGCGGGTTAAATCCTGAAAATGTTGGAAATGCTATTCAAAGAATAACGCCTTGGTGCGTAGATGTTTCTACTGGGGTTGAAACTGATGGAAGAAAAGATCCAGACAAAATATTAAAATTTTCTGAAGAAGTCCAATCTTTATAGGGAGATAAGATGGTCTCTTATGATTGTGTTTTTTGTAAAATCATTTTAGGGGAAATTCTTTCAGAATTCATTTATGAATCAGAGCTTTTTTTTGCCATCAGAGATATTAATCCCATTGCTTTAACACATATTTTGATAATTCCAAAGATTCATATTAATTATTTAGAATTAATACATGAGTTTCCCTCTTTTGATTTTAATGAAATGTATGCGGTAGCCTTAGAAATAGCTAGTAAAGAAAATATTTTGAATTCAGGATATAGGTTGGTAATTAATCAAAAAGAAGATTCAGGTCAAGAAGTAGAACATTTGCACCTTCATTTAATTGGAGGAAATAAGTTGAAGGATATTGGATAATGCCTGAATTGTTATCAAAACTCAACGATTACTTGAATGGTTTAACTGTTAATTTACAAAACCATTTACATAGAACTGCAAAACTTGGTAGAGAGCTATCACTATTACATGATGTTAATGATGAGAAGGTTTTTGTTGCTTGTATTGCTCACGATATCGCCAAAAAATTAGATGTTAATGAAATGTTACAAGAGTCCAAGCTAAATAAGTTAACAATTTCTTATGAAGAAGAGAATTCTCCAATACTAATGCACGGTCCTTTAGCTGCTTCTTGGCTAGAGAAGAATTTCAAGTGTAACGATCAAGAAATTCTAGATTCTGTTTTTTTTCATACTACTGGACGACCATACATGTCTCAAGTAGAAAAACTGGTTTTTTTAGCGGATAAAGTTGAACCAAACAAAGTTGAAAGAACTCCTGATTTACAGGAAGTTTTAGATTTATGTTTCTTGGATTTGGACGCAGCTATAGTTAAATATATTGATATGAAAATACAACAATTATTAAATCAAGGAAAAATCATTCATCCACTAGCAATTCAGACTAGAAATTTTTATATGAAATAGAAATAATTTTTACGGTTTACCTTTTTCAATTATTTTAATGTCTGCATGAAATTTATTGCCATCAATAGTTATAAAAGCCATTGTTCCATCAACCATAAATGATTTGTAGCCTTGGCCTGGATTAACAAATAATGTCCCTTGAATATATTCGTTTAAGGTTTCATGTGTGTGCCCGAATAAGATTATGTCAGGTTTTACTTCGAAATCCTTGAATAATTCTTCTGGAGGGAATTCTGGACCTGCCCATGCAGGATGGGTGATCCCTATTTTAACCCCCTCAACATTTATGATTTTTGTATATGGGAGAGATTCTCTAATTTCAACAGGATCCGAATTCCCATGAACTATATGCCTTTCTTTTGAAGAATTTAAAAAACCATCTACTACTGACTGTCTTACAATATCACCACAATGAATTGCGATGTCAGCATTTTGGATTTCCATTCTCATATCAGAATTGATATCTTCCCACTTCAAACAATGTGTATCAGAAATTACTGCGATTTTTTTAACCATTTTAATTTAATAAAGTTTGGACACGATCTAGAATTTCGTGAGCCAATTCATATTTGGACATTTTAGGTAAATTTTCTACTTCTCCGTATGGATTAATAATGACTACTTCGTTGTTATCTGAGTTAAATCCTATGTCAGTTCTTGAAACATCATTACCAACTATTAAGTCTAACTTTTTGTTTGTAATTTTATTTTTGGCATTTTCAACTAAGTTTTCTGTTTCAGCAGCAAAACCTACTTTAATTAATGAATCATTTTTTATAGATGATAGGATGTCAGGGTTTTTTACCAATTCTATTTCCCAGTTTTGGTCTTTTAATTTTTTTGTTTTAGTTTTGGCTATTGTTTTGGCCCTCCAGTCTCCTACTGCTGCAGCCATAATTAAAACATCACAATCAATTGAATGGTTTTCAATCGATTGTTGCATGTCTATAGCAGACTTAATTTTTTCTACATTTATTCCGATAGGGTTATTTAAACTAGTAGGTGCTGAAATTACAGTAACTTCTGCTCCTCGATCTCTAGCTGCCTCTGCAATAGCAAAACCCATTTTGCCAGAAGATCGGTTAGTAATTGTTCTTACGGGATCTAAATCTTCTTGAGTTCCGCCAGTTGTAATTAAAATTTTCTTTTGTGAATAATCTGAATTTTTACCCAATATCATTGAAGTTACTTGAACTATATCTTGGGTGTTTGATAGCCTACCCAACCCCACGAGTCCAGACGCCATTCTGCCAAATTCTGGTCCACATACAAAAAATCCTCTTTGAATTAATTGGGCGAGATTTTCTTGAGTAGCAGGATTCTCAAACATTTTTCCATCCATGGCGGGAGCTAGGATTACCGGAGCATTTGTAGCTAAAATTGTAGTCCCTAATGGATCATCAGAAATTCCATGAGAAATTTTAGCTAATGTGTGGGCCGTTGCAGGTGCAACAATAATGCAATCAGCTGATTCTGCCATAGCTACGTGATTGACTGCTAATTCGTTATCTAAATCAAATAAATTTGTTACTACTTGTCTGTGAGTGATACTTTTAAATGAAATCGGGTTGATAAATTGTTGTGCAGAATCGGTCAAAATAGTATCTACTTTTGCCCCTAATTGGGTTAGTTTACTAGCAAGATCAATGGCTTTATAGCAGGCGATACTACCAGTAACTCCTAAGATAACATTTTTGTTGTTTAAAGGATGATTATTCAAGAATGTTCTCCCTCAATATTTAATTGAAATATGATTTCTAAACCTTTTAAGGTTAAATCGATATTAACATCATCAATAATACCTACTTCTTTTTCTAAAATATTTGCAAGCCCACCGGTTGCTATAACTTTTGCATCATTTCCTAATTCCTTTTTAAATCTTTTGATCATTCCTTTGATTAGGTCGGCATATCCAAACATTAGTCCTGATTGAATTGAGCTAGTAGTGTTTTTACCTATTGCAAATTCTGGGGCATGTAATTCAACTCTTTTAAGTTGAGAAGTTGAATTGTATAAAGAGTTTGCAGAAACAATCATTCCAGGCGCTATTGCTCCCCCTAGATATTCATTAGATGCATTAATTGCATCAAATACTGTAGCGGTTCCTAAATCTACAATTATACAAGGACCACCATAAATAAAGTTTGCAGCTGCAGCATCTACTATCCTGTCAGCCCCTACATCTTGAGGTCGATCGTAAATCACTTTGATTCCCGTTTTAGTTCCTGATCCCACTATTAATGGATTAATCTTTAAATATTTTTGACAAAGCTGGTCAAATGTTGCTGTAATTGGAGGCACTACACTACAGATACATGCTTGATTGATATCAGTTAATTTGATTCCAGAGTTTAGAATTATTTGTTGCAGTAATGTAGCATATTCATCTGTTGTTTTTGAGACATCAGTCGAAATACGCCATGTACAAATTAAATCTTTAGATTTAAATATTCCAACCGATATATTTGTATTTCCTACGTCTATAGCTAATAACATAATTATTTGTTAGTTTTGGTATGAGGAATTATATCATTGGTAATTTATTGATAAGTAAATTCAGGATATAATCGCATTAATAAAATTTGAGGGAGTGAAAAATGGCTACAAAATCCCAGACTACAATCCTTACCCCATATCAAGTTAATCGTTATAGTAGACACATAATTATGCCTCAAGTAGGTAGTGTTGGACAAAGAAAACTTTTGGATGCAAAAGTTTTGATGGTAGGTGCAGGTGGATTAGGTTCACCTATTTCTATTTACCTGACTTTAGCAGGTGTTGGAACTATAGGATTGGTTGAATTTGATAACGTTGACGTTACAAATTTACAAAGACAGATTTTGCACTTCAATGATGATATTGGAAAACCTAAAGTAGAATCAGCTTTAGAAACTTTAAAATCTTATAACCCTGATACTAAAGTGAATATTCACGAAGAACCTATATCATCTTTAAATGCAATGGAAATAATTAAAGACTACGACATCATTGTTAATGGTGCTGATAATTTTCCTACTAGATATTTAGTTAATGATGCTTCTTATATGTCAGGTAAACCGTTAGTTGATGGAAGTATTTTGTTGTTTGATGGACAGGCTACTACATTTTTGGCTGGTGAAGGATGCTACAGATGTTTATTTCCTACCCCTCCTCCTCCTGGAGAAGTGCCAAGTTGTGCAGAAGCTGGAGTGTTAGGTATGTTGCCAGGCATGGTAGGTACCATACAAGCTACAGAAGTAGTTAAGTTGATTTTAGGTATTGGGGAAACACTTTCAGGAAGATTACTATTAATTGATGCTCTTAGTATGGAGTATAGAACTGTTAAATTAAGAAGAGACCCCAAATGTCCATTATGTGGAGATAACCCAACAGTTACTGAACTGATAGATTATGAAGCTTTTTGTGGCGGAGCTTCCTTAATAGGATGAGTTTTTAATTGAAAATTTATACTAAAACTGGTGACGATGGAGATACTGGTCTATTCTTTGGTGGCAGAGTTCGTAAAAATGATGTTAGATGTGAAGCGAATGGATCAATAGATGAGACTGTTTCATCCCTCGGGATAGCAAGATCTTTTTGTCAAAACCCAGAAGTACTAACTATTTTGTTGGAAATTCAAAACAGCTTGTTTACTGCCGCTGCTGAGTTAGCTACATTACCTGAAAATTATAAAGATTTGAAAAAATATTATAAAATTATTGATTCTGAAAATGTCTCAAAATTAGAAAAAACTATCGACTATATTGATTCTCAAATCCAATTACCTCCTAGTTTCATATTGCCTGGTGCTTCATCTGGGTCAGCAGCTATAGATTTAAGTAGATCTATACTTAGGAGAGCTGAACGTGAAATTGTTACTTTGAAAGATGAAGGTAAGCTTGTTAATGAATTTGTACTCAAATATATAAATAGGCTTTCTGATTTATTGTTTATGTTGGCAAGATTTGAAGATAAAAACTTGCCTTTTGAAATTATTACTGGACAGAAATTAAATGATTAAAGAAAAACCTTTAATAGGTGTAGTTGATTATCAGGCAGGAAATTTAAGAAGTGTTCAAAAAGCTTTAGAAAAATTTGGAGCTCAAGTTGTCATATCATCTGAAAAGCAACATTTGTTAAATGCCGATGCCATAGTATTCCCAGGTCAAGGGGCATGTGATGCTTCAATGCAAAATCTTAAGAAAAAATCATTGGATGAATTGCTCATTAGATTGATAAACGATCAAGTTCCATTTTTAGGAGTTTGTTTGGGATTACAGCTTTTGTTAGAGAATTCAGAAGAAGGGATTGAAGATTGTTTAGGAGTAATTCAAGGTAATGTAAAAAAATTTTCACCTGGTTTAAAAATACCTCATATGGGATGGAATCAAGTTGAATGGAAAATTGATCACCCTGTATTTAAAAATATTCCTAATTATCAAAATTTTTACTTTGTACATAGTTATTATGCTGATTTAGTCGATGAATCTTTAATAGCAGGAGTTACTCAATACGGGCATAAATTTTCAAGTGCAGTTTGTTTTGATAATGTTATAGCTACTCAATTTCATCCTGAAAAAAGTGGTAGTTGGGGACTACAAATTTATAATAATTTTATTGAATTTGTAATTGGAGTTTAGATGGAAATTATTCCTGCAATAGATATCAGAGGTGGAATGTGTGTGAGATTGACTCAAGGGGATTATTCTAAAGAAACTATTTTTGAGGAAGATCCCTTAAACGTACTTAACAAATGGATCAATGCCGGAGCTAAATCTTTGCATATTGTAGATTTGGATGGAGCAAGATCTGGGAAAGCAATCAACAAAATTCTTATAAGTAGAATGATTAATTCTAGATCTAATTTAAATATACAATTGGGTGGAGGGATTCGATCTCAAGAAATTATAAATGAATATATTAATTTTGGTGTTAATAGATTAATTTTAGGTACTGCAGCTATTAAAGATCAAAATCTGATTCAATGGCAAATTGAAACTTTTGGTACTGACTCTTTAGTAATTGGTGTCGATGCTAGAAATGGTTTTGTTGAAATAGATGGATGGACAAGTAATAGCGGAGTTTTAGCTTCAGATTTAATTTCTCAGATGTTGGATTTAGGGGTCGAAAACTTTTTATACACTGACATTTTGAAAGATGGGATGTTAACTGAACCAAATTACAAATTTATTGAAAAATTATTAAATCAATTTGATATTAAATTACAAATTGCCGGGGGTATTGCTAATATTAATCATTTAAAAAAACTGGATGATTTAGGGGTGACTTCTGCAATTGTTGGTAAAGCAATTTATACTGGAGAGATTGACTTGTCTCAGGCAACTAAAATTTATAGTAATGGTGATTAATGACTGATAAAAATTTTTCTATTTCAAAAAACACTCCAAAATCAATTGATGTATATCATTTGATGTCATTATTACCTGTTATGCCTTACTATCAGATAATTGATGTTGGGTGTGCTGACGGTACTTTATCTGTTCAATTAGCAAAATTGGTATACAGAGGAGATTTGCAAGCATTTGATGAAAATAAAAAAAATTTGACTACAACTAGGCAAAAATTTAAGCAAGCTCGTTTAACTAATGTTAAAGCTAAAGAAATCAAAGACCACGCCCTTCCTATTAAAAATGACACTATTGATTTAGCAACCTTGTCATATTTAAGTGAAAGGGTTGAAGATCCTAAAAAAATTATTGCTGAATCAGTGAGGGCTCTAAAATCTAGCGGATGGATTGCAATAATTGATAGAGAAATGGATATGGCAAAACTTCCTAATTCTGTAGAAAATTATAAAAAAATTGCAGAAAAATTAAAATTAAAATTTAATATGAAACACAATTTGTCCGATGAAGACTACTTACTTACTTTTACTTTTAGGAAATAAATTTCATGCTTACTAAGCGAATTATTCCTTGTTTGGATGTTGATCAAGGTCGTGTAGTTAAGGGCATTAGTTTTGTAAATTTACGTGATGCTGGAGACCCTGTAGAGTTGGCTAGGTTTTATGATCAAGAAGGAGCGGATGAATTAGTTTTTCTTGATATTACAGCTTCATCAGATAATCGAAACATTATGGAAAATGTAGTTAAGTCTGTTTCTGAGGAAGTGTTTATTCCACTGACTGTAGGCGGTGGAATAAGAAATAAAGAAGATATCCGGTTAATGCTTGAATCCGGAGCTGATAAAGTTTCTTTGAATTCAGCTGTTTTATCAAACCCTGACATCATTTATCAATCTGCAGATTTTTTTGGATCACAATGTATTGTTTGTGCAATTGATGCAAAACGAATCTCCGATACGTCTGTAACTTTCAACGACCAAATTTCTGAAGAGTATTCCATTGATTCTTCTACAGAATGGGAAGTATATTCTCATGGAGGTAGAAAGCCCACAGGTATTGATGTAGTTAAATGGTCTAAATATGTAGCTCAAATGGGAGCGGGAGAGATCCTACTGACAAGTATGGATAGAGATGGGCAAGAATCAGGTTACGATATTCAATTATTAAAAGATGTATCTAACCAAATTTCCATTCCTCTTATTGCTAGCGGTGGAGCAGGGAAGATTGAGCATTTTAAACAAGCAATTGAACATGGAAAGGCCGATGCTGTTCTTGCTGCTAGTACATTTCATTTTGGAACTTTTTCTATAAATCAAGTAAAGCAATATTTACAAGATCATCATATACCAATTAGAAAAACTTATTAGGAGAAAATAATGACTAATAAAATACAATTAGATCAAAATGGGTTAATCCCAGCAATTGCACAACATGCTGAGACTTCTGAAGTGTTGATGATGGGATATATGAATCCTGGTTCTATTAAAAGAACACTAGAGAGCGGTGAAGTATGGTTCTATAGTAGAAGTCGTTCTGATTTATGGCATAAAGGCGAAATATCAGGAAACTTTCTTAGAACAAAACAGATTATTGTTGATTGTGATGGAGATACGTTGCTCTTAAAAGTAATTCCTGATGGTCCTACTTGCCATACAGGGGAAAAATCTTGTTTTTCTACACAATTGTCAAATTATGAGTTCGTAGATTTTGATAAAGGATCTAATGTGATTGAAGAACTTTTTGCAGTGATTCAAGATCGTAAATTAAACCCATCAAATAAATCTTATACTTCACAACTTATATCAGATGGAATAGAAAGAATTGCCCAAAAAATTATCGAAGAAGCTGGTGAAGTTGCTATTGCTGCAGTAACTAGGCAAGAAAATGAAACTGCTGAAGAAATTTCAGATTTGTTGTATCACACGCTAGTTTTATTATCAGAAATGGAGATGAATCCAGAAAAAGTATGGGAAGTCTTACGTAGCAGAAGAACTTGAAGCGTCTTTGTCAGCTTCTATCGCTGATTGCATAGCTATAACTGCAACTTCGATTTGGTCATCATCTGGTTGTCTTGTAGTCAATGACTGAAGCCATAAACTTGGAGCTGAGATTGCCTTCATAATAAAATTGTTTTGATAGATACTGCTGAGTCTTATAAATTCATAGCTTAGACTTGCTATAAATGGAACCAAAACGATCCTAGACCCCACTACTATAAGTAAAGATTGTCGGGGAATTAATATGAATACTATCACTGCAATCAACATAATAGTTAATAGAAATGCTGTACCGCATCTGGGGTGTGCTGTAGGATATTTTTTGATATTAGCAAGGTTTAACTCAAGGTTGTTTTCTTGGGCATGAACAGTCATATGCTCTGCTCCGTGATACATGAATACTCTTTTAATATCGGGCATCAACCCAATTACATAAATATATCCTATAAAAATTAGTAATCTAACAATTCCTTCGATAATATTGCTGAAAATGTTTGATCCTAAAAACCCTTCAAATGGTGTACTAATTAATAATGGCAACATAAAGAAAAGGCCTATAGCTAACGTAAATGAAATAGTTATCATCAGCACTATAGACGCCCTATTAGGATCAGAATTTTCTTCTTCCATTGCTACTGCTGAAGAAAAATTTAATGCATTCATGCCTATAATCAATGTTTCTATTAAAGCAATTATTCCACGGATTAAAGGAGTCTTTCTGTATTTGGAGCGAAAAATATTTGCAATTGGTTTTATTTGGGTTTTTATTTCGCCCGATGGAGATCTTACAGCAACTGATACGTTATTTTGCCCACGTATCATTACACCTTCTAGAACAGCTTGACCGCCATATGTGGGTGCTTGGTTTGAACTCACGTATACTAGTTTTAGGAGTTTAGATTATATCGTCGACGTAATCTTTCTACTCTACCTTCAGTATCAACAATCCTTTGTTCACCTGTAAAAAAAGGATGGCAAGTAGAACAAATTTCAATCTTTAGTTCTTGTTGAGTTGCACCAGTTGTAAATGTGTCTCCACATGAGCAAACTACTTTAGCTTCAGGGAAGTATTTGGGGGGGATATCAGGTTTCATTCTACTGGACTCCTGGGTAAACACTTGCATGTTTTTTACCGTTAGAAAAATATTCATATTTAACGCTACCGTCAATTAATGAATACAAAGTATGATCTCTGCCAATGCCAACATTGTTTCCTGGTCGAATTTTAGTACCCCTTTGTCTAACTAAAATTGACCCCGCAGGAACTACTTGGGTATCGTATATTTTTATTCCTAATCTTTTAGATTTACTGTCTCTGCCATTTCTAGTGCTTCCGCCACCTTTTTTGTGAGCCATCTGTATCTTGTCCTCTAATACGTTTATAAAGTAATTTGTGTAACTCTTAAATCTGTAAAATTTTGCCTATGTCCATTTTTTTTGCGGTATCTAGTTTTAGCTTTGTATTTAAAAACTATTACTTTTTTATCCTTACCTTTGTTGACTACTTCTGCAGTCACTTCTGCACCTTCTATGGAAGGTTTACCAATTGTTACTTCTCCATCTTTTGAAATCAACCTGACATCATCTAACGTGATAGTGTCACCTTGGTCTCCTGCAAGTGATTCTACTCTAATGGTATCGCCACTTTTTACCCTATATTGTTTTCCGCCAGTTTGAACTATTGCAAAATCTGTCATTTTTTTCCCTCAGACAAAGAATTTTATATTTGTATTTGGGTTTAGTCAATTAAATCACATGGAATTAAATAAACATTTTGACTGGTTTTAAAATATTTTCTTGGTGAATGAATTCAGCTATACCGAAAAAAATATTGTTGTGGTCAAAAACTTTGATGAGTTGATCCTCAGTTATCAAAGAATCATGATGTATTTTTTGGCCGTATTTCAGTTTGATGCTTTCGTCTTCAGTTAATTGCTTTTTCTCCATATGGTTTAAAACACTATCTAAATTTGTAATTAGGCGAGAATAATTTTCTTGCTTAAGTTCTTCGTTGAGTGATTTTAATGAGATAGAATTTTCTATTATCATGTCACCTGCTTGTATTCTATTTAAAGATTTTAAATAAGCACCAGTGCCGATTTTTGTTCCCAAGTCATTTGCAAAAGATCTAACATAGAAACCTTTAGAGCATTTGATTTTTATAGTTAAATAGGGTGGGGCGAAATTTTCTAATTCAAGCTTAGTGACTTCAACTTTTCTTGAAGGTATTTCCACATGAATGCCCTGTCTTGCAAATTGATACATTCTTACACCATCTTTTTTAATGGCGCTATAAATAGGAGGTGTTTGATCAATGATTCCAAGAAATTTTATTAATTCATTTTCAATTCTAGATTTTGTAATGTGTTTATATGGTAGTTTCTTAGAGAATTCTCCCTCAGAGTCATATGTGTTGGTACTTTTTCCAATTTCAATTTCTGCTACATAGGTTTTTGAATCATCTAAAAGATATTCTAATAGTCTTGTCGCATTGCCAATAGCTATTGGCAACACTCCAGTAGCAAGAGGGTCTAATGTTCCACCATGCCCTATTTTTTTTGTTTTTATCTCTTTTCTTAATTCTCGTACTACATCCATCGAAGTGAGCCCTATGGGTTTATCAATGTTAAAAAATCCGTGACGTAGGTGTGATGGATCTGAATTCATTCTCGTGCTTCATTTCTTGGCAAATCAATCGAGTCTAGTAAGTCCATGATTTTTTCAGCTTGATCTAGAGATTGATCTAATTTGAATTGAATAGAGGGGACATATTTCAAGTCTAGATTTTTTCTTAGTTGATTTTGTATGAATCCAGAAGCAGAACGAAGACCTTTTAACGCATTCTTTTGTGTTTTATTGTCTCCAATTACAGAAATAAAAACAGTTGAATTTTGTAAATTTCTAGAGGTTTTAATATCAATTATAGAGACAAAATCATTGATTCTAGGATCTTTAACTTGTCTATGAATTAAATTACTGATCTCTTTTTTAAGCAATGAATTTACACTGTTGATTCTATCTGCCATGTAAATTAATTGATTTGGACACTTGTGTATGCTTCTAAAATATCATCTTCTTTAAAATCATCAAATCCATCTAAACTTATTCCACCTTCAAAACCTGTAGCAACTTCTCTAACATCATCTTTAAAGTGTTTTAAGCTTGTCAGGTTTCCGACAAAAATTTCGGATCCGTTTCGGAAAACATGAATACTAGCATCTCTAATTAGTTTCCCGTCAGAAACATAAATTCCTGCTATTCTTCTATGCCTTCCTAAATTAAATATTGCCCTTACAGAAGCTCTTCCAATTAATTGCTCTTCAAATTCAGGTTCAAGCATACCAGCTAATGCTTTTTCGATATCTTCTACTAGATGATAAATTACATCATATTGCCGGATCTCAATGTTTTCTTGTTTTGCTAAAGAATCTGCACCAGTTTCTGTATTAGAGTTGAATCCTATTATTATAGCTTGAGAGGCTACAGCTAGCAGCACATCTCTTTCAGAAATTCCCCCGCTTGCAATGTGAATAATATTTACTTTTGAGTCGCTACTATTTAAGTTTTCCAATGCATTTTTGATAGCATCAATGCTTCCTTGTACATCAGTTTTAATTATTAGGTCTACTTGTCTAATTTCTCCTGGCTGGCTTCTCATATGAACGTCTTGAAGTGAAATCGATTCTTGCCTTTGTAATGCCTTTTGATTTTCTACTAATTTTTTGGCCTCTTTTTCGTTTTCGACTACATCAAAAAGTATTCCTGCTTCAGGGACTTCATTTAACCCCATAATTTCAACAGGAGATGAAGGTCCGGCAATTTTTATTCTTTCACCTTGATCATCAAACATGGCTCTTATACGACCAAAATGTGAACCCATTACTATCGAATCACCTTGTTTTAGTGTTCCTGTTTGAATAAGAATTGTTGCAACTGGACCTCGACTTTTTTCTAATCGAGCTTCTACAACAACTCCCTTGGCAATCCTGTCTGGATTAGCTTTTAACTCACCCAACTCAGCAACTATTTGAAGATTTTCTAGTAAGTCATTAATTCCCTCACCGGTAATTCCTGATAGTGGAATGGCTATAGTGTCTCCTCCCCAAGCTTCAACTAGAAGGTTATGCTCAGATAATTGTCTGTATACCTTATCTATGTCTGAATTAGGTATGTCGATTTTAGTAACGGCAATAATTATTGGAACATTTGCAGCACGTACATGGTCTAATGCTTCTATAGTTTGGGGCATCATTCCATCATCAGATGCTATTACCAAAATAGCAATGTCTGTGATCTGTGCTCCCCTTGCTCTCATAGCAGTAAATGCTTCGTGACCGGGAGTGTCTAAAAAGGTCACAAGTTTGTCATTATGTTTGATTTGGTATGCCCCGATATGTTGAGTTATTCCTCCTGCTTCTCCTTCAACTACATTGGCTTCTCTGATTTTGTCTAAAAGAGTTGTTTTGCCATGGTCAACATGACCTAATATGGTCACAATAGGGGGACGTTCTACTAATTGATCAGGATCTTCTTCTGAGGTATTCAACGCTATAGAAGTAATAGGTTGGTTGTCAGGGTCATCAAGATCCGTTTTGAATCCGTAAACCTGAGATACTATAGAAGCTAGTTCATATTCGATCACATCGTTAACTGCGAACATATAACCGCCCCGCATTAATTCTTTGACAATTTCTACAGGATTTACATCTAATAATTCTGAAAGGTCTGATACTGATATTGCGGAAGGTAGATTTAATTTTTTTGTTATACCGTCTGGGGAAGATTTAGTATTCATATTGACCTTTCAATGACTAGATTAACATTTCAATTCCTTTGATAGTGAATATTAACGTCTTTTTTTGTTTCGATTATTATTTTTAGTAGATTTTGTTGTTCTGCGTGAAGATACTCCTCCACGTAAATCTTCAATATCTTCTGCAAACCTGATTGGCCCAGAGCCTGACTCTTGTTTCATGCCTGCCCTATGAATTGACCAAATATCTTCTGGGAGATCAGATATTTCTTTGCCTTCTGATTCCATTTCAATTTCATTTGTTTCTTCTTCAAGGAGCAATAATTCTTCTTCAGGTGATAATCCCTCATCTTCTTGAACATCATTTTCTTCTGTTTCAGCCTCTTGAATAGTTAATTCTTCTTCAGCAATTAAGGCTAATAATTCTTGCTCTTCTTCGTCTATTATTTCTTGGGTTTCTTGAGATTCAACAACATTTTCATTATTTGTTTCTGTCAGATCATCAAGTATTTCTTCTGTAGGTTCGGTGGAAATTTCAAATACTTCTGGATCGGGCAATTCAGATAAGTCAACGTCCATGTCGCTCTTAATATCAACAGTCCATCCACATAATTTAGCAGCTAGCCTTGCATTTTGACCTTCTTTACCAATAGCTAAAGATAAATGACGATCAGGAACTACAGCTACAGCTGTTCCATTTTCTGCGTGAACATCTACTCTTAAGACTTGAGAGGGACTTAATGCGTTTTGAATAAATTTGTTGGGGTCCTTATCCCACTCTAAAATGTCGATTTTTTCTCCTTGGAGTTCATTGACAATACTTTGTATTCTAACTCCTCTTAATCCAACACAGGAGCCAACGGGATCAACACCTTGTTGCTTTGCACGTACTGCTACCTTACTTCTAGAGCCGCTTTCTCTTGCAACAGCAACAATTTCAACTGATCCACTGTATATTTCGGGAACTTCTTGCTCAAACAGTCGAATTAATAAATCTTCTGAAGATCTAGAAACAATTAATTCAGGGCCTTTGGTAGAATCTTGATCGATAGCTCTAAGAACCACTTTAATTTTGGCGCCCTGTCTATATCTTTCAGAATGTACCTGTTGGCTAGTAGGCATAATTGCTTCAGCTCGTCCCGTGTCTACTACAATTTTGCCCGGTTCAATTCTTTGGATTGTTGCGGTAAATATTTCACCTTCTTTACCTTCATATTCAGCTAGAACTAATTCTTTTTCAGCCTCTCTTAATCTTTGTAGCACAACTTGTTTAGCTGTTTGTGCTGCAATTCTACCCGCGCTGTTTGGAATATTTTGAGTTCGAATAGTATCCCCAATTTTAGAGTCGGGATTGAATTCTTTTTTTGCGTCTTCAACAGTGATTTCTTGGAGTGGATCTTCAACTACTTCTACTACAGTTTTGATAACATCCACTTGAATATCACCTGAACCAGGGTCTAATCTAACAGAAATATTATGACCCTCAGTGACACTATCTTTTTTAAAGGCAGAAACTAGAGCAGCTTCTATTGCAGACATTACTTTTTCTCGTGGGAGACCTCTTTCGGCAGCTAGCTGAGTTAATGCAACAAGAAAATCACTTTTCATCTCGACTGCCTCCGTTATAGTGTATAAATTATTCTATATAAAAAAGAAAGTGGGCTTAACCCACTTCTTTCAAACAAAATAAACTGTCCGAGTATTATAGCATTTGTGTTACTGGTAAACAACATTTAGATAGCTTATTGGGAGTATGTAGAGATTGAATGCTAGAGCTTTAATTTTAGCTTTGTTTTTTATTGCAAGTTTATTTTCTTTTTCGTGTGCAGATAATGATTCTGAGAATGTTAATATTTCAGCTGCTGCAAGTTTACAAAATGTTTTGAATGATTTGAAATTAATTTATGAAGCTAAATACGACGGAAATCTGATTATAAATTATGCCGGATCTTATACTCTTTCGTTCCAAATTAACGAGGGAATGAAATCAGATGTTTTTATTCCAGCAGGTGGTTCTCCTGTACAAAAATTGGAAAACAAACAATTTGATGTACAGCCTTTTTTGTCTAATAAATTAGTATTGATTTCAAATAAAAAAATATATTTTACTGAATGGAGTTCAGAAAACTTGAAAATTTTTAAACGTATAGCTATTGCAGATCCAAGATTTTCGCCTGCGGGAGAATATTCTTTAGAGGCTATAAATAGTTTGGATAATAGTTCAGAGTTAATTAGCAATTTGGTATTCGCCAAAGATGTGTCAGCAACCTTGTCGTACGTTAAAAGGGGGTTGGCAGATATCGGGATAGTTTATTTATCAGACTCAATTAAAGATTCTCAAATATATACAAGCGATGTCATACCTGAAGATGCTTACTCTCGTATTGAGTATCCGATTGTAACTTTTTCAAATATGTCAAAGAAAACGGAACATTTTTTAGAGTTTTTAATTCAAAAAGAATCAATCACAAAAATTAACGAAGAAGGCTTTGTGATTCATGACTAATAAGTAGGAATTATATGTTGTTGAATGTGATTTTATTGACTGTTCAAGTTGCAGTGGTGGCTACAGCAATTAATTTGCCACTATCGTTGATTATTGCTAATTATCAAGATAAATTACCTGTGAAATTCAAATTTGTTTTAGATGTTTTGATTTCATTACCTCTAGCTCTTCCTCCAGTGGTGACCGGATATTTTTTATTGATTCTTTTTTCTCCGAATGGGTTTTTAGGGGATATGTTTTATAGTGTTTTTGGGTTTGATATTGTGTTTACTTGGTTTTCTGCTTCAATAGCATCTGCCTTAGTATCATTCCCATTAATAGTACGACCTATTATGCTTTCGTTTGCGAACATCGATCCTAATTTAGTTAATTCAGCTAGATCGTTGGGAGCAAATAAATTTCAATGTTTTTATAAAATTAAATTGAATTTAGCTTTGCCTGGTATATTGGCTGGGATAATTTTAGGCTTTACTAGGTCGTTAGGAGAATTTGGAGCTACCATTATGGTAGCTGGGAATATACCTGGGAAGACTCAGACATTACCTTTAGCTATTTACACTAGTGTCCAAGTTGGCGATGAATCTAAGATTTATGTACTGGTAGGTTTGTCTATTGGATTGGCTTTAGTTTCTTTATCCTTATACAACTTGATTTTGTATAGGGATAAAAATTCCAATAAGAATCGATAAGGATATTTAATTCGTATGCATTCTTTCAAAATTCAAGTCTTTAAAAAAACGGGAAACTTTTTGTTGGATATATTTATTCAACAACAAGCAGATATCTTGGGACTGTATGGTGTTTCCGGAAGTGGAAAAACAACGTTATTAAATTGTGTGGCAGGATTTCAACAACCAGATTCTGGGAAAATTGAAATAGATAATCAGGTTTTTTTTGACGCATCTAAAAATACTAATATGTTGATAGAAAAAAGAAGGTTAGGCTATGTTTCTCAATTTTCAACGTTGTTTCCAAATATGTCAGTAAATAAAAATATTTCTTTTGGATTTGATCACACTCCAAAAAATGAGAGAATTTACTCTCCAGCAGATATCATTTCCTTTTTAGGTATAGGTCATTTGATTGATCGAAATATAAATGGTTTGTCTGGAGGAGAAAAGCAACTTGTTTCATTGGCTAGAGCTATAGCGAGTTCTCCGAAAGGGTTATTGTTAGATGAACCGTTGTCTTCATTAGATTCTCGATCAAAGATAGGGTTGATTCAGAAAATCAGGTTAATTAAAACAGAATTAAATATACCTATTTTATATGTTTCTCATTCCCCAAGTGAAATCATGTTTTTATGTGATCAAGTCTCAGTTATTTCAAAGGGAAACATTATTAATTCAGGAAAATCGTCAATTATTTTTAATTATGATGATTTAAATAATATTGATATAGAGAATTTTTTTGAATGTGAAGTTATTGATTCTTCAAATTTAAAGCTTGCTCATCAAAAAATTTTTATTTCAAACAAAATTTTTGATACTCAAAACAAAATACCAATATCACTTAACAGTTCAGATATCATTGTCAGCACAAATAATCCAGCAGGAATTAGTGCTCAAAATGTTTTTTACGGTAAATTAATTGATTATTTTGTATCGGGGAATAGTGTTTTAATATTGAGTGATATAGGGGAAGAAATCTGGTCAAAAATCACGTTAGATTCTTTTAACAGGCTCAAATTATCTAAAGGTTCAGATATTTATTTGATTATCAAAACAAGCAATATAAATTTTCAAAATTAAACTAGTATTTCATTATCTAACTTAATGATTTCTCCAGATTTGAAAATTGTATGGACATTGTGCATATCCTCAATATTTGTTGATGGGTCGCCTTGTACAATTACTAAATCTGCTTGCTTACCTTCCGATACACTTCCTATTTGATGCTGAAGACCCAAACATTCAGCCGATGTAAATGTAGAGGTTTTAATAGCCTCTAAACATGAAATACCCATTTTTTTAACCATGACTTCTGGTATATAAGCGAAATCATTAAAATGCGCATTCACCATCCCTGAATCCATTCCTGATACAAACTTGATGCCCTTATCCCACATATTTCTGAGAATTTCATATCTTTTGGAGGGGTCTCTTTTTAACGGAGTTCCTCTTAATTGGCTTAAATAACTAAGAGCTAAAGTAGGATCTACATAAATACCCTCATTTGCGATTTGATCAGCAATTTCAGGTTGATAATCATAAAATTCGGCGCTATTTTCAGAAGCTATCCAGGAACAGTGGATCAAATTGTCTACTTTAGCGTTTGTGCAATTTATGATCCCTTTAGTTGCATGACAATGGGTTGCAATTTTAAGGCCTAAGCTATGTGCCTCTTCGACTGCGATTTGGATTATTTCTTCAGAATATTGAGGTTCATGGATATTTGTATTTGGAGTGAAGTTCCCACCAGTTGCAATAATTTTGATCCATTGAGCACCAGATTTTGAAAGAAATCTAATTGATTCAACAACTTCATCTTTTGTATCAGATTCAATCCCAAACATATTGCAATGCCCTCCAGTAGTAGTAATTGGGCTTCCAGAAGGGATAAGATTGGGTCCAACAATTATTTTAGAATCTATTGCTTTTTTTAGAGGGAAAATCACATTATTTTTGCTTCCTAGATCCCTCATTGTTGTTACTCCTGAAAGTAAAGCTTCTCTTGCAGCTTTAGTAGCCCTGATAATTAAAGTTTCATCGGTATCATTGATTGAGTCATAGTATGCATTTTTTTCTGAACTGACATGTATATGTGAGTGCATTTCAATGAAACCAGGCAACAATGTTGAATTAGTAGTAATGATCTTTTTGTATGTTGAGTATGTAACATCATCATATGTTGTATTGGGAGATATTTTAGCTATAAGATTTTTTTCAATTACAACAAAATGATCTTTGATTATAGAGTCTGTTTCAGGGTCAATGATCTTGTCTACAAAAATTACACTATTCATGATTTCTCCCAACCTGATTCAAAGTTGTGTGTATACTAACCTGAATACAAACAATAAGGTAGAAGGTATGTTGTGGAAAAAAAATCAGTTTGACGGAGTAGTTGTAGATCCTGAATCATTATCTGGTGACACAAATATTTTTGCTTCTGATCTAAAAAAAGCCATCGATGATTGGAGCTCTGATTCAATAAAATTAGTTTGGCTTCAAATCAATATTCAATTTTTTAGCAATATAGCTATTGCTTCTCAATTAGGATTTATGAATCATCATGCCACAAAAGATTATGTAATGATGACATTAGCGATTGAAAAAAATACATTTATTCCCCCATATTCTACTCATTACGTTGGAGTTGGTGGAGTTGTAATTAATGATCGCAATGAAATACTTGTTGTGTCAGAAAAATATAGATCTACAGTCAAGCCTTCGTATAAATTGCCTGGTGGTGCATTGGTGCAAGGAGAACATATTTCTAAGGCTGCTATTAGAGAAGTTTTTGAAGAAACTGGAATTAATACTGAATTTCAAAAGCTTTCATTTTTCCGACATTGGCATGGTTATAGATACGGGAAGTCAGACATATACTTTGTTGTTTTATTAAATCCACTGAATTATGAAATTAATAAACAAGAAGAAGAAATTGCAGAATGTATATGGATGGATCTCGAATTATTTTTAAATTCTCCTGAAATTCATGATTTTAACAAAAAAATTGTTCAATCTACATTAAATTCTCCTGGATTACAGATTACTCAGATTCCAGGATACGGGTCTGAAGATTCGTTTGAATTTTATTCCACTTAATAAATTGACACTACATAGGTTGGACAGTAGAATTTTAATCTTGGAAGTGAGGAATTAATGCCTAAGAGAACATATCAACCTAAAAACAGACGCAGAATGAGAGTTCATGGGTTTCGATCCCGAATGAGTACAAAAAACGGCAGAAATGTACTTAAGAGACGAATGTTTAAAGGTCGACATAAGCTTACAGTTTAGTTAATCTTATTCCTGTGTAATCTGGATGATTGGGATTGAACAAACAAAATAAATTATTAAAAACTAAAGATTTTCATAATGTTAGGAAGACTGGGCAAAGTTGGTCAGATCATAATTTAGTTTTGGTAGTTTCAAAGCATGAATTATTTTTAGCTGGAAATAATACTAGGATTGGTTTCATAGTCTCCAATAAGATTGGTAATGCTGTTGTCAGAAATAAATGTAAAAGAAGATTAAGGGAACTAATCTCTAAAATAGAGATAGTGAATGGCTTTGATTTGGTGTTTATAGCTAGGAAATCTATAGTTTCATCTAGGTATGATGAAATTCAAGCTTCAGTGATATCCTTATTGAAGAGAGCTAAGTTAATTAAATCTACTGCCATTAATGTTGATTAGTTATTAAAAGATAAAATTTATGAAATTATTACTGTTGTTTATAGTTATTTACCAGAAGTCAATTTCTCCATTTTTACCAAGTGTTTGTAGGCATATGCCTACTTGCTCGGATTATTCATATGAAGCATTGCAAAAACATGGTTTATTTAGAGGATTGATTCTTACTGTTAAACGATTGTTAAGGTGTCGTCCAATGGGGACAAGCGGCTATGACCCAGTACCATAAGAGTAATGTAATGAGATCTATTTATAAAACTTTTTTAATTCCTGTTGTTTTATTTATGTTTTCATTAGGATTCATGGGGTGTACAGGTTTAACTACTGCAGAAGGTTGGGGCAGCCCATTAGTTCATGGGAATAAATTGATTGCTGCAACTATGGATGATCAGATTGTTTTTTTAAATTTAGATGATGGTAGCTCTGTAGCAAATCACATTGACATTAGATACTCAGATACTGAAATGAAAAGAGCAATTTACGGTCAACCTGTTGCTTCTCAATTGTATTATGAAGGATCTGAGACATTATCTGAAGAATTAATTTTTGTAGCAACCTACAATGGATTTATTCATTCAATTTTAGAATATTCTGATAATGACTATGAAATTGTTGAATCGGAGAAAATTACTGATTCTCAGATAATTGGCGGAATTCTTACAAATCACAACAAAATATATGTAGGGACTACCGATGGGAATTTGTATTCATTTAAAATTTCATTAAAGAGAAATGACAGAGGTAATCCCGAAATTTCTTTTGAAGATGAATGGAAAATAGACTTTGATGGAGGTATTTGGTCTACTCCTTCATTACACAATGAAAGTTTGATACTAACAACCCTTGATGGACAAGTTCATTCAGTTGATTTGGATGGCCAAATTAAGTGGAGTAAAAAATTTGACTCTGCAATTTCATCTTCTCCTTTAGTAGCTGATCAACAAGTATTGTTTGGTGGATTTGATAGTACTTTTTACTCACTTGATGTGAATACAGGAGAGATAAATTGGACTTTTAGGGATGCGAAAAACTGGTATTGGGCTACTCCTATCTACTCTAATGGAATAGTTTTTGCTCCTTCACTGGATGGTAATTTGTATGCTTTAGACATAGATTCAGGTAGAAAAAAATGGGATTTTAAAACAGAAGATGCTATTGTGGGTTCCCCTTTAATAATTGATGATTTGATTGTTACTGGTTCCAAAGATGGGTCCATATATGTGGCTGAATTAAAATCAGGTGAAATTTTAGGGCAATGTAATATCGATGAAAAAATTGAATCAAATATAATTACTGATATTAATTTCCCTGGAGTAATATATTTTAGTGCTAGAGATCATTCGATTAGGGCATTAAAAATTAAATCAAATGGGAATCCAGATGAATATTGGGAGGCCCCATATTTTTCGGATAAACTAAAAGACGATAAATTAGCCCAACCAACTGATTGGGCCCCAAATTGTTGAGGTAGCCTTGGAATTTATTGGACAAATATGGAATTCAATTTTAATTCAGCCTATGGTGAATTCACTTGTCTTGCTTTATAGCATGGCCAATTCTAATTTTGGAATTGCTATTGTGCTTTTTACAATCATCATTCGAGCTGGAATGATGCCATTGACAGTAAAGCAAAGTAGGCAAATGAAAGCTATGTCTGCTCTTCAACCAAAACTAAAAGAAATTCAGGCAAAGTATAAAAGTGATCGTCAAAGACAATCTCAAGAAACTATGAAAATGTATAAAGATAATGGGGTGAATCCTATTGGTTGTTTGGGCCCCATGTTTATTCAAATGCCAATTTTTATAGCGCTATACCAAGCAATTATAAAAACAGTTCCGTCAGAACCAGAAAATTTAGTTGTTTTGTCAAAATATTTATATGGTTGGTTGCCTATGGTGAGACAATCTATTCCTATTGAAAGTACATTTTTTTGGCTAGATTTAGCTAAACCTGATCCAACTGTTATACTCCCAATACTAGTTGGTGCATCTATGTTTTTGATGCAAAAAATGACAACTATGCCTGCTATGGATGAAAGGCAAGCTTCTACCAATAGAATGATGTTATGGATGATGCCTATTATGTTTGGATTATTTGCATCTGATTTAATTGGACCAGGATTTCCAAGTGGGTTAGCTTTATATTGGGTGATTTCTAACTTAGTAGGTGTAGTTATTCAAGGTTTTATTACAGGATGGGATCCATTAATTAAGCTTTTTTCATTTTTAAAATTTAATAAGTCTGAACCCGCAGTTGCTCTTGCAGGTTCGGCAGCAACATTGATAGAGGAGGAAGAGATTTATGAGAACAGTGAAGACGAGCGGGAAAACAGTGGAGGAAGCAGTAGAGATAGCGTTAATAGAGTTAGACGCAAGCAGAAACGAAGTAGAAATAGACGTAATAAGTCAAGGTAAGGCTGGTATTTTAGGGATTGGGAGCGAATTAGCAGCAGTAAATGTCACAAAAATTGATAATGTTGATGATTCTATAAAAATTGGCTATGAAATTGTTAGCCAATTAATTGAACTGATGGGTGTTGATTTAGATCTAAATATTATTCATAAATCTGATGAAGGGGAAACCGAATCTTTATTGGAGATAGTGGGAGATGATTCAGGCCTTCTAATTGGAAGAAAAGGAGAAACTCTTAAGGCTCTTCAATTTTTAACAAATGTTTTGGTTAGTAATAAAACAGGTGTTAAATCTAGAGTTTCCATAGATGTAGAAGGGTATGAAGATCGTAGAAATCAATCTTTGATAAATTTAGCTAACAGGGTGGCTCAAAGAGTAACGAAAACAGGCCGTGATATAGAATTAGAGCCGATGAATCCTCGTGAAAGGCGTGTCATTCATATGGCTTTAGCTGACCATTCATCCGTTGCTACTGAAAGTTCCGGGTCAGGTTTTGACCGAAGAGTGGTAATCTCTCCCATTTAATGTAAATATATGTGACATCAAAGAGAGTTGCACCTAATGAACAATAATTTTGGTTCTAACAGGCATTATCTAACATTGTCATATATTGCAGTTTCTGTCCTTATAATTGGGGTGGTAATTTTTTGCATATATATGATCCGAGGTGCTTTTGTTCCTTTTGTAATAGGTTTGATATTAATATATTTGTTTAACCCGTTTTTAGAGTTGATTGAAAAAATCCTTCCGATTAACCATAAGACTCGACCTAGGCTTACTAGACTTATAGCTGTCACATTTGTAGCCGTTTTGTTGGTGACATTAATTACTATAGCTTTTGTATTGATAATTCCTAGTTTAGTTAATCAGAGTTCTGAGTTAATTAAAGTACTTCCCGAGCTTTTAACAAATATTGTTGCATCATTTGATTCATGGACTAGGCAATATATACAAGACATTCCAATTGGCATCAGAGATCAAATTGATTCTAGTTTGGCAAATGCTGGAGAAATGATCATTCAAGCTATAAGTGAAATCTTAAGTAGAACTGCTGTGGCAGTAGTGAATGCGTTAACCATGGTGTTAGGTTTAGTAGTTCTTCCACTTTTTATATTTTATGGGTTAAAAGACAAGGAAATCATCAGAACGTCAGTGATAGGTTTTTTCCCAGCAGATATTCAAATCCATGTAGTTCACGTATTTAGAATTATAGATAGAATTTTGGGCGCATATGTCCGGGCTCAAGCTGCTATAGCAGTATTTGTGGGAATAATTATTGCAGCAGGATTGACTTTGCTTGATGTAGATTATGGGCTAGTTTTGGGATTGATAGCCGGTATTTTTGAGTTAATACCAATTGTTGGTTCATATTTGGGTGCGGTGCCTGTTGCCATAATAGTTTTGGCTACTGATCCAGATAAATTTATTTGGGTAGCCTTGTTGTACTTGGTAGTTCAAGCATTTCAAGGAGGTATTTTAGCTCCTAGGATTCAAAGTTCTGCTATGAAAGTTCACCCCATACTTTTTTTAGTTTCAATTATGATAGGGAGCGAGATTGCGGGTGTATGGGGAGTTATTTTGGGGCCCCCTGTAGTAGCTGCTTCTAAAGAATTAATTGCATATTTTCGAGATCAGAATACTCAAATAGTTGAATCAAGTGATCAAGTGGCTATTATTGAAGATGTCAAAACATTAAATGAATAAATATGATTGCAAACTTTGTTTTAGATAAATCTGGCACAGCAATAATTACTTTTGTTGATCAACTTGGATCGAATATTTCTTACCAAGATTGTTTTTGGGAATTAGAAGACTTAGTAGAAAAAATAGAATTTGATCACACTATTAAATCGGTGATTTTTACATCAGAATTTGAAGATTTTTTCCCAGTTAATTTTATTGATGGGCATTCAGAGTTTGTTTTGGAAAACTCTATTACTCAATTGATTTCAGAAATTAGACAGCCTGTAATTGTGTCTGTAGAGAAAAATGCAAAAGATTATGGGTTTGAATGTATGATAAGTGCAGACATTGTAGTGTGTAATAATCAGTCAAATTTCTCATATGAGCAATTGGCTAAAGGTCAACCTCCTCTTGGAGGGATTACGCAAAGATTACCTAGATTAATTGGGGTCGGTAGATCCTTAGATATAATTTTGACGGGAAAAGAAATTGCATCTGCTGAAGCTTTAGAGATTAATCTTGTTCAATATGTTGCTCAAGCTACATCTATAGATGAAAGTTTAACAATATCTCATTCAATTAACCAAATGGCTCCAATAGCTGTTTTTTATATTAAAGAAGCTGTGAAAACTGGAAAAGAAATGACTTTGACTCAAGGAATTTCTTTAGAAGCGGACTTAAGTTTTCTTTTGCAAAGTACATTTGATAGGAAAGAAGGATTAAGTTCATTTTTTAATAAAAGAAATCCCGAATTTAAAGGCGAATGAGTGTTGATGAACCAAGATGCTTCAGTTGTTCAATATTCTACCAAAGGAGCTATTGCTTTAATTAGTCTGAATAGGCCCAAACAAATTAATGCATTTAATGTTCAAATGAGGGATGAATTGTATGAGATTTTATCTCTGTTTCAGAAGGACGATTCTGTAAAAGTTGCCATCATTAAAGGCAATGGCCCAAAAGGATTTTGTGCGGGGGCAGATTTAAGTGAGTTTGGTTCAGCCCCTTCACAAATTATAGCTAGAGAAGTAAGGTGGCAACGAGATTTGTGGGGATTGTTTTTAAAAATGCAGAAACCAATTATTGCTCAACTCCATGGTTTTGTTATTGGATCTGGCATTGAAATTGCTTCGTTTTGTGATTTAAGAGTTGCTACTGAATCAGCAAAATTTAAAATGCCAGAATCATCTTTAGGATTAATCCCTGCTGCTGGAGGGACTCAGACATTACCTAGATCAATAGGGACAGCAAATTCACTTAAAATGTTACTCACAAATTTTCAAGTTGATGCTAAAACTGCAAAAACAATTGGCTTGATAGATAGAATAGTCGATGATGAAAAACTGGAACAGGAAGTGTTCCTTATTGCTAGACAAATGTGCAATATGCAAACTAATTTGGTGGGGTCAGTAAAAAAGTTAATAAGAAATGCATTAGATCATGATATTTCTAATGGAATTGTAGAAGAAAAATTTCAATCAAAAAAATTCTTATTAAGTTGAATCATGGCTGCCCGGCCAGGATTCGAACCTGGGTCGAAGGAGTCAAAGTCCTTAGTGCTACCACTACACCACCGGGCATTTAGATTCAGCTTGATAGTATATCCTAAGTTTCTGACTAGGGTGCAATGATTTTGCCTAAATACAATCCTACAAATGCTGCAATTAATCCCAATATTAAAGTAGCTAAAATATTGATTGACGCTTTTAGATACTCTCCTTCAGACGCTAATTGTATAGTGTTAACTGTGATTGTTGAAAAAGTTGTGAATGATGCTAAAAATCCTATAGCTAAAAATAAATTATATTCTGAAGAAAATGTTTGTTTGTTTAAAGAATAACCTATGAATAGACCTAATATTATTGAACCCAAAATGTTTATCAAAAGTATACTAATTAAATTAGATTTAAAATAACTGTCAGTAACTAATGTGATTCCATATCTTGAAACTGCACCTAATGCTCCTCCCAATGCCACCAAAATCCAATTCATTTTTTTGCCGTCTTAGTTATATGTTTATAAGCTGAAATCGCTGCGGTAGCTCCATCACTAGCGGAGGTGATTAATTGAGAAAGTGACTTGTGTCTGATATCGCCTGCAGCAAATATTCCCGGTTGATTAGTGTTTAAGTTTTCATCAGTAATTATGTGCCCTGATTGATCAGTTGAAACAAGATCGTTGAAATGTTGAGAATTAGGGTTTAACCCTACAAATATAAATACTCCATCCATCCGTATTTTACTGATTTCATTATCGGATAAATTGACAATTGAAATTTGTTCTACCATTCCATCTCCATGAATTTCTGAAATTTGGACATTGTATTTCACAGAAATTTTTTCATTTGATGCTACACGATCTTTTAAGATTTGTTGGGCGTGGAGACTTGGTTTGTTGCACAATATTTGTATTTCACTTGCAAATTCAGTAAGTGATAGGGCTTCTTGTAACGCAGAGTCTCCTCCTCCTACAACGCAAACTTTCTGGTCAATAAAAAAAGCTCCATCGCAAGTTGCGCAGTATGATACACCTCCACCGATTAATTCATGTTCACCAGGTATATTTAGTTTTGATAGAGTTGATCCTGCGGCGATAATTATTGTTTTGGTAGTTATTTCAGATTCAGATGATTGTATGAGCCAGGAATTTTTGGTTTTTGAAATTTTTGAAATCTCAGACATTACAAATTCTGACCCATTAGATTCAGCTTGATTTTTAATTAACTCAGTTAGTTCTGCTCCAGATATTCCGTTGGGAAACCCTGGGAAATCTTCTATTTTTTCTACATTAATTACCTGTCCTCCAGGGATTAAGTTTTCTATAACCTGAGTTTTTAACCCAAGTCTAGAAGAGTATATTGCTGCAGTCATGCCTGCTACACCTGATCCGATTATGACTACATCAAATTTTTCCATGACTTATCTCCTGAAAAATGTATAGAATTGTTTATGAATTATAAAATATTTCTAGGAATGATTAAATGAACAAACCACTGCAAAGTTTTTTTACCCATTTAGAATGTACATATTGTGGAGAAAAATTTGATAAAAATGTTGTAAATAGACTATGTCAGATTTGTGGGAAAGTTTTGTTTGCAAAATATGATTTATTAAGCGCAGCACAATTCATTAATCCTAAAATTATTAAAAATCGTCCTCCTAATATGTGGAGATATTTTGAGGTGATGCCAGTGATTGATCCTCAATATGTGATTTCACTAGGAGAAGGTTTTACTCCTATTTTGAATTCTACAAATTTGGGTGATGAAATTGGAATTAAAGATTTACTTATTAAAGATGAAGGTTTAAATCCTACTGCTTCATTTAAGGCTAGAGGCCTATCTGCGGCTGTCTCAAAAGCTAAAGAATTAGGTATTAAGTCTATTACTATGCCTTCTGCTGGAAATGCGGCAGGAGCCATGAGTTCATATGCGGCGAGAGCTGGTATTAAGTCTTATGTGTTCATGCCTAAAGATGCTCCATTTGCTAATAAAGAAGAAGCAGTGATTACAGGCGCTACCGTGGAGTTGATTGATGGGTTAATTAGTGATGCTGGAGTCATATCTAGAGAGAAAGCTCAACAAAATAATTGGTTTGATGTATCTACTTTACAAGAACCATATAGAGTAGAAGGCAAAAAGACGATGGGATATGAAATTGCAGAACAATTGAATTGGGAAATTCCTGATGTCATTATTTACCCCACTGGTGGGGGTACAGGCATTGTAGGTATCTGGAAAGCTTTTGATGAGATGGAACAGATGGGTTGGATTGGAACCAAAAGACCTAGAATGTACGCTGTTCAAGCAGAAGGTTGTGCTCCTATTGTAAAGGCTTTTTTGAATAATGATGAGTTCGCTGAACCATGGATTAATGCAAATACTTATGCATCTGGCATACGCGTGCCGTCAGCAATTGGAGATTATTTGATTTTAGATGCCTTAAGAAAAAGTAATGGTGGAGCGCTTACAGTTTCAGATAAAGAAATGAAAAGTATGACTAAGGTTATTTCAGAATTAGAAGGATTATTTGTTTGTCCAGAAGGTGCCGCAACTGCAGTAGCTTTGAAAAAACTGGTTTCGTCTCATGAAATTGATGCAGATGATCAAGTATTACTTCTTAATACAGGATCAGGATTGAAATATTTAGAATATAAATGAGGATGAAGTGTTTGTAATTGGAACAGCAGGACATGTAGATCACGGAAAATCTAGCTTAGTAAATATTTTGTCTGGAATTGATCCTGATAGATGGCAGGAAGAAAAAGATCGAGGAATGACTATAGATTTAGGGTTTGCTTGGTTCAAGCTTCCAAGTGGTAATGAAGTGAGTATTATCGATGTTCCTGGTCATGAAAAATTTGTAAACCATATGCTTGCAGGAGTGGGGGGGATAGACCTTGCTTTAATGATAATTGCTGCAGATGAATCCATTATGCCTCAGACATTAGAGCATTTTCACATTTTAGATTTATTAGGGGTTTCTAAATCAATTATTGTTCTGACTAAAACAGATTTAGTTGATAAAGAATGGTTGAATTTAGTAGAGATAGAGTTGCAAGAATTTTTAGCTGGAACTAATTGGAAGGATTCACCTATCGTTCCCCTGTCAAATCGTACTAAAGAAGGAGTAAATCATTTAATTCATGAAATAGATAAGTGTTTAAATATAATTGATACCCCAAAAAATATTGGGCTACCCAAAATATATGTCGATCGTTCCTTTTCAGTTAAAGGATTTGGTACTGTAGTTACAGGAACTTTAATCAATGGATCTGTTAAAGTGGGAGATGATTTGCAAATCATGCCTCAAGGAACTAAGACTAAAATTAGAGGAATACAAACTCATCAATCTAGCCATGAAGAAATTAATCCTGGGACGAGAGTTGCTCTAAATTTGGCGGGTATTGATAAAAATGCTATCTCTAGAGGGGATTTATTAGTAAAACCTGAAACTACAGAAAATACTTATGTTGTAGATGCATCATTTGTATTACTTAAAGAATATCCTAATGAACTTCGACATAATTTAAATGTCACTTTTCATGTTGGAAGTAGAGAATTGTTAGCGAAATTACGATTACTTGAAAAAAGTGTTCCTGTACCTGGAAAAGAACACTTTATTCAGTTTAAATTTGAAAATCCACAACCTATCTCTAAAGGTGAAAGATATGTGATTAGATCTAACATGAAAACTATTGGCGGTGGGATTATTTTAGATTTAAATGCTAAACGACATAAAAGAGGTGATGATAATTTGATTAAAAAATTAGCATCTCTAAAAGAGGGATCTGTAAGTGCAAAAATAGTAAATTCATTAAATGAAAAAAATATAATGACATTCAATGCACTTTTGAGAGATTTGGATATTGATTTTGATGAATTGATTGAAGTGATTGAAGCATTAAAAAAAGAATCTAAGTTGATTCAACTTGGCGACGATTATATTGAATCGGAATTTATTCTTAATCAATATCGATTAGAAAAAATTAAAGAAATTGAAAATTGTCTAATTTTATTTCATAAGGAATTTCCCCTTAGAAAAGGAATGAGTTCTCAATCTCTTAAAATTAATTTAGGAATTAATGAAATAATTTTCACGTATCTTATTGAATTCATGAAACATAAGAACATTTCTGAAACTTCAGGAATTATTTCATTAATAGATTTTGTTCCTGAATTGAATAATGCCCAACTAGATTTTGTTAAATCTATGATAGAGGCTTTGAATCTAAACCCATTTAATGTAGAGCACATTACAAAATTTGATGATGAAATTTTGAATTTTCTTTTAGTGGAAAATCTATTAGTTAAAATTGATGATGAATTTATAGTCACGCAGGAATTTTTCCAAACGATTCTGTATTCAGTTTCTGAACATATTCAAATAAATCAATCAATTACAGTTGGTGAATTCAGAGACTTATTCAATACAAGTAGAAAATTTGCTTTATTAATTTTAGAACATCTTGATGCTAAGCAAGTCACAAAAAGGGTAGGGGATGTTCGTATATTAAGATAGATTAGCACTTGGGGAAATTTGACTTATTAAAGTTTCAGTAATTATTTTTTTTACCTCTTGTGAGTTAGAGCAAACATTTTCAATAGACTTTTGGAATAGAATGATTTTTTCAGGGATTTGTTTTTCATACCCATAACAATTTTTATGAGGAATTTTTTCATGTAGGCTAAGGAGTTCTAAAGGGTCTTCAACTCCTGTGCCTAAAAGTTCTTCAGAAGAAGGTGTTTGCTTTAATTCAACTTCAATGTTTTTGCACTTGATTCTGATTGAGGAATCTAGATCTTTAATAGATTCCTCAATCAATAAGTTGAAATCAGTTTGAGTAAATTCCATAAGCCCTCCAAGATCAATTTATCATGATTTGTTATCGATTCATTAATTATGTTTAATTAGTTGATTGTTTGAATCACACAATGTATTCTACCTGAGTCTACTAAATGTAGACTCGCGGGTTCACTTGTTTTTGAGTTTCCTGGTCCTAATATATACATGGAGGTATTAATAAATGACCGATTTAAGAAAAACTGCTGCGATAGTTGGTGTTGATGAATCAGATGAAATAGGTAAAGTGCCTGACAAGTCTAATTTACAACATCATGCTGAGGCAGCCCACAATGCTCTAGCAGATGCAGGGCTTTCATTAAAAGATGTTGATGGACTATTTACTGCTGGGACATCCACTCTTCAATTAGGAGAATATTTAGGAGTTAAGCCTTCTTTTGTTGACACAACTGCAGTTGGAGGATCATCTTTTATTATTCATATTGCCCATGCTATTGCAGCCATTGATGCTGGATACTGTGATGTAGCACTAGTTACACATGGAGAGGCGGGAAGAAGCATGAGGAGTCGACCTGGTGGAAATGCATCAGATCCTGACCCTCAATATCAAACTCCATACGGGTTTATTGGTCAGCCAGTTGCATACTCTATGGCTGCACGCCGATATATGCATATGTATGGTGAAGACAAGACTAGACAAGGAATGGCAGAAATTGCAGTGGCTACTAGGAAGTGGGCATTAAAACATCCTAAATCTTACATGAAAGATGAAATGAGTTTTGATGATTATCATAATTCACGATGGATTTCTTGGCCATTTCACTTGTTGGATTGTTGTTTAGTGACTGACGCTGGTGGTGCATTTGTCATTACATCTGCAGAAAGAGCTAAAGATACAGCTAAAAAGCCTGGGTATATTTTGGGAGCTGCAGAAGGTCAAACTCATGGAATGATTAGCCAAATGCCTGATTTGACTCGAACTAATGCTGTGAACAGTGGTCCTAAAGCTATGGAAATGGCAGGTATCACTCATTCAGATATTGATCTAGCTATGATTTATGATTCATTCACTTACACTGTAATGGCTACATTAGAGAGCTTAGGCTTTTGTGGGCCTGGTGAAGCTGCAGATTTTGTAGCTAATCAAAGAACTGCTCCAGGTGGTGATTTCGCCATGAATACCAATGGTGGTGGTCTTTCTCATACCCATTCAGGAATGTATGGAATGTTTTTGATACTTGAAGCAGTCCGACAGCTTCGAGGTGAATGTGGAGATAGGCAAATAAAAGATCATAATATCGCTTTAGTTAATGGAACTGGTGGATCCTTGTCATCTACTGGTACTACAGTTTTAGCGGTAGATTAATACAGGAGAAAAATAATAATGGCTTATAACAAACCAATTCCAGTTCCTCAAGGGGAATCAGATGTTTATTGGCAGAATGCGAAAAAAGGCGAACTATGGTTAAGATATTGTAATAGTTGTAAAGAAGCATATTTCTTTCCTACTGATATTTGTAGAGCAATACCTTGTGCTAATCCAAGAGATACAAAGTGGATCCAAGCATCAGGCAAGGCTACTCTTTATACTTTTGCAATTGTTGGATATGAGACTGGTAAGGCTCCACATCCAGGTTTTGAAGCTCCCTATGTAACTGCTATAGTTGAATTAGAGGAAGGACCAACCATGCCTACTAATATAGTTATGGATGATCCAACTCCAGAAAAATTGCAGATAGGTATGCCATTGGAAGTTGTTTTTGAAGATATTACAGATGAAATAGCTCTTCCTAAGTTTAAACCTGTGTAAATTAGACTCTAATCACCCTGTGAAAATCAAATCACAGGGTGATTATTTGGGTTCATGGGCACAATTCGTATAAGACGTTGAAAGGGAAAATTCCTGTGAAATGTCCATCACTCCACAAAAACTGTATCGCATAGTTTCCTATCATTAAGTGATCTTCAACTTCCAAATCATTGGGAATGCTGCCTGGGTCAAGAAGTTGTCTGTTGCTCCATTCTTCAACACATTCTGCGCATTGGCAGCTAATTCTTAATTCCCGACAGTCATAAGTACACTCTTTTCCATCATTCCATCTGATTAAAATTTTATTTCTATATAATCCAACTTTGTCTATAGATAATTTATTCAATATATGATCCTATCTTTTGATATGTTGACCAAAGTATATCCGAATGGTAGTCTCGAATCACACCATTTTCCCTTCTTTAGGTTGTAGTTTTAATATAAAGATATAAATACGTTAATTTATGATAAATCAAGAATTATTAGATTTAAGATATAGAATTCGGCATTCTGCAGCACATGTTATGGCAGATGTAGTTACTAAAATGTTTCCTGAAGCAAAACTTGCAATTGGTCCTCCTACTGAGGATGGGTTTTATTACGATTTTCTGTCAGAGAAACCTTTTACTGAAGAAGATTTAGAAGCAATCGAATCTGAAATGAGAAAAATTATTCAAGATGATCATCAATTTATATACAGTGAATATGATAGGGAAGAATTGATTGAATTGAACAGAAATGAACCACTAAAACTTGAAGTGATTTCTGGTATTTCTCAAAATGAAATTCTTTCAACTTTTAAACATGGTGATTTTGAAGATCTATGTGCAGGTCCACATGTTGAATCTACCAGTAAAATTGTAGCTTTTAAATTATTAAATGTCGCTGGAGCTTATTGGCGAGGAGATGAAAGTCGTCCTATGTTACAACGGATTTACGGGACAGCGTTTGAATCTGAACAAGCCTTAAATGACCACTTACATCAAATAGAAGAAGCTCAAAAACGAGATCATAGATTATTAGGGAAACAATTAGACTTATTTTCAATAAATGATGAAATTGGTTCAGGTTTAATTATTTGGCACCCAAAAGGGTCTAGAGTTAGAAATATTTTTGAAGATTATTGGAGACTAGAACATTATCAACGTGGTTATGATTTGGTTCATACTCCCAATATTGGGAAATCAAATTTATGGAATACCAGTGGGCATTTAGAATTTTTTCAGGAAAATATGTTTCCAGAAATGGAATCAGATGGAGTTGAATATTATTTAAAACCTATGAATTGCCCATTTCATATTATGTATTACAGGTCTAATTTGAGAAGTTACAGAGATTTGCCCATGAAGATTGGGGAGCTTGGAACTGTATATAGATATGAACGAGGAGGGACTCTTCATGGAATGATGAGAGTAAGAGGTTTTACTCAAGATGATGCTCATATTTTTTGCACTCAAGAACAAATCGAATCTGAAATTGACCAAGTTTTAGATTTAACTTTTGAAATGCTTTCTGCATTTGGGTTTTCTGAATTTTCATTAAATCTATCTACAAAACCTGACAAAGCAGTTGGGAATGAAGAACAATGGGAAATTGCAGAAAATTCTTTAAAAAACACATTAAATAAACGAGATTTAGAATTTTCTATTGAAGAGGGTGGGGGTGCTTTTTATGGACCCAAAATTGATGTAAATATTAAAGATGCCATTGGACGTCATTGGCAGTGTACTACTATTCAATTTGATTTTAATTTACCCCAGAGATTTGGTTTAACATATATTGCTGAAGACGGTAAAGAACACCAACCTTATATGGTCCATCGAGCCATTTTTGGATCATTAGAACGTTTTATGGGTATTTTGATTGAACATTTTGGGGGTGCTTTTCCATTATGGCTATCGCCAATCCAAGTTCAAATTATTCCCATTGCAGATCGTCATATTGAGTATGCAGAGAACATTGTTCATCAACTTCAATCTGAATCTATTCGGGTAACTATTGACTCAAGAAGTGAAAGAATGAACTCCAAAATTAGAGAAGCTCAAATTAACAAAATTCCATATATGTTAATAATGGGAGATCGAGAGATAGAATCAGGTACGGTAGGTGTTAGATTAAGATCAGGAGAAGATTTGGGGCCAATTGAAGTTTCTAATTTGATAGACCGAATCAAAAATGAAGTTGATACTAAATATATAGATAGCAAAATTTGAGAAAATGAACTTTTGAATTGATGCATTCTTATTACTGTGCTATATTTTTTATCTTATTAAATAAATAACGGAGAAATCAAATACCTAAAAATTATAGAGTGAATCAGGAAATTCGAGTCCCTTCAGTTTTAGTCGTAGATGAAAAGGGTGACCAACTGGGTGAAATTAAATTAGATGAAGCTATAGAGATGGCCACTTCTCGAGGTCTAGATTTAGTGGAAGTTGCACCAGCTGCTAAGCCTCCTGTATGTCGATTTTTAAATTATGGAAAATTTAAATATGAAGCTACAAGAAAAGAAAAAGAAGCTAGAAGAATATCAAAATCAAAGTCTAACAATCAACTTCGTGAAGTTCGAATGAAAACCAGAATTGGGGATCATGATAGGCAAGCAAAGACTAGGATGGTAAAAAGATTATTATTAGAAGGCTCTAAGGTAAAAGTGTCTATAATTTTTCGAGGAAGAGAATCTCAACATCCTCAGATAGGGATGGAATTATTGAAAAGTGTTGCAGAAGATTTGCAAGATGATGCAGTATTGGATTCACCACCGAAATTTGAGGGTAGATTTTTAGCAATGATTTTATCTCCTGGAGCTAATTTAAAGAAAGAAATTAATAATAAGGATTTAGAAAGTGCCAAAGCTTAAGACTCATAAAGGTGCAGCAAAAAGATTCAAAGTAACCGGTTCAGGTAAATTGGTAAGAATGAAAGGATTGAGGAGTCACCTTAGACGTAAAAAATCTAATAAAGTGAAAAGGCAATTTTCTTCTACTATTCCTGTAAGTAGTGCAGACGTTCCTAGATTAAAGAAATTATTACCTAAATAACTGGAGAAATTATCGTGACAAGAGTCAAGACTGGCGTAGTTAGGCGTCGAAGACACAAAAAAACTTTAAATATGACAAAAGGCCACCAAGGCGTTAGACATTCTCTTTACCGAAGAGCTCACGAATCATTGATACATGCTCTTCAATATTCATATGATCACCGCAAAAAGAAAAAAGGTGATATGAGAAGGTTATGGAATGTAAGATTGAATGCTGCAGCTAGAGATAATGGGATTTCTTACAGTAAATTGATTCATGGAATGAATTTGGCTGGAATTGAAATCAATCGAAAAGTATTGTCTGAAATGGCTATCACAGATCCAGAGGCATTTTCAAATATTGTTGATTCTGCAAAACAGGCTTTAGTTGAGTAAGGCTTTATTCTTTAGATAAAATCTTCATATCACTCACTAATTTTTCTGGATCTATTGGCGAATTATGTACAACTTTTGCAGATCCGTTTTTGTTGAAAATATATACAGGTGAAGTATGAATTATTCTGTTTTTTGCAGCTAAGTTTTTGCTTAATTTTTCCATCGGATGTGTATTAATAGGATTGATAAAATAATTCTTCCAAATGGGCTCTAGCGAATTTTTATTACCTGTAATGTATGACCAGTTAGATGTGAGTTCCCATTTTTCTATGAAATTATATACAGCTTCTTCTGTGTCATTTTCAGGATCTACACTGATGAGTATTACAGGAGTTTCTTTTTCGGAATCATTTAAAATCAATGATTGTTTAATTTGAGATGTTACTATTGGGCAAACATTTGAGCATTCGGTAAAAACAAATGTCAATAAAAATATATCTTGATTCATGTTTGCTGTATCTATAGATTGCCCTTGATGATCAATTACTTTGAATGGAATTGTATTATGATTATTGAGAGGATTTCCTTGAATTACGTCAAGATCGAGACAAGAAAAAAAAGACGTTATTAATAAAAATAAAAGAAGTAGTTTGAATTTCAAAAAAGAATTATGAATTTGTTCGTTTTTCTAAAAAGTATGCGATTACGGGTGTAGATATTAATAAAACTAAACCTAGAAGAATGACTCCTATAGTTCCAAGGGCAGTGTGGTGATGTAGTTGATAAAAAATGAATCCTAAAACAATTGCATATACTGCTATTGCTACAAAAGATACGAGGGGAACTAAAATAGATAAAACAAAATTATTCACTTGTTACTCCTAATAAAAATCACTTTTTATTCGTTTCTTGATCATACCACTTATAGAATGCAAGCACTATAAGGAATAGGAACATAAATCCACTTCCAACCTTCATAATTATTCCACCAATTTGTTGATCTAGTAGAGGAGAAATACCAAAAATCCTTTCTGCCTGAATGTAGTGCTGATAAATTGGTTGGCGAGCAAATGTGACAATTCCAAAAACAATAATTTGGGCAAGAGACATTAGAAACAAATATACCATTTGTAACGGATATGGGAGTTGAGGTATTTGTTTGATTTGGCTACACAGTGGCCACCACATCATTATTGCAGCAAACATGAATAATAAATGTTCAAAGACATGGACCCAGTGAAATTTTACAGATAATTCATATAAAACAGGTAAATGCCAAACAGAAAATATGAAATTGAAAAATACGAGTGTAATTAATGGATGAAAAACTATTTTAAATATTTTTAGTGTAATTTTTTGATCGAATAATGGTGAAATAAGCCATTTAGGAGTTCCTAAAATCAATAATGGAGGCGAAAGTAGTGTGATAACAACATGTTGAAACATATGTACGCTAAATAAAAAATCATCACTCAAAACATGTATTGGTGATGAGATAGAAAGGAAAATCATCAGGTTACCTAATGTAAATAATAAGCTTCGATAGGGAGAGTTTGGAACATCAGGATATTTTCGTTTTCGATATGGGCCTGTGAAGTATAAATAAGCTAGTTGAAGAGCTCCGAGTCCTAACACTACCTCTATATGCCCGTGCCAATGTAACCAAATAGAATTAGAATTAATCAAATTTTAATCACGAGTGAGTCTTGATATTACCATCTTCCAATTCCAAAACTGAAAAGAGCAACTAGAGCAAAAATCACTATTGTTGCAAGAACAACTCCACTAACAAATAAGTATGAAAATAACTTATGTTCATATCTTAGATGCATGTAGTACATGACTACTAGAGCAAATTTTGCTGTAGAGAGTACTACTAAAATCGGTACCATCCAATATCCAAGGAATTCCAAGTAAAATATTCCAACTTCAACAGCTGTAATGACACTTAAAACCATTGCTATTCTAAAATACTGTTTTGCTGTTGGGTGATGTGCTTCTTCTTGACTCATTTTTTTCCTTTAAGAACCTGGGAATGGGAATACACCAAATAAGTAGATAACCGTAAATATAACAATCCATACTACGTCAACGAAGTGCCAGTATAGGGCAGCCAAATCAACATCGAGGTGCCTTTCCGGTGTGATCATTCCTTTTTTATAAGATAAAAATAATAAAGATAATATCCAAATGATACCCAATGTCACGTGGGCCCCATGAAATCCAGTTAACGTATAAAAGGTAGTTCCAAACAAATTCGTTTGAGGTTGTAATCCATCGTGGGTTTCTACGTGATCTTCTTTAGCGTTTGCGCACAATTCTTCTTCGTATTCATCAAATATACCGTGTTTCACTATTTTTTCATTACAGGATTCTATATCTACATGAAAAGTTGAGAAGCTACTAAATTCATATACTTGAAATCCTATAAATGTTGCTCCCATGATTGCAGTAGAAGCCATCCAAATTCTAAAACCGCTGATTTTATTTTGAGTTAGGGCTGCGTAAGCTAACACCATACTCATACTACTCATTAATAAGACAAAGGTGCTTACTGAAGTTACAGGTATATCAAAAACATCTACCGGATAAGGACCTACAAGACTTTTCCCTTGGTATACCAAGTATGTGGCAATTAGTGCTCCAAAAAACATACAATCTGAACCCAAAAAGGCCCACATCAACATTTTTCGATGATTTAGTCCTGTCGTTGTGTATTCATGATCATCATGATTTGTATCGTTATTTACTTCTGTAGCCAATTTATGTCCTCAATTGTTATTCTGGATCGTTCACTGGTTCTAAAGACCAAGAGTAGACACCGATAAATGTAATTATTAACCCTATTCCTGCTATTAAGTATGGGAAAATCAAGTCATTAAATACTACACCATATGCACCGACAAATAACCCCAGTGCTACTACAAATGGCCAGTATGAGGCTTGAGGCATATGGATATCGTGGGTTTCCTCTCCTGAACCACCACTAACAGGAACTGCCCTGTTTTGAGAATCCTGTTTAGTTACCCACCAGTCATCTAATGCAGTGACTACCGGGATTTCGTCAAAATTATGTTCTGGTGGAGGTGAGGAAATCGACCATTCTAATGTTCTTCCATCCCAAGGGTCCGAAGGCGCTGTTGGCCCATTTCTCCAGTGCCTGCCTAAGTTATTGATCATTACAAGAAAACCAGCTATCAGAATAAATACTCCAGCAGTGGCGACTGCATTCCATAGATCCCAACCCATTCCTTCGGCGTATGTATAAATTCTTCTAGGCATACCGTCTAAGCCTACAAAGTGCATTGGGAAAAAGGTGACATTTTGTCCAATCATCATTAGCCAAAAATGTATTTTCCCTTCTTTTTCACTGTACATTTTTCCACTGTATTTTGGGAACCAATAATAAATTCCAGATAAAATCGCCATTATCGCTCCACCAAAAAGAACATAATGAATGTGAGCAGGTACAAAGTAAGTATCTTGTTGTTGTGCATCGTGAGCTGATACTGCGTGCATGACTCCACTAAGCCCACCAATTAAGAACATTGCTATAAATCCTAAAGAGAATAGCATTGGGGTATTTAATTTAATTGATCCACCCCATATTGTCCCTATCCAGTTGAACATTTTAATTCCAGTCGGGACCGCAATCAGCATTGTTGTTATTGTGAAAACGGTATTTGCAACAGGACCTAATCCAACAGTGAACATATGATGGCTCCAAACCATCCAACCCATGAATGCAATTATTGCCCCAGCAAGAACAACTGTCGCGTATCCAAAAAGTGGTTTTTTGGAAAAAACCGGTAGAACCTCTGAGACTATTCCCATAGCAGGAAGTATCAAAATGTAAACTTCAGGGTGCCCAAACACCCAAAACAGGTGTTGCCATAATACCACTGAGCCTCCATTGGCTACATTAAAAAAATTGAAACCGAAATATCTATCAAAAGTTAATTCTATTAAAGCTACTGTGATAACAGGAAAGGCTAATACTAAAAGAATAGCAGTAATGAAAGTCATCCATGTAAATAAAGGAAGTCTCATCCAAGTCATTCCAGGCGCTCGAAGATTAATTATAGTGACTATAAAATTAAATGCTGATGCTAGGGATGCTATTCCCAAAATTTGTAGACTAATGATCCAAAAATCTATTCCTTTCCCAGGATTTTGATCTATAGATGTCAACGGAGCATATCCGAACCACCCAGCATCTGTAGCGCCACCTATCCAACTTAATTTAAGCATTAATGCTCCACCTAAAAATGTCCAGTAACTGAACGCATTTAACCTTGGAAATGCTACATCTCGAGCACCAATTTGCAATGGTATTAAATAATTAAAAAATGCAGCACTTAATGGCATGATGGCCAAAAATATCATGGTTGTGCCATGCATGGTAAAAAGTTGGTTATATATGGCTGCAGACACAATCCCTAATTCTGGACCAGCAAGCTGAAGTCTCATTAAAGTGGCTTCGACACCACCTGATAAAAATAGAAAGAAGGCAGTGATTCCATACAAAATACCTATGCGTTTATGATCTATTGTAGTAAACCAGCTCCAAATACCCGTAGGGTGAACTGGTCTAGGAATTCTAATATTTGGTATTGGTATTGGTAATGAACTCAAAATTTCTCTCCAAATTGTTTACTTTAAGGTGGTTAAATACCCAACAAGTGCAGATATTTCACCTTCAGTAAGTTTTCTGTCAGGGTTAGTGTATACAACCCCTTGGGCAGCCATAATATTCCCAGGTTTTATACTATTAGGATCCTGAATCCAATTACGCAAGTTTTCTTGTAAATAAGAGTCATTTACAAGTCCACCATCTTCAGAGTTTGTTAAAACTCCTGCAGCTAAATGCCTTCTAGACGCTACGTGAGCAAGATTTGGCCCTATTCTGCCTTTGGATCCTTTGTTAACAACTGTTTTTAGTGCATGACAACCACTGCAACCAGCAGTTTTGAATACTTCTTTACCCTCTAAAGCTAAAGGGTCAGCTGATTCGGTAGCAGGCGTAGATTGGTAGATTAACCAGTCATTGAACTCATTTTCGGGAACAGCGACAACTCTAAACCTCATATTTGCATGAGAATCTCCACAATATTCTGCACACTGTCCGTAATAAACTCCAGGTTCATCGGCTTCGAACCACATTGTGTTTCCTTCTGCAGGTACCATATCAACTTTTCCAGCTAATTTTGGTACCCAAAAACTATGAATTACATCAACTGAATCTAATTCAATGGATACTGGATAACCAACTGGAATGTAAACTTCATTAGCTGTCACTATCTCTTTATCAGATTCATTAGGGCTAGGATAACGAAATTCAAACCACCATTGGTGGCCAATAGCTTTTAATGTGTGCTGTTCTAGAGCATGTTTTGGAGGGTCTGCAGCGTAAAACAATGTGTTGATTGTTGGAATAGCAATAATGATTAACATTAGTGCAGGAAGAGACGTCCAAACAAATTCCAATTTTGCGTTACCATGAGTTTGTTTGGGAGTTTCAGATTCATCTTTTCTTCTATATTTGATTATTGAGTATGCTAAAACAGCTTCAACTAATACGAACACTATGGCTGCACCGGCTAAAATCCACCAAAATACATTTAGTTGTCTTTCAGCTACAGGGCCACTAGCATCAAAAGTGGACTGATTATGTTCTGGATAACAACCTGCTAATACCATCGATATTGTTAGTACAAACAGTAAAGGGATCACTTGCTTAAATTTATTAAAATTCAACATCTATACTAAGGCAACCTATCTTTAATTTATTTATGATTTCACACAAGTGTAAACAGTACAAAATCAAAACGGAATCGTCAATAAAATTTTATCACGAACTGAGGAAGTGAACTACTAAATTATTAAGCTTTCTAATGATATAGCTAAGAATATTGCTGCTAAGTATGCTAGAGAAAATAAATATGTTGGTAGAGCTAGAGAAATTTCCTTATCTTTTAGCAATTTCCATGCAAATACGATAAATCCTAAATTAACTAGTAATGTTGTAATTCCATATATGGGACCAAGCTGGTCAACGAATACCCAAGAAATTATTCCAAATATTAAAAGCACTAATGTGTAAATAAATATTTGAACTTTTGTGTGATGAACCCCTGATACGACAGGTAGCATTGGAATGCCTGCTTTTTTATAGTCATCTTTTAGCAAAAGAGATAACGCCCAAAAATGTGGAGGCGTCCACAAAAAAATTAATGCAAATAGAGTGATTGGTGCTAAATGAATAAAATCACCAGTGACAGCGCTCCAACCGATGACAGGAGGGATGGCACCTGCAGCACCTCCTATTACAATGTTTTGTGAAGTGTAACGTTTTAGTCCAATGGTATAAATGAACACATAAAATAATGTAGCGCTAATAGCCAATATGCCACTAATTAAATTTGTATATTGCCATAAAATTGTAAATCCTATGATATTCAATACAATTCCAAAAATTAAAGCACCAATAGGGTTTACTTTCCCCGTTGCAACATGCCTTTTGTTTCTAGTTCTATCCATTTTTTGATCAATATCACGATCCCAAAAATTATTGATTGAGTTTGCTCCTCCTGCTGTTAGAGCTCCTCCAATTAACACTGATAACGTAACGATTAAATTGGGCCATCCTTCTGATGCAAGAAACAAACCTCCTGCTGCAGTAATCAGCAAAAGTATTATGATTTTAGGTTTGGTGACGGCAAAATACAAACTGATGATTTGCATTTTTTTCCTTGTTTTTACGAAATATTCGTTTTATTGTTTTTTGAAACTGAGTAATAGACTACTACAGAGAAATATATTGTAGCCACCCATACAACTGTTGCTAGTGAAAGGTGTGTAGTTTTGACATGCCCACTAAAACCAGACCATATTACCCATGCTCCAACTACGACTTGTAGTCCTATTGCTCCAAGAGTGGAATGAAGTGAACGCTTAATGTCAGGAATGTGCTTTCCTTTATTGTAAAAACTTAATCCTAAATAAACACAAACAATTAAACCAATTAGTGCTATGTATCTATGTATCATGTGAATAGCGTAGACATGATTTCCTGTTGGAAAAATCTCTCCTCTACATAAAGGCCAAGTAGAGCAAGCTGAGCTTGCTCCCATTCCTACCATGTAAGAGCCAGAAATCATTAGCAAGTAAACTAATGAAATCATAATTGTGATTTTAATTTTCCATTTAGGGTCTTCGAAGCGTTTGATTTCATTAATGTGAGGCATCGAAAATGAATACCAAGTCATCACTGTTAAACAAGCAATTAAAGATTGTGCCAAAGCTAAGTGAATTAATCTAACCCACCACGCTAATTCGGTGATAACTGTTATCCCTCCTAATAGAGCAGTTATGATTACTAGGATTACATTGGTTACTGAAAAGTTTTTTAATACTCTAATATTTTTATATTGTGTAAGTGTAAAAAAACATAGGGCAAAAACTAGCATCATTAATACAGATGCGTTTAATCTATGTGACCATTCAACCCAAGTGTGAAAGTCCATTGGGGGGATAATTTGCCCATAACATAAAGGCCAGTCAGGACAACCTAGTCCTGACTCGGATGTTCTTACGAATCCTCCTAAAGTAATTTGTGCAAAAGCTGACAACAATGTCGAAACAGACAAATACTTATACCAAGATTTGATATCAGTATTTATAGTAGGTTGAGTAATTATCACGCTACACTATGGGGCATCAGCCAATTCTGAGAGTAACTTTTTAGTTGACACTAGGTGTTTGTTTAAGCGCATTTTTTCTGGTGCAATTCCTAGAGATAATCCAACTAGTTGTGGTAGGTGAATGATTGGAAGGTCGATGTCTCGTTTTGCTAGAGCAGCGGCATTGGGCTGGTATCCATCTAGATTTAGATGACAAAGTGGGCAAGGGGTAACCATTGAATCAGCACCACGATCTTTGGCGTCAATCGTATGGTTTGCAACCATAGTTTGAGAATTTTTAGGATTGATGGTTAGAATCGGGAATCCACAGCAAAGAGTACTACCAGGGAAATCTACAACTTCAGCTCCAACAGCTTCAATCACTTGTTCTAATGCCTGTTTTCTATTAGGGTTTTCGTCTAATTTTAAAGCTTTTGAAGGCCTGACGATGTAACATCCATAAAACGGTGCGAATTTAAAACCTTCTAGCTTACGAACAATTTTAGTTTCTAAGAAATCAATTCCTAGATCTTCAGCAATGATCCACAGTAAATGTTTTGGATCAATCGTTCCTTTATATTCTAACCCCTCGTCAGCTAAAGTTTCGTTTACTTGAGCTAAATATTCTGGATCTTCTGTTAACCTTTGATTTGCTTGAGACATGACACCTTGACATGTACTGCATATTGTCATTAATGGAAGCCCTGATTTTTCAGCTAAAGCAAATGTCCTAGCATTTAATGTGTCTGCGAGGAATAGATTTTTTTCCTGCAATACACCTGCACCAGTACAAGCTGCACCTTCTAAAGCTTGTTAATCTAATTCTATTCCTAAAATTTCACAAACCTCTAGAGTAGCACTGTAAAGTTCGGGACAAGCGCCTCTAGCAACACATCCGGGGTAAAAAGCATATTTCATTTTTTAGACTCAACCTTTTCAAATATTTTTTTGATTTCTTTTGCGCTGGATAGTTTGTGGTGGAAAATGGGAGGGCGTTTGCCCGCAAGCTGTGATTTTATTCCCAACGGGATCAGTCCGATCATAGCTTTAATATTAAAAATACCAAAGCTCATCACTGGTAATTTAAGCTCATCTAACCACCCACTATTTTTAAGAAATTTTGCAAAAGCATTAGCATGCCTAGCACCACTTGTATTGTTGTGGCCTGCATCCATTACTTTCTCTCTGAGTAACATAATTCTATCCATAGGGTCTACACCCTTAGGGCAAACTTCCACGCATTTCATACATCTAGTACAATCCCAAACCCCACCAGGTTCGTTTAATTGTGCAAGCCTTTGATCGTCTGACTCATCTCTTGGGTCTCGAGAAAATCGGTATGCTTTGGCTAATGCCGCAGGTCCTAAAAAGCTGTCGTCAACCTCTAATACAGTACAATCTGATACACATGCTCCGCACAAAATACAAGATACAACTCCAGCTAAGTGAACCATGTCTTCTTCAGGAGCAATATATTCTCCTTCAGGTTGAATATCACCGGGTTGAAGCCAAGGTTCTACTGCTTTAAATTTTGCCCAGAAAGGTTGGAAATCTACAATAAGGTCCTTGATAACAGGCAAATTGCCTGCGGGTTCTATAACTATTGGTGAGCCATCTTGAGGCATAACGTCAATTATTTTAGTGTTACAAGCAAGACCTGCCTCTCCATTAATTCTCATAGCGCATGAACCACAAATTGCAGCCCTGCAAGAGCACCTTAGGCTTAAAGTTCCATCATCCTCTTCTCTAATTTTTATGAGCCCGTCTAAAACCGTAGACGAATCTGTTAATTGCACATTATATTCTTGAAAATGAGAGACCAAATCTGTAGATTCTGGATCAAATCGTTGAACTTTAAAAATGACTTCCATATATTCCTCAAAATTTATTTTAATATTGTCTAATTACAGGTTCCCAATCAGTGATAATTACATCTAAGAATGAAATGTCATGGCTTTCTTCAGCTTTAGTGACAAGAATATGTTTCAGCCAGTTCTCATCATCTCTATCTGGCTTATCAGTCCTGGTGTGGGCTCCTCTACTTTCCTGTCTTTGTATAGCGCTCGCCGCAATGGCTTCAGCACATTCAGTCATAAATCCTAGTTCTATAGAGAACATTAGATTTGTGTTAAATGTTTTAGTTTTGTCAGCCACATAAATACTTTTAGCCCTTTCTTTTATGTCTTTAACTAGTTCAAGGGCTTTTTCCATACTGCTTTGATCTCTATAAACACCTAAGTGTTTTTTCATTCCTGTTCCCATGTCTAATCTTACTTTACCAAATGATTCATTTTTTTCGTTAGATAGCAATTGGTTAATCTGTTTGATGTCGTCTTGTGCTGCAGAATCATCTATTGATAGATGTTTGACACTTTTTACCATCTCAGCTGCATGGATTCCTGATCTTCTACCAAATACTAAAGTGTCTAATAGGGAATTAGCACCTAAACGGTTACCTCCATGAACACTGATACAGGCAACTTCTCCCGCCGCGTATAGTCCTGGGACTGCAGTTTTGCCATCAATATCTGCTTTAACTCCTCCCATTGCATAGTGCATTCCAGGCATCACTGGTACCGGTTCTTTAACCATGTCTACGTTAGCAAAATCTATGCCTAACTCTCGAATTTGCGACAGTCTTTCATTGATGTATTTTTCCCCAAGGTGTCTGACGTCGAGTAATACACAACCATCTATTCCTCGTCCCTCATCTATTTCAGTTTGCTCACATCTAGATACCACATCTCTTGAAGCTAGCTCTTTAAATTCGGGAGCGTATTTCAACATGAATCTTTCATTTTCTGAATTTAATAAATATGCCCCTTCGCCTCTCGCAGCCTCGCTTAGTAATACTCCGCTTCCTTTGAGTGTTGTTGGGTGGTACTGAACCATTTCCATATCCATTAATTCTGCACCAGCCCTGTATGCAAGGCTCATTCCATCACCCGTACAAATTAGAGCGTTTGTACTAGGTTCAAATACTCTACCTAACCCACCAGTAGCTAAAATAACTGCTTTTGCTCGGACAACTTCGATTTTTCCTGTTTTAATGTCCATCATCACAACCCCACCACATTTTCCATCTCTAACTATTAGTGAAAGTACAAACCATTCTTCGTATACAAAAGCTCCTGCTTTTACTATTTGCTCGTAAAGTACATGCAATAAAGCTTGGCCGGTAAAGTCTGCTACGAAAAATGTTCGAGCTTCTCGCTGGCCTCCAAAATTTCTTGTACCTAAATTACCATTTTCATCTCTGTTGAAAATTGCACCCATGTTTTCCATGGAAATTACTTCATCTCCAGCTTCACGACACATTACTTCAATTGCATCTTGATCACCAAGAAAATCACTTCCTTTGATGGTGTCGTAAGCATGATCTCTCCAATCATCTCCTCTATCCGTTAAGGCTGCATTGATGCCTCCTTGGGCTGCGTTAGAGTGACTTCGTACTGGATGGACTTTAGTTACAACAGCCACATCTACACCCTGCTCTTTAGCACATAATGCGGCACGCAATCCTGCTAGGCCAGCACCAATAATTAAAACGTCATGATCGATCATATAGCTTAATACCTCTCAATTTATATTTATTATAATACATATTGTTGTGTAGCGAAGTTTAAAAATGAGTCGCGATAGACATTATTTTTGATTGACCAAAATATGTCTATAATGCTAATATTTCCATCTTAAAACTGAATATTTGCTTTGATCGGGAGTAGTAACTAAATTAAAATGTTGTAGAGAATAGGAGCTAGGCTGAAACTCCTTACATTTTAAATAGTGAACTCGCCCGTGAGCTTCTAGTTTGAACGTTCTCTATTAGAACTAGGCGTTAGCTTCGTAAAAGCTTAATGAAGTGGCCATTTATGGCAATTTGGGTGGTACCGCGGGAAACTGTACCAATTATTAATCCCGTCCCATATGTATTTTGGGCGGGATTATTTTTTGGGTTAAAAAATATAAATAATTGTTAGGGGAAAATCGATGATCAAAAAAGGGTCACAGATAGTCTGCGAAAGTTTGTTGAGAGAGGGGTGTGATGTAGTTTTTGGAATCCCAGGTGGAGCAATTTTACCTTTGTACCAAACTTTACCTGAATACCCAAATCTAAGACATATTTTGGTTAGGCATGAACAAGGAGCTTCTTTGGCTGCGGATGCATATGCTCGTATTACGGGAAAACCCGGTGTAGCTTTTGCAACATCAGGTCCAGGTGCTACTAATTTGGTTACAGGAATTGCTTCAGCTCAAATGGATTCTGTTCCCTTGGTAATCGTAACAGGTCAAGTGAACAGTTGGACTTTAGGTACAGATGCTTTTCAGGAAACAGATATTACAGGAATTACTTTACCAATAACTAAACATAATTTTTTGGTTATGGATGCTAGGGATATAGCCGACACAATTAAAGAAGCTTTTTATATTGCTAATTCTGGTCGCCCGGGTCCTGTACTTGTCGATATTCCTCGAGATGCTTTCAATCAGGAGGTAGATTATTCTGACGAACCTTCTATTGATTTGCCTGGATATTCGCCTAGTACTAAAGGCAATAATCGTCAAATCAAGAGGGCCGCAAAATTAATATCGCAAGCTGAAAAACCAGTGATTATAGCTGGCCACGGTATAATAATTTCTAAAGCATACGATGAATTGAGACAGTTAGCAGAGAAGGCTCAAATTCCTGTAATTACTACTCTTTTGGGAATTAGTTGCTTTCCAGAAGATCATGTTCTATGGACGGGGTGGCCTGGTATGCACGGGATGGCATACTCTAGTTTAGCCTTGGATGAAGCCGACTTAATAATTGCTTTAGGAATGAGGTTTGACGACAGGATTACAGGTAATCCACAGAAATTTGCCGTGAATTCTAGGAAAATTCATATTGATATTGATCCCTCGGAAATAGGTAAAAATATATCCGTTGATGTTCCTATTGTGGGAGATGTAAAAGATATTCTACTAGAATTGAATCCTATTGTTGAGGAAGCTGTTCATCCTGAATGGTTAAAGAGAATTGATCAATTAAAAATAGAACATCCCTCATTGAAACTCCCTCAGACTGATAAGTTATTGGCACGCCAAGTAATTAAAGACATTTCAGAGATTACTGATGGTCAAGCCACTTT
>JAKUTY010000040.1 GCA_022447825.1 SAR202 cluster bacterium
CGCTGTGCCTCCACAAAATTCGATCATTGACTCATAAATGGGGAATCCGGTGTTTGGGTATAATACTTCGTCACCATTTTCAATTAACGCAAGCATAACAAAAAACATTATCGGTTTTCCCCCAGGAGTAACTATTACATTTTCACCTGAAACGTTGATTCCTCTTGATGTACTGATGTCTTTGGCAATTACATCTCTTAAATCACCATATCCCGGAGAGGGGTTGTAAGAAGTAAATCCATTTGATAAAGCATTTTGTCCTGCTGAGACAATGTTTTCGGGAGTGTCAAAATCAGGTTCTCCGATTTCTAAGTGAATTACATTTTTACCTTGGGCTTCTAATTTTTGTGCTTTTGCTAGAACTTCAAATGCAGTTTCTGTTCCAAGCCTACTCATTCTTTTAGCTAGTTTCATTTACTAAATCCATATATATGATATTTCAGTATACATGTATATTTGTCACACTACTACAGATTAAACATCTATAATAATGTAGAGGAGGGTTAATTTGAAAGTTTATTTAGGTGTTCCCCGAGGATTTTGCGCTGGTGTAGTTCGAGCTATAGACATAGTTGAATTGGCATTAAAAAAATTTGGACCTCCCATATATGTTAAACACCAAATTGTCCATAACCCACATGTAGTAAATGATTTAGAACGTAAGGGTGCGATTACAGTAGAAAAAGTTGAAGAAATTCCCTCAGGAAGCAGAGTGATATTTTCAGCTCATGGTTCATCGCCTCAGGATTTTATAAAAGCTGAAACATTAAATTTAAAAGTTATAGATGCTACTTGTCCACTTGTTATAAGAGTTCATAATGAAGCAAAGAAATATCATAATGAAGGCCGAAAAATATTATTAGTTGGACATAAAGGCCATCAAGAAGTAATGGGGACTATGGCTCAAACAGATATGGAATTCATTGATGATAGAGAAAAATTTAATCCTCCTGACTGGGATGTTAAAACCCCTGTTTCAGTAATTACTCAGACTACTCTTTCTGTAGATGATACAGAGCAATCCATTAAGAATATTACTGAAAAATTTAGTGATGTAGTTGTTCGAAATGATTTATGTTATGCAACAACTAATCGTCAAATGGCGGTAAAAAAGATTTCAGAATTTGTTGATATGTTTTTAGTTATTGGTGCAGAAAATAGTTCTAATTGTAATCGCCTTAGAGAAGTAGCAGAAAAAAAAGGACTCAGATCTTATTTGATTAATTCTTTAAGTGATCTTGATATTGCATGGTTGAAAAATGTAAACAATGTAGGGATTACATCAGGTGCTTCCACTCCTGAAAATCTTGTGAATGAAATTGTTGATTTTCTCAATCCTGAAGAAGTGGTATATATGGGAGGTGAAGAGGAAAACATAACTTTTAATTTACCAGTTGAACTACGTTAGGAGTATATATTTGCAAATTAATTTATTAAGTCAATTATCTGGGGCTCTTGAAGCTGAAGGGATTGCGGTGGTAATAGATGTATTTAGATGTTTTACTACTCAAGCTATTGCATTTCAAAATGGCGCTTCAGAAATAATTTTAGTGGCAGAAATTGAAGAAGCAAAAAAAATGAAAAATGAAGGTTTGGGATATTTGTTATTGGGAGAAGTAGGCGGTAATAAACCTGAGGGTTTTGATTTTGGCAATTCTCCTACAGACATATTGAACGAGAATTTTTCCGGTAAAAAATTAATTCACTCTACTAGAGCTGGAACAGTTGGAGCGACTTCAGTCAAAAATGCTGATGTGATTTACGGAGGATCTTTTGCCGTTGCGTCAGCTACTGTTGCATCTATTTTAAGGCATAACCCCAATATCGTCAGTCTAGTGTCTATGGGGCTAGAAGGTAAAATTCGTACAGATGAAGATGAACAATGTGGATTATATTTACGTAATTTGTTGCAGGGAAGATTGCCTGATCAGAATGCTGTAAGGTCATTAATTTTGGTTAGCGAAGAATCAGAAAAATACGATAATGATGATTTACCTCAATGGCCTAAAAGTGATACGGAAATTGCGTTAAATTTTGATTCGCATGAATTTGCAATTAGAATTTTTAATGAAAATGGAATGGTGGTATCTAGACCAGAATACATTTAATCTTGTTTTAGATCAAAAAATGAATTAACTAATTCTTCTTTTTGTTTTTCAGTAATATCTTTGCTGCTTTTTTGTAATGATCTAAGGAATTTATTAACTATACAAATTCCTAATACAAAACCTGAACCTATTCCATAAATGAGACTCATGGAAACAAATCCATTTATAAGATCTTCTATTACCCATTTAGCCACAAAATCTAATCTTTCTCCAACTAACAATTGAGTTGAGAAATAAGGTGTTCCTTCTGTTATTAATTGTGTGATGGCTAAAGTGATTTGAGATTCAATTATAGGATATGCATATATAGGGAAAATGAAATTCCAGATTGCAAATATTATTACACTGGCAATTAATAAAGATGAAGATGCCCAAATAATTTTATTTATAAACCGTTTAGCTCCCAAAAAACCAAAAATTAAGGCTATTAATATTGGTACTATGTACAAGAGTATTTGAAAAACTCCAGATAGAGCTAAAAGGCTTCTAATGCTTTCTATGTTGTCATGTAAAGTTTTTCCTTGTGGTTGTGATGTCAAAATTCTTTTGTAATCGTCATCTGAAAATTTAAATCCACCAGTTAAATAGTTTCGAATTTCTTCAAATTGTTGAAGGTTTCCTGAATTTAATAGGATTTTTTCAAAATCAGACTCACTAAACAAATAGCCATTTTTCATGACTTCTCTAACTGTTTGTAATTGATCCATTGCATCAGGTGAAATAGATATTAATGTTTCTTCATCAAAATTTATCGAGTCTGGAATATTTGAGAGAATTAATGGTTCTATTTGAGATATTACATTTTGCGTAATTTCCTCTGTATCAATGGTTTCTTTAAGAATAGGGTTTAGTGTATCAAACCTTTCTTCAAGTTTTTCTTGAATTAAAATTGAAATTCCTTCAATAGAATTCTTTTTAACTTTATCTAGTTTAACTTCTATATTAAATTCATCAGTGGACCCCAAAATGTAAAGAGCAACGTCATCTATCACAGATTCTGTTGTTGCTTGAATCCATTCAGGTGAAGCACTCGATTTTAAAGTGGAAATCAACTGTTCCTCAGTTAAAGAAATATTGTACGGAAGGTCAGGTATGTTTTTTATAGCTGAAGAAATTGCAGGAGTGGCTACATTATCAAAAATAGAATTGTAGGCGTCTCCCTTAGACAAGATATTTTTGGTTTCAGTAATAGCTGACTGAGATAATTCTTGTGTGTTGATTTTAATAGTGAATGTGTCAGTTCTTCCAACAATGTAAGGAGTGATTTCAAAAAGTGCACTATCAATCTGATTTACTATCCACTTTTCGGTAATTACGTTTTGTGCGGATTCAATTAATGAGTCTTCTGTAACCTTAATTTCTAAGGGCAATTCCGATTCTGAAATTCCTTTTAACTGTGGCCTGATTTGGGTTTCAAAAATCCAATCGTAAATTTCAGCATTTTTAATGATTTGAGATATCTCAAGTGATGCTGACTCTATTCTTTCATCCAGAGGGATTTCAATTAGGAAAGAATTAGATTGTCCTACAAAATATGTTCCCAGTTCAGTGAAAGAAGATTCGGTGCTTGATTGTAGCCAATCTGCAGGAATTACTCTATTAAGGGACTCTATGATTTCATCATTCGATAAATTTTTTGATAATATCAAGATTGGATCTTGGGTTTTATTTGATTCTTGAGGTCTACCTTCTTCTAATGCAGACTGAGGAACATCATTGAGTACAAAATTTTATAAATCTCCTGAAGATATTATTTCTAAGT
>JAKUTY010000041.1 GCA_022447825.1 SAR202 cluster bacterium
AGAGATGGTTTATGTGTATATATCAGAATTATAGCTTATATATTGCTCAAATCGAACGCTATCGAAACAAAGTGATTTGCTAGTTGATCATCATCTTAAAATTACTTTCACCATGGAACAGTTTTAAAAATTTTTAAATGATAACAGATAGATAGCAGGATAATAGGTGATACTTCTCTGGTCTATTCAACAGAAACTAAAGCTACATGTCCTGAATGTGAAAAATCAATAGATCAATGTTACTAAAATCTTTCTGCAAATCGTAAGGATGGGTTAATGATAGCTAGAATTTCTTCTACCAACAAAGAGCGAAAGGTGGAGGCAGTTACAATAATCGAAAGACTAAGGATAAAGCCAAAATATTTATAAGTATATATAACTCCAAAGACTAAACTAGCTGTGTCATGTTAATATTTTATTGAAGTATTGAACTGACTTTTTTAGCACAACTATATCTATAAATAATTTTCAGGAAAGATGTTCACTCAATTTACTAACGAAAAGAATTTAACAGCTTTTTTTTCAAACTCTGGACATTTTTTAATGCATTACATGGCTGCGATGTATTTTACTATAATACTTTCTTTACAAAAAGCTTGGGAGATGAACTATGAGAAGCTTTTTGAACTTTGGTTTCCGGCTTCAATTATAATTGGCTTATGTTCGATACCAGCTGGAAGATTAGCTGATAAATGGTCAAGTCCAGGAATGCTTATAATTATGTTCTTAGGAATGGGTATTTCATCTTTTATGGCAAGTATAGTAAATGAACAATACACATTAATGCTATTTCTAGGGTCTTTGGGATTATTTGCTGCTATTTATCATCCTGTTGGAATTCCATGGATGATCAAAACAAGTGAATCAAAACCTGGAATAAGATTAGCGATTAATGGATTATTTGGAGGGCTTGGTGCATCAGGTGCAGCCATAATAACTGGTTGGATAATTTCAAATTATGGTTGGAGATCATCTTTTTCAATACCAGGATTTTTTAGTTTATTACTTGGCATATTGATGTTTTTAAGTCTGAAATATAAAAAAATCAGGGAGTCTAATAATTCAAGTACTCAGAAAGGAATTGATGATAAAAGTAATTCAAATATTTATGCTGTAATATTAATGATGTTGCCAATGTTCGTAATGGGTCTTATTTATAATTCTGTTCAAGGAATTATGCCAAAACTTTTTGAAGAGAGAATGCCTGTAATTCTTGATGGGAAAATAGAGTTAGTGGGAACTATTGTTGGTTTCGTGTATGCAGTAGGAGCTGTTTCTCAAATACTTGGAGGATATCTAGCAGACAAATGTAATCACAAATTGCTTTACCTAAGTATTTGGGTTGTTCAAGCGCCATTACTATTATTGATTGCGAATTATGGAGGTTTTCCAGTTGCTTTATTTGCCTGTATTTTAACTATGAGTGGAACATCAGCACTACCAACAGAAAATATCATGTTATCTAGATATGCTTCAAATAATCACCAGGGTCTTACATTTGGAGCAAAATTTTTGGTTACATTTTGTGCTGCTCCACTAGGTGTATATTTAATAACACATTTTAGAGAGACTACTGGTGAATTTACGTATGTTCTTTTTTCTCTTTCTTTTGCCGCAATTATTGCCTGCATTTCTATTATATTTTTGCCAAATACAGGAAACAAAATGACGTTAAGATTATTACCTAACAAAGTGTGATTAAAAAAAATATGAGATTTGGTGAATGATATAAGGATTTGAATCTAGTTATGAGCAATAGTACAAGAGACCAATTTAATGATTTACTTCGTTCCGAAGGTCTTAATGCAGGCATAATACCTGTAAGTAATATTCCAAACGAAGAAAGTCGTCTTAATGAAGTAAATAGATTAGGAATTTTGAATAGAGATCTTGATCAAGAGGCGCAATATAATGCACTTACTCAGCTAGCAGCAATTATCACTAAATCTCAAATTGGTCTTATAAATATTCTTGGTTCAAATATTCAACAATGTAAAACCAATTTTGGATTTAATGTACTAGAAAGTACTTTAACAGAAGAAATGCCCAGAGAAATTTCAATTTGCCAATACAGTTTAGCCTCTCCTCAAGAACCACTCATCATTAATGATTTATTCCTAGACGAGAGAACAAAACATTTCAAAAAGTTAGAGGCTTATGAGAACCTTCGATTTTATGCCGGCTCACCTTTGATTAGTAGTAGAGGTTTTTCAATTGGAACATTGTGTGTAATTGATGATAAACCGAAAAAAATTGAACATGATCAAATTGAAGGACTTAGGCTACTTGCAGACCAAGTTGTCAATATGCTAGAGCAAGAATTTAATGACAACTCTAACCAAAATATAGATCCTGAAGATATATCAAATGTAATCGAAACAAATAGAATCACAAAATATTTTTCAACATCATCAATTCTTTTTGCAGATTTTGTAGGTTTTACAAAACTAGTGGAAATTATGGAACCTGGTGATTTAATTGAAACACTCAACACCTTTTTTAAGGGGTTTGAAAAATTATCAAAAAAACATGGCGTTACAAAGATTAAAACTATTGGTGACTGTTACATGTGTGTATCTGGAATTCCTACACAACAAAAAGATCATGCTTTTGAAATTTGTTCATTAGCTAAAGACATGCTTCAATTTGTAGATGGGATAAATATTCAACATTCTGTACTAGATAAACCTGAATGGAACTTAAGAATTGGCATTCACTCTGGCCCATTAATAGCTGGTTTTAGTTCAGATTCTTTTGATGTTTGGGGAGATACTGTAAACATAGCTGCAAGATTAGAAAGTTCGGGTGAACAAGGAAAAATACATATATCTGAAAAAACTTCAAACTATTTAGGAGAAAAAGGAATTGTTACTCCTAGAGGTGAAATTAATCTTAAAAACAAAGGATCATGGAAGACTTTTTTCTTGGATAATTTAATTTAGACGAGGATTCTTTAACCATTAATTTTAAATTTTAATGTCTATAATAGGAATAGAAGAGATCTTTCTTGCTGTAAAGAACATGGAAAAGTCCATAGAGTTCTACAACGGCATCTTAGGAATTCCAATTGATAAGCAAGATAGTGAAAGGACCTATCTACAAACAGAAAGAGGCCATATTGTCCTTCAAATTATCAATCATACAGGAAGACATAATGGAGGAGGGCCTTTGCATTTTGCTTTTACAGTGACTGAAGATTCTTTTGATGAAATATCTGAAAAGTTTAAAGGTGGAATGTATTTTACTAGAGGACCATATGGTGAGAAAGGAAAGGGAAGAGCATTATTTATTATTGATCCTGATGGCAATGAAGCAGAAATAAATACTCGTTACTTGTATGGAACACCGAAAAGGAATTAAAAATTTCGCAACCTGACTGGAATTCAGCCACAAAACCTTATGATAATGATCAGAATAAATCTTACTGGAGATGTGGAAATTCTATTTTATATGTAAACTAGCATTTAATGATTAGTAGATAATTCTAAGTTTCTAATTTTTTATATGGAATTTAAAATTGGTTCAAAATACACAAGAGATCAGATACATACTTTGTATTTTGGTACTCCATATCCAAGAACAGGATCGGGAAATTGGACTTCTGGTTATGTCAGAGTGGAGAATGAACTGATAATTTTCATGAACATTAATGTCCCAGGAACAACAGGACATGACTTCCCCGACAAATATAATGCTGATGAGAATAGAATTGAATGGTTTGGAAAACCAGATACTCATTCCGGGCAACCAACATTTGTAAAATT
>JAKUTY010000042.1 GCA_022447825.1 SAR202 cluster bacterium
AAAAATTAGCGGTCAAGGAGGCAACACGTCGCTATGTTCAGAATCAAGACTATAGCCATATTTGCTCTTACTATATTCTCATTTGCAATATCATTTGGAACAATTGTCGAAGCAAATGATCCAACTGTCTACGGCACAGTTACATTTGCAGATGATGCCGGACACAATGACTCAGCTGTCATTTCAATTTCTGGAATTGCAGCTGGTACTTACACAGCTTCATTAGTGTCATCAGATGGAAAGAGTTCATTTAAACTTTCCGATTTGGATGTAGATATTGCAACCTTACAAGGAGTAGTTCAAACTACCGGATCAATAGATTTTACGTTTGATTCCTCAAGCTCCGGATATACAGGAGCAGATTTACTATCTTCATATAGTAGGTTCCTACTAGAAAATTCAGAGAACACTTACAGTGCTTCTAACAATGTTAGTACTACATCTTCTATATCAACATTAGTAGCGTCATTGAGCTCTGCTAAAGCAAGTGCAAATGCACTTAAAAATGATCTAGAGTCAGCAAGCGCAGCTTCCACATTAGAAGATATTCAATCATCAGTTACTGATTCCGGATCAGAAATCAATAACTTAAAAGCTGCTATTTCCGATGTTTCTGCCGCTAGCGCAGAAGTAAAAAGTGCAGACGAAAGTTTGGACTTAGCAGGAGTAGAAGCCATAATTAATAACATCAACACTTGGATAGCTTCTATAGAAGCTAACAACACCGCCGTATCCGGAACATCCTCCATAACTGTTGCACAAACATATGTAGGAAGTGCCACTGGAGGATCTGTAGCTGATTCTCATGCAATTATTAACGGTCTCCCAGACAAATTTGAATATGATTCAGATGGTAATCGAGTTGAACTGCCTGGTGCTGGTGGTATCCACAAAGGTATCGCTGCTGCACAAGGGCTAGCAAGCCTATCAGTTATTGAAGGAGAATTACCTGCATCTGAAGGATCTTCAGCTCAGATTGATGGAAAAAATGTCAACACTTCAGTGTTAGGACTAGGCCTACCAAGTGTTGGAGATAAATTTGTAACATTAACTATGCAATTATCTCTAATATTTGGAACCTTGTTAATATTGACTAGTGGCGGCATGATTCTTCTCAAAAAGAAATAAACCGCTAACTAAATAAAAAAAGGGTTTCTATTCTAGAAGCCCTTTTTTTATTGCATTTACAAATCAGCCAAAAAACTTAATTTAATATCTCCAATAAATAATTTATTCTCGATTTTCAATAATGGCCGTCTAATTAATCTGGGTTCATCAAGCATTAAATCAATAACATTTTCTCTACAAAGACTAGTTGCTTGAATTTGCAACTTCTTAAATGAGGGACTATTGATCGATAAGAAATCAGATAAATTATGATTTACAAACAAATCACTTAATTCTTTTCTTGTAAAAGGATTTAAAAAAAAATCTCTTTCTAATAAACTAAAATTTTGCTGTAAAAGAGCCTCTTTCACTTTTTTACATGTACTTCATTTATTCCAATAGAAAAATTCTATCCTAATCAATTCATCACTCGAATGGAATTATCTATAGCTTTAACAACATTCAAGTTTCTTATCTCCCCTAAAGCATCTTGTATGGATCGTTCAAGAGCCTCATGAGTCATTATAACCAGTTCAGCTAAGCCATCATATGAACTTTTTTGAATAAATGAAGCTATACTAATTTGATGATTAGCAAGAATAGTCGAGATTTGAGATAAAACGCCTGGCTGATCCTTAGCTGAGACTCTAATATAATATTTCGTTACTAAATCAGAAATTTCTACAATCGATGATTTTTCAGAAATATTCATATAATCCAAAACAACAAAACCTGATGATATATTACGAGAAATATCAATTACATCTGCCAAAACTGCACTTGCCGTAGGTAAAGAACCAGCACCTGCACCATGAAAAAGAACATTACCAATCAAGTCAGTTTCAATTTGCACAGAATTAAGAACCCCATTTACATTAGCTAGCATTTCATTCTTTGAATTCAAAGTAGGATGAACTCTTGCAGAATTCTGATCATCTTTAAATTCAGAAAACGCTATAAGTTTAATTTCGTACCCCAATTCTTTAGCTATTTGAAAATCTTTAGCAGATATATTTGTAATACCTTCACAATAAACATCTGAATCCTTAACAAATGATTTATAGCTAAGTGAAGACAAAATTGCCAACTTATATGCAGCATCTACACCTTCTACATCATTGGTGGGATCTGATTCAGCATATCCTAATTTTTGTGCATCTTTAAGTACTTCAAAATAATCAGCATTTTCTGTAGACATACGTGACAAAATATAATTAGTAGTGCCATTAATAATTGCTTTGATAGAAGTAATATTATTTGCAGAAAAATCTCTAATTACAGGAGAAATAATTGGGGTTCCTCCAGCTACACTAGCCTCAAACAATATTCTTACATTATTTTCTGTAGCAATAGAGATTAATTCGGGACCATGCTTTGCGATCAATTCTTTGTTAGCAGTAACAACATGTTTCTGATTATTCAAAGCTTGAATAATAAAGGTTTTTGCAGGCTCTACCCCACCTATTACTTCAATCACTACATCAGTACTGTCATCATTGATAATTTCTTCAAATGTATCTACAAATAAATCAGGTGAAAGTTGAAAGTCTCTTTTCTTGGTTTTATTTCTTACCATTACATGATTTAAAACAAGTTTTGAACCAACAGCTTCGGTAAAAATGTCTTCTTTTGAAATTAATTGTTTTGCAACTCCAGAACCTACTACTCCCAATCCTATTAAATAAATACCAATCTCATTTTTCATTTTAGCTAACACTTGAAATAAATTGTTGTAATTGATCCGGATTATGCGTAGGAGGGTGAGAACGATCATTTAATCTTAATTGGTCTCCTACCCAGGCATATACATCTGAATTAAATTCAGCAAAAATATCATGTCGACTTCGTTCTTTATTAACCCATTTTTGCAAAGCATTAGTTTTGAGTTTTTCTCTCATTGATTCATCTAATTCAGCAGCAGTTTCTTTATCAGCAACCATAAAAAATATCATTGTAGATGGATTATCTTTATTTTTAATTGGAGGACTTAACTCGCCAACATCTAAATCAAAAAAAGCTCTCTCATACTCTATTACCGCTCTAGGAAACCATCCCATATCTCCACCTTGCCTGATTATCACGGGAGCATCCTCTGAAAATTCTCGTGCTATATATTTAAATGCTTCTTCATAGTCTTCAGAGGTAACAGCATTTTTTACAGCATCATTGTAATTTGTTTGCATAATCTCATATTCGCCTGAGAGCGGAATGACCATTCTAAACAAATGGACTTGTTCAGCTACATAAGGGACAGTTTCACCAGACCATTGTTTCATCTTTTCTCGCAATAAAGCTTTACGAAGTTGTTCTTTGTGAGATTCTTCGTCTACTTGAACTTGATTTAAATATCTCAAATATCTTTCTCGGGTTTCTAATTGAATCTGTTGTTCCGTTTTTCCAGAATTTTGATCCTCAGTAGATTTCATCACATATTCAATAATGTTATCAATTTCAGAGTTAGTCACACCAATTCCATATAATGGTGCTGATTGAGAAATGATTTCATTCTCAACTATTTTTTGTAAGGTATCAAAAAT
>JAKUTY010000043.1 GCA_022447825.1 SAR202 cluster bacterium
AAATCCTCCTGGAAGATACTTATCATCAATACGCTTAACAAAAAAACGTAAGTATGTAGAAATTCCATTGTCCAAATTTTTTGATCTTATTTTATCAGATCCTAATTTAGGAGCTAAAATTTTCTCATTTATTGTAGCTTCTTCAAGTAGAGTAATATGGAACTATAGGAATTTAACTCCAACTATCTCTAAAATTTCAAATGAATCAAATGGAAAATCATATACTACAGATAGAAATATATTTTTGCGTTTAAAGGATTCATCTGTCTTCTCTCAGTTTAGTAATGAAAGTATAGAAGATATTTTAGAAGTATCCGAAGTATTTTTGTATCAAAAAAATCAGATAGTATGTAATGAAAATAACATCTCTGACGGAATTTATATTCTATTTTCAGGAAGTGTAGATGTAGAGTTTAGCTTTAAAAGTAGCAACAAAATCTTGAAAAGAAATAGAACAATTGTTAGACCAGGTGTTGTTTTATCATTTTCAAATGGACTCTCAGAGATACCGTTTCATTATAAAGTTAAAGCAAATAGGGACACATCTTTATTAAAGATTTCAAATCAATCCTTAGTTTATCTCATTGAGAATAAGAGTATTTTAGCGAGTACGATTTTACAAAAGCTACTTTGGCATATTGAACTCCATCAACAATCTGTAAGTGAATTAATAAATAATAGTCAAACAGACATCTTTACTCTTCTGGATAATTTACTGAATTACAACTCTTCCAGAATACCAGTCGATTCTTTACTTTATACGGCTGTGAATAGCATTAATAATCGTTTTACTCGTAATAACGCAATAGATTGTATTTATAAAGCCATGATGAAAGGTAATGATGCTGAAAGATCTGTCGCAGGTATAATTATAGATTTACTTGATGGAGTTAAGCGTGAAAATCGTTTTTTCATACAATTAAATAAGATTTATAAAAGAGTGGTAAGTGCTAGTCCAAATTCAAAATCATCTACTCTTTTAAAACTTTCAAATGATGATTTTTCAAGAGCTTTCGATCAGGTACCATTTGTAATTGAGGGAATTGAAAATCTTCCTAATGATCCTAGAAATATTTATATTTATAATCATCTTGCGGCATTTAGTAATAATGAATTAGCAAATGGTCATGCATTCTCGATAGATAGTCACTTCATTAGTGCAAAAATTTTATATCCAAAATACAAAGATGGTGGACAAAGGATTGTTAGAGCAAGTAGAGATACTGAATTTTGGAGAAGTGGATATTATTCACGTTTAGATAATATTGTAGTCCATAATCCTGAATCAGATATTCTTCATGAGACAGATCTTGAAAAAAAACTAAGAAAAGAAAAATTTTTTCAGGATGCTCAAAAAACTTTTGATTCAAAAAGGCCTCTTGCGATCGCACCTGAAGGAACATCTGAAACGCCTGATAATTTCACAGAAACTTCACCAGGCCCTTTTAAAACTGGTGCATTTCAACTGGCGGCATTATTGGATCCTGAACCACTAATTATACCAATAGCTCTTGCTAACTTTGACAAACCTGTTTCAAATACAATTTATTCAGCAGTAATAAAGCCAGGATTCAAAATTTTTGATTATGTTTCAAATCCTAATAATAAAGAAATGCTTAATGAATTCCTTCTTGATTTCAGAAAAATTTTTAGAGGTTATGTAGAAGAAGCTATAAACAATGCCAAGAACGAAAATTTAATTGATATTGGAAAAAATTCAAAAAAATTCTTTACAAATTACAATATTACAAGTCCAGTCGAAGATGAATTTGATGCTGATGTTTTTGAAGTTGAATTAAAAATTAATGAACAAGAAAAAAAGAAAAAGAAGGTAATTCTATATGGAAGCTCAACTTTCCGATTATGGGATGATGCAAGTACAGATCTATCATTATCTAATTTAATTAATCTTGGTTTTGGTGGAGCTACTTTAGAAGCTTGTCGAGTTTATTTTAATCGTTTAATAGTAAATGAAAATCCAGATATAATTATACTATATGCTGGGGATAATGATATCGGAAATGGATCATCTATTAGGGATGTAGTAAATCAATTTGATTTATTTGTGGATCAAATGTCTGAAAATTTACCTAATACAAAGGGTTTTTTCATATCTATAAAGCCTAGCCCATTTAGAAGAAATAAATTAAGTATAATAAAAAAAACAAATTCAAAAATAAAAAAAATTATTTCTAATAATTCAAATTGGGAATACATAGATATTTATAATTACATGATAACATCTGATGGTGAACCTAGTGAATTATTTTATCAGAATGATATGCTACATTTGAACAAAGTTGGATATGGTCTGTTAACAAAATCAATAAAAGAACAGCTATGATTCATTCATATTATTACAAATTTTTCAGTAAAAAAATTTTATATGAAAACACGACTTAAACCTCGCAAAATAACTACACAATTACTTAAGCAGATAGAATTGCAAGTATCTCGAGGTCTTTCTCAACAGCAGATTTGCCATGCTTTAGGAATTTCAGAGACATGGTGGTATGACTCTAAACCAAAAAGTGCGGAGATTTCGGAGAGTTTCAAAAGAGGTCAAGCAAAAGGCCTTGCTAAGGTCTCAAACGCAATCTACGAACAGGCTTTAAAATGAATTTCTACGAAAAATATATTTTACCACCACTAATACATTTGACTTGTTCTACAAAGCCAATTACGTACCAAAGAAAAAAGGTAGTTCCTATGGCAAAAGGAACTGTTCTGGAAATTGGAATTGGAACAGGTCTCAATCTTCATTCTATAATTTTGAAAAAATAAATAAGGTTATAGGCTTAGAACCCTCAAAACAAATGCATATAAAAGCAAAAGAAGCTGCTAGTAGAAATAATATCAACTTAGAATTGATCGATTTATATGCTGAAGATATTCCAGTGGAAGAAAATTCTGTAGATACCATTGTGATCACTTACACTTTATGTTCTATAAATGAGACAGAAACTGCATTGAAAGAATTTCATAGAGTACTTAAATCGGATGGCACTTTAATTTTTTGTGAGCATGGCCAATCACCTGATAGGAATATTTTGAATTGGCAAAATAGGATTAATCCATATTGGAGAAAAGTTGCAGGTGGTTGTAATCTCAACAAAAACATACCGGAAATACTTAAACAAAATAACTTCGAAATTACGAATTTAGAAACTATGTACCTTCCTTCAACTCCCAAATTCTTCGGATACAACTACTGGGGAACAGCAAAAATAGATAAATAGTGCTATGAAACGAGGACCAAAACCACGCCTAGTCACAGAGGAATTCTTAGCTAAGGTCGAACACCTAGCTGCAAGGGGACTAAGTCAGCAGCAAGTTTGTCATGCTCTTGGATTCAGTGAGACTTGGTGGTATGACGCTAAACAGAAAAATTCGGAAATATCGGACAGTTTCAAAAGAGGTCAAGCAAAAGGCCTTGCTGAGGTCTCAAACGCAATCTACGAACAGGCTCTGAATGGGAGCACAGGAGCA
>JAKUTY010000044.1 GCA_022447825.1 SAR202 cluster bacterium
TATCCAAAGTGTAAAAAGGAAAATGATACTCTTTGTATTCAGGAAACTTCTATGGCACGCGATGGTCTAAAAATTGGACTGACCCTCGAAGATGAAATAGGCTTTAATCCCCTTGATTTTGGTATGATTGGTAGTTCTGACTCGCATAATTCAAATCCTGGGGATACTGAGGAATGGGATTACAGAGGTCGCACCAGTTTTGTTGGACCATCTAAAGTGAGAGTGAAGGATGGCTTACTTTTAACTCAACTAGTAAATAATCCAGGCGGACTGGCCGCAATTTGGGCTGAGGAAAATAATAGAGATACATTGTTTGAGGCAATGCAAAAAAAAGAAGTGTATGCAACCAGTGGTACGCGAATTAAATTAAGATTTTTTCTAAATTTCAATGGCACCGAAGACTTACTAAACTCATTAGACCCAATAGCTGAGTCTTATAAAAATGGTCATCCAATGGGAAGTACAGTAATAAATGGCTCGATGCAACAACCTAAATTCTATATTACTGCTGAAAGAGATTCGTTGAGTGCTCCTCTAGACAAAATTCAAATTATCAAAGGGTGGACAGAGAATGGAAAAATAAATGAAATTGTTTACGATGTGATTTGTAGCGATGATAGAGAAATAAATAATAGAAAAAACAAATGTAAGGAAACTAAAGCAAGTGTAAATTTTGAAAATTGTTCTTTCGATGAAAACTTTGGATCTGATCGATTAGAAGTAATTTGGACTGATACTGAATATACACCTGATCAAAATACATTTTATTATGCAAGAGCTATTGAAAATCCTACTTGTCGTTGGTCAACTTATGATAGTATTAGAATTGATGAAAAACCTGCTAAAAATTATCCAAAAATTATGCGTGAGATGGCTTGGTCTTCACCAATTTGGATAAAAAATAAATAAGTAAATGTTACCAAAAGATCTCATCAATAAATACAGAGACTGGAAAGAAAGCTCTTTCGCGCAAGAAAAAGATCACTTTGAAAGACTTGCAAAAGAAGGTCAGTCACCTAAATACATGATCATATCGTGCGTAGATTCAAGGGTTGATCCGAATGCTATATTCAAATCAAAAGCTGGTGAAATGCTAGTTCATAGAAATATTGCTAATATAGTACCACCCTATAGTCAATTAACGGAACATAGCGGAACAATTGCAGCTATCGAATTTGGTGTAACGGCATTAAATATTAAAAATATTATTATAATTGGGCACTCAGGATGTGGAGGTATAAAGAATGGGTATCATATGTGTCATGAAAATAATTTTGATGATAACTCATCAATTTCTAATTGGCTTAAGTTACTAAAACCAGTGTACGATAACATTTCAGGCGAAGGAAAAGATGAGAAAGTTAAGTACATGGAGAAAGAAAGCATTATCGTATCATTAGAGAATTTAAGTAAATATCCCTTTATAAATACTGAAGTAAAGTCAGGTGAAATTATGCTTTATGGGGTTTGGAATGATATTGGATCTGGATCTATAGAGACGTATGATTTTGAGAAAAAAAAGTTTGATTTAATTTAATCTAATTTAATTTAAGAACTTCTGAAGAATATACAGAATTTAAATACTCCGGATGATCAAGTTTCATTAATATTGAAGGACCATTTAGAGCAGAATCAGGTGTGCGATGAAGTATACCATTGCTACCACCGGTAAATATTGCAATGTTCCATTTATCAATGAAATGTAATTTACTTTTATCTCTAACGATCTTTTCATTTGGTTCACCTGCCTCATAGGCTAGACGGTCAGCATCCTGATTTTGTATCCATTCTGTACCTTGTCCAGCATAAGTGACCAAAAGACGTCTTGGTACGTTATCAACATGATAACGTCTACACTCTCGTTTTGTCCCAAGCCAAAAGCAAAGTGTATCAGTTTTTTCAATCAGTAAGAATGTCCTGCAAACGGTTTCCATATCTGCAAGCCAATAATTATAAAACTCAGTTGAACTTAACTGGTTAGGAATTATTTCCTGGACCAAATTTTTTAAATCTTCTTTCAAATTAATTGAACTAAGAGTGCCCTCAATTCCAAAGTCATTTTTCATTAATTTTTGAAAGAAAGAACCTGCACCCTCAGGTTGTTCACGCTCCAATATACCTAATTTATAGTCAGTATCCTTGAATTCTTTTAAAGATTCTAGATTGTCAGCTTTAAATAAGCTCATGAAAAATATTTTGTAGAGTTAGCAATTTTCAAATGAAGAAGAGAGATCATTTATAAGTTCAAAATATAGATCTTTTCCTAATTCTAATTCTGCCCCTAGTGGATCGATAACCGCAGCTTTTACACCTGTATCAGCTGCAATTGTCTCTGCAATAGTTGGGTTAAATTGTGGTTCAGAAAATAGACAATTAACATTTTCATGTTCAATAGCTTCTCTTATTTCAGATAATTGTTTTGCGCCTGGTAAAACTTCAGGATTAACAGTTAAAGCTCCAACAACTTCTATACCAAATCTTTTTTCGAAGTATTGATAAGCATCATGAAATACTACGTATTTAGCATTACTATTAATTTTACCCTTTGTAGCCGCTATTAATTGATCAATTTCAGATAAAGCTTTTGTCGCGTTTGAATTGTAAATTGACGCATTTGAGGGATCAAGTTCTGAAAGTTCACTAGATACAATCATTACAATTGTTTTTGCAATTTCAGGATCAAGCCAAAAGTGAATATCAAATTCTCCATGCGCATGTCCGTGATGATGATCATGATGTCCAGAGTCTGGCTCTTGAGCAATAGGTTCGACATCGTTACCAGATAAATCCTTGAAAAAGTGTTCATCAGCTTCAAACTCAAATGGCATATGCTCTGTGAAGAATGCATATTTTCCAGCTTCTTTAATCTCAACGCTAAAAACTGTAGTTTCCCTACTTTCGTCAAAATTTAACATGAAAGCTGAATCATTGGCAGAAAGTGTACTACTATGATTTCTATCTGTTGAACTGCTTGATTCTAATAATTCTTCAGCTCTCTCTTCAGAGGACTCAATCTCATCAGACATAAGGATTACCATTTTCATCGCAGGGTCAGCATATTCACCACCTTCTTTTGCAAATGACCAATTATAAGTTCCTTCAGTTAAGTCGAAAACTCCTGCCCATTCAAATCCATGATCGCCATGATCTCCGTGATCGTCTGCATGATCGTCGTGTTCATCATGATCGTCCCCATGTTCGTCATGATCGTCTTGGTCTTGAAAGATATTATTTTCTCTAAATTTTAATAGTTCTATTTCATGCGACTCCATGAAAGCTATGTGCTTTGAATTTGTAGCTATTGATTCTAGAGGAGACTCTAAACATGACTCTAAGTCCTCGACTATCCAAAAAACATTATCAGCTGCTTGTAACATTTCAGCGTG
>JAKUTY010000045.1 GCA_022447825.1 SAR202 cluster bacterium
CAATTTTGTTTCCTCTTCATATTTATATGGGGGACCATACAACCAATTCAAAGCCCAATTCCCAAGATTAGGTATAAATGTGAAATTTGCAGAAGGTGATAGTCTATCTAGTTTTGAATCAAATATTGATGAAAATACTAAAGCTATTTACATAGAATCATTAGGTAACCCTCAAATAAATGTTCCAGATTTCGAGGCTATTGCAAAATTGGCTCATTCGTACGATATTCCTTTAGTTGTAGATAATACTCTTGGAGCTGCGGGAGCTTTGATTAGGCCTATTGATTATGGAGCAGACATTATCACTCACAGCGCTACTAAGTGGATTGGAGGTCACGGAACAAGCATTGGTGGAGTAATAGTTGATGCAGGTACTTTCAACTGGGGCAATGGTAAATTCCCATTATTCACTGAACCTAGTGAAGCCTACCATGGTTTAGTACATTGGGACGTTGCAGGAGTTGGAAGTCTTCTATGCAATGCCTTAGGAGTACCAGAAAACAGAAATATAGCCTTTGGAGTTAGAGCCAGGTTTGAAGTTTTAAGAGATTATGGAGCAGCACTCAGTCCATTCAATTCATTTTTATTCATTCAAGGACTTGAAACCTTATCCCTTAGAGTAGAAAGACATTGTCAGAACTCATTACAATTAGCCGAATGGTTAGAAAATAATCCAAAAGTTGAGTCAGTGAATTACCTAGGACTATCATCAAATCCTTATAAAAATTTAGCAGACAAATATTTACAAAGAGGATATGGAGCAGTATTAACATTCACATTAAAGGGCGGATACGACTCTGCAGTAAAATGTATTGATAATCTAAATCTTGCGAGTAATTTAGCCAATGTTGGTGATGCTAAAACATTAGTAATTCATCCTGCTTCCACTACTCATGAACAATTATCACCAGAAGAACAAGCATCTGCTGGAGTAGAAGCTTCTACAATCAGAGTTTCAGTAGGACTAGAACATATTGACGATATCATAGAAGATTTTAAAAATTCTTTTGATGCCATCTAAATTAATTTAGAAATCCAAAGGTGCGATCCCATAGTCGTACCTTTGGATTTAAATATGGAGACAATGGGTATTAATGACATTAATAATCAGGCCTGATTATCACGGGGTTCCTTTTATTGAACAAAATAAAATAAGATGGATCCCCATTGAAAGAGCTGAACGTCAAGATATTAGACCTTTAAGAATTGGCATATTAAATATTATGCCTCTTGGGGAACAATATGAAATGAACTTATTAAATCCTCTAGGGTTATCAAAATTACAAATCGAACCCATTTGGATCAGACTAGAATCTCACGAGTACAAAACATGGTCACAAGGTCATATTGACGAGCTTTATCAAAGCTATGAACAAGCAACAAAAGATAAGCCCCTAGACGGATTAATTGTCACAGGTGCTCCAGTTGACCATCTTGATTACGAGCAAGTAAATTATTGGCCTGAATTTACTGAATTAATCACTGAAGCCACAAAGAGTATTCCAAGTACTTTGGGATTGTGTTGGGGAGGATTTGCATTAGCATATTTGTTAGGCATTCCTAAAGAAAATTTTGCAAAAAAACTTTTTGGAGTTTACGAATTAGACAATTTATCTCCATCTAATCCAATTATTGGTGCACTAGATGACAAATTCTTATGTCCTCAAAGCAGATTTGCAGGTTTACCAGATAAAGAAATGGAAAATGCCGCCAGTAAAAACATTATTAATCTTTTAGCTTATGGAGAAGAATCTGGTTACACAATATTTGAAACACCAGATCATTCTCAAGTAATGCACATTGGTCATCCAGAATATAATGCAGGTAGACTAGCATCAGAAGCTAAACGAGATCAATCAAACCCAAATGTCCCACCAATATCTAATTTTGACTTTGAAAACCCGAGTAATAAATGGCGTATGCATAGAAACACATTCTTTCAACAATGGATTCACTATATTTACACAACAATTAGCCTGAAAGATTAATGGCAAAAAAGTCTCAAAACAATTTTTGCTCTAAATGTGGGTACAAATTGGAATCGATTCACAATACTCAAACTTCAGAATTTAATTGCAAAAAATGTAATTCCACTTTCTATTTAGATCCAAAGGTTGCAGCAGTAGTAATAGTTAAAAAACAAGACAAAATACTATTAGTCAAAAGATCAATCGAGCCTCATTTAGGTAAATGGAGTCTATTATCTGGTTATGTCAATAGAGGAGAAAAAGTAGAAGAAGCTGCTATTCGAGAGGTAAAAGAAGAAGTACATATCGATGTATCTATAACTGAACTTCAAGGTGTATATTCAGGGTTAAGTCCTGTTGTAATTGTTGTTTTTCATGCAGTTCACAATTCAGGAGAACTATCAATTAGCAATGAGGTAAGTGACTTCAAATGGGTAAAAAATGAGGAAATACCTGAATTACCTTTTATATATGATCAAGAAATTATTAAAGACTATTTACTTAGAATACAAAATAATTAATTATTAATCTTCAATTTTATCCGACCATGATCTTTTAAATACTCCAAAACTATCAGACTCAGAATCTCCCATAGAAGTGATTCTAACTAATTCCCAACCTTTCTCGCCCATCCCGTTTAATAGAGTTTTATTGTATTCAACTACAGATTCAATAGAATCAGATTTAAGTTTCAAAACTTCATATTCCCAAGTGGGAATATCTTCCCTAGGTTCAAAATCATCAATATACTCTAGCTGTTGAAGCTCTTCTTCAGTGATTTCTACCCAAGAGTCCGGAGGAAGTTTTGCAAGACACTCATCACAAACCTCTG
>JAKUTY010000046.1 GCA_022447825.1 SAR202 cluster bacterium
ATTTTTTGCGATTTTAGACTCTGGTTGTCGAATATTATGATCTAAACATAGTTTTTGAAATAGATCTCTATCTTCTGTTTTGTCAATTACATTTAATGATGACCCAGCAATATTAAAACCTTCTTTGGATATATTTTTTGCAAGTTTTAATGGAGTTTGACCTCCAAGTTGAATTATTACCGAATCAGGCTTTTCTCTATTTAGTACAGATTTTACTTCTCTCCATGTAAGAGGCTCAAAATATAGTTTATCTGCAGTATCGTAATCTGTAGAAACCGTTTCCGGATTTGAGTTTATCATTATTGCTTCAAATCCATTTTCTTTTAATGAACTGATTCCATGAACACAGCAATAATCAAACTCAATTCCTTGGCCAATTCTATTTGGACCCGATCCAATAACTACAACCTTCTTCTTGTCAGTTGTTGTATCGTCGTTACTTACACCATTTGTTGAATATAAGTAAGGTGTTTTGGACTCGAACTCTGCAGAACATGTATCAACTAACTTATAAACTCTATTATTTTCTAATTCATTTTTAGACTCTTTATTATCAAGATCTTCTTCCGTCCATCCAAGCATTTTCAGAACAGAGGATGGAGTATTTTCAGGGTTAACATTAAAACTTTTTTCAATTTCTTGTAAAAACCATATATCTACAGAGGATATTTTTGCTATGTCTTCAAGTGGCCAGTTTCTTCTAATCGCTTCAAGGATCGCAAATATTCTTCTAGGTCTAGGTGTTCTGATTTCATCTTGTAGAATTTCTTTTGGCATTCCTATAAACCTATTGTCTATATTTCTTATTCCTGATTTACCAATTTCGAGTGACCTAATGGCTTTAGTTAAGCTTTCTGTAAAAGTAGAAGCTATTGACATAACTTCACCCACACTCTGCATTGATGTGCCTAATATGTCATCTGTTGATGGAAATTTTGGAAAATCAAATCTAGGAATTTTAACCACAACATAATCTTGGACGGGTTCAAAACTAGCCGGTGTTGTTCCAGTTATGTCATTTTCAAGTTCAGTTAAGTTGTAACCTACTGCCAACAGGGCAGCAAACTTGGCAATAGGAAATCCAGTTGCTTTTGAAGCTAGAGCAGACGACCTTGAGACCCTAGGATTCATCTCAATTATTCTTCTATCTCCATTTTCAGGGTTTATAGCAAATTGAACATTGCTACCACCAGTTGCTATTCCAATAGTGTCCAAACAAAGTAGTGCCTCATCCCTCATAGTTTGATATTCTTTATCAGATAATGTTTGAATAGGAGCAACTGTTATTGAGTCTCCAGTATGGACACCCATGGGATCAAAATTTTCTATTCCGCAAACAATTACACCATTGCCATCACTATCTCTCATTACTTCAAGTTCGAATTCTTTCCATCCATAAATTGATTCTTCAATTAAGACTTCTTGAGTAGGAGATGCATTAAACGCGTCAGATAATTTTGATTTAAAGTCTTCTTCATTATTCACTACACTTGTTCCACCACCACCAAGAATAAATGATGGTCTTAGCATTAATGGAAAACCAATTTCTTTACTAGCGCTAATTCCCTCATCAAAAGACTTAGCATAAGTTGCCTTAAGTGTTTTAATACCAACTCCATCCATAGCTTCTTTAAATTTCCATCTGTTTTCTGCAATCTCAATAGCATTGGCCGAGGCTCCAAGAAGTTCCACATTATTTTCTTTTAAAACACCACTTTTTTCTAATTCAATCGATAAGTTAAGTGCAGTTTGTCCTCCTAATGTTGGTAAAACAGCATCAGGCTTTTCTATTTCGATTATTTTTTTTAGGTAGTCGTGAGTTAAAGGCTCGATGTATGTGGCATGTGCCATTTCTGGATCTGTCATAATAGTTGCTGGATTTGAATTAACTAGAATTACACGAAATCCTTCTTTTTTAAGTGCTTTAGCTGCTTGAGATCCTGAATAATCAAACTCGCAAGCTTGACCTATAACAATTGGTCCCGAACCAATTATCAAAATACTCTTAATTTCTTTATTTTTTGGCATAGTTATTCTCAATCATTTCAAAAAAAGGATTAAAAATTTGCAATCCATCAGTTGTACCAGGTCCTGATTCTGGATGAAATTGAACTGAGTACGCCATGGAATCCCAAAGACTAAGTCCTTCATTTGTTCCATCATTTAAATTCCTTGCAAAAACATTAATGTTTCCAAAATTTTCATGCTCAAACCCATCTCCAAACTCCTCAATAGAGAAACCATGGTTCTGTGCGGTTATTAGTGCTTTTTTTATTCCCTCTATTTCAACTGGGTGATTTGAACCATGATGACCAAATTGCATTTTTTTAACTTTAAGACCACAAGCCAAAGCAAGTATTTGATGACCAAGACAAATTCCAAATATTGGAAGTTTTCCTATAAGGTTTTGAACGGTATCTATTACTGTAAGCAATGATCTTGGGTCACCTGGTCCGTTCGAAATTAAAAGACCTTTTAAATTCATTTTTAAAATCTGATTTGATGTCGTAGAGGGGGAGATCATTACAACTTTGTAATCATGATCTTCAAGCACTTTTATAATGCTTCTTTTAGCTCCAAGATCTATAATTCCAATCTTTCCTTCAGTTGGAATATTTTTATTATTCTGGCTACCTGCAGTCATTGCTGAACTATCACCAAGAATATTTTTGGCTTTTGATAAAATTTCTTTTAAATCTTTTGTATCAATATCAATACCAAGTGCAAACATACTCG
>JAKUTY010000047.1 GCA_022447825.1 SAR202 cluster bacterium
CTTCTGAAGTATTTTCTACAGCAACTTCATCAATAACCTCATCTAATTTTAATCCAAGCCACTCTCCACAGCTTGAGCAAAATTCTAGAGTGTTATCAATTGTTGCTTGACAGCCTTTACAAGTAATTTTTTCCAATATTTATCCTGTTGATTAATAATAAAATAATACAGTAACATTCGAATAAATAAAATACTCAAATAATAAAACGAGCAAATATGAAAAATAATCAATTGATACCGGGAGAACCATTAAGAGAGGGTGTTGACTTAATTGCTGATAAAAAAACTGGAGCATTGATTGTTGTTGGTAATTCAGCAAAATTAGAAAGAATTTCTTCAGGAGGTATTAATCTAACAAATTGTGACTTTACACCAGAAATGTTAGGCGAACTTGCAAAAATGGATGGAGCAATTGTAGTTGATGAGAATGTAAATCAGATTTTAAAAGCAAATGTTCATTTGAATCCATCAGATACAATAGAAACTTCTCAAACTGGGACCAGGCACAGAACAGCACATAGAGTATCAGTTGAAACAGAGCTAGATGTAATTGCTGTTTCTGACGAATCAGGAATAATTAAAGTATTTTCAAAAGATGAAGTCAATGAATTAGAAGAGTCATCAATGATTCTTGGAAGAGTTAATGAGTCTCTTCAATCTATTGATAGAACTAGAAGAAGGTTTGATGATGCTGTATTTGAGCTAGGTGAATTAGAAATTGAAAATTCTATTACAAACCAACAGGTTTTGGAAGTTGTTCAAAGGGGGGAATTACTTGGTAGATTATCTGAACAAGTAAGAAATGAAGCTGAAAACTTAGGTGAGGATTCAGGCTTAGTTATGATTCAGATAGATTCATTAGAGTCAGGTGTTAGACAAACATTAGACCTGGTATTAAAAGATCATTTACCTACTAGAAAATTTCGAAATATTAGTAAAGCTGCTGATGAAATTTCTAACTTAACTTATGAAGAACTAAACTCAATACAAACCTTAGGGAATTTATTGTATATGCAACCCTTAGACCAAGTATCGACTCCTAAAGGATATAGGGTTCTTGCAAGATTTCCTGGCCTTCCAGATAATTTACATGACTCTTTAGTGTCAAAATTTAAATCATTACCTAATTTATTATTGGCATCTACTGATAAGCTATTTGAAGTCGATGGGATTGGTAGAAACAGAGCACAACAACTAAGGGAATATTTTGATACGCTTCTAAAAAACATTGGATTTAGTTACATAAATGGTAACTAAATAGTTTTCAATCTATACTATTGTTTTAATCTATGGCAACAAAAGCTAAAAAACCCAAAGAAAAATATAAACCAAATACATTTGTGGTCCATCCACATCACGGTGCAGCAAAAGTAATTCGTAAAGTAAATAAAAATGTGGAGATTTTTGTTGAGGGTGAGCCAAAATCAAAAAGAATTCAATATTTTGAAATTGAGGTTTTAATGGATGGCTTAACAGTTATGGTTCCTGTTGAAGCTGTAGATGAAGTAATAAGACCGGTAATTTCCAAAAGTGCAGTATCTAGAAAAGTTTTTCCAATATTTAAAGAAAAACCTGAAGAGGCTGGTACAAACTGGAGTAGATGGTACAAAGTTTTAACTGAAAAAATGACATCCGGTGATGTTATTCAGGTTGCTGAAGTCGTAAGGGATCTTTCACATGCACAAATAAATAAAGGAATATCACCTGCACTTAAAAGAATGCTTGCAAAAGCAAGAATGACCTTAGCAAGTGAAATAGCATGCGCATTAGAAATAGATGAAGAAGCTGCTGTAGAGAAAATTAATCAATATCTTCCAGAGGAAGAGCCAGACGACGGGTTATAATCTATTTAAAATACTTTTAGAAAATGTTAATTGGTCATGGTTGGGATTTACACCAACATTCAGAAAACAAAACTTTAAAACTTGGTGGTGTCAATTTTGAAGAAGAGGGATTTGAAGGACATTCTGATGGAGATATTCTTCTACACGCACTTTGTGATGCATTATTAGGAGCAACTGGAAAAAAAGACTTAGGTCATTATTTTCCATCTAATGAATCTACGCCAAAAGATATTCCAAGTACAGATATTTTTTCAGAGATTTTAAATGTTGTTGAATATGAGAAATTTTCATTAACAAATGTGGACATAACAATTATCACTCAAAAATTTAACGTTCAAGACAAAGCAGTGAAGATTCAAAATAATTTGTCAAAACTACTTAAGGTTCCTGTAGAAAAAATAAATATTAAAGGAAAATCCTCAGATGACTATGGAATAATTGGAGACCAAAAAGCTTCATTAGCGATAGTAAGCTTGTTATTAGATGATGCTTAAATTATATAATTCACTTACTAAAAAACATGAAGAAATAAAGATAGATCAAGATGATGTAAGGATATATCTTTTTGGACCAACTGTACAATCATCTCCTCATTTATGACATGGAAGATCGGCTGTAGTATTTGATTTTTTTAT
>JAKUTY010000048.1 GCA_022447825.1 SAR202 cluster bacterium
TAAAAATTTTAATGATATGATTGGTCAAAGCGAAGTCTTAGAAACAAATCACGCCATCAAGCATTGGAAGGCAGAAGGTCTTGATTTTAAGAACTTATTCTTCAAAGCTGAAATTTGGGATGTCGAAATCAATTTTAATAGTAAAGAACAAGATCATAACATATATGAAATTTTAGATAGAGAGTTTATTGATAAAGCAAAAAAAGCAATCAATAATCAGAAACCAATTCAAATTCAAAGTGATATCAAAAATACAGATAGGTCTACCGGAACTATGCTCTCTCATGAAGTAGCAAAGAAATATGGTCATGCTGGATTAGCTCATGACACAATTAATATTCAACTTAAAGGGACAGCCGGACAGAGTTTTGGTGCTTTTCTAGCAAAAGGCGTAACTTTAGATTTAGAAGGCGAAGCAAATGATTATGTAGGGAAAGGATTGTCAGGCGGAAGAATTGCTATACGCCCTTCCCTAGTATCATCAATAATTCCAGAAGAAAGCATGATAGTTGGTAACACTGTTCTCTATGGAGCTATTGAGGGTGAATGCTACTTTAGAGGTATAGCAGGTGAAAGATTTGCTGTAAGAAATTCTGGTGCGACAGCTATAGTTGAAGGTGCTGGCGATCATTGTTGCGAATATATGACTGGCGGTATTGTAGTAGTAATCGGTGATGTAGGTAGAAATTTTGGCGCCGGAATGTCTGGAGGTATTGCATATATACTTGATCCAGATGATAAACTTCAGGATCTTTACAACCCTGAAATGATTGAGCTTGAAACAATCACGGAAGACAATGACAATAGTAACGATAAATTTATAGATAATCATCTCTTCAATGATAAGAATAGATTAAACAAATTAATTAAAAACCATTTGCACTATACGAATAGTAAGAAAGCATCAGAAATATTAGATAATTTTTCAAATTATCTTCCTTTATTTAAAAAGGTAATGCCGGTTGAATATAAAAAAGTTTTAATGCAAAACTTTGAAAAAAAACAAGAAGAAGAAAGAACATAAAGGATTAAAAATGGGTAAAGTTACAGGTTTTATGGAAATCAGAAAAAAAGATAGAAAATATCTTGATGTGGACTCTAGAATAACAAACTATAATGAATTTGTTGTCCCGCTTACGAACGATGAGACTAAGGATCAAGCTGCACGATGTATGGATTGTGGGGTACCATATTGTCATTCTGGTTGCCCAGTCAACAATCAGATACCTGACTGGAATGATCTAGTTTACTCAGACAAATGGGAAGAAGCTCTTAATAATCTCCATTCTACAAATAATTTTCCTGAATTCACAGGAAGAATATGTCCTGCTCCCTGTGAAGCATCATGTACTCTAAATCTATATGAAGAACCTGTTTCTATAAAAACTATAGAGTGTTCAATTATTGATACTGGTTATAAAAATGGTTGGATTGTCCCTGTTATTGCAGAAAAAAAGATAGATAAAACTGTAGCTATTATTGGGTCTGGTCCGGCTGGTATGGCGTGCGCCCAGCAACTAGCTAGAGCTGGTTATAATGTAACTGTATTTGAAAAAAACGAAAAAATTGGTGGACTTCTTAGATATGGAATACCTGATTTTAAAATGGAAAAGCATCTAATTGATAAAAGAGAAGACCAAATGTCAAAAGAAGGTGTTAATTTCAAAACAGGTATAAATGTTGGAAAGGATATTAGTATTGATGAAATCAAAAATCAGTATGATGCAGTGGTGCTAGCGGGCGGCTCTGAATATCCAAGAGATTTACCTATTGAAGGTAGAGAGTTAGATGGTGTTCATTTTGCTATGGATTTTCTTCCTCAACAAAACCGGAGGGTATCAAACGAAGCCAATATCTTTTCAAAAGAAATACTAGCTAGGGATAAAGATGTGATTGTTATCGGTGGTGGTGACACTGGTTCCGATTGTATAGGCACATCAATAAGACAGGGTGCAAAGTCAGTAACACAATTAGAAATTATGCCTATTCCACCGGAAGAAGAAGATAAAGGTTTAACTTGGCCAAACTGGCCATTAAAACTAAGAACTTCATCAAGCCAAGAGGAAGGTGCATTGAGAGATTTTTCTGTTTTGACAGAATCAATTGAAGGCGAAAATGGTTCTGTAACAGCAATTAATTGTGTAAAAGTTAATGATAAAATGAAACCAATAAAAAATAGTAATTTTAAGTTAAAAGCTGATTTAGTTTTATTGGCAATGGGTTTTATACATCCAACGCATAAAGGAATGATTGAAGAACTTGGCGTTGAAAAAGATTCAAGAGGCAATGTACTTGCAAATACATCAGATTATAAAACTAGTATTGATAATGTTTTCTCTGCAGGTGATATGAGAAGGGGGCAATCGCTAGTTGTTTGGGCAATTCGTGAAGGTCGTCAATGTGCCAGCTCAGTTGATCTATTTTTATCAGGGGAAAGAAACTTACCTTTTTAAAATGAATATC
>JAKUTY010000049.1 GCA_022447825.1 SAR202 cluster bacterium
TATTGTAATTGGTCAATTTTTAATGCCTATGTTGCCTATATATCATCCTACCAAGCCTTATGGGTCGGTATACCCAGAGATTATCATGAGCTTGGATTCGATGAATCTTTTAGAAAACATGTTGGAATTACAAAAGAAGAAGCATATGAGAATTTTAAGATATTTATGAATGCAGAAGATCCAGATTCACCGGCTCCAGTTGGTTTTTTCCCTGAAGGACCCATAACAGATTATGCTGATTTTTTGATTATAAATAGTCCTCAAGAAATTTATGATTCAAGATTAGAAGAATTGAAAAAGAATCAATTTAGATCAAATAATTAGAAGACTTTTTCAATAAATCGGATAAATATTCTTTATTCGATTGAATAGTATTCCGAAACAAAACTATGCTTGTTGGTATACCTGTATGCGGTGGCGATTGGCTTCAGTAATATAGACTCGATTTTCGTCATCTAGTTTAATTGAAACTGGAGACCAGAAGTACTTTTCAATATGAGCCGATTCACTATGAGGATCATTATCATCAAGAAAATCTAAGTCTATTTCCATGTTTGCAGAAAGACGAGCATCATTTTCTTCAGCATTATTGCTCAAAAATTCTCCTGCCCACTTCGAAACAGTAGCCTCTCCTCTCAAATTTTGAACCATAACTCCCTTATGATTAATAATTTTGACTCTTTCATTCCCCCAGTCTGCTATATAAATTGTCCTATCATCATCTATCACAGCACTTGAAGGATATTTCAGTTCATAACTGGGGTTGGATTCATTGTCTATGACCGATAAAACTTCACCTTCTAGGGTTAATTCTTGTATACGGTTATTGCCCCAGTCTGCAATGCATAAAGTATTGTTTGGTGTCATTGATATTCCCCATGGTAGCTCGAACTCGCCCTTAGATTGACCTTGTTTACCAAAAGTGTCTAGATGAACACCTTCAATATTAAATTTCTGAATTCGATGATTTCTGGTATCTGATATGTAAACGTTATTGTCTCGATCTATGGCTATTCCAGAAGGCCCATTAAGCTCTTTTATTCCTACTCCATGACTTCCCCAGCGAGTCAAAAATGAACCATCTAAGTCAAATAAGTTTATTGTGTGAGTATAATCATCGCAGACTAGTAATTTGCCATCTTCTGTAGCAGCAATAGATGAAGGCGATTGTAGTTTTCCTTCAGAAGTACCGTAAGTTGCAAATGTTCCATAAAATTCACTTTCTAAATTGAGTGCAGTTACTCTAACTCCTCGCTCTCCAAAATTTCTAGACTTATTTGGAACATATATGCGACCGTTAGGAGCCATTACACTATCGGTTGGATATTCAAACCCTCTGCCTTCCATGGCTACAATTCCTAAAGTGAGCATGTATTCGATCATTTATATTCACTTAATAGAGTCATTATTAAATCCGTCGATTAGGCCAATTGAAATTCCTTGGAGGTTGTTATTAGGCGAATTATTCCCGTAATTTTCTTAACAGGATTATCAATTTCTTTCGCATATTCTACTAAAACATCTCGCGTTTCATTTGAAATCTCTAGATAACCAAGATGCTCAAGACATTGTTCAATTATTTCCTCTTCAGAAATCAAATCAGTATTTTCCAGCATTAATGTGTCAACTATTTTCTGGATTCCAGGTTTTTGATAATCTCCGAGTTGCTCAGAAGCAAAGTTAATTCTTTCTACTAAAGTTCCAGTATCAACCCATTCTTTACCTTCATGCCATCCTTCTACACTTGATGGGTTGCTTAACTCTTGACCCATCCATACGATCTGTTGATATTTCGGGATCATTTCTCTATCAGGTATTTCAAATTGACCACTAAGCTTTATAACTGTCGATGCGAATTCCGCTGGGCCTTTTACTTTTTGATATCGTACATCTCTAGATTTAAAAAAGTCTGAATTAAAAAGAACTCTCAACATATCAGTTATGTTGTGATTTGAATCAAAATATGCTTTTACAAGTTGATCAATAGCTTTAGGATCCCTTGGTTCAACAGTCCCCCATGAAGGTACAGGAACTTCATCTGCTACAAAAAAGTGATACAAGTGTCTTGAAATGAATCTAGCAGTGCTTTCCTGTTCACATATTATTCGGATTATGTCATCACCGTTAAAATTTCCTGTTTGCCCCAAAAAAGTTCTTTCTGATGTGTCATGGTCATCCTCTCGATACTGAAAATGGTAGGCGATTCTTCCATAAGGCCAGTATGAATCTCTTTTAGCCCTGACCATCATGTATTCAGTATTTCCTATAGTCCATCCTGTAAATGCTCTAGCACACTCCTTTACATCTTCTTCGGTGTAATTTCCCACTCCCATTGAAAATAGTTCAAGCAGCTCGCGCCCCCAATTTTCATTCATTGCATCTTTATGGTTTTCTTGGTTATCTAACCAAACGATCATTGCAG
>JAKUTY010000005.1 GCA_022447825.1 SAR202 cluster bacterium
CAATTATATCTCCCCACACGTCGGCTATTAAAAATAACTGAGGGACACCTGTTACTTGTCCATAATGATGGTTTCCATCAGTGGTTTTGTCCCCTAACTTGAATTGCAATGTTCTATTTAAAGTAAGGTCTATAGTTACTGTAGTATGTGGTTGGTCTAGGCCGTATTGAGCAGGGTTATCGATTATCACAGTTGTTTCTGATAAGTCTCTTTTAGTTTGAGGTCCCCCTAAAAGAAAATCTACCGCTCCCCATCTTATGCGGTCTGGAGGCAGCAATTGATCTGTATTGAACGCCCAAGTATTTGATTTTGTTCTAACGAATGATGTGTTATCTCCCATATGATCAATTGAAATTCCCATCATATCGTCGACATGTACTTGGTAAAACCAAGGTTTGACTACTTTAGCCTCCTCAGTATTAAAAGGATCAATCACGTAGACTATCCCTGCAATGATTGCAATAAACAAAAGTGAAATTGTGTATTTAATATTCATTATCTACGTCTCCACCAAACTACAAAAGCTATTAATATCATCGCAAAAGGAGGTATGACCCAACTAGACCATTTCACAAACTCTTTTTCCAAAGAATTCACAACAAATTCCCTATATGGCATTAATTTAGGCCTGATAGAAATTAATTCATAATCTTCGGCTAACCAATTAACAGAATTTAAAAACATATCGCCATTATCATTACTGTAGAAATATTTATTTGAAGCAAAATCGGAGTCTCCAAAAACTACTAGTTTAAATAAATCTTGATTAGAAGTAAGATCCTCGAAAGCTCCAGTAGCTTCTATCACTCCTGCAATTGTGTATTGGCCAGTATATTTCTCTACGTCGTATTCAGAGTCTTCACCAGGAGCTACTAACCAACTTATAGGTGTTGTAGAAGCCAATTCAGAAAATTTGACGTGGCTTCTCAATGCGAATTCTTCTTGAGGAGGCGTAATTAATGCAGCTGTATCAGGAAAAAATGCTACTGATACTTCATCAGCTATATTGATATTTGGATGAACTGCACTAGTAGCAAATTGTGCGTTGGATTTTTGCAATAAAGGTGTCAAAGTTTCACCTCCCACATTACTAATAGCATCTGCTACCTTTTGAGGGCTAACTACTACACCGTAAAGATAAATTAAATCATTAAATAATTTAGGTGGGTTTGGATTTAACATCATTAATATTCTTCCACCAGATTTAGCATAATTAACTAAAGCTTCAAATTCTGTTTCAGTTAAATCTTGATCAGGTCCAGCAATAATAACTACTGAGGCATCACTAGGAACTTCTTGAAATTGCTGTAAGTTTAATGGCATGACAAAATAATTATCTCTTTGCATTCCTGCTATAGCTAAGTCAAGTCCAAAATCTTCTTGTTTTTCAAACATTGGATCTATTGTTGCAGTAAGCTCCCCATGGCCAGTTAAGTAATAAATTATTTTCTTTTGTGCTCCAGTAGAAATTAATATTCCAGTGATAAATTCTTGTTCAGTGAAATTCGTTACTATATGGTTTTGTTCATCGTTATAGGAAAACACTACTGATGGATACTTTGTTACTCCAAAATTTAAAGCTTCAGATCTGTTGATTTCAGGGTCTACAAACCTATATGAAAAATTATCAGATTTTCTACTAAATTCATTAAGTATGTCTTCTACAGTAGTTTTTGTATTTTCGCTGGCAGTATTTTCAACAAAGAAAGCGTGTGCAACCACTTCTTGATTTTGTTTTTCGAGCTCGTTAAGTACACTCACAGTTTGAGGGGATAGTGTGAAAAATCTAGTTGCTGTGACGTCAATTCTGTTTGGATTAGTGAACATAAAATAGTTTGTAATTAATAAAATTACAAATACAGCTAAAGTCATTAATGCAGCGTTTAATCCAAATCTCCCTCTACGGCCTGATACAAATATTGCTATAGCCCTCGGAGAAAGCCCAATAGCTATAAACATTAAAATTGCTCCCAAAGAAGTTACTAGCAGCAGCACATCTGACATTTCGTCAAATGTGAGATATAAACCTCCACCTAATAGGAAAGCAAAAACTCCTGTTACTCCTGAGACTAGACTCCAAAAAGAAGTAGACTTGATCAAATTGAATAATATTGAGAGGTAACTTTTTTCTTGCAATGGGTTCATTATCGCCACCGTCTAGTTTCTAAAGAACGGATTGTTAAGAATAGGAAAATGATTATCAAGCTTAGGAAGTAAATAATATGACTAGTGTCAATAATTCCTCTAGAAAAGTCAGTTAATCTTTGGTCCATTGATAGTGCATTCAAAAAGTTAGCAGCTGTGCCTTCAACAAGTGATGCTACAGCGTCAATAAATGAGAATATGACTAGAATAGCAATTGATACTACTGCGGCTACAATCTGGTTGCCTGAAAGAGATGACCCTAAAATTCCAATTGATAAAGCTGCAGCTCCGTGTAATACCAATCCTAAATATGTGCTTAATATAGGTCCTGTGTCAGGTTGTCCAAATAAATATAGTAATAGTACGTAATATAAGGTGGCAGACTGAATAAATAAAAGCATAAACAAACTAGCTAAATATTTTCCGACAACGACTTCCCATTCTCTTACTGGAGAAGTTAACAATAATTCAAGAGTACCAAGTTTTTGTTCTTCTGAAAGTAATTTCATTGTAATTAGAGGTGCTAAAAATATTATAAAAGAGCCTGACCAATTTGAGATTCCTCTAACACTAGCTTCTGCAAAAGGTCTTGTAATATCGAATACGAAAAAAACTCCGGTGAGTACCAAAAACATCGCTCCAACAATGTAAGCAGAGGGAGTTGAAAAGTAAGATCTTGTCTCTCTAAAAGTTATTGCAATTAAGTTTTTCAATTAATATTTCCTGCTATTTATTCTTCATGTACAGTAATTTTTAAAAATATTTCTTCAAGTGACATGCCAATAGATTGTAATTTAAGGAGTTCCCATTGGTTTTCTAGTACCACAGATGCTAATTGAGATCGGATTTCTGATCCAACATCAACTGAAATTTGATATCTATGATAACCACTCCCAGTAATCGGGACTCTTTCAACTGCATTGACATGATCTACCTTCTCTAATACTGGAATAATTTCTTGATTAGGCCCTTTTATTTCAATTTCAACTCTTTCTACTCCAGACAGGTTTGTGCCTAAGTTTTTCGGGTTATCTACTGCAGCAATTTGACCTTCATTGATAATAATTACTCTGTCACAAATCATACTAACTTCGGGTAGTATGTGCGAACTTAAAATCAGAGTATGAGCCTCTCCCAATCCTTTTATTAATTGCCTAGTTTCAACTACTTGAATTGGGTCAATGCCGATGGTTGGTTCGTCCAAAACTAGAACATCAGGTTCATGAAGAATTGCCTGGCTAATTCCAACTCTTTGTTTATAACCTTTAGATAATTTTCCGATAATAGTTTTGTAATAGTCTTGAAGACTGCAAATTTCAACCACCTCAGAAATTCTTTGTGTTATTTTTTTTGAATTCATTCCACGGATTTGACCCATGAATGAAAGATATTCTGATACATTCATTTCCAAATATAAAGGTACGGTCTCTGGAAGATAACCTATGTGTTTCCTAGCATTTAAAGATTCCTCTAAGATGTCAAATCCGGCAATCTCCACTGTTCCAGAAGAGGGTGGCATGAATCCAGTTAGGATTTTCATAGTTGTGGATTTACCTGCACCGTTGGGCCCTAAAAATCCTAAAATTTCACCTTTAGGAACTTCAAAGCTCAAGTTAGTGATTGCTGGGAATTCACCATAAAATTTTGTAACGTTATCTACTTTTATCATTTATAAAAATTATTATTATTCGATTACTAGCTTCAAATAGTAATTCAATAAAAAATTATGTTCAAGCAGAAACGGTATGCTTGCATGATAAAATTCTACTATTAGAGAGTAAAAGTTGAAAAATGAACAAATTTATCTAGATCATGCGGCTACAACACCATTACGAAAAGAGGTGTTAGATTCCATGATGCCATTTTTAGTAAATGATTTTGGAAATCCATCAGCTCTTTATCAGCAAGGTCAAATTGCTCGAAAAGCTGTAGATGAATCTAGAGAATTAATTGGAGAAATTCTTGGTGCTAGGGTAGGGGAAATAGTAATTACTAGTGGTGGCACTGAATCAGATAATGCCGCAATTAAAGGTTCGGCTTTAGCTATGAGGAAGTATGGGAATCACATAATTACTTCCCAAATTGAGCATGAAGCTGTTTTGAATTCTTGTGAACAATTGATAGATTTTGGATTTGATATTACATTTTTGCCTGTCGATTCTGATGGTTTAATCAATCCTGACGATGTAATTAAAGAAATACGTTCTGAGACAATCTTAATTAGTCTTATGATGGCAAATAATGAAATAGGGACTATACAGCCTATAAAGGCCATTTCACAAAAAATTAAATTGGAATCAGAAAAAATTGGACATCCAATTTTATTCCATACTGATGCGGTTCAGTGTGTGGGTTCTTTAGATGTTAATTTCAAAGATTTAGAAGTAGATTTATTAAGCCTTTCAGCTCATAAATTTCAAGGTCCTAGGGGTGTTGGTGCTTTATTGATTAAGCGAAATACTCCGTTTTTACCATTATTGACAGGTGGTGGCCAAGAAAGAGATCGTCGTTCTGGAACTGAAAATGTAGCAGGAATTGTAGGTATGGCTAAAGCACTACAATTATCTAACCTAAACAAAGATTTGGTTAATGAAAAATTAATTGTTTTAAGAGATAAGATTATTGAAGAGGTATTGAAGTCAGTTAAAGGTAGTTTTTTGAATGGTCATCCCACCCAAAGACTGCCCAATAATGTTAATTTTTCTTTTGATTCAGTAGAAGGTGAGCCTATATTGCTTGGTTTGGATTTTGCTGGAATTTCAGCATCTAGTGGTAGTGCCTGTTCCGCTTCAGTCAATAAGCCGTCTCATGTTTTGTTAGCTATTGGTAGAAATAATGAGCTTGCACAAAGTGCTTTGCGAATCACATTAGGTCCAACTAATACTGAAGAAGAAGTGGAATACTTCTTAAAAATTCTGCCAGAATTAATAACCAAGTTAAAATCTATGCCATCATTACAAAAATCTTGATTTTAATGTTATTGATTGAAAATTAATTGTTAGGTACGATAATGGTTTATATGATGGGTGAAAAATGAAGATTTATATTTGTTTATTAATTTCAATGTTTTTTTTAGTATCTTGTGAGTCTATTGAAGAGATTAATCCTTTATCAGGAGATTCTCGAGAATATCCCTTTGCTTCTGCAGGTAGGAATATAGAAGTTCATGCTAAAGAACCACGAGTAGTAGACATAGCATATTTTACAGATTCAGTTACTGATCCTAATGGTTTATTAGTATCTAAAAAATTTGAATTGACTCCATCAGCTTCTAATAAACAGCTTGTTTTATTAGATTTAATGATAGTGAACAGATCTAGTACTGTTATCCCTATGCTTTTTGATGAAGATGCAGTCAGAATAGGGGACCGTAGAGGTAAAAGAATAGAAGCATCAAATCCATATCAAATCGCAAAAGAATTAAATTTACAAACTGATATCGTGGGAACTGAGGTTAATCAGCTTGTATGGGGAGATATTGAATTGCCTCGTCAGACTCAAATTGGTGGAACTATGATTTTTGAAGTCCCTAAAGGATTATTACTAGGTACTTTGTTTTGGGATGAGATAGAATTCATTCCAATAGATTATATTGATTACAAGAAAAACAAATAAGGAGTAACTATGTCAGATCCTGTAGAAATTACTGATGAAAATTTTCAAACAGAGGTATTAAACTCTGAGACTCCCGTGTTGGTAGATTTTTGGGCTGATTGGTGTCAGCCCTGTAAAATGATAGCTCCAGTTGTAGAACAAATTGCTGAAGAATATGACGGTAAGGTCAAAATAGGTAAATTAGATGTTGATACTAATCAACAGACATCTCAAGCTATGGGTATTAGAGGAATTCCTGCATTAATTATTTTTAATAACGGTAAACCTGTAGATCAAATAATAGGTGTTGTTCCAAAATCAATAATTCAGAAAAAAATAGATGAGGTTTTAGCCTCTTAATTTTGGGGGCGGATGGGGCCTGGTGGTCCCCGCGGACTTCAAATCCGTTGGCAGCGGTCCTTCGATTGGTGCGGTGGGTTCGACTCCCTCGCGCTCCCGCCACACTGGTGAAATTTTATGGGAAAGAAATACTGGCTAATGAAATCGGAACCGGATGATTACTCTATTGATGATTTGATAAATGAAGAAAATTCTACTGCCGAATGGGATGGTGTAAGAAATTATCAGGCAAGAAATTACCTTCGTGACCAAATTAAAGTTGGAGATGAGGTCCTCTACTATCATTCAAATTCCAAACCTTCTGGAGTAATAGGTACTGCAGAGGTGGTTAAGAATGGTTACCCTGATTTTACAGCCTGGGACCCAAATTCAAAGCACCCTGATTTTAAAAGTACTCCTGAGTCACCCATTTGGTATATGGTCGATATTAAGGCTACCAAAAAATTCAACCAAATAATTTCATTGCAACAAATTAAGCAAATTCCTGAATTGTCTCAAATGGTCCTAGTAAAAAATTCTAGGCTTTCTGTTCAACCTGTTACTTCTGAAGAATTTGAAATAATTGATCAAATTGGTTCAAAAAAATAAAAAATTTAATTTTGAATAAATTCAATCCAATTTCCTTCAGGATCCTGACAGTAACAAATTCCCTTTTCTCTACCATCTTCAGTAATAGTCATAATGGGAGGGGTCACAAAATTAACACCTTTAGACAGAAGATCTTTATATAGATCTTCTATCTTTTCCACATTGAAACATATATGAGATGCTCCTAATTGATGGCGTTCCAAGTGACCTGAAGGGCTTTTAGGATTAATAAAATATACTAGCTCAAGTGTATGTTCTCCTCCTTTACCCACAAAAATTAAAGTTCTGTGAGCACCTGGGATTCCTGTATGGTCGCCACTCTCTGGAGCACGACTATCAACTTCACGTTCTATTTTTAACCCTAAATCATCTCTATAAAAAGAAATCATTTTCTCTAAATTTTTTACTACAAATCCAGAATGATTAAATCCTGTAATCATTGGTCCTCCATTCTAATTAAATAATTGCAAATAATATGTATGAAATGTACCCTACACACATGGAAAAAATTAAACAAATATTTAGAATCCCCTACATTTGGGGAGGTTTAGCTTTATTGAACGGTCTTGTTTTTGCAGCTCAATCTATTTCTGTATGGATTGTTGCAATTTTGATGCTCGTATTTTTAGGATTCTTGAAAATTCAAGGTGAAGCGCAACAATCTACTGAAGGTAAAATATTTGCAGGCGGTCCGTTGATAATGGTTGGGTGGATAGTTGGGTTTTCTGTTCGAGGAATAATTTTATAGAAAATGTCTATAAACCTCAAAAAAAAGACGCGTTTACTTGACGCTTTGCATACTACAGGGGGTTTTTCGGATTTAAAGCGCTCTATGGCCGAAAATCGAATCCTCTAGTAGATTTACTGAGTTTATAGGAAGTTCGCAGTTGTAATTGTTACAAATGAACACTGTGGATCGATCTTCGATAGGACTTCTTTCATTGAATAGGGGAGATATTATTTCTGAACTCTTTTTATATTTAGGGAATGAAGCATTCCCTACTATTACCTTATTTGGGATAAATTTTTTGTAAATAATTTTTTGCATATCTGAAATAGAAGAGAAGTCGTAAGACAATAAACAAACTTGAACAGTGTCGTTGTTGTGCATCAGGAGTACTTTCAACCAATTTGAAAAACCGCTTGGGAAATCCCCAATCAAACGACCAATAATTGAATATTGAGATATTAATATATCTAAATATTCATGGTTATTGGTTATTGAGTGTAGTTTTTGTAATGCTTTTACTGCTTCAGAAATACCGGAAGGGGTGGCGTTGTCATAAAAATTGATGGGGTCAACTATCAGTTTTTCTCCATGCTTTGGGGAGTCAGTAAAAGTATTCTTTTTCTGGTCATAAAAACTTGAGATCATTGTTTCTGTGAGATCGATAGCCTTGCTGAGCCATGTGGGATCAAGGGTTGCTTCGTGTAAAGTAATAATTGTGTTAATTAAAGACGAATAATCTTCTAAAAAGGCGTAGCCAGACACCTTATTTTGCTTGAAAGAGCGAAAAAGTCCATTATTGTTTTCGGAAATTTCTAATATCGATTTTGTGTTTAGTTTAGCAATTTCAAGGTGTTTTTCAATGCCAAAATATGTGTATGAGGTTAAGAATGCTTGGCTGGTGATAGCATTCCATGATGTGATGTGCTTTTCGTCGGTAAATGGGCGTGTTCTCAGGCGTCTTATGCTGCTTAGTTTTGACCTTATATTCTCGAGGGTCGCGTTTTGAGTGAGGAAGCCTTGGTTAGTGTTGGATGTTGAATACCTTAATATGTTTTTGTTCTCAAAGTTCCCTTCGTCAGTGATGTCAAAATTTTGTTGGAGTATCAAAAACTCTTCTGGTGTAAGTGCCTCTGCAATATGTTTTGTGTGCCATGTGTAATACTTTCCTTCTTCTCCATCAGTGTCTGCGTCTTGGGCTGAGTAAAAGAGGCTCGTATTGGGGTCCATCATTTCATTTTCTATGTATGAAAGTATATCTATTGCTGCATTTTTGAATTTAATGTTATTTGTGACGATAAAGCATTGAATTAATGCTGGGACGATTAATGCATTGTCATAGAGCATTTTTTCAAAATGTGGAATAGTCCATGACGGTTCTGTGGAATATCTGTGAATTCCTCCGCCGATGTGATCATATATCCCTCCGGAAATTATCGAATTCAATGAGTTTTCTACCATATTTATCGCTTCAGAGTCGGGGTTGTAGAAGTGGTAGCTTAGTAAAAAGTCGTAAATTTGCGGTTGAGGAAACTTGAGAGTTTTACCGAACCCTCCGTTTTCTTTATCGAAGTCCTGAAGCAGATTGTTGTAAGCTTCATCAGTTATATCGGTTAGTGAAATGGTTGATTCATTGGATCTGGGGATAGATATTTTTGATACATGCTCAACTATTTGTTTTGAGGAGAGTTCGATGTCCTTTTTTCGGTTTTTGTAGGCATCTGTAATTGATTGAAGTAATTGTGTGAAACTAGGCATTCCTTGTTTAGGGTAGGGAGGGTACTCTGTCCCTCCAAAAAAAGGCATTTTTTCTGGTGTTAGAAATACTGTTAGTGGCCATCCTCCTTGTCCGCTCATTGATTGGACAGCAGACATGTATATTGAATCTAAGTCAGGTCTTTCTTCTCTATCGACTTTGATTGATACGAAGTTTTGGTTCATCAGGTCGGCAGTTGCGAGATCTTCGAAAGATTCAGACTCCATTACGTGGCACCAATGGCACGAAGAGTATCCAATACTTAATATAACGGGTACGTCCCTCTTTTTGGCTTCCTGAAACGCCTCTTCTCCCCAAGGAAACCAATTTACCGGGTTGGTGGCATGTTGGATTAAGTAGGGGCTGGTTTCGTGAATTAGTCTGTTAGGCACCGTCAGTCCTGAGTTTTTAGATGGTGTCCCAGGAGGGAGTCGAACCCACGACCTACAGATTAGAAGTCTGTCGCTCTATCCAGCTGAGCTACTGGGACACTTTTAGATAATATTTTCGCTTCTTTATCATGACGCGTCAATGTTGGGGTTGTGATTAATGACGTTAAGCACATGGATTTTATTTTTTGAAATAATTAGAAATGTCCAAGAAAAGATTGAAAAAAACAATTGACATAGTTTAAAACAATAAATATTATCTAAGTCCAATGATTTTGGAGGTTTATATGTCCAATCGGAAAACAAGAAAAATGTTAGCTGTAGAAGAACGTTTTCGTCAGCCTTTAGAAAAGATGTTGCCAGAAATGGTTACTGAACAAGGTTTGACTGCTACTGCTGATTATCTTGGTGTTAGTAAAGCAACTTTAGGTTATTGGTTGTTAAAATTTCGAATTGACGTACGCAGAGTTGCCTTAGCTCCCGGTGATACTATGCAAGTTTATAGGATTGATGATTAATGACTACAAACAGAGATGAAAAATTGAATAAAACCCCTGATATATTAGTTGAGAGTCCTTTACTAGATTCACAATTATTAAAGCTCAGGATCGACCAAGATCCTAAAAAGTTTGGCTTTCTCTTTTTAGGGCGCTTCTAGCTTCTCTTGCCTGATCTCTAGTTTTGATTAAATTTCTTTTATCGAAGTTTTTTCTCCCTTTGCCTATTCCGATAAGTATTTTTGCGTAATGTCCCGATATGTACATCTTTAATGGTACTAGGGTTGATCCATTTTGTTCTGATGCTGCAATAAACTTTTTTAATTCTTTTCTGTGCAATAAAAGTTTTCTGCTTCTCATTGGGTCTGATGTGTTTGCTGCAAATGGATAGGGTGCTATATGCATATTATGAAGCCATAACTCTCCCTTAATAGGGTATGCATAAGACCCAGTTAGGTTTGCCCTGTTTTCTCGTATAGATTTTATCTCTGAAGAATTCAGTACTAATCCAGCCTCGATAGTTTCTGTGATATCGTAATCAAAATTAGCCTTTTTATTGGTGATGAGGATTTTGTTTTGTTTCATATGTAAATATTACTTGATCAATGAATTGATGATTTCGTACCCCTTGTCTAACTGATCTACCGCTGCTTTTTGCTCGTCGTTTGAAGAAACTACTATATCTGGGGCAAGTCCTCCTTCTATAGGTCTCTTGTTTGGTGTATACCAGCGCCCTATAGACATATACAAAGCTCCTCCATTTGGTAGGGGGGCATATTGATTGACTGTCCCTTTTCCAAAAGATTTTTCACCAATGATTGTAGCTCTACTATGGTCTTGGAAAGCTCCCATCAGGATTTCGCTACCACTGGCACTAAATCTGTCTACTAAAACAACCAAAGGTAAATCTTTCGAAATGCATTCCGAATTTGATTTCCATATTTTTTCTCTGTTGTACCTTTCTTCTACTAAAATTATTAAGTCTTCATCGAGAAAAAAGTCGGCAATTTCGAAAACTTGTTGCAAGTATCCTCCAGGGTTTCTCCTTAAGTCTAAAATAATTCCTTTTGCTCCAAGTTTTATTTCTTTTTCTAAAATATTTTTCAGTTTTGATGGCGTGTTTGCGTTGAATTGGGTAATTCGGATATGGGCTACTTCATTTCCTGAATCACTTCTTAATATTACGCTTTCTAATTGAATCACTCCTCTGGTGACTTGAATTACTACAGGGGACAAATCACCTAAATGGCGTATTTCTAAGTCTACAGTTGTTCCTTCAGGACCACGTATTAAAGCTACTGCTTCTAGTAATGACATTCCTTCAAGGGATGTGCCGTTCACTGAAAGGACTATGTCGCCAGCTTTTATTCCTGATGACTCTGCTGGACTGCCTTCTATAGGGCTAATAATTTGGACCATTCCGTCTTCTCTCATCCTAACGTGTGCACCAATTCCTTGGAATTCTCCAGATAAATCTTCTTTATCTATTTCATAGCTAACTGTATCTACATAAGATATGTATGGATCAGGAACAGAGTTGATTAATCCTTGTATTGCGGCTTCCTCTAGTTCATCAGTATCAAATATATCTCTGTCTATATGTTCAGAATTCAATATTTCCCAAGCTTTCCATAACGATTCAAAGTCATTAGGCACAGCTCTCGGGGTTCCTGATTCGGGTGAAGTTGGGATTATTTCAAACGGGTAGGGAGCAGATGAGTTTGGAGTCAGTGGTTCTGCTGAAGAGTTCACCGAGTTTTGCGAACAACCTGAAAGCAAAACAACCACAGTTAAAAGTGGGATGATAAAAATCGATCTAAAAAATATAAAAAGATATGTATTTTTAATCCACATATAAAAACCCCCAGATGCTTTATAGGTATAAATACATTTTATCAATTAGTGCGTACGAAATGTTAAACAAGTTATTGACTTAAATGAAATAAGCAACCATAATCTTGAAATCTATTTCAGTGTTATTTCAAAAAATGAAATAAGGGTGTTTTTATGACTAGGACTAGAGTTGTTCGTACATATCCAGCTCACGACTTAAAGAGTGCATTAGTTTTGACTGAAGCAATAATTACACAAAATGCAGGTTTGCCTATAGATAGAAAATTGTTGGCTGAAACATTAAATACTAGCGATAGAAGTAGTAGTTTTGTGACTCTTTTGGCTGCTTCTCAACAATATGGCCTTACTGTGGGTAAATATAATTCTAATGAAATATCAGTCACTGAACTGTCTAAATCTATTTTTTCTTCAGTAGAAGAAGAATCTTATTCTGTTAATTTAATGAAAGCTTCATATAATCCAGATAAATTTAAGGAAATGAAAGATTTACTTCAAGGTCAATTGATGCCTGAACCAAGGTTTTTAAAAAATCTGATATCACAGAACATTCAAATTCATGAAAGTCAGATAGAGGAATTTATAAAGATATATACATCTAATGATAATTTTGTAAATAAAAGTAAAAAAGTTGATGTATCTCCAACAAATGTTAGCCCAATTCAAATAAATCGCAATTCAGATGCTGTCGTTTGCATATTTGGAGGTAAATCAACAAAAGATCAACTAATATTAGATTTGTCACAAAAACTTAACTTGCGGTATGTTCACGTAGATTTTAATGAAATATCATCAAGTCTCGGCACTATTCAAGATATAAATATTGCTGGGTCTATAGTTTGTTTACCTGACGAATTTTCTGATTATTTAAATCCTACTTCTATATTTACGTTGGGTGTTGCTAATGGGTTTAGTCCAGGTAAAGTAATCGTAATTGGTATGACTGATGAACTCGAAAATTTTCTAAACACTCAGATCTTCCAAGGGGCAACTACGATTTACGGTTCAGATGATTCCAAAATACAGTTAGATGTTTTATCTGCCATGAATCAATTAGGTATTCTTTCATTATCCATAAACTGACTGTAGTTTACATAACATATATAGTGCGCAATCGTTGGTTATGGAAAAACTATACTCTATTGAATATTTGGGTTTCTAATGTCTGTAGTATTTCTTTTTTACCTAATCCTGTTGTTGCTGAACAGAATATCGGATTTGGTAAAAATTTAATTAAGTCCATTAATTGTTCGTCTGAATAAGGATCTGCGCTTGGATCTAATTGGTCTGATTTATTTAAAATTGTTACTACAGGTTTTTTGTCTAAACCTAAATCTTTCCACAATGATTGAACTGCATTTACTTTCATTGTTTTATTTCTATCAGTAACATCAATTACGTGCATCATCATGTCTGCCTCTAATGTTTCTTCTAATGTTGCTCTAAATGATGCTATTAGATTTGTCGGTAGTTTTTGTATAAAACCTACAGTGTCTGTGATCAGTGCACTTTTATTTTTAAAACTAACTTTTCTAGTTGTTGGATCTAATGTTGAAAAAAGTTTGTCTTCAGAGAGTACGTTTGATCTTGTTAACATATTTAACAAAGTGCTTTTACCTGCATTTGTATATCCCGTTAATGTAATTGTGGGTATCCCTGAGTTTTTTCTTTTTGATCGGTACCTTTGCCTATGGGCTTTTACTTTTTCTAATTTAGTTTTTAATTGATTGATTCTGTTCCTTGCTAACCTTCTATCTGTTTCTATCTGTGATTCTCCAGGTCCTCTTGTTCCTATGCCACCACCTAACCTTTCCAAGTGAGTCCACTGCCCAGCCAGCCTTGGTAATAAATATTCGTGTTGTGCCAGCTCTACTTGTAACTTTCCTTCCATCGAAATGGCTCTTGAAGCAAAAATATCTAAAATCAGTGATGTTCTATCTAAAACTTTTATTTTCTCACCTAGTAATGTCTCTAGGTTTAGTTGTTGATTTGGAGTTAATTCATCGTCACAAATTACGGTAGTTATTTGATTGACATTCAAATACTCTTTAATTTCTATTAATTTTCCTTTTCCTAAGTACGTATTTGAATGTTTATCTAATGTTTGAGTAAATGTATTTATTACTTCTGCGCCGGCACTTTCTGTCAATTCTTTTAGTTCTACCATGGAATCTTTTAGGTTAAATAAGGTTTTTTTACCTTTAATATTTATACCAAGTAATAGAACTTTTTCTTTTTCTTTTTTAACATTTATTAAGCGTTTAGAAATATGAGCCCCCAATTATTTTTTAGGTATTGACCACCCTTTTAGTCTTTCTAATCCCTCTTGGAGATCTTCTTCAGAAATTGTTAAAGATAGTCTTATGTAACCTTCTCCGCTTGGCCCATAACCATTTCCAGCAGTAACCACTACATTTCTTTCTTCTAATAATATTTCCGCAAATTCTGCAGACGTATATCCGTTTGGAACTTTTACCCATACGTATAGGCTTGCTAGGGGTGCTTTTGCAGATAATCCAATTTGGTTAAGTGCATCTACAACTCTATCTCTTCTTTGTTGATAAACATTGTTCCTCTTAGATATTTCTTCGTCTGTAGCTTTTAAAGCTTCAATTCCCATGAACTGAACAGCATTTGGTATACCGGAGTCAAGATTTGATTTGATAACCATTAATGCATTAATCATCTCTTTGTTCCCGGCTGCCATTCCTATTCTCCAGCCGGTCATGTTGTAACTTTTAGATAGAGAATGAAACTCTAATCCTACATCTTTTGCCCCTTCTACCTCCAAAAAGCTGATTGGTTTGTAATTGTCATATGCTACTTCTGTATAACATGCATCATGCATCACAGCTATATCATAAGATTTCGCGAAATCTATTACTTCTTGAAAGTATTCTTTAGTAGCTATTGCACCTGTGGGATTATTTGGATAGTTAAGCCACATCACCTTAGCCTTTTTTGCTATATCGGAAGGTATTTCTGATAAGTTTGGCAGCCACCCTTCTGATTCTTTAAGGTTCATCCAATGGCAATCTCCTCCCGCAAACCATGTTCCTACTGAATAAACAGGGTACCCAGGATCTGGAACTAAAGCGATGTCTCCAGGATTTATGAAGCACAATGATGCATGCCCTATCCCTTCTTTTGCTCCTATTAGAGGAAGTACTTCATTATCCGCATGAAGTTCAACATTGAATCTTTTTTTATACCATTCGGAAACTGCTTTTCTAAATTCGGGTAAGCCATCTGTTTCAGGGTATCTGTGATTTGGGGTGTCGAGAGACGTATTTCTTAATTCTTCTATTACGCTCGATGGTGTAGCAAGGTCAGGGTCACCTATACCGAATGAAATTACTTTGATCCCTTGAGATTTTTTTGCGGCTATTTTTCTACTGATTTCCAAAAATAAATAAGGTGGAACTTTTTCAACTCTGTCAGCTAATTGCATTATTTCTCCTATTATTATTCCCAGATTCCTGAAAAAACTTTTTCAACAGGTCCAGTCATTAACACTTCATTATTATCTACCCAAGAAATTTCTAAATCTCCTCCGGGTAATGATATGGTTCACGAATCATCGATCAAGCCCTTGAGTTTTGCGGCTACTGCAACGGCGCATGCGCCTGTTCCGCATGCCATAGTAATCCCCGACCCTCTTTCCCATACTCGTACTTTTAGATGAGACCTATTGATTACATTTACTATTTCAAAATTGATTTTATTTGGAAAAATCTTATTTGTTTCTACTAAAGGACCAATATCAGTTAAAGGGTATTGGTCTACATCTTCTTCAATAAAACTAATTGCATGAGGGTTACCCATAGACACAAATGAAAGTTTCATTTGTTCATGCCCGATAGTTAATTCATGATCTAAAACTGCAGATTGTTGAGAATCTATGTTCACTGGAATTTGTGATGGGTTTAGTATAGGTAAGCCCATTGAAACAGTTGCTCCAGTCATTTTATTATTAGTTCTGATAGGTTCTACTGTTAAAATCCCTGCTCCTGTTTCTACAAGAACTTTTTTTTGATCAGGTTGGATTAAATTTTCGTTTATAGCGAAACTTACAAGACATCTGATTCCATTTCCGCACATTTCACCTTCAGAACCATCAGAATTAAACATCCTCATTTTTATATCGGCTATTTCTGAATTCATAGCTAAAATGAGTCCATCTGAACCTATTCCCTTATGTCTGTCACTCATATTCACTGCAATTTGAGCCCAGTCTTCAGAAATGTTGGATGCGTCTATATAGACATAATCGTTTCCGGCACCATGCATTTTAGTGAATTCCATATAATTAGCCCCTATTATGTTAATAACGAAATGTGATGATTAATTTTATCAAGGATTTGGGTTTTGGGAATATCAGTCAGATTAAACCATTGAATCCGGGAATCATTTAATTTAAACCAGTTATATTGTGACCGTATATATTTATGTGTTCTAAACTGAATTTTTTCAATACATGTATCTAAGTCGATCTCGTTTTTTAGTAATTGGGCCGTTTCTAAATACCCGATACTAGTCATAGCTGACAATGAATCTGTATACCCTTTTTGAATTAATGAATTCACTTCTTCAGGTAGTGAATTGTGACAGAACATTTGTTTAATTCTGTTATCCACTTTACTGTATAAAGTAGTTCTATCAATTGTGATTCCTAATATCTGCATGTTATTTGTTATGTGATTCTTGGAATTATTAGAAATATCTGGAGTGGGATTCAAGAGCTTTTCAATTAATCTGATTACTCTTCTTGGATTATTAAAGTCTATCTCGATTTGATTTGTGAAGTTTGGCAGTTTAAGTAAAAATTCTTGTAAGCCTTTGATTCCATGGTTTTGTAAAACAAAATCCAAATCCTTCCTTAGGTGATTGTTGGGTGGTATATCTGAAAGATCCCAGTTTTCAACTAGTGACCAGATGTATTGACCAGTTCCCCCAACCAAAATAGGTGTATTGCCCCTATCTTTTATTTCGTCAATTTTAGTTTTAACGTGGATTCTGAAATCATAAACACTAAATTGTATTTTCGGGTCTATAAACCCGTATAAATGATGGGGAATATTATCTTGTTCTGATATTGAAGGCGTAGCTGTACCTACATACATATGTTTGTAGATTTGACGACTATCGAAATTTACTACTTCACCTGAAACTTTTTTTGCAATATCTATAGAGAGCTTAGATTTGCCTACACCTGTTGGACCTACAATTATTATCATTTTATGTAGGAGATAGGGTAATGATTTTATCTAGAATCATTTGAAACTTTTGCAGATCTACACTTGAAGACCCAACTAAAACTCCATCAATATCACTTGCCGAAAGGTAGTCAGTAATATTCTCATTATTTACACTTCCCCCGTATAAAATTTTAATTAAGCTTAAATCGAGGTGAGGGATATTTTGCTTCAGTATCTTTTTGATAAGTTTAGATTTTAAATTTACCTCTAAAGGAGATGTTGCAACTCCCGTTCCGATGGACCCTGTCGGTTCATACGCAAAAACTACTTGATGAGATATGTCTATGTCAGCAACTGATGACAATATTTGCTCTCTCAGGTAACCTTCAGAATCATTTTTTAATAGGTTTTCTGGTTCACCTATACAAATAACTGGCTCTAATTTGTTTTCAAGTATTAAAGCCGTTTTTTTGTTTAAGTCAGCATTTTTTTCCGCAAATATGTTGCGTCTTTCTGAGTGCCCCACCAATATTGATTCACAATATCCCTGAATGGCCATAATTGAAGTTTCGCCGGTAAAGGCCCCAGTTTTTTCGTAGTGAATATTTTGACAACCCATAGAAAGTTTTAGTTTTTTGTTAGGCAAATCACAATTTGAAATAATCTTGCTAAGTGATCTCAATGATGACGTTGACGGGAATAGTTTTAAATTGATATTTGGGGTGTTGTCAGGGAGAGTTAATGTTTGTAGGCTTGATAATATACCTCTAAGTAGAGATTCGGACTGTTCGTCGTCTAAGTAAATTTTCCAGTTACAATAAATATAAACATCTTTCATGGATATCTCGATATATTAATATATTAAGGGCCGAATTTGTGAAGTTTTTCAGCGTGCGCGAGCACCAAAAGCATTAGATGTTCTGCAGAAATAGATCCTGCCGAACCTAATTGAGTGAATGAAGTTTCATTAAACTCGATTTCAGGCGTAGATTGGGATATTTTAGAATTAATTAAAAATGGCACAGGGTGCCAGCTATGTGATGAAAGGTATGAAGGTGTAGAGTGGTCTCCGGCTACCACTAATACATCGGGGTTTAAATCAAGTATTTGAGGAATGAAGGAGTCGAATGTTTCCAAAGCCTGAACTTTGGCATTAAAGTTTCCGTCCTCCCCTGCACTGTCAGCAGGTTTATAGTGTACAAAGTAATAGTCATATAGATTTTTGTGAAAGTTTTCAGATAGTGTGGAAAATTCATCTGTAAATTCTTGACCACACTCTAGAACGTTCATTCCTAATAATCCTGATACTCCTCTGTACATTGGGTAACCAGCAATACACGCTGCATTTAACTTATAGTTCTCACAGAAATCTGGAAGAGTTGGGGTGCTGGAGAATCCTCTTAAAATTATTCCATTAGCTCGAGATTTTGCATTTTTCAATAGTTTAATTGCTTCTTGGGTAAACATGTTTACGGCTAAAGATGTACTGGATCCTTTATCTGATATTGGATTGGACTGAAGGATTTCAGAACCTTCTATTTGAGGGTCAGTTTCGGTAATTTCATGAGAGACCCCTTGTCCTTTGATAACTACTACAAATCTGTAATCCATCACAGGGTAAACTTCAAAGTCAAAACCAGGAATTTCTATAGTATTCAATAGCTTAACTAATTCTTTGCATTCATTTGTACTTAGCCTGCCTGCTCTGCGGTCAGTAATTACACCTGACTGGTCAGTGAGGCAAAAGTTTCCACGAGCAGCTACGTCCTTACCATCTATTTGGGCATTAATTCCAAGTCCCTCTAAAACGCCTCTTCCCAATAAGTACTTAACAGGGTTATAGCCAAACAATGCCATATGACCCGGACCGCTCCCAGGTGTAATTCCAGGTAATACAGGTGTAGAAACACCACATGTACTTATTTTAGATAGCTTATCTAAGTTTGGAAGATTTGCCACTTCTAATTCGGATAAGCCTGTTTGCGGGTTTTTCATTCCTCCTAATCCATCTGCAACTAACATAATGATTTTAGAGGATGTTTTTCTCGTAATTGATTGTATGTATGGAAAATCTATCATTTTATATATCTTCTAATACAGCTATACCTGGCAGCTGTTTTCCTTCTAAAAATTCTAATGATGCTCCACCACCTGTTGAGATATGATTAATGTTATCTTGAACTTGAAAGTGTATGGATGCATCAACTGTTGATCCACCACCTATTATAGATTTAGCAGAACTTCTAGCAACTGATTTAGCAATTTGCTTGGTTCCGTTACTAAAACTTTCCCATTCATAAATTCCCATTGGTCCATTCCATAATATTGTTGAGCTATTTTCAATAATTGATTCGTAATGTGAGATTGTTTTGGGGCCTATATCTAATATCATTTCATCTGTACAGATATCTTTGATCGAACAAGTGCGATATTGAGTATGCTCATTAAAATCTTTTCCTACAATGACGTCTTGAGGAAAACATAGATGATTTGAATTGTCAATTTTATCTTTATAAATCATTTGTGAGCATAAATCGATTAAATCAGGCTCTACAATTGATTTGCCTACTTCAACATTCTGGCTGAGCAGAAACGTAGCAGCCATTCCTCCTCCTAAGAGAATATTATCCGATTTAGGTAGAATGTTTTCGATTACTTTGATTTTATCTGAAACTTTAGCACCACCTAAAATTGCAGTAAAAGGAGTTTTCGGGTTATCCGTAATACTTGATAATTCTTTAATTTCTTTTTCCAGTAATAATCCAGCAACAGACGGTACAAATTGAGGGATTCCTGATATGGATGCATGAGATCTATGGCTTGCACCAAAAGCATCATTTACATATACATCACATAAAGACGATAGAAGTCTAGAGAATTCAGTACTGTTTTCTTCTTCTTCTTTGTGAAACCTAAGGTTTTCAAGCATCAAAATATTATTTTGTGACATTTCTGAAATTCTATTAAAAATCGAAGAATCAATCGGGTATGTGATAAATCCTACTTCTTTTTCTAAAATTCCAGACAATATTTGGCGAATTGGATCTAATGAAAGTTCTTTATGATATTCTCCTTTCGGCCTACCAAAATGAGAGCAAATTATGACTTTGCAGTTATTTTTTAATAAAAATTTTATTGTTGGAATTGTTGAAATTATCCTTGTTAAATCCAAAACCTCTCCACTAATGGGGTCAAATGGTAAGTTGTAATCAACTCTAAGCAATACGGTTTTTTTTTCAAGATTAATATTTTGAATAGATTTTTTTGAAATAGTCATTATTTCAGGCAATCCTGTAGTAATTTATTAAATGAATCCGATCCTGTGATTTCTTGGATTTCACTGTAAGCATCTTTTTGTAAAATTTTTATTAAATTTTCTGATTCTTCTTTTGTGCCTAAATCAGAGATTATTGTTCGAACTTTTTCTAAATCATTTTTCTCTAATACTCTTTTGAAATACACTTCTCCGATCAGCCTTTTTTGTTTAGGTTCACCTTTTTCTATATCTGACAAAACGTGGAACAATTTTTTTTTGTTGAGGAAATCTATTGGTTGGCTTTCGTCATCTGACCATAATTGGTTGATATCAGATTGAATATTCATAGCGAGTCCTAATGACTGCCCAGCTGTAAAAAGATTTTGTTGTTTTTCAGGACTCATTTCGCTGAGACAAGCCCCAATTGCTAGGCATAAACCGATGATAGAGCCTGATTTATCTTTAGACATAGAGATATATTCATCAGTAGATGAGTTTAGCCCTTCTTGCATCTCTAAGTCGCTAAATCGGCCTTCCAGAGACTTTAAACATGCAAAGTCTAGCCATGAGACACACTCAGAAGTGATGTGATTAGAAAAATTATTTGATGAGAGCTCTAACTAAGTAACTCTGGCAAGTGAATGCATTGCGTCTCCTGCATTAATTGCTTGAGCTGGTCCCCATACCCACCATACAGCATCGTTTGAACCGTTTTGGGGGTTCCCTGACTCAATATCGTCATGGATCTCAAGAAATGCATTAATCATTTCTAATGTTAATGCAGCAGGTAGAATTTTTTCATTTTTTAATTCAACACTGTAGCAAAAAGATTTTAGGATTTGGGCGTACATACGCTTTTTTGTTACTGAGTTTTGTTCGTGAAGACCAAAATGGTAAGACATCATGTCGTAAAGGGGCAATTTTTTGGAGTCAAAGAATGATTTGAGAGATTCATTGATTTCATTCTCAAAGTTTAACAATCTATCGTTAATCAACTTTTATCCTCATTGAGTGTGGACCTGATTTTTTCTGAAGAGACGGCTCCTTCTCTCAATATATTGTGAGGTATAGTAGTAAAATCAACAATAGTTGAAGCTAAATCAGAATCTAAATTTCCTCCATCGATGTACAAATCCGGATGAAAATTTTGAAATTGAACTGTAGCTTCTTGAATTGATCTCGCTGCTTTCTTCCCACTAATATTCGCACTAGTTCCGGTAATTGGAGATTTTGTTAATTTACATAGCTGTATTGGAACTTCATGATCAGGAATTCTGAAGCCTGCAGAGTCTAATCCTGAAACTGTAATTTCAGGTATTTTTTCTGACTTTTTAAGAATTGCTGTTAGGGCACCCGGCCAAAATCGATTGGTAATTTTCTTAATGTCGTCAGAAATTTTTTGAGTGGTAAAATGTTCTAAATCTTCCGGTTTTTCGATGAAAATAGGTACTGGTGTATTTGGAGGTCTTTGCTTGATGTCAAAAATCTTTTTAACAGCATTTTCGTTAATTGCTATTGCTGCAAGGCCGTAAACAGTGTCAGTTGGTATACAAACAACTCCACCGTCCAAAAGAATGTTGGACGCAACCACTAAAGATTCTTGATTTATGGGGAGTATATATGGAATGCTCATATCTATAATATTCAATCGAGTATAACATTCGAGTTTTGAGGTGAAAACTTGTCAAACAATGAAATGGGTCAGTCAAAATCTAACAATCGAGTGTCAGGTAGCGATGACCTTGAAGTATCAGCATATTTAGAAATTTCCCAGGAGAAATCTTCTCAAAGTCAATTTTCAAGCATTACAGATGAATCTCAGCGTGATTCGATTTTAATTATAGATTTTGGGTCTCAATACAGTCGTTTAATAGCTAGAAGAATTCGTGAAAGTAAAGTTTATTGCGAAATAATTTCGCATAAATCATCGTGGGATGATATTTCTAAATTGAATCCAAAAGGAGTGATTTTATCTGGAGGACCCTCAAGTGTTTATGATGAATCAGCTCCGTTATGTCCCTTATGGGTTTATGAGTCAGGACTCCCTATTTTAGGGATTTGTTACGGTATGCAAGTAATGGTTCATCAATTAGGAGGAACTGTTTCAAATTCTGCTAAAAGAGAATACGGCCATGCCATTCTCCATCAAAATTCTACTCAAGAAAAACTTTTTAATGGTCTTGGTGCTTCAATGTCAGTGTGGATGAGTCATGGAGATAGAATTGATGCGCTACCTCCAGGGTTTGAGTCAAAAGCATTTACAGATAATTCTCCTATTGCAGTGATTGGAAATAATGCAAATTTATTTGGTATTCAATTTCATCCAGAGGTAGTTCACACTCCACAGGGTAAAGAGATTTTAGAAAATTTCCTATTTCAAGTCTGTGAAATTTTACCAGACTGGACACCCGGTAATTTTGTTAATGAAACAGTAGAAAAAATAAGAGAACAGGTAGGTGACGGTAAAGTGATTTGTGCTTTATCGGGAGGTGTAGATTCTGCAGTAGCAGCTACGTTGGTTCATAAAGCTGTTGGAGACCAACTTACATGTATTTTTGTTAATAATGGTCTGATGCGGAAAGAAGAACCAGAAAGAGTCCAAATCACCTTTGAAAAATACATGAAAGTAAATTTCATATTTAGTGAATCTTCTGAAAGATTTATTAGAAAGTTGAAAGATGTGACAGACCCTGAAAGAAAAAGAAAAATAATTGGTGAAGAATTTATTAATGTTTTTGACGAAGAGGCTAATAGATTAGGAGAGGTTGATTTTTTAACTCAAGGTACTTTGTATCCTGACGTAATTGAAAGTAGTGATAGCTCAGTTTCAGCAACAATTAAAACTCACCATAATGTGGGCGGTTTACCAGATCACATGAAACTTAAATTAATTGAACCCCTTAGATATTTGTTCAAAGATGAAGTAAGGCAAGTAGGCTTGGAATTAGGGTTATCTGAAGAGATGGTATTTAGGCAACCTTTTCCAGGTCCAGGATTAGCGATAAGAATTTTAGGCGAAGTTACAGAAGAAAAATTGGACATTTTGAGAGCGGCTGATTGGATAGTAATGGATGAGATTAAGGCGAATAATTTATATCAGGAGTTATGGCAAACCTTTGCAGTTTTAACAGGTGCAAAATCTGTAGGAGTTACGGGGGACTTTCGTACTTATGGACATGTAGTAGCTATCAGAGCAGTTACCAGTGATGACGCTATGACAGCAGATTGGGCACGACTTCCTTATGATGTACTCGCTAGAATTTCCAGTAGAATTGCTAATGAAGTAGATAACGTGAGTAGAGTAGTTTTTGATATCACTAGTAAGCCCCCGGGAACTATTGAGTGGGAATAAAGTTACACATTTTTTAATTCCCCTAAAACTAACCCTCAATAAGGGTTTAAAGTTGATTTACATTGAGTGAGAGTGAGATGATTCCAAAAATTACTTTTTTCAGTTTGTTGTTAATCGTGTTAATTGCTTGCCAACAAGAAATAGAAGAATCCGTGCAGGTAATGCAAAAAAGTTCAATTAATAAATACAATTGGAATAGCAGATTGTTATTAATTAATATTGATAACACTGAAAATGAACTTTACCAGTCGTTATTAAAATTTCAGATTGAAAAATTTTGTGAATTTGAAGATAGAAAACTAATCGGAATCAAATTTGAAGATGGAATTAACAATGCTTATTTCACTCCTGATTTTATCTCTAATAAGTACGGTATGTGGTTAGTAGGATATGATGGAACGGTAAAAGGATTTTCTGAAGATCAGTCTTTTTTATATCAAATTTTTGATATCATCGATCAAATGCCCATGAGGCAAAATGAAATTCAAAATAATCCTTCAAAATGTTAATAACTTATAAAGGATTCAAATGTTTAATAGATTAAGTAATTGTCATAATTCCAGTGATTTTAGAAACTTAGCAAAAGAACGGATTCCGTCAGCTATTTTTCACTATATAGATGGTGGTGCTGATGATGAAGCCACTTTAAGGCAAAATACTAAAGCTTATGAAAACTGTGATTTAGTCCCAAGTGTTTTAAAGGGTGTAGAAGATATAGACATGAGCGTTACAGTAATGGGTCAAAAGCTCAATTTACCATTATTTTTCTCCCCTACTGCATTACAACGATTGTTTCATTACCAAGGAGAGAGAGCAGTTGGTAAAGTTGCAGAAAAATTAGGAACATTTTTTGGTATTTCATCTTTAGCAACTGTAAGTATTGAAGAGATAGCCAATAGTATTTCTTCTCCAAAAATGTTTCAGCTCTATATTCATAAAGATAAGGGATTAAACGATAGTATGATTGAAAAATGCATCGAGTATGATTTTGATGCAATAGCTTTAACTGTTGACACTATAGTTGGTGGTAACAGAGAACGTGATTTTTATACTGGTTTCACATCTCCACCTAGATTGAATGTTGGAAGTTTTATAAGTTTTGCTACCCATCCTCGTTGGACTTTGAACTATTTGCTTAGAGAAGGATTTTCATTACCTCAATTACAAGATCACATCAAACAAGGGACAGATATTACTATTTCAGTTGGTGAATACTTTAATTCAATGTTAGACCAGAATATGGATTGGGATACTGTTGCCGATATCAATAAAAAATGGGGCAGACCTTTGTGTTTAAAGGGCATTATGTCTGTAGAAGATGCTAAAAAAGCTGTAGATGTTGGAGCGTCCGCTATCATGGTTTCTAATCATGGGGGAAGACAGTTAGATGGATCTAGATCTCCTTTTGACCAGTTATCAGAAATTGTTGATGCAGTTGGTGATAAAGTGGATGTGATTTGTGACGGAGGAATCCGAAGAGGGACTCATGTTCTCAAAGCATTGTCAGTAGGTGCTAAAGCTTGCTCTGGAGGAAGAATGTATTTATACGCTCTTGCTGCTTCTGGAGAAAAAGGTGTTGAAAAAGCAATGGGTTTGATGCAAGACGAAATCCAAAGAGGTATGAAATTGATGGGTGCAAAAACTGTACAAGATTTAACTCGCGAAAATATTCGATTTAGATAATGACAATACTCGGAACTCCTTTTTCACAACATTCTACAAAAGTACTTATGCTTGGGTCTGGAGAATTAGGTAAAGAGGTTGTTATTGAATTCCAAAGACTAGGGGTTGAAGTTATTGCTGTCGACAGATACGCAAATGCGCCGGCCATGCAAGTTGCTCATAGAAACTATGTGATTAACATGCAAGATCCAGATGAATTGAAAAATGTAATTTTTTCAGAAAAACCAGATTATATAGTTCCTGAAATTGAAGCTATTTCTACTAAAACACTAATAGATTTAGAATCTGAAGGATTTACAGTAATACCATCTGCTAATGCAACAAATTTAACTATGGATAGAGAAGGAATTCGAAAACTTGCTGCAGAAAATCTCAAAGTACCAACATCAGATTTTTTATTTGCTGAAAATTTCAATGAATTTCAATCTTCTATAGAACGTATAGGGCTTCCTTGCGTAGTTAAACCAGTTATGTCTAGTTCTGGAAAAGGTCAATCATTAGTTAAAAATGATTCAGAAATTCAAAATGCTTGGGAGTATGCTATTGCTGGATCAAGGGGTGAATCAAGTAAGGTGATTGTAGAAAGTTTTATTGATTTTGACTATGAAATCACACTTTTGACTATTCAAACTACTAATGACTGCTTATTTTGTGAACCCATTGGTCATAGACAGGAAAATGGAGATTATCAAGAATCTTGGCAACCTCAAGAGATGACTATAAAAGCACTTAATGAAGCAAAAAATATTGCTCAGTTAGTGACTTCAGCATTAGGAGGTAACGGGTTATTTGGAGTTGAATTTTTTGTTAAAAATGATGAGGTTTTTTTTAGTGAATTAAGTCCTCGCCCTCATGACACTGGAATGGTAACTTTGATTAGTCAGGATTTAAGTGAATTTGCATTACACGTGAGAGCTATTTTAGGACTGCCGATTTCTAACATAAATTTTAGAGGACCAGCTGCATCATCTGTAGTTTTGGTGAGTGGATCATCTGAAAATGTTCGATTTGAAATTTCCAGTGATGGCCTTAGTGAACCAGATACTCAATTACGCCTTTTTGGTAAACCGTCGGTTAATGGAGAACGACGAATGGGAGTGGCCTTAGCCCTAGGAGACAATGTTGAAATGGCTAAACTAAAAGCAAATAAAGTATCTAATTCTATAAAGCCGGTTTTATGATTGATGAAATAACAAAAATTTCATATGGAACGCAGTTTCAACAGAAAGTTTGGCAAGAGTTAATCAAAATTCCTTTTGGTAGTGTTATGACATATAAACAGATCGCTAACTTAATCGGTACTCCCCTCGCTTCTCGTGCAGTTGCAAATGCCTGTGCTAAAAACCCCTACCCCATTATCATTCCTTGCCATAGAGTTATTCGTTCTAATGGAGACATTGGTGGTTATAGTGGTACAGGGGGAATAAATAAAAAAAGGAAGTTACTCAATTTTGAATTTGGGTATGAAAAATTTTAATGATATGAAAGTTTTACTTGTAGGGAATGGCGGTAGAGAAAGTGCTTTGGCATGGAAAATTGCTCAAAGCCCTAAACTGTCACATTTATACATATCTCCTGGTAATGCTGGAACTCAGCAATTTGGATTAAATTTGAATTACAGAGATTCTGAAATTGAAAAATTATTAGAGTTTGCAATTAACAATCAGATTGATTTAACTGTTGTGGGCCCTGAGGTTCCACTTGATTTAGGAATTGTAGATTTATTCAAAGAAAATGGGCTCAAAATATTTGGCCCATCACAAATTTGTGCTCAAATTGAATCAAGTAAATCTTTTGCTAAGCAAATAATGCAAAAAAGAAATATTCCTACTGCAGATTCTAAGTTATTTACAAACCCTAAAGAAGCATATGAGTATGTAGAAGATTTTTCAGGTCCATTGGTAGTGAAAGCTGATGGATTGGCAGCAGGTAAAGGTGTGTTTGTATGTGCAAATAAATCTGAATCTAAAAATGCAATAAATGAATTAATGGAACAGAAAACATTTGGTTCTTCTGGGGAATCAATATTAATTGAACAATTATTAACAGGCTGGGAAGCTAGTGCTTTCGTGTTTTGTGATGGTAATTCATTTTCTTCTTTAATTGCAGCCTGTGATCATAAGCGGATTGGCGAAGGCGACACAGGTCCTAATACTGGAGGAATGGGTGCATTTTCACCTCCAGCTAATTGGGATGAACAAATAGAACAAGATGTGTTAGAAAATATTGTTACTCCGATGATTGAAGAAATGAAAATAAATTATGTTCCATATGTCGGAGTTCTTTTTATAGGATTGATGATTAATGAAGAAGGTCCAAAAGTGATTGAATTTAATTGCAGACTTGGAGATCCTGAATCTCAGGTGATTTTGCCATTAATGAAATCAGATATTATTGATGTCATGCTGTCATGTATCAATGGTGATATTCAAAAAAATAATGTCCAGTGGAGTTCAAAATCATCAGTGGGAGTTGTAATGGCTTCGGGGGGATATCCAAAAGACTATGATGTGGGATTTGCAATTAAAGGATTAGACACTACTGATAATTTAGTTAATATATTTTATGCTGGTGCAGAATTGGACCACATGGGTAATACAATTACTTCAGGAGGACGAGTACTAACTGTTAATTCTGTTGCAGATACTATGAGTCTAGCTATTAAAAAATGTTACGAGAATTTAGACCGAATTCAATTCGAGGATTCTTACTACAGAAAAGATATAGGAACAAATATTTAGGATTACTAATGATTGAAAGATATGCTAGAGAAAAAATGAAGGCTGTATGGTCTGACAAAAATAAATATGATAAATGGTTGCAGATTGAAATAGCAGTTTGTGAGGCTTGGGCAAAAATAGGCTTGATTCCTCAAGATGATATTAAAAAAATCAGAAATGCTTCATATGATTTCGATGTGTTCACAGAAATTTTGCAAACAACTAAACACGATATGACAGCTTTTATTAAAGCAACTACCATTAATTTAGGAGAGGAAGGAAGATGGATTCATCAAGGTCTAACTACTAGCGATGTGTGGGATACATCCACTAGTATGCAATTAGTTGAAGCTTGTGAATTATTAGATTATGAATTAAATGATCTAAGAGAAGCCTTAAAAGATAAGGCCATAGAACATAAGAACACTTTGATGATGGGTAGAACTCATGGAGTTCATGCCGAACCAGTTACTCTAGGTCTTAAGATGGCACTATGGTGGGATGAGTTAAATAGAGGAATTGAGAGATTACATCAAGCAAAATCTTCTATATCTGTAGGTAAAATTTCAGGCCCTGTTGGTACCCATGCTACAGCTCCCCCGCAGATAGAAATAGAAGTGTGTGCTTTATTAGGTTTAAAACCTGCTCCTGTATCTAACCAAGTAATCCAAAGAGATCGCCATGCCCACTTTATGACTACACTGGCATTGATTGCTGCTACTTTAGAAAAAATAGCAACAGAGATTAGAGGGTTACAAAGAACTGAAATAAGAGAAGTTGAAGAGCCGTTTGGAGATGGGCAAACAGGATCGTCTTCTATGCCACATAAAAGAAATCCTGAGTTGACTGAGAGGGTTTGTGGTTTGGCTAGATTGATAAGAGGTTATGCACTAACTTCTATTGAAAATGTAGCTTTGTGGGGAGAGCGAGATATCAGCCATTCCTCTGCAGAGAGACTAATATTTCCTGATGGTTGTATGGCTTTAGATTACATTACTAATATCTTGACTGAAGTGATATCTGGATTGAGGATTTATGAAGATAGAATGGCAGAAAACATGGAAATTACTAATGGGTTACTTTTTTCTCAAAGGACAATGTTGAAATTAGTTGAGAAAGGAATTAGTCGTGAAGATGCTTACAAGTTAGTACAGAATTATTCTATGCAAACTTGGGATGAGAAATTAGATTTTAGAGAATTGATATGTAATGATTTGCAAGTCAAAAATTTATTGTCGCAAAGTGAATTAGACGATTTGTTTGACTATAAATCCTATACCCAATATGTAGATGAAATTTATGCTAAAGCAGGGTTAAGTTGAAGTATGATTGATTCTACAGCTTTATTAGAATCAGATTTCCCCAATTTGATCCACAGAGGTAAGGTTCGCGATACTCATTTTGTTGATGAGGAAACTTTATTAATGGTTGCTACAGATAGAGTCTCTGCGTTTGATGTAGTTTTACCAACAGGGATTCCTGGAAAAGGTAAAGTACTTAATCAAATGGCATCTTTTTGGTTTGAGAAAACAAAACATATTATCCCAAATCATTTTTTGAAATTAGGAGTTGATGATCAAAGATTAGATTGCTACTCTTCTGATTTGAAGGCAAGATCCATGTTGGTAAAAAAGGCTGAAAGGTTAGATGTTGAATGTGTTGCTAGAGGCTATATAACTGGTTCAGCTCTTTTAGAGTATCAAGAAAAAGGTTCCACAAGTGGAATTAAGCTACCAGAAGGATTAGTGGAGTCTGATAAATTGAAATCTACAATTTTTACTCCTTCTACTAAAGCAAATGAAGGTCACGATGAGAATATCAGTTTTGATCAAATGATTAGCATTGTAGGTTCAGACATAGCGGAAGAGTTGAGACATGTCACTTTGGATTTGTATAGTTTTGCCCATGATTATGCACTAAGTAAAGGTATCATTATTGCAGATACTAAATTTGAATTCGGAATAATAGATAATCAAATAATTTTAATTGATGAGATTTTAACTCCCGACTCTAGTAGGTTTTGGGATTTTACAAAATATGAACCTGGAAAAGTACAAGAAAGTTTTGATAAGCAATTTATTAGAAATTGGTTATTGGCCCAGAATTGGGATAAAGAGTATCCGGGACCTCAATTACCAAGTGCTATTATTTCTGAAACGAGTAGAATTTACCTAGAAGTATTTGAAACTTTAACCGAATTAAAAATAAACTGAGAGAGTGATGACTACACAAAAAACACCTAAAAAAGATAGATTAACTGCTACCCAAGCTAGAGCTGCTCGTAGAGATAGGCAATCAGCTAAAAGTAAAATTAAAAGATGGCTCATCACAATTGCTGTTTCATTGGTAGCTATATTGTTGATATTGGGATTGATTGCTCCGATGTTAACTTCATTGTCAGGTAATTAATTTTTTGAAAGTCAAAATTTTTATTAGTCTTAAACCCACAGTAAGTGACCCTCAGGGCACAACCATAAAAGGTGCACTGCATAAACTTGGATTTAATATGGTTAATGATGTTAGGGCTGGAAAGTTTATTGAATTAGACATTGAAGATGGTGAAGAATCTGATATCAGGCTTCAGGTGTCTGAAATGTGTCAAAAACTACTTTCTAATCCGATTATAGAAGATTTTGAATTTGAATTAGAGAAATAGTTTAGGCGTTAATAGTTCCTTTAGTACTAGAAATTGAATCTCCTACTCTAGGATCGAAAGATACTGCTGTTTTTAGAGATCTAGCTAAACTCTTGAATGAAGCTTCAGCGATGTGGTGGTTGTTAATTCCTGAGACCACTTTTAAATGCAGATTAATTTTTGCCTCAATTGCAAATGCTTCCATGAAATGACGAATTAAATCCGAAGGTAATCCACCTAGATCAGAATCTGTCAAAGGTGATTCTACGCATGCGTATCCCCTACCCCCGCAATCTACAACTGTTAAAACTAGGGCCTCATCCAAGGGTACGTATGTATGTCCCATTCGTGTGATGCCTTGCCCGTCAGATAATGCTTCGTTAATTGTTTGGCCTAATGTAATAGCTATGTCTTCTACTAAATGATGATAACCCACTTCAATATCACCAGATGCTTGAATATCTAAATCCATCAACCCGTGACGTGCTATTTGTGCAAGTAGATGGTCTAACATTCCGTTACCGGTTTTTACATTGTATTCGCCTGTTCCATCCAAATTGATTTTGACATTAATGTCAGTTTCGTTAGTTTTTCTTTTTTTCTGGGCTATTCTTTGTGATTTACTCATGATTCATTGCTTTTTGAATTGTTTTTAGGACTTTTTGGTTTTGCATTTCTGTACCAATTGAAATTCTAAATGAATTTTTTAGTCTTTCAGTATTGAACTTCCTAACGAATATACCGTTTTCTTCTAATTCTCCATATACAGTTTTGCAGTGATTTTCTGTGAATTCACACAAAATGTAATTGCCGGATGAGGGATAGGCTGTTAATCCGTTGATTTTATTTAGCTCAACATGCATCCGATTTCTATCAACTATTATCTTGTCGACATTTCTTTGCAAAAACTCTATGTCGTCAAATGAGGCTAGTAATGCAGCTTCAGCAGCTACATTCACATTGTAAGGGGGTTTGATTTCCATTAAGTATTTTGTAGCCGCAGAATGCATTAATCCGTAACCTACTCTTAACCCAGCTAATCCTGCCCATTTACTCATGGTTCTTAGAACAATTAAGTTTGGATGTTCTAGAACTAAATTTTGTACTGAAGATTTTGCAAATTCAAAATACGCTTCATCAACTACTATCAGGATATCTTTTTGTAAAAGATATTTAATGTGATCAAGGCTGACTGTATTTCCCGTAGGATTGTTTGGAGAGGTAATGAATATTAGTTTTGTAGTAGAGTCGATATTTTTTTCGATTTCTTCGATATTTAAATCATAATTTGAATCTCTCTCTGCAAATTTTACATTTGCTCCAGCAATTTTGGCACAAAAACTGTACATACCAAATGTGGGTGAACAATCTAAAATTGAGTCTCCGGGAGAAATAAATATACGGAAAATTAAATCAATAATTTCGTCTGCGCCTGCACCAGCTACTATGTTTTCAATTGGGAGCCCAGTGTATTTACTTATTGCGTTTCTGATTCTGATTTGGTCAGGATCAGGATATAAGTGTACTTGTGTTTGATTAATAGATTCTATAGCTTTTGGTGAGGCCCCGTATGGGTTTTCGTTACCATTTAATTTTATGATTTCAGTTTCAGGTATGCCTGATTTTTTAGATAGAAGTTCTGGTGGGTTGACTGCATCATATGTTGCCAAAGAAAGTAAATGCGGTCTGACTATTTTGTCGATATTAAAGTTTTTCATTATTCAAATAATTCTTTTCTGATTTCTGCTGCTTCTGCATGGCCTGTTAATCCTTCTTCTTTGGCTATGGTTGCTGCTAATTCACCAATTTTAATGGAATTTGATTGAGAAATATTAACTATTGGGACTGTTTTTTGAAAAGTATGTACTCCTAATCCTGAATTGAATCGGGCTGTGCCTGCTGTAGGCATTACATGACTTGGGCCTGCGCCATAATCGCCTAAAACTTCATGGGAAAATTCGCCTAAAAATATCATTCCGGCATTTAACACGAATGGTACCCATTTTTGAGGATTCTCAACTGCTAGGCATAAATGCTCAGGGGCGAAAATATTGCCAAGAGTTAAAGATTCCTCAATTGAGTCTACGAGGCAAATAGCTCCTTGCTGTTGTAAAGAAATTTTGGCAATACTATTTCGGGCTATTCTAGATACCCTTATCTCTAATTCAGATTGCACTTTTAAGGCTATATCATTCGAATTTGTTATAAGAATTGGTTTTGCTAATTCATCGTGTTCAGCTTGAGCTATTAAGTCTGCTGCAACAAGGGTTGGATTAGAAGAGTTGTCTGCAATTACTAAGGTTTCTGTTGGTCCATACAGCCCATCAATCCCGACATCTCCAAACACTATTTTTTTTGCTAATGTCACAAATAAATTTCCAGGTCCACAAATAATATCGACTGGTTCAATAGTTTCTGTTCCATATGCTAGTGCAGCTACAGCTTGTGCACCGCCAACTCCATAAACTTTGTCTACTTTGGCTATGTATGCAGCAGCTAATACTGAATCCGGTATATCCCCATTGGAATTAACTGGACATGTGATTGAAATTTTTTTTACACCTGCAATCTTTGCTGGGATAGTGGACATTAGTACAGTAGATGGATATCGTGCAGTGCCTCCAGGTATATAAGCTCCAACAGAATTTACAGGAATGAAGTTTTGTCCATAACCTTCTGTTTCGTCATACCAAGACTTAGGTAAGGATTTTTTATGGAATTCGGTAATCCTTTCAGCTGATAGAGTTAATGCTTTTTGAAGGTTTTGAGGTATTTTGTTGTAAGCATCCTCTAATTTATTCTGGTTGATGACAAAATTATTAGTTGCATGCCCTTCTATTTTAAGTACAAGATCTTTTATTGCTTGATCTCCAGAATTACGTACTTGATCAACTATTTTCTGTACATATGAGTGTGCATCAAGTGGCTCTCCAAAAACCAATTGAGATGATTTTAAGATAGAATCTGAATTAAGATTAATGAAACGGTTTGCAGATAGAAATTCTTTAGATTTTTCAAAACCTTTAATTATATTCATTTAAAAATCCATTTATAGCTTTGTCTATATTATCTTTACTAGTGGATTCAAATTCTTCTAATAAATTCTGTGGCAATAAATTCAAAACATTGTTTATGTTTTGAATGGGGTCTGCCAAAAAGTTCTGGGTGAATGGAATTGCTTCGTGTTGAGCATTTCCGTTTGAGATGCGTTTAGCCATAAAGTTGAGCCTGTCCCATGAAAATCCAAGATTTAAAAAGTTACAGATCCAATCTCTCCACTCGTTCAAAGAGTTGTTACTTAAAAAAGGAAGTGACACTTTTTCTATATTACATTTTTCAATTGATTCAATTTTTGATTCGATTGAACCCCAATATTGGCTGTCCATGTACATTTGGATTGCTCTGTCTAAGACAAGTATGGGGGTAGATTTTGGGAAAACGTTTTCATTTGAAAAATGTTTTCTGAAAACTGTAGTGATCCAAGTTTCATCCAAAACTAAATGAGTTACGTAGCCAGTTAAAAATGTTTTTATAATTTCATCCTGATCTTTAATTTGATGTATTTCAGGAAATTTTTGCGTCATGTTTGCAATTCCCTCTCCCACTGAATTAAAGTCCAAGTCTACAAAATGGTACACAGATCTATTTTCTTTAGTTATTACTCTGATATCTGGAGATGTAGCTCCTAGTAAATATATAGGAAGAAATTCTTGTGGCATTGTCTCTGGGACTGATTTCATAGCAAAGTGAATGTGTGTAGCTAAATTAGGCATCCTTAACCCTTTTGCTTAAGTAGCTTTGTAGTTTTGTAACAATTTGATTAATTATAGCTAGCTTATTTGATTGATCTGATATGGATTGGCTGTTAACAATCAAGCAAGATTCAGAATCAAGTATGATTCCACCAGATATTGTTTTGAGCTTGTTAGCTTTCATTGTAGTTCCTGTTGATGTAATGTCAGTGATTATGTCAGCTGAGCCCATTTCTGGAGCTATTTCCAAAGTTCCGCTTGAAGGAACAATAGAAAAATTTGAAATGCTATTTGAGATTAGAAAATGTTCAGTCAGTCTAGGGAATTTGCTAGCTATTTTAAGATTCAATCCTTTACGTTTAAAATCTGTAGCAACTTCTGCTAGATCAGCAATTGAAGAAACATCAAACCATGATTCTGGAACCCCAAAAGCTAATGAACAAGCCCCAAAACCTAAATTATTTAACAAGATTTGAGTATATTCAGGGTTAGTTTGAAATTCTAAATAACGGTCATACCCTACTATTCCTAGATCGGCATTTCCTTCTTCAACTTTCCAAGTAATATCAGCACTTCTTTGGAACAAAATAGAAACTCCAGCAAGGGCTGGTATTTCGCCAATATAACGGCGTTTATTAGGTCTATTTACTTCTAATCCACAATTATTTAAGAATTCTAAAGTGGGATCATACAGAGCACCGCTACTTGAAATTGCAAGAGTTAAATCTGAAGAAGTCAAGTTTCACCTCTATCTATTGAAATGATTTCATCAATATTTACTGCAAATCCAATGGCAGGTATATCTGTGTGGTGGCCTAGAGCTCTAAAAAGTCCGTCATATCGACCACCGCCACCAATAGTTTTGGTGTTTTGATTTATCTCAGTTTCTATGTCGAATATTATTCCTGTGTAATAGGTCAATCCCCTATTACGTTCAAAGTCTATTAAAAATGTTACATCTAGATTTTTTGGAATAGAGACTTCTTTCACTACGTTGGAAATATACGAAATTGAATTTAATAGTTCTTGTGGGTAAGAGGTAGATTTAATACTAACTACATTAGTCTTAGAAAACTCTCTGAAAAAATTTAATAAAACTGTAAGAATTTTATTATATTCAGTTGATTTTAATGAATTTATTTGCTTCTTTCTTAATCTTTCTGCAACTTCATCTGCTGTTCTTCTGCCAAAATTATATGAATCTTTTTTAGATTCCAGATCTGTCAAAAGTTTTAGAATTTTATCTTCTGTTGACGAATCGGTATCTGACACAACCTTAGATAATAGACCTAATTCTAAAGCCTTTTGAGTTAGCGCTTTTGTTGAGTCATCAACTTGAAGTTTGTTTATGTTGTCTAAGGTAAAATCAGTTAAAGCTTCAGTGAATCCGGAATTCCCAAGAAATTCTCTTATTGGTCCTACGTTTCCAATTGCAACTGTGAGGTTTTTTATGGGGGTTTTAGAAATACATTCTAGAGATAAAGATAAAATTTCAGCATCAGATTGGATAGAATTATTCCCTATTAGTTCTGCTCCCAGTTGTGTGAATTGTTTGGTAGATGAAGGCAGGTTTTTTTCTTGGTTTCTAAAAACAGGCCCAGAATACTGGTACCTATATTCAGAGCTGCTGTTCGCATTAGATTCAATCAATATACGTATAATAGAGGAAGTGAATTCTGGACGTAAACTTACTTTTTTTCCGTTTGGTTCTGAAAACGAATACAGTCTTTTAGAGATTTCACCACCAGATTTTCGTTCATAGAGTTCTGTAGGTTCAAGAATAGGGCAATCTATGGAAATGTATTCTGATTTACTAAACGCCTCATGTATGCTGTTAGTCAATTTGTTTTTCAAATTTAAATGATTAGTATCAGAGATAAACATCCCTTCCAATTTAGAAATAGGTAAAGAGTATTTTGAAATCTGTTTTTCCATAGATACAAATTCTACAATACTACGGAGTATTGAAAAACTTTGTTCAACAGAATTATCATGAACATACAAAAAATATGGAGATAAATATGGCAAATAATCAATCGGTTTCTCCAAAAATTGGCGTTTTAGGCGGGAGTACATCAGATTTTCCAGTTCTAGAGAAAGCAATAAATTTATTAGATGAATTACAAATTAGTAATGAATTAAGGGTAGTTTCTGCTCACAGAACACCGGACTGGTTATTTGAGTATGCAGAAACGGCTGAATCTAGAGGTATTCAAGTAATAATTGCGGGTGCTGGAGGAGCAGCGCATCTGCCTGGAATGTTAGCTGCAAAAACAGTGATTCCAATAATAGGCGTTCCTATTCCATTAGAGAATTTAAAAGGGATGGATTCATTGTTGTCTATTGTTCAAATGCCTCGAGGTGTGCCAGTGGCTACGGTTGCTATAGAAGGTTCCGAAAATGCAGCCTTACTAGCTGCTCAGATCTTAGCGGTTTCTGACCTCGACCTTAGAGAACGATTAAAGATATGGAGAAGTGATTTAACTGAAAAAGTTTTAAATAATCCAAGTGCTAAAGGGCTTGATGATGGAATCTAAGAATTTGCTACTTCCAGGTGCTTATCTAGGAATGTTAGGGGGCGGACAGCTGGGAGGTTTTTTTAGTGAGGCAGCTTTAAGAATGGGGTACAAGGTTGTAGTTTGGGACCCTAATGAGAAAGCTCCCGCTAAAAGATTTGCTGAGAAATCTCAGAGTACAGATTTTTTAGATTTTGAATCAGCAGATTTTTTTTTAAATGATGTTGACGCTGTGTCTTTAGAGTGGGAAAACGTCCCATCAGAATTGGTACAGTTTTTAGAAGATAAAACGATTGTTAGACCTAGTAGCAAATCTTTAGCATTAGCACAAAATAGAATTACTGAAAAAACCTATTTGACAAAGAACTCATTTCCTTTAACTGATTTTTGTCCTATTTACTCTTTTGACGACTTTGAAAAAGTTCAATTTGATATGCCTTGGATAGTTAAAACTGCCACTTTGGGTTATGACGGACACGGACAATGGAGCATTAATCAAGTTGATGACCTTCAATCTATCGAAGGTGAGGGACCTTGGGTTGCTGAAAGTAAAGTTGAGTATTTATGTGAAATTTCTGTGATAGTAGCGAGTGATGGTTCGGGAAAAACAATGTCATTTCCTGTGATTGAAAACACTCATTCTGAAAATATATTGAGAATGAGTATATACCCAGCTCGAATTCCGAATAAAACCCAAATAAACGCAAAAAATATAGCAGAAAAAGTAGTTTCTTCGTTGGGAGACGCAGGTGTTTTTTGTGTAGAAATGTTTATGGTTGATGAAGATACCGTCTTAGTAAATGAAATAGCTCCCCGTCCACATAATTCTGGTCACCTGACTATAGATGCTTTTTCTATTTCGCAATATGAGATGCAAGTTAGGGTTTTGTGTGGATTACCTTTGTCTCAACCTTTACCTTTAGGTCCAGTCGTGATGCTAAATGTTTTAGGATTTGAAATGGAAAATTTGCTTAAATCTGATTTAATGGATGAGATACTTGATAAGACTAATTGCAAGTTATATATGTATGGGAAGGATCAAATTAAAAATAGAAGAAAGCTAGGTCATATGATTTTTACAGGTACAGAGCTTTGTGATTTGATTACTCAAGCAAATTTCGTTCACGAAAAAATTAAAGTGTGATTGGTACGCCTGGAGGGATTCGAACCCCCGACACCTGGTTCCGAAGACCAGTGCTCTATCCGCTGAGCTACAGGCGCGAATTATGTATATTATACAGACCGAATCATATCTAATTTCTTAATATAGTTATCCCCTTCATCTAAAATGGTGATTTTTCCTGAATTAGATACTTCTATGTCCTTACAGTCTTCTAAGAACTCTAAATGAGCTACTATTTCTGACATTGCTGCAAAAATGTTGGACCCCAATAATTTACTCTTTTCGAAAATCCCCCTTGTCAGGTCCTCTAATGAATCTGAATTGTAATTTAATCTCTGAATAATTCTTTTTAATCTTTTTTCATGATGAGAGATGATTTCTAAACCTCTTGATTGGTCTATCCAATTAAATTCTCCTTTGTTATGAAGCCTGTGAGCAGGTAGAATTGAATACTCGTTTCCCAGTCGCATTGTTGTTGACAGAGAGTTTAAATAAGTGCCTAATCCAAACCAAGGTGATGTGTTTTTTAGAAAACTTGGCAGAGATTTTGAAATCTCTTGTTGAATAATTGTATTTGATGTTGGATGTGGGGTGATTTCTGGCAGTATATGGTCTCCAGTAAACATAAAATTATCCAGAAGTAGAACAATTTGATCAGGAGAGTGGCCAGGGGTTTGTATTATTTGAATATCTTCAAATAATTCTTGATCTGATAGATTCCTAGAAATAACTGTACTTTTTTTATTTAAATAGTAATCAGAATATTGATTCCATCTAGAGAATCTATCAGATTCTGAAATTAAAATAGAAGAAATTCTCATTAATTCTTTTTGTAGAATAGAGGATTCTCTATCTTGAATTTCCCAGATTTTATATTTTTTTAGTGGGGCGTAATTTTTATGAGCCCATAGTTCAGCATTAGTAAAACTACAAAATTCATGAGCTGTTCCATCATGATCAGAGTGACCGTGTGTAAAAATTACTCTTTTAATGTCTTTTGTGCTTATAGGTAATTGAGAGTAACCATCAAGAAAATTTTCAAAAGACCCTGGAGTGCCTAAGTCTATGACAGTAAAACCGTCATTTTCAAAAATGTATGACCATGTTGGTCCAGTTCTTCCAGTTGATGATTGTGCTACTGCAACGCCATAAACTGTCCTGCCGTTTTGTGTTTCTAATTGAACAACCCATCCATCCCCATTATCTTGACCTTTTCTAATTACATTTTTGAGTGGGATATTTTGTGACATTCAATCTCCTGATACGTCAATAAATGTGGGGTGAGCGAAGGGATTCGAACCCTCGATCTCCAGGGCCACAACCTGGCGCCTTAACCTACTTGGCCACGCTCACCATAGAAGTTAAAAAGTCTAGCATCGGGGGCACAAGAGGTCAACGGAGAGTAGTGGATTAATTATTTAATTCTTTAGTTAATGATTCTAATAGATCTTCTACCATTATGTCTGTTTTTGTATGATGTCTCAACGGTAATTGAGGGTCAACTATGTAGTAGTTTCTTCTACCATTTTTTTGACGAACAATATATCCAGCATCTTCGAGATCTGAAATTATTTTATGCGTCGTTCTCTCTGTTACTCCTATATAATTGGCTATCTCTCTTGCGGTACTGGTAGAGTTATGGAAAATGTAACTTAACACTAAACCGTGGTTAGTAATAAATGTCCATTTTGCAGAAGAATTAGTAGTCATAAATTTACTCTATTGTTATTTTGCGAAATTAGAATCTATCATATTCATATTAATTATGACAATATAAAAAAAATATTGCGGAGTATTTATGATTGAACAAGAAAAACTTTTACATAGGGCTTCTAAAGTTTTCCCTCAAGGGAACCTAGGTAACGTCAATTATGATTTGATTCTTTCTAATGGTTCACGGTCTAGAGTGTGGGATCAAAATGGTAAGGAATATGTAGATTATCTCTTAGGTTCAGGGCCAATGATTGTTGGGCACTCTCACCCAAGGGTTAATGATGTAGTCATGAATCAATTATCCAAAGGGACTACGTTTTTCATTACTAATGACTTATCAATCCTTTTGGCTGAAGAAATTATTGATGCTGTTGCTTGTGCCGAAAAAGTTAGGTTTTGTAGTACAGGCTCAGAAGCTACTTTATACGCTATGAGGCTAGCTAGAGCTTTTACTAAAAAAGATAAGATCTTAAAGTTTGAAGGTGGTTACCACGGAATGAATGATTATGCTTTGATGAGTATGTATCCAAAATCATTGTTAGAATTTCCTGTAGCTGAACCTGATTCTGCTGGTATTCCTAAATCTGTTCAATCAGAAGTACTAGTTGCTCCATTTAATGACTTGGAAACTACCAAAAATATAGTTTCTGAACATTTAGATGATATTGGAGGAATAATTGTTGAACCTCTTCAGAGATTAATTCCCCCAGTTCCAGGTTTTCTTCAAGGGTTGAGGCAAATAGCAGATAATTTTGAAATTCCTTTAATATTTGATGAAACTGTTACTGGTTTTAGGCTTGCATACGGAGGAGCTCAAGAATTTTATGGCGTCACTCCAGATATATGCACTTTAGGAAAAGCCATAGGAGGCGGGTTTCCTTTGACAGCAGTAGCTGGTAAGAATCAATTTATGGAAAACTTTGATAAAGATCTTGCTGATTCAGATTCATTTTTGCCTCAGGTTGGAACTTTAAGTGGTAATCCTATTGCATGTGCAGCAGGTTTAGAGACATTATCAATTTTGAAAGAAGATGGTACCTATCAAAAAATGTTTGAATATGGGGACATGGTCAAATCCCACCTTAAAAAAGAATTTTCATCTGCAGGAATTGAGTCCGTAGTACAAGGTGAAAGTGTTCTTTTCGACATATTTTTTTGTGATGCTAATACAGAAATTAAGGATTACCGATCTACATTGTCAGCTGATGTAGGTATGCTTGATAAGTTCAACAGATCACTTTTATCTTCGGGAGTTTTAAAAGGTGCTAGCAAATTTTACTTTTCGTCTGTCCATAACGATGATGATTTAGATATGACAATACGAGCAATTGATAAGGCTGTGAAAGAATTTAAGAGTTGATTTCTGTGGCTGAAATGAAATTTGGTGGATTCGAAGGATTAAAAGATAATTTTACTTTCTGAATAGTATTAGCTTTTGGTCTAGTTGTCTTGTTTTCTACACGAATATAATTTTTAGTTAGCCCATAGATTGAATTTGTAGAGTGGTTATAGTTTTCCCAAAGAATCTCTTCTTTTAAATGGTCTTGTTTGTGCCTGAATTCTTTGAACATTTCTAATCTGATTTCAGTTAGCTCGCTTGATCTGGAATTTTTTATTATTGAATCTACATTATCTTTTAGAAAAAATGCGGATGTTTTAGGCCTTTTTGAAAATTTGAATATATGCATATCTGAAAACTGAGAATATTTACTAAGGCTTTTTGATAATTGAAAATCACTTTCAGTTTCATTAGGGAATCCTACAATCACATCAGTAGTAATAGATGCATTTTTAAAATTGTTGTTAATAAGATCCACCGCACTAGTAAATTGTTCAGAAGTATATCTTCTTCTCATTTGTTTAAGAACTTGATTACTTCCACTCTGCATGGGTATGTGAAAATGGTTACATAATCTTTTATTATCCCAGACTTCTAGTAATTCATTAGAAATTTCTTGAGGTTGTAAAGATGAAACTCTAACACGAGGAATAGTGGTATTTTTCAAAACTTCTTTTAGCATTTTTGTTAAATTCATGTCATGAAGATCAAATCCATATGAACCTAATTGCGTGCCTGTCATGACAATTTCTTGAAATCCTAATTCCTCAAATTTTTTTATTTGATTGATTAATGTTTTAACTTCTACACTTTTTTCTCTTCCTCGAACGCGTGGAACAATACAGTAAGCACAAATTTGATTGCAACCCTCTTGAATCTTTATCATTGCCCTATTTTTACTAGGCATTAATTGATCTATTTCAAGTAAAGTTTCCTCCGGCGAAATTGAGAGTAAAGAATTAATAGAATTAACAATTTCTGATTTTGATTCGTTTCCGAAAACTAAATCAACTTCAGGTAAAGATTCTAGTTCCTCTTTGGCTCTTTGAGCATAACATCCTGTAACTACTACTATTGAATTGGGGTTTTGGTTTTTAAAAGATCTTGCAGATTGACGACCTTTTCTATCTGCTACATGAGTTACTGTACAAGTGTTCAATATGTATATATCACAATCATCTTTACTCTCACTAATCAGATATCCGTTTTGAGATAACTCAAGGGATAAATTTAATGAATCTGATTGGTTTAATTTACACCCGTGAGTTTCAATTGTTACTTTAGGTTTTTTAGATAATATTGTCATAAGACATCCTAAGTTTATAATTGCATAATTATATCTATATAATTTTGGATTTATATATGTTTTTTGAAAAACAAATTAATGAAAATATAGCTTTTGATTATGTTAAAGAATCAGTAGATATTCAATCTTACATTGTCGATTCAGAAAATTTTTTAAAGCAAATTAAACATCAAAATGATCCACAGGATACTCAATTAATTTTATGTGAATTGTGGTTTGAAGCTGACCAGCTCGATCAGTATGTTTTGAATTTTTTCGAATCATTTATTGAAAAGCACAATTTAATAAATTCTCACGTCGACGTTTTGAGAGGAGTTGAATCTGACCAGTTTGGAGGAAATGTCTTATATTGTTTGTGGAAAATTGTATGGGATACCCAAAAAGAGGTTTTGGTTTATTTGAGAACTCCTGAACATAAATTTATTCCAGAAATAATTGTCAAAACTGGAACGAGACAGCTTTCAGAAAGTTTGTTAAGTGGCGTTAGTACACGAGAATTTTATTCAATACTAGTCAGGTTGATGCTGTCAGAACTCAATGCAAAATCTGAACCGTAATTTTATATACTGTTATAATCGCCAAGATTTCAAATACTTAAAATGATGGAGCTATGATGTTAGAGAGAGTTTTTATTACTGGATATTCTGCAGTGAGTCCAATTGGTACAGATAGTAAGTCTACTTGGTCAAGTTTGTTAGAAGGTCAAAGTGGGGTTGATTATATAAGTTCTTTTGAAACTGATGGTCTAGAAACCACTTTTGCAGCTGAAGTAGACAATTTTGACCCTGACCCTTTTGTCGGAAAGAAGCAGGCTAAAAGAATGGATAGATTTGTTCAGTTAGGTGCAGCTGCAGCATTACAGGCTCTTGAAATGAGTGGATTAGTAATAGATCAAGAAAATGCACCCCAGGTTTCAGTAATGGTAGCAAGTGGAATTGGTGGAATCATTACTCTTTCTGACCAAATAGGAGTATTGAATAGTAGAGGGCCTAATAGAATTAGTCCCTTTTTAGTGCCAATGATGCTACCTGATATGGCTTCGGGTCAGATAGCAATGCTAACTGGAGCAAAAGGCGCAAATTATTGTACTGTTTCAGCTTGTGCTAGTGGGGCAGATTCAATAGGTATGGCTTTTGAGGCTATAAGGCGTGGTGATGTCAGTGCAGCAATAACAGGCGGAGCTGAAGCAGCAATTTGTAGGATTGGTGTTGCAGGGTTTAATGCTTGCCAAGCTTTATCAAAGAGAAATGATGATCCAAAATCTGCATCACGACCTTTTGATTCTCAGAGAGATGGATTTGTATTAGGAGAGGGTTCTGGAGTTTTAGTAATAGAAAGCGAATCTTTTATGGAAGCTCGTGGAGGAATTCCTATAGCAGAGCTAGTTGGTTATGGGGCTACTGCTGACGCCTATCATATTACACAGCCCGGTCCAGAAGGAGAAGGTGGAGCGAGGGCCATGAATAAGGCATTAAATTTGGCTTCAATGCATCCAGAAGAGATTCAATATATTAATGCTCATGGTACTTCAACTCCTCTAAATGATAAATTTGAAACTATGGCTATGAAATCCGTTTTTGGAGAATCAGCATATAAAATACCCGTTAGTTCTACTAAGTCTATGACTGGGCATCTGTTAGGAGCAAGCGGAGCCTTAGAAGCTGTGATTTCAGTTATGGCTATACAAAACGAAATTATTCCTCCTACTATTAATTTACAAAATTCAGATCCTGATTGTGATTTAAATTACACTCCAAATAATTTTAAGGAACAAAAAATTGAAACTGTCATGAGTAATTCATTTGGGTTTGGTGGACATAATGCTTCTTTGATATTTAAAAGAATTTGATGAGGATTTTTTGAAATATCAAAAATGGAACATTGCTGAACCTGTTCCCAAGAATATTGAAGATGACTTAGGTTTCTCCAATGTTGAATCAACTATTTTATTCAATCGAGGCATTGATACATCAGCTAAAGTAAATGATTTTTTATTTCCTAAACGTCAGTCAGTTCACGACCCATTTCTGTTTTCGGACATGCAAAAAGTTGTTGATAGATTATCAAAAGCAGTTGATAACAGAGAAATCATTGGTGTTTTTGGGGATTTTGATACTGATGGATTGTCTGGTAGTGCAGTATTAGCTTTTGCGCTCGAATCATTAGGGGCAATAGTTTTTCCATATATTCCACATAGAGTTGAGGAAGGTCATGGAGTAAGTACTAATGCTCTTGAATTTTTTCAAGATCGCGGAGTGTCATTGATACTTACTGTAGATTGTGGGATTTCTTCTGTAGATGAGATTAATTTGGCAAATAATATGAATATTGAAACTATAATTTCAGATCATCATACAAGTGTTGACGAACTCCCCGAAGCATTTGCAATAATTAATCCCTCACTTCCGAATTCGAAATATCCATTTGAGCATTTAACTGGAGTAGGTACAGCTTTTAAAATTATTGAGGCTTTATTTTCTTATTTGGGTAGAGATTTACCTCCTGAAGTTTATGTTTTTTCTGCATTTGGTACTTTGTCAGATGTAGGATTGATGAAAGATGAAAACAGATTTTTGACTTATCAGGTAATTAAGTTGATTAGATCTCAAGAAATTACAGGGATTGATCAACTTATAGAAGTCGCGGGAATTGAAAAAAGAAGAATTAGAACTCAGGATATGACTTTTGGTTTAATTCCACTCATAAATGCACCCGGAAGATTATCTCATGCAAAATTAAGTTTAGACTTGATTTTGAGTAAAAACTCTGAAGATGCTAAAAGTTTGTCAGAACAAATAGAGCAATTAAATAAACAGAGACAACTAGTAACTGAAAATGCTATGAATGAAGCCTATCAACAAATCAAGCCACAAAATGAATCTGTAATTTTTGTAGGTAAACCAAATTGGAATCCCGGAATATTGGGCTTGATAGCTGGAAGATTAGCCGAAGAATTTTATAGACCCGTAATAGCAGTGTCAGGGTCAGGGAATGTTTTGAGAGCAAGTGGGAGAAGTATTCCAGATTTTAATTTAATTCAAGCTTTAGATTTATGTAATTCATTTTTTGAGAAATTTGGAGGCCATCCAATGGCTGCTGGATTTACAATTCAACGTGATTTACTAAAAGATTTTAGAGAGAAGTTTAATGAAATATCATTCGAATTGCTTTCTGATGTCCCCAATGGGCCTTCCGTGAATATTGATGCTGAGATTTCTCCATTATGGTTAACTTCAGACAAATTAAGTTTTTTAGAATCTTTAGAGCCATATGGTAAAGGAAATCCTGAGCCCACATTTCTCACTAAGAATTTTGAGTTGATAGACTTTCGGCAAGTTGGTGTTGACAAAAATCATCTTAAAATGACATTGATGTATGAAGGCAGAGTTTTTGATGCTATAGCATTTAGGCAAGGTAAAAGAGCTATAGAAATTCAGAATGGAAATTTGTTAGATTTAGTTTTTAAGCCTTCTATTAATTTTTGGAATGGAAAAGAAACGTTAGAATTAATTGTCGATGATTTTTCCTGCTCCAATTAATTTGTATCTTCTCTTCTACGTTCAGCTCGAGTTTTTGCGGGTAGAGAATTGATTCGCTCCTCTAATATTTCATTCGAATCCCCTACTCTAGCTTTCCATAATAATATAATCACGCTTACTGTAAACATGGTTAAGGACACAAAGTGTGATTGTTGGAGTCCAAATGCAATTTCTCCATCTTCTCGTAAAAATTGTATAAAGAATCTGCCAAATCCGTAAAAAGCAAAATAAGTTAGCATTACCATTCCCGCAGGTCTGATCCTGTTGGCTAATTTCCAAACTACAAATATTCCTAGCATATTCCATAATATTTCGTAAGCTATGACAGGTTGGACAGATGTTCCAATTCCATTTGAACAATACACAGCGGCACTTTCAGCGTGATTCCATATGTATCCAAAAAAAAGATCGGTAGCTTTAGCGCAATGTTCACCATTTGCTATATCACCTAATCTCCCTATAGCTTGTCCGAAAAATAAAGCTGGGGCAGTGATATCAGCGATTAGTAATGCAGGTTTTTTGGTTAAAATAGCATATGTGGTTCCACCTATGAAGCCACCAATAATTCCTCCTAATAATCCAATTCCTCCAGACCATATTGCAAAAATTTCAAATAAATTGTTTCCAAAATAATTCCAGTTATCTACAACATAAACTAAGCGAGCACCGATTATGCCCGGTAATATAGTCCATGTAGCAATGGAATATATATCATCTGGATCGATGCCATATATTTTTCCCCATCGGGAAATCAAAAATATTGCAGCAAGAACTCCTATGGCGCTAAATAATCCATGCCAACTAAGTAAAAAAGATCCTGCTTGTAAAACCCAAGGCCCTGTTTCTATTTCAATCATAATAACTCTCTATGAAAACTAGATAGAATCTTATCGATTCCATCATTACTGTCAAGATAAGATAGAAGTATATCAACTTAAGGGAAATGATGTGATTCAATTAATCAAAACTTCGAACTATTCATCTTTGATACAAGACTTCTTAGAACATTTATTTGTTGAGAGAGGTCTGTCTAATAATACTATTTCATCTTATAAGAGTGATTTAGAACAGTTTAAAGAATTTTTGGTTTCAAATAAAACAATTTTGTTTACTGAAGTTTCTCAAGAAAACATTTCTCAATTTGTAAAAAATTTTGATTACTTAGACTATAAAAAAGCAACTAAATCCAGAAAACTTGCCACACTAAAATCTTTTTATGCCTATTTACATAATGAGTATCTAATCCCATCGGATCCAACTCAAAATTTTACTTTAAATTCAAAATTTGTGAGACTTCCAAAGATTTTTGAGGTTTCAGAGGTTACAATCCTATTAGATGCACCTTTAAAAATAAATACAGGCCATGTCGCTATACGTGATCATGCTATTTTACAAATAGCTTATGCAGCAGGATTACGAGTTTCTGAAATTATTAATTTAAGTCTTGGAGATGTAGACTTTACCTCTAATTCAGTAAGAGTTTTTGGTAAAGGATCTAAGGAAAGGGTTATTCCAATCCACGATTTAGCAGTTGATAGCCTTAATGATTATGTCCAAAAATCTAGGCCGTTAATGGTGAAATCAATCAAAAATAAAACTTTTTTTTCTAATCAAAAAGGACAGCGATTTAGTAGGCAAGGTATTTGGAAAATAGTTAAAAAATATTCTCAGCATGTGGGCTTAGTTAAAGGATTTACACCTCATACTTTAAGGCATTGCTTTGCTACCCACTTGTTGAATGGAGGTGCTCCACTTAGACATGTACAGACTTTGTTGGGGCATTCGAGTATTGCTACTACTCAAATTTACACACATTTGACCAAAGAATTTGTAAGAGATGAGTATGATTTATCTCATCCTAGGTCACAAAAAAACATATAAAATATATAATGTAGTACAAATCAGGTTTTTAGAGGTTAATATGGCTAAAAAAGGCAAAAAAACAGCAGTTAGACAATCCCAATTGAATACAAGAAAAAGAAAGAAATCAAGAAGCTTACAAGTTGTTGATTCTAGATTTACTGAGTCTGAGAATTCTGTTAAGCAAATAGATGACAATGAAACTTTAAGTAATTCAACTCTACCTCAGGAAACTCTTAAAATAGAAGCCCGAAAACCTATTAAACCTGCAAAAGCTCCTGCTCCTGCTCCTACAACTACTCCTGCTCCCACTGCTCTAACTTATCCATACCTTAATAGAGAATTACTTCAGATTTCGCTTACGTCATTAATAGTTGTTGCAGTTCTAGTTGGATTAAATTTCACTATTTTTAATTAACTTTTTATGAATCAAACTGATTTTAGCAATCAGCTTTCCAATACTCCTACCTCTCCAGGTGTTTATTTGATGTTTGGGGATGATAGTGAAGTTTTGTATGTAGGTAAGGCTTTGAATCTAAAGAGTAGGTTGAGGTCATATTTTGTTCCCAAGCATGAAAATCCTAAGATAAGAATTTTAGTTGGTTTGATAAATTATTTTGAAGTAATTCTCACTGAATCCGAGCAGGAAGCTTTGATTTTGGAGTGTAATTTAATCAAAGAATATCAACCAAGATTTAATTCTAGATTGAAAGATGATAAAAGTTACCCCTTTATAAAAATTGATACACGTGAGAAATTCCCTCAGATTTATATCACTAGAAATGTTCAAAGAGGTGATGGAGCAAAATATTTTGGGCCATATGCTAGTGCCACAAGTGTAAGAAAAACGTTAGGTTTATTGAAAAAACTGTTCCCTTACAGGAGTTGTACTAAAAATATTACTGGAACCGATCAGCGTGCATGTCTTGATTTCCATATTAATCGTTGTGTAGGGCCATGTATAGGCGCTGCTGATGAATTTCAATATAGAGAAGTTATCAATCAAGTTGAAATGTTTTTACGCGGAGAAACTAAACAAATCTTGAATCAATTACATATAAAAATGTTAGATTTTGCCAAACAATTGGAATTTGAGAAAGCTTCTATAGTTAGAGATCAAATTAACGCTATAGATAGTGTTCAAGAAAAACAAAAAGTATTGACGACTGACAATGATGATATGGATGTCATTGCGTTAGAGCAAAAAAATCAAGAAGCTTGGGTAGAAGTTTTTTTTATTAGAAACGGTAAATTAATAGGGAGAGAGCATTATTTAATGAATGTTGCATTAAATGATGAAGTTTCTGATGTCTTATTGGCATTTTTGAAGCAATTTTATGAATCTACTTTAGATATACCTAAAACTATTTTGATTCAATGTGAGATTGACAATTTATATGATGAAATTTCACTTTTTTTATCAAAAAAACGTGGTTCTAAAGTATCTCTTCTTACTCCAAAGCGTGGTACTAGAAAAAAAATGTTGAATATGGTTTCTCTGAATGCTGCACAGGGAATGAATAGATTAAGTTTGGAGAAAAGAAATCAAGTAGACCAAAATATAATTGCGCTTGATGAAATTCATGAAGCTTTGAGTTTGCCAAAATTACCCAAGCGCATTGAATGTTATGACATTTCAAATATTCAAGGTACAAATCCTGTAGGAAGTATGATTGTTTTTGAAGATGGTAAACCAAAAAAATCTGATTACAGAAAATTTCAAATTAAAAAAGTACAAAATATTGATGACTATATGATGATGCGAGAAATGGTAGGTCGAAGAATTTCAAGATTAAATGATGAAAAGTCTGCTGAGAATTGGAAGCGAATCCCGGATTTAGTTCTCATTGATGGGGGTAAGGGCCATTTGGCAGCTGTTTTGCAAGTGTTTCTTGAACAAGGGGTTTATTCTGAAATTCCATTAGCAAGTATCGCAAAACAAAAAGAGGAGATTTTTATTCCCCAAAACCCTGAATCTATCCAATTACAGCCTCATTCACAAGGGTTATATTTGATGCAAAGAATTAGAGATGAGGCACATAGGTTTGCGATAACTTATCATCGCCATAGAAGATCAAAAAATTCATTAAAATCTAAATTGGATTCTATCGAAGGAATTTGACCATCTAAAAGGAAAAAATTATTTAGTAAATTTGGCTCAGTTTCTAATATTGCTGCATCTAATGTTAGTGACTTAACGCAAATATCTGGTATCAATGAAAAGCTTGCGCAAAAAATTTTATACGAATTGAATTAGTATGATTTTGGCGTTTAGTTAGCTTCTAGAAGTCTTTTGGTTCAATCAAATCACTAAATTCATAATACATATCTGGAGAGCAAGTTATTATGGGTTTCGTTAATTTGTAGTAAGCATTTTGAACGAAAAAATTCTCAATGGTTTTTACGATGTCGATAGAGTTGTCAGTCTCAATGTTTTGAACATTCTCTCCAAAGTAGATATTTGATTCCCTGAAAAGGTTTCCTGAATTGAGTGCATTGGGTAGGTCGAGTTCTATGGGAGTTAAGTAATCGATCAAACTGGTGAAGGCAATTTCAGATTTTCTATCAAAATGCTGAGATCCCCAAATTAAGAATAAAGAATATGTACTTATTCCTAATCTCACTTCTTGTTCTATCGCCCTAAATATCAAATTTTTAGCATGTGGGTCACCCGATTTGTATGCTAGCAAAACTGAGGAGTCGATTATGGCATCAATCTCATTCAAAGAAGCCTTCCTTTGCTATCTGTTTTTTCTCTGATTCTGATAGTGAAATAGGTGCTCCTACAGGTCTTTCTGCTTGCATTAGGAGGTATTCATCTTTTTGCCAAATATTTTTGGGTAATTCGTCTGTTTCTTTGGGATTGATACTGGGTTGTTTGAGGTATTGCGCTAGAGCTTCTTCAAGGATTTCTCTAATTGATAATCGTTCTTGAGCAGATTTAGATTTTAATGCTAAGTATAAAGGCTCACCTATTTTTGCAAATAATTGCCTCGTTGGTTCGTTAGAATTATTTCTTGCCATAGTATGATACCTTTTGTTCATAGATTTACTCTCATATTAATGGGTAAATATATTGATATCAAGTTAGGAAAATATTATGAAATTAATAAATAAAATATTAGTTGCACCCCAATCTTTTAAAGGCAGTATTTCAGCTATGGATGTATGTTTGGCTATGGCTGATGGAGTGCGAAATGTTTTTCAAGACTGTGAAATAATCATGTGTCCTGTTGCAGATGGTGGAGACGGTACGTTAGAAACATTAGTAGAAATCTCAAATGGTCAAATTAATTCATGCAATGTTACTGGACCAATTGGTGATCAGATTTCTTCTCAATGGGGAGCAATGGGGGATGGGCATACAGCTGTAATAGAAATGGCTAGAACTTCTGGTTTAGCATTGATCTCTCTTGATCAACGAAATCCATTGACTGCAACTACATATGGGTTAGGTGAAATTATTCTTGATGCTTTGGATAATGGATTTAGAAAATTTATTATAGGAATTGGCGGAAGTGCTACGAATGATGCTGGAGCAGGTATGGCTCAAGCGTTGGGGGTAGGTTTGTTTGATGCTAGTGGAAAATCTTTAGGTTTTGGTGGCCATGCGTTGAAAGATTTAGATTCTATTGATTTTAGTTCTATTGACCCTAGATTAAATGAATCTACTTTTTTGATTGCTTGTGATGTTAACAATCCATTGATAGGACCAGAGGGGGCTTCTGCTATTTATGGTCCTCAAAAAGGAGCTGATCCAGAAAAAATTCAAATTTTGGATCAAGCCTTAAAGAATTTTGGTGAAATTGTAGAAAAACAATTAAAAGTTCAAGTGCTATCTGTTCCTGGTAGTGGTGCTGCAGGTGGCCTGGGGGCAGGTTTTCTCGCATTTTTAAATTCCCAACTAAAACCTGGGGTAGATATTGTTTTAGATCAAGTAAAAATCGAAGAAAAATTAGAAGGAGTTGATTTAGTTCTTACAGGTGAAGGATCTATAGATTTTCAGACTATATACAATAAGGCTCCAATTGGAGTTGCAAAATTAGCGCAAAAATATAATATTCCTACTGTTGGTATAGCTGGAATGTTAGGTAAAGATTACACTCTGGTGCACAGCGAAGGGTTAAAAGCTGTCAGGTCAATTACTACAGGGCCTATGACTTTAGAAGATGCTTCAAAGTCTGCTTATCAATTAATTAGTGAAGCTGTAGAACAGAGTTTAAGGTTTATTCAAGTAGGCATGAATTTAAATTAAGGAAGGTTTTTTTATGGAATTAGGCTTAAAGGGAAAAATAGCATTAGTTACTGGAGGAAGTGACGGGATTGGGTTTTCTGCCGCATATGAGATGGCTTTAGAAGGTGCAGAAATAATTATTTGTGCACGAAACCAAAAGAATTTAGATATTGCTGCAAATTCGATCAAAGAAAATACTGGAAGAGATGTAACTACAAAATCATGTGATGTCACATCTACAGAAGCTGTAGCACAATTATTTAAAGATATAACAGATCAATTTGGTGGCATAGACATTTTAGTTAATAATGCTGGAACTTCTTCAGCCCATCCTTTTTTAAACGCAGATGAGGAAACTTGGGATTATGACATTGATTTAAAGTTGTTTGGAGCTATCAGATGCTCGCAAAATGCAGTTCCAATTATGCGTTCTAGAGGTGGAGGAAGAATTATAAATATTACAACTCCTGGGGGAAAGGCACCTGGTGCAGGTTCTGTTCCAACATCAGTAACAAGGGCTGCAGGAATTGCTTTGACTAAGGCTATGTCAAAAGATTTTGCATCTGACAATATTTTAGTCAACACTGTATGTGTAGGATTGATTAAAAGTGGGCAACATAGAATTAGATGGGAGAATTCTGATCAGAAGATATCTTTGGATGATTTTTACTCTCAAATGGGAGAAAGAGTGCCTATGGGTAGAGTAGGAGAAGCTAAAGAAGTTGGTGGTTTGATTGCATTTTTAGCATCTGATAGAGGTAGTTATATTACTGGAGCATCTATAAACGTTGACGGTGGAACTTCTCCAGTTGTTTAATTAACTTGTCCTCTATGCCTCAGTGCATGGTCCAGTAAAACTAATGAACCCATGGACTCAACTATTCGTACGGCTCTGGGTAATACGCATGGGTCATGACGTCCCCTGCCCTGAAGTTCTACTTGGTTACCAAATACGTCTACCGTATTTTGAGTTTTCATAATTGTTGCAGTAGGTTTAAATGCGGCAGAAATTATGATGTTTTCGCCATTTGATATTCCACCTTGAATTCCACCTGAATGATTTGTTGAAGTTCTAATGTTTCCGTTCTCAATAAAAAATTGGTCGTTGTGTTCTGACCCTGTCATATATGTTCCATCAAATCCTGATCCAACTTCAAAACCTCTGCAGGCTGGAATTGATAAAATGCCTTTTGCAAGATCAGCTTCTAGCTTGTCAAATACAGGTTCCCCCAATCCTACTGGGGCCCTATAAATTACTGCGTTTACTATTCCACCTAATGAATCACCGTTTTTACGAGCAGATTTAATAGCATCAATCATTCGGTCTGCCGCTATGGGATCAGGACACCTAACTATATTGGATTCTATTTCCTCATTAGTTAATTCATGAGTGATTTCTTCAGAAGAAATATTATGGATTCTAGAAACGTAGGCACGAATATCTGTATTAAACATTTGTTTCATTAATTTTTGCGCAATAGCTCCAGCTGCCACTCTACCTATAGTTTCTCTAGCCGAAGCCCTACCCCCACCCTTCCAATTTCTTATTCCGTATTTTGCTTGGTAGCTGTAATCGGCATGTGATGGCCTAAAAACATCTTTCATGTGTTCGTAATCTTTGCCTTTAGCATCTGTATTCCAGACAATAATAGAAATGGGAGTTCCCAAAGTTTGGCCTTCAAATACTCCAGAAGTAATTTCTGCTCTATCTCCCTCTTTTCTCTGGGTAGATATTTCACTTTGACCTGGTTTTCTACGATCTAACTCATTTTGGATTTCTTCTATAGAAATTTCTAAACCAGGAGGGCATCCATCAATTATCACACCCACAGCATCTCCGTGAGATTCTCCCCAAGTAGTTATTTTGAAAGATTGTCCGAAAATATTTCCCATTGATGACCTACGATAATATTGATAAATATTTTTTGTTATGAGAGTATTATACCCCTAACGCTTAGTTACTTAGCGTTTTTCTATTGGTATTTGGATCCGGGATGTAACACCTGCGGTAGCCTTTCCTTTGGAATGAGAGCTCTTACCGTGGCCCGGATTCTTACACAATAGTACCTCTATTACTTCTCATACATTATTTAGGAGATTTGATGGCTACTTTAGGATCTACTGGAAAAGCAGATGCTCAAAACTTTGAAAACAAAAGAAAATTGTTCCTTGTACCTAATCTCCCAACTCCCCCAGAGATTCAAGAAACAAATGAATCTCTTTTAACTAAACATCGAAATCAAATTCAAGACAATATTGAGTCTCTTGAAAAGTCATTAGGTCCTGTTCGGTATATTTTCCATGAACTGATTCATGAATCTGACGAGAAAGCTCTATCCGCACTTGATGCTATATCCCCACAACATAAGCAGATTTGTGAGAGGATTTGTGAGTCTAGTGGAAAATTTATTGCTACAGACGATCAGAAATTACTCTTTCAAATGATGGATTTGCAAAGATGTTTATCCGTAGGGTTAATTAGCCAAGAGGTCTATAAATTGATCTCGGATTATTTTGAAAAAACTATTAATGATCGAAATCAACATATAGCTAAAATTATTGATGAAAATATTAAAGAAAATGAAGTTGGATTATTGTTTGTATCGGAGGATCATAAAATCCAATTTTCTTCAGACATACAAGTATTTTATATTTCGCCTCCTAGTTATAATGAATTAAAGACTGTTATTGCAGATTTTTACTCTCCTTCATCAGATAATCAAAGCTAAAAATAATTCAAGGTGGAAAACATGGAAAAAGTTTCTGAAGTCAATAGAAGTCGAGAATGGTTTGATACTCCTGAATTATACGGTTGGATGAGGCGAGCAGCTTTCAAAGCAGAAGGTTTTTCGGAAGAATCTTATGAAGGAAAACCAATCATTGGGATATGTAATACTTGGAGTGAGTTAACTCATTGCAACTCACATTTGAGAGATCTCGCAGAAGCAGTTAAGAGGGGTGTTTGGCAGATGGGAGGTTTCCCTATGGAATTCCCGGTAATGTCATTAGGTGAAGTGAATATGAAACCTACCACTATGCTTTACAGAAACTTGTTAAGTATGGATGTAGAAGAGTCTATTACAGCTAACCCATTGGACGCAGTAGTGGTGTTAGGAGGCTGTGATAAGACTACCCCAGGTTTATTGATGGGAGCAGCGAGCGCAGATATTCCTACTATTTTAGTGACTGGTGGTCCTCAACTTAAAGGGAATTGGAAAGGAGAAGAACTTGGATCTTGTACTGATTGTAGGCGATATGAGATTGAATTAAGGGCAGGTAATATTACAGAAGATGATTGGGCTGAATTGCAAAGCTGTATTGTTAGAAGTAATGGCCATTGTATGACTATGGGAACTGCTTCGACGATGGCAACTATAGGTGAAGCTCTTGGATTAGCTTTACCTGGAAATGCTGCAATTCCAGCAGTTGACTCACGTAGGAAACAATTAGCTGAAGAAGCGGGTCGCCAAGCTGTACGTATTGTAGGAACTGATTTAATCCCCTCAAAATTAATTAATCAAAAATCTATAGAAAATGCGATCAGATGCATTCATGCAATTGGGGGATCTACTAATTCAATAATTCATTTGATAGCTATAGCTGGTCGAGTAGGCATTAAATTACCGCTACAACTTTTTGACGACTTAGCTAAAACTACACCATTTATTTTGAATCTCAAACCTTCTGGGAAATATTTGATGGAAGATTTTTATTATGCAGGTGGAGTCCCTGCGATGATGCAAAGGATTTCTCACTTACTTAATTTAGATTCTGAAACAATTACTGGAAAATCTTTAGGTGAAAATATCACGGGTAGTTTTGTCCATAATGATGACATAATTCGCTCAGTAGATAACGCTTTAGATCCAGAAGGAGGATTAGCAGTATTAAAGGGTAACCTTGCTCCAACTGGTGCAATAATTAAGCCTACGGCAGCGTCTAGTGAGTTGATGGTGCATAAAGGTAAAGCTGTAGTCTTTGAAGACCATGATGACCTAGCTGCTAGAATTGATGATCCTGATTTAGAAGTTTCTCCTGAAGATATCTTGGTAATGAAAAATAGTGGTCCAGTTGGTGCTCGTGGAATTCCTGAATGGGGATTTTTACCTATTCCTAAAAAAATTTTAGCTACAGGGGTTAGGGATATGGTAAGGCTTAGTGATGCAAGAATGAGTGGAACAGCATTTGGCACTGTGGTTGTTCATGTTACTCCTGAATCTGCAAATGGAGGCCCTCTTTCTGCAGTTAGAAATGGAGACATGATTGAAATTGATGTACCAAACAGAAAACTTAATTTGTTGATTTCAGAAGATGAAATGAAATCAAGAGTTTCTGAAAAAATTTATGAGGGACCTCAATTTAAAAGAGGATTCAAATGGTTACACGCTCGCCATATATTACAGGCAGATTTAGGTTGTGATTTTGATTTTTTGATCCATGAAGATTTGCAGTAAGTTATTTTAACCAATTACTCAGGTCTTCTAGTACTTCGAGAGTGATTTCATGTCCAATGTTGTATTCATGATATTCCAAATCAAATCCCATTTGGGTTAAGTGATTTTTAGTATTCCTGCCGTCTTCAACAGGTAAAACAGAGTCTTGAATTCCATGCGCCATGAAGATTTTTGTAGAGTTTGGATCATTTACTGAGAGCTCTATTTTTTGTTCAAGGTACATTCGGGAGCTTAAAATTATTGCACCTTCAAATGAAATTTTTGAAGGTAACCCTACATGTATAGTCATCATGCCACCCTGAGAAAATCCCCCTATATACAATTTTCCTATGTTGTAGTCAGTATTATTCAGAAATTCTTCTATAGAGTTGTTTATCAGTGTAGCAATTTGGTTAATTTCTGATGAATCACCTATAGGGATCCAAGCATAACCTGTTTGACCGTAACCAATATTCAATTCATTTGGAGCATTTAGAAATACATAAATATAATCTTCTTTATTGATAGCTGGAGCAATTCCTACTAAGTCATACATACTTGCACCATATCCATGCAGTAAAATAATTACATCATAATTTTTATTGGTATCTGTTTCATCTGGAGTTGAGACTATATAGGGCAAATGATTTCCAAAGTGTTCTGTAGTTTGCATGAGTTCCTCGTGATAAATTATTGATTTAAGAATAGCAGATTCAAACTTCAAGAGAGTCAAATGGAATTTAATAACGAATTTTCTATAAATAGCAATAGTGAAGAAGCCACTATTAAAATTGGAAATGTGATTGGAGAAAATATATCCATTGGAGATATCGTGTTGTTAATTGGGGATTTGGGGGCAGGTAAAACTAAACTGACCCAAGGTATCATCAATGGATTAGGATGTTCTGATTTTGTAAGAAGTCCTACATTTGTACTCATTACAGAATACATAGCTGATTTTCCTATTTATCACATGGATCTTTATAGATTAGATACATCTGAAAGTATTGATAGATTATTTTTGGATGAGTATTTATATGGTGATGGGGTATGCGTAATAGAATGGGCTGATAAGGGAGATGAGTTTTTCCCACATGACAGCTTAATGATTAAGATAGAAAATATTTCTGAAACGGCTAGGAAATTAAATTTTAATTTCAATAGAAAGTCTTTCAAAGATTTAGTTGAAAAATTAAAAGGTGCATTGTAATAATGGAATTAAGTATAGACACTTCTACACGATTTGCTTCTGTTGCGATATCTAAAGAAGGTCAACTGATAGACAAATTGTCATGGAAATCACAAAGGAATCATTCTGTAGAATTGGTTCCTTCAATCTTGAAATTATTAGAAACACAATCTATTGAAATTCACGATTTAGATGCAATTTTTGTTGCTAAAGGCCCTGGAGCATTTAGTGCTCTTAGAGTAGGAATGAGTACGGCTAAGACATTATCTTTTGGTTTAAATATACCGATAGTTGGAATTTCGACTGCTGAAATTGAAATCCATCCATTTATACAAAATCACGAGAAAATTAATGCATTAATTCCTGCTGGTAGAAACCGGATATATATTGCTGAATATAATCGTAACGTTTTATCTTCGCCTATAAAAGTGATGCTAATAGAGGATTTTGTTACACAAATAAAAGAAAATATTTTTTATTGTGGTGAGGGAGTTAATCAAATTTTGGAACAAAATGAATTCTCCGTAAAATTCAATAATGCAAAAAATGAAATTCCTTCAAGAAATCCTGAAATTTTGTGTAGATTGGGATTTGAAAGAGTTAGAATGAATAAGGCTGATGATTTAGCATTATTAGAGCCTGAATATGTTACTAGTGCCCAAATAAATTCAGCTAAAAAAAATAATTCATAGAAGGTGAAGATTGGAAACTACATTAATATTAATAAAACCTGATGGTGTTCAAAGAGGTCTTATAGGAGAAATTATCAACAGGTTGGAAAGAAAGGGGTTGAAGATAATAGGTCTGAAATTGATGCAGGCTTCAGATAAAACTGCTAATGAACATTATGCAGAACATGTCGGAAAACCATTTTTCAATTCATTGGTTGAATTTATCACCTCTTCTCCACTAGTTGCTTTAGCGGTGCAAGGAGATAATGCGGTGGATGTATCCAGAAATTTAATGGGATCAACTAATCCCCAAGAAGCGGCCCCAGGAACTATCAGGGGTGATTTTGGAATGACAATAGGAATGAATTTGATTCATGGATCTGATTCAACTGATTCAGCAAAGAGAGAATTGGGGATATTTTTCGACGAGAGTGAGATTTTGTCTTTCAACAGGGCTTTAGATGAATGGATTATAGAGTAATTGGTCCTATTTGAATTCTATTGGGCCAAACATGCTCGATTCCGTAAAAATCTCTAGAATCTCTGTCGAAAATATGAATTACTAAATCGTGATAATCTAAAAGAATCCATCCTGATTTATGATCGCCTTCTTTATGATGAAGCTTTATGCCTTGGGATTTGAGTGTAGATTCAATTGTCTCGCAGATTGCTCTAGAATGAGTTGATGATTGTGAAGTCATGATTACTGCGAAATCTGTGTAAAAACAATCAGTACTAATATTAAATCGCGCAATGTTTTCTGCTTGAATATCATCAGCAATTTTGTAAGCTAGATTTGCAGATTGTAATCCAAAATCTTCTTGGGATTTGGTTTCGGTATTCATTAAGACATTATATTACGTAGATATGAAGTATGATATATCTACACAAAAATGAGGATGTAAATGAAAAAAGAAAAAGTAATAGTGGCTATGAGTGGAGGAGTTGATTCTTCTGTAGCTGCTTTATTGTTAAAAAATGATGGATATGATGTTGTAGGAATGACTCTGAGGCTATGGTCTCAAGATTCTTCATCAGAGTATGGCGAAAACAATAGGTGTTGTTCTGTTGAAGATGTAGATGATGCTAGACGAGTTTGTCAAATTTTGGATATTCCACATTATTTTGTGAATTTCGAAAAAGAATTTCAGGAGCATGTTGTAAATTATTTTTTAAATGAATACGATTCGGGAAGGACTCCTCATCCATGTTTTGCATGCAATGACAAAATCAAATTTGATTTTCTTCTTCGTAGAGCCATGTTTTTGGACGCTGATTACATCGCTACTGGTCATTACGCACAGATTAGCGAATCAGAAAACCATTATTCATTGATGAAAGGAGTTGATTCTCATAAAGATCAATCTTATGTTTTGTTTACTCTTAAACAAGAAGAGTTGTCTAAGTTGAAGTTTCCAGTTGGTTTGTATCCTAAAGATCAAATCAGACAATTTGCTTTAGATGCAAATCTTCCTGTGGCTGACAAGCCTGATAGTCAAGAAATATGTTTTATTCCAAGTGGTAATTATCGAGAATTTATTAAAGATAGATTAGAACCTAAGCCAGGTAAATTTATTGATATGTTAGGAAACGAAATCGGTGAACATCCAGGTATTCAGTTCTTTACAATAGGGCAAAGGCGTAAATTAGGATTTATATCCAACGATGGTCAACCAAGATTTGTAGTAGACATAGATCCTGATAACTATAATGTTGTTTTAGGTTTGGAAGAAGATTTAATGAAAACTACATTTTTAGCAAATAAGCTTAGTTTCACTAGAGACTTTGAATTAGGTTCAGAAATTCAAGTTACTGCAAAAATACGGTATAAATCCTCTGATGAACCTGCAAAAGTAAAAATTACAGAAACTGAAGCACTAATAGAGTTTGAAAATCCACAGAGAGCTATTACTCCAGGGCAGCCAGTTGTTTTTTATCAAGAAAATGAATTAATAGGTGGAGGGATAATTGAAAATGTCCGTCAACCTGCTCGTGTTTTGAGCAATATTTAATTGTATCCAGGATTTGAATTAGAAGATAATCTTTTTCAACAAGGGGCACAATATATAGCAGGATTGGATGAAGTTGGAAGAGGGTGTTTGGCAGGTCCAGTTGCTGCAGGTTTAGTTATTTTTCCTTTAGATCTTGATAGGACACTTTTAGGTGAGATTAATGACAGTAAAAAGCTATCAGCATCTAAAAGAGAATCGCTCACAATTTTAATTCATCAATATGCTCTAGTTGCTGAAGTCGCAATTGCAGAATCTTATGAAATTGATGAAATCGGAATTGTTCGAGCAACTAAACTGGCCATGAAAAGGTGTATACAAAATTCATTAATCACCCCAGAACATTTATTGGTAGACGCTATTAACCTAGATGGATTCAATATTCCATATTCTGCGATCATTAAAGGTGATCAAATTTCTGCTTCAATTGCAGCAGCCTCAATTATTGCTAAAGTATTTAGAGATAAGCTTATGATAGATTTAGATCAGCAATATATAGGATATGGTCTAGCTAGTAATAAAGGATATGGTACAAGACTACATTTAGATTCGATTCACAACAAAGGAATTTCTGATATTCATAGAAAATCTTTTGAACCAGTGAAAAGCATGCTTGAAAAATAAAAGAGGATTTATGCCGATTTACGAGTACAAATGTGAAGATTGTGATGATATTTTTGAGATATTTTTTAAAACATATTTATCTAATAAAACCCCTAAATGCATTAGTTGCGAATCTTTGAAAGTAAAAAAAATTATCTCTTCAGTAAGTTTTAATTCTAAATCTAAATCAACAGGTAGTTATTTTTCTGATTCGTCCAATATCGGAAAACATGTGGAACAATCATTTTCGAAACATGGATTACAGATGCCTGATTCTGTTAAGAAAAGTATTGATAATGCTAGAAAAGGAAAAATGCCAAAGGGGTTAGATATATGATTCAAAATTCAGACATTTCAGGCGTATATACAATTATTGATCCTGAGGCTACTAAAAATAGAAATATATTTGAAATCACTAAACAAGTTTTGAGTGGTGGTGTAAAAGTTTTTCAATATCGTGACAAAATTAATGATCGAAGTGTGTTTTTAGAGAATGCTTTTAAATTAAAAGAATTATCCAAAGAGTTTAGTGCGTGTTTTATTATTAACGACGCTGTTGATATAGCTTCAATAGTTGAATCAGACTATATCCACGTTGGTCAATCTGACTTACCCGTTACATATTGTAGGAGAATTTTGCATCCCGATCAGAAAATAGGTAGATCTAATGGTAGTATCAATGAGGCGTTAGAATCAGATGATATGGGTGTTGATTATTTAGCAATTGGCGCAATATTTGGAACTGATACTATGGGTAAATCTCACAGAAAACCTTTAGGCGAAAAAATCGTTTCAGAAATCAAATCTAAATCTGACTTGCCTGTGGTAGCGATTGGTGGGATTGGAATCACTAATTTAGATATAGTTAAACAATCTGGTGCGGATAGTGTGTGTATTGTAAGTGCAATTACTTTCGCAGAAAACCCTGAATTGTCAGCAAGAAAAATTGTTGATTTATGGGATGAGCTATAAATGAAATATCTAATCTGTAGCTAACTGTTAATAATTTGCATATATAGTGGGTTGATTTACTATTGACCGTTATCCCGTTTCAAGAGAGAATCTCCAACTGTGTATTAAAGCACATAAAAAGGAGTTTTTATGGATAACATCCAAATTATAGCTTTGGCAGCATCTTTGCTATCTTTGCTATTCGCAGTATTTCTGACTCGAAATGTTTTGAGTCATGATACAGGTAATGATCAGGTTAAATTTATCGGTAAAGCTATTCAAAATGGTGCTATGGCATTCCTATCTAGGGAATATCGAGTTTTAGCAATATTTGTACTAGTTGTGGCTGTTGTAATAGCAGCGTTGATCGATTTTGATTTATTAGGTCGAATGCCTAATGGTGCTACTGATTCAGGTATTCCTCAAACAGCAATAGCGTATTTAGTTGGTGCTGTAGGGTCTGGATTAGCAGGATTTATAGGAATGAGTATCGCTGTAAGGGCTAATACTAGAACTGCAGTAGCTGCACAAAATAAAGAAAATGGTTTGAATGCAGGTTTGCGAGTTGCTTTTAATAGTGGCGCAGTAATGGGTGTATCCGTAGTTGGAATTGCATTGTTAGGTGTTACTTTAATGTTTGTCGCATTTACTGATGCAAGCATAGTGGCTGGTTTTGGATTTGGAGCATCTTCTATAGCTCTATTTGCAAGAGTAGGCGGTGGGATATATACGAAAGCTGCAGATGTTGGAGCTGACTTAGTCGGTAAGGTTGAACAAGGAATTCCTGAGGACGATCCTAGGAATCCGGCTACCATTGCGGACAATGTGGGAGACAATGTAGGTGATGTAGCAGGAATGGGAGCAGACTTGTTTGAATCTTATGTAGGTTCAATTATCGCAACAGTTGCTTTAGCTGCAGCCGGTGCAAGTACCCTTTCAACAGGGGAAAGTGAATTGATTCTATTCCCTCTTCTTGTTTCATCCATAGGAATTGATGCTTCTATCATCGGTACTTTTTTGGTTAGAACTGGTGAAGGAGCTTCTATGGGTAGGTTGTTGTGGTCTCTACGAATCGGTATCTTTTCTTCGGGAGCATTAGTCCTTATAGGAACTGCAGCAGCAATACTTTTATTAGAACTAGATTTCAATTTATTTTGGGTTGTATTAGTGGGCTTAGTCGCGGGTCAATTAATTGGTACCGCATCTGAATATTACACATCTTATGAGTACAGTCCTACTAGAAAATTAGCTGAACAAGCTGAAACAGGTCCTGCCACTATCATGATAGGTGGATTGGGGCTTGGAATGGTGAGTACAGTTATTCCTGGGTTAGTAGTAATCGTTGCAATGTATGCGGCTTACCAGTTAGCAGATTTATATGGAGTAGCTTTAGCTGCTGTGGGAATGCTATCTACATTAGGCATTACTTTGGCTACTGACGCTTATGGACCGGTAGCTGATAATGCAGGCGGTATTGCAGAGCAAGCTGGAATGGATCCTGATGTTCGTGAAAGAACTGATGCGTTGGATTCTTTGGGTAACACCACAGCTGCAACTGGAAAAGGGTTTGCTATAGGATCTGCAGTGTTAACTGCATTGGCGTTAATGGCAGCATATTCTAATACTGTCAATGTAAGTGTATTTAATATTATGGATTTGAATGTGATGATGGGATTGATAATTGGTTCTATCACACCATTTTTGTTTTCAGCCCTAACTATGCAAGCTGTAGGTAGAGCTGCTTATGAAATGGTTCAAGAAGTTCGAAGACAATTCAGAGAAATTACAGGATTGATGGAAGGTACTGCTGAAGCTGATTATGCTAGAGCAGTTGATATTAGTACAAGAAGTGCAATGCGTGAAATGATTCTTCCTGGAATTATTGCTATTGCCGTTCCAATAGTCGTAGGTGTAGTTTTAGGTCCTGAAGCATTAGGTGGTGTATTAATTGGATCCATTGCTACAGGTTTCTTATTTGCTATTATGATGGCAAATGCTGGTGGAGCTTGGGATAATGCGAAAAAGTATATTGAAGCTGGTAATGTAGGAGGAAAAGGATCAGAACAACATTCAGCTGCAGTTGTAGGCGACACTGTAGGTGATCCTTTCAAAGATACTTCTGGACCCGCTCTAAATATTTTGTTGAAACTTATGACTATAGTCGCTTTGGTTTTTGGACCACTATTCATTGGATAAACTAATTAATTAATCAAACAGGAGGTTAAGTGATGCAAGCAGGGATTAAACAACAAGTTTTAATTGATGCTATGGTGCCTGATTTTGGACTTTCTTCTAAAATGGGTATTTATGCTAGAGAAGCAGTTCTTATTTTAGGATTTGCAATATTGATGTCTCTATGTGCTCAAATTGCAATTAGAATCCCCTACACTGTTGTTCCGATAACTGGTCAGACATTCGGTGTTTTATTGGCAGGAGCAGCTTTAGGAAGTCGCAGAGGCGTTCTAAGTATGTTGGTTTATGCAGCTATAGGAATGTTTTTGTTGCCTGTATTTGCGCCCAGTTCTGGAGCGATAAATGAATCTCTCGGAGAAAGCGGAGTATTTCATTTTATTCTGCCTTGGTCAGGCAATTCTGATTTTCTTTGGAGCATGCCTTCAGGTGGATATATTGTTGGATTCATTGTTGCTGCATACTTGATAGGTAAATTATCAGAAAGAGGATGGGATAGGAAAGTTAATATTTTGTTAGGGCTTTTACTGGGAAATGTAGTTATATACGCGTTTGGTCTTCCTTGGTTGGCAATTAATTTAGATATTGGAGTAGCCAAAACACTTGAATGGGGATTGTGGCCATTTATAGCAGGAGATGCTGTAAAGTTAGTAGCTGCCTCTTTGGCATTACCTGGCGCATGGGCATTAGTTGATAGAATTAAAAATAGAAAATAAATTTTCTTAAATTAATTTTTAAAGAGGCTCCCACAAAGGAGCCTCTTTTTTTTATACTATAGGGAAATAATTTCCAAAGGATTTTTAATGACAAACTTGAATGATCGGATTACCTTTTTAAATGGAATGAGTATGAAGAATAGATTTATGCTGGCACCTTTAACAAACCAACAAAGTTTTGAAGACGGAAGTTTGTCTGATGATGAATATGTATGGTTGACGTATAGAGCTGAAGGTCAATTTGGTATGACCATGACTTGTGCGTCTCACGTACAGGCTGTAGGGAAAGGTTTTTTGGGACAATTAGGCATTTTTGATGATAATCATATTGAAGGGCACAAGATGTTAACTAAAGCTATTAAAAGTTTTGATAGCTTGGCTATTATCCAATTGCATCATGCAGGAATGAAGTCACCAGAAGATTTAATAGGTACTAAACCTCTTTGTCCATCAGATAATGAAGAATTTGGCGCTAGAGAAATGTCATTAGAAGAAATATATCAACTTAGAGATGATTTTATCTCTGCTGCAGTAAGGTCTCAGATAGCAGGATATGACGGAGTCGAATTGCATGGAGCACATGCTTACATTATTTGCCAATTTATAAGTTCAGAATATAACCAAAGAACAGATGAATATGGCGGCTCACTTGAGAATAGGTGTAGGTTACTTTTTGAAATTATTGATGGAGTCAATGAGAAATGTGGGAGTGATTTTTTGTTAGGAGTTAGAGTGTCTGCAGAAAGATTTGGCATGGATTTAAGTGAAATCAAACAAGTTTGCCAAGATATTATCGATACAGGAAAAGTTCATTTTTTGGATATTTCATTATGGGATAGTTTTAAAGATACTGAAGATGAAAAATATCAGGATAAAAAATTAATTGAGCATTTCTGTGATTTTGACGCTAAAGGTGTATTGGTAGGTGTTGCTGGGAAAATTATGACAGGCCCTCAGGTTCAAGAAGTAATTAACTATGGATTAGATTTTGCTGTAATTGGACGAGCCGGAATACTTCATCACGACTTTCCCAAAAAAGTTTTGGAAGATCCTGATTTTGAGTCTGTTTCTCTTCCAGTTACTAGAGAGTATCTAGCAAGTGAACGACTGAGTCCTAATTTTATAGATTATATGAGTAGCAGTAGATGGGCTTTTGTATCAAAATAATTTGATACTGTGTATAATTTTTTACTCAAATAATGCCGAAGTGGCGGAATGGTAGACGCGTCAGACTTAAAATCTGGTTAGGTAACACTAGTGTGGGTTCGAGTCCCACCTTGGGCACCAATCATCAAAACCTCAAAACGCCCTTTTTAAA
>JAKUTY010000050.1 GCA_022447825.1 SAR202 cluster bacterium
TTAGAATATTATCTTAATAATGCTACAGAAATAACTATTACAGCAGAAGAATTTATTACTAACGGTGAACCAGCCTATCATCCATATTCACAGCTGGATTATGATGATTTTTGGAACCAAATTGAAAAAGATGCTGGGAATATCAATTAGATTTCATATAGAAATTATGAATCAATCAGAGTAATTATTCAATTATGGGAATCATTACTTGAGTTTCTAGTGTTACTCCAGCTTCTTCGATAACTTTTGCATTATCTGGAATCTGCATAAACTCTTGTAACTTATCCATTGATTCAACTTCAATGCAAACATGAACTTTATTATTGTTCTCAGCTTCCATACCTGTAAAAACAGTACTTATTCCCCATTCTTGTCTTTTTGATTCATGAGCCAAAAAAGCTTTTTTCCAATGTTCGTAGCCTTTTGTTACTTCGAATGTTCCTACTAATTTCATTTTCTTCCTTTCTAGTTTTTTACTTGAATTAAACTATATATAGCGAATATTAATTTATAGTTAAATTTTTTCATACGGAAATTATGTATCAATCAGACTAATTATTCAAATTCCTGCCACAATGATACATTTGTAATTTATTTCATAAAAAAAATTATGAATATTCAAATAATTCCCATACAGCAACGCCCTGTGCGTCAACATCCCAATTGTAAACAATGCATTTTCCATTAAGTTGAGCTAAACTCGGTGCGGATGTTTCAAAATATGTAACCCCTTTCCATGAGTTTCCTCCATCTTCTGTAGGGCTTCCTATTCCTGTTGCTGAAAATGTGACCATACCATCTTCAACAAATATAATTCCAGAATTCGGACATTCTCCTTGCCAATTTCCATCACTTCTAAGCCATGCATTATAAGTTGATGAAGAGTCAATAACTTTGTTTCCATTAAGATCCCCTGAACCACCGAATCCAGTTACTTCTAACCTTGGTTTTCCGTCTTGTGCGGGCAATACCCTAAGTGTTGTGGTGTATTTTATGCTACCTATTCTTTTTAAGCTCATTTTTCTTCCTTACTAGTTTTTTACTTTATATAAACTTTATATAGCGAATATTAATTTATTGTTTAATTTTTTCATATGGAAATAATGTATTATTCAGACTAACTATTCAAATTAGATTTGTTTTATGTAAAATAAAGTAAAATCATTTTATAAGGAATAAAATATGTCAATTCTAAGATTTCTTTCAGACATACGTAATGCAGCAATTGCTAATGCAATAATTGTTATCTTTCATATTTATATAGCTTTTGCAGTTGAAGGAATAGGTTTTCTAATTGTTGTGCTTCCCATAGGGGCGTTAATTGCTCTTGCATACTTTCTGAAAGGGAAAAGAGGTGCAGCATTACTCGCCCTTCCAACAATAGCTTATATATTAATTTTTGCAACTAATTCATCAGAAATGATTGAGTCTTTGCAGGATGGTGGTGATGAGCATATTGGTTGGGGTTCATTCATATTGATACCCTTTTGGTTATTAACAACATTAATTAATATTCTTACTATCATCGCAGAGTTAAGAAAATCAAATCAATCAGACTAATTATTCAAATATATGATGTCAGATTTAGCTAAAAGTATAGATTTTCACCATTTTAATCTCCTCCAAACTATAACCTTCTAGAGAATATAGTAATAAATTTTTGAGTATAAAAAGTCGATATTAATTCAAGGGCTGTTATTTTTCAGCCCTTGAATAACTTGCTTAATCTTTAGCTGTTCTAATTAGTTCTATTCCAGTAGCTATGCTTGTTAGTGTAAGTCCAAAATAATAAGCAGCTATTAATCCTTCGTCATAAAATAAAATGCTACCAATTACTCCATATATTCCTACTAGTATAAAAGCACATGAGCTAATTGGATGAATTGTTTTACTCTTATAGAGACTATAACCTAAAAGACCAATACCTAATGCTAATATTGCTGTTCCATATCCGCCAGCAGTATTAGCTAAAGTTAGCATAGAAATAGCTTCAGGAACTAAACCTTCATTTGATAGACTTGCAGCAGCTGAAAAGGCCCCATTTTCTGCTATTGTTGCAGCAAAACCTATGGCAATAAGAATTCCAGCTAAAAATGCAAAGTTTGATTTTCCATTATCTTGGATTTTACCTCTAAGGCCTAAAAAAGCTCCCATGAGTACTGAATATACAATTGCAGCAACACCCAAATTTACATGTATTCTGTCTGAAACACTACCAATCTCCGCTGCAAAAGCTGCGTATCCTCCTTCAAATTCACCAGGGGGACTACTTGGCACGCCTGCTGTTAGCCATGAAAGAATCCCAAGAATAGGAAAAATAGTGAAAATCCATCCTAAAGTTTTTGTACTCATATTTATAAACTCCTTAAGTTTT
>JAKUTY010000051.1 GCA_022447825.1 SAR202 cluster bacterium
ACCGATTATGACGAGATCACGCTGTGGTGTGTGGTAACCAGTGTGATTCAACCAATTTAAAATAAAAAATCAATATGACTAAAATAAAAGTTATAGCACTAATAACATTAATCATGGTTGCGTGTTCTGGCTGCAAAATCGGAAGCCACATCGCAATAGTTCCCGCAAAAGTAGATTCGTCAGAATCCTCAATCAAAGAAGTTGAGAAGATAATAAATGATTATAACAACGCTTTTATCGCAAAAGATTATTCCAAGATTGATGAATTAACTGAAGTTCCTTTTGTTTTGGTTAACAATGACAAGACTGTCAGTTTTTCTACTAAAAATGAACTCATCGCTGAGTACAAAAAAGTTAGAGAACCTTTGGTTGAATCCGACTACTCTCATAGTGAGATTACTTCTCTTGAGATCATTAAATTGAATGATTTTATTTTCACAGCGAAAATGGCGTACGATAGATACAACAAATCCGGGGTTGTTTTTCATAGCGGCGAAGGAATTTATCTGTACCGAAAGAAAAATGGGAAATTGTTTTTGGTGGGTAGAATTGAATCTTCTAAAAAAGACGCTCTATGAAACAACTACTAATCACAGTCGCAGCCTTGGTGCTGGTGGGTTAATGAAAAAACCAACTAATTTACTTGGAGCCGGCATTGCAATCGGTGTCGTATTTGGGGTGGCGATTAGTAATATTGGCCTTGGCATAGCTTTAGGTTTAGCGATCGGTGCATCAATGTCCTATTCACAAACAAAGGAGAATAAAATTGATGGTCCTCCATAAACACGACGGCAAGACAGGTGAAAAACTGAGAGATAAAGGTAAATAAGTGTTGTTTAATCCCCATCCCAAATAATTAATCAAATAATCATGGGAAATTTAATTTTTATTGTCCTACACGTATGTGCAGTGATTTTTTCAGGTTGTTCACTATTGTTTTTCACTATTCCAATGCACTTAGTTTATGCAGCCATTAAGACAAAGAACATCAAGCCTAAGAAATAGCTCAAATAATTTATAATGAAACAACTGCTTATAATAATCGCAGCCGTTGTGCTAGTAGGGTGTGCAGGGATATCAAAAAATGAATTATTAAAAAATGATGATGAAAGGCCAATAATCTTTCCCGCTGCATCGGGTGCCGGAACTACAACACCACCTAGAGCATCAATTCACCGTTCTGCTAGACAAGGTGAAGTCGGATACATTATCCAGCATATAAATGCTGGTACTGATGTCAACGAAGTCAATAACAGTAATGGTCAAATCGCTTTACATTACGCCTCAACGCACAATCATATACCGATCATAAAAATACTAATTGCCAATAGTTCCAATGTTAACTTAAAGGATAACATAGGCATGACACCCTTACATTTGACTGCACTTGGAGGGCATAAGGAAGCAACTAAAATAATTATAGATTCAGGGGCTATGTTAAATCTTAAAAATATTTATGGGGAAACCCCACTAGATGCTACCCTAAAGAATTTTGAAATTGATTCACAAAATGTAAAATTGAACAAAAAAGAAATCGCTGAACTTCTGCGTCAAAACGGGGGCAAGACGGGTGATGAATTGAAAGCTCTAGGGAATTGAGACATTTTTTAATCACAATTGCAGCCGTAGTGCATGTTGGGTAACTAGTCTGATTCATCTAGTTTAAATTTGGTGGTTTTATTTCGGTGTAATGAAACAAACATTCCGCAATGTAATTGGTATTTTCTTCGGTATTCCATTTGTATTAATAGGCTATGACCATTTTATCAGCCCCGAGATATATGATCCTTTAGTTCCAGATTACATGGGGAGCCCTCGTTTTTGGACCATTCTGAGCGGAATTTTTGAGATTATTTTGGGCTTGGGTATTACTATCCCATTCACTCGTATATATTCAGCAAAATCGTTAGCTTTGTTATTGATAACTCTATATTTAGCTAATTTAAATATGTGGCTTAATGATATTCCTTTTAATGGAGCTAAATTAAGTCAAATAGGTCACTTAATTAGGTTTATAATCCAAGTATTTCTTGTTTTGGTTTGTTTTTGGCTTGCCGAAATTAATTTTAAGAAATTCATTTTAAAAGTTATGAAAAAAGCTCTGCCGAAAGAGATCTTCCGAGCACGGTAGGCCACCGCAAATCCCAGCCACTCAGCTAGGACTGCTAGGAT
>JAKUTY010000052.1 GCA_022447825.1 SAR202 cluster bacterium
TTAGCTACAAAAGGCCTTGGTTCTGGGTTAGCTGCTTTTACAATGAGTTTGTTTGGTCCAACTGCTTTAATTTCAAATTTCTTTTGTGGGTATTTGGCAGATAAAATACCTAACAGATTTTTAATGGCTTGTGGTCAGATAGCTTTAATATTTACGATGTTGTGGTTAGTAACAATTTCTGAAACTTGGCAAGCTATTATTTATGTTTCTATGGCTTCAATTAGTATGTCTTTAGTTCACACAAGTTATACAGTTATTTGGGCAAATTATTATGGTCGCAAACATTTAGGAAGTATCAGAGGATTTTCTTCTTCAGCTACTGTAGGGTTTTCTGCTCTAGGAGCATTACCATTTGGGATCATTTACGATAGAACACAATCATATGACCAAGCATTGTATTATTTAATTCTAATTCCGATATTTTGTTGTATTTGTAGCTTAATGGCTACAAAGCCATCTAAACGATTGGTTACAGAAAAGTAAAGATATCTTTTAATACAGAAATTAAATCACCCATAGCATAATTGTCTAAAAATTTATTCCAATGAAGAATCCATTCTTGCGATAATTTTAGAATTGTTACTAGAATCAGGATGAAAATCATGTGTTTAAATTTTAGTAATGTGTTTTTAAATTTAAGTTGATAAAAACAAACACCAACAAACCAAAATTCGAAAATATTAGGGAAATAAAATAGAAAAATTCTGCTATCAGTTACTTCGTATAAAATTAATCCGATTAATCTGAAAAGAAATAAAAAAATAGAAATATTTCTTTCTAATTTTGACCATCTTAATGAAACGACTAGAAAGGTCAGCATGTAAGAAAAATCAAGAATCTTATCTAACTGTTGATAACTTTGAACTCCTCCAAGATCTAAATTTCCTATAATAAATAAATCTGAAAGATCAATTAATATTGCAAATATTGATCCAAAAAACGGGAAAAAAAGTACCGGAATTGCCCCTGAAAGCCTAACAGTAATTACAATTATTTCTTCAATAGTCATTAAACTAGATTTCTAAATTAGATTTAGATATTTTGATAGGCCCAGTCTTTTAATAAATGGTGAGCAATAGCTATTTTCATTGGCACGCGAAGATTTTCATTTTTTCCTTCTAAAGCTAAAAGAACTTCTTCTCGGGTAAACCACTTAACATCAGTCATTTCTTCAGTGTCCATATTGATGTTAGTAGAAGCAGCTTCAGCGTGGCATCCGATCATAATTGAATAAGGGAGTGGCCAAGGTTGAGATGAGTGATATTTGACATTTTTAACTTCAATTCCAGCTTCTTCCCTCACTTCTCGCGCTACAGCTTCTTCTATTGATTCTCCTTGGTCCATAAAACCAGCTAAAGCTGAGTAAGTATTTGTACTTCTCAACCTACCTTGAGATTGCCCTAATAGACATTTGTCTTCATCATAAACGACCACAATTATTACAGGATCTGTTCTGGGGAAATGGTCAGTAGTGCATTTATCACAATGCCTTGCTTGACCACCTCTTTTCATTTTAGTTTTAAATCCACAAGATGAACAATAAGCATATTTGTCATGCCAGTTCATTTGAATCCTAGCTTGAGCAGCAATTCCTGAGTCTTCAGATTCTAAAAGTTCTCCGCAGGTTCTGATGTCAGTGAATCTATAACTTGGATTAGTTTTTAAAAGTTGTTGATCAGGAAATTGATCTTGGGTGACTGAAACTGCAAAGTGATAAATACCATCTAAAATACCTAGGAAAATTGAGGGATTATTAACACCTTTTTGATCTAATTCTTCTCTGGTAAGCCAAACTAATTTGGAAGATGAAGTATCTACTAATAGATTTAAGTCTCTCATTACAATAAATAAACTATTTTGATCGTAGCTTTTTTGGTTAATTAACTCTTCATCTCTTCTTTCTACTTCACCTCTATTTAGAGGGTTCCTAGAAAAGACATGTCCATATCCTTGTACAGTCATTAAACGACCATGCTCATTGGGTTTTCTAGGAGCGCTTTAACTTCCACTAAAAATTCTGCACCCTCTGCGCCATCTACGATTCTGTGATCAGCAGAAATTGTTCCAACCATAGTTTGTCCTATGACTATTTCTCCATCTTTTACTATAGGTTTTTCAGTTACTGTTCCTACAGCTAAAACTGCCGATTGAGGTGGGTGG
>JAKUTY010000053.1 GCA_022447825.1 SAR202 cluster bacterium
AAATGCTTTCAATGTGTTGAGGTAAAATTTCTGTTACAGGGATAGGGGTTGTGTCAAATGTTCGATGTTTGAATTCAAGTCTTGCCGTTTCTCCAATCAAGTCTTTTGCTCTTGATGGGTCTTTTATTCCCGGTAATTGTATAAGAAGTCTATCTTCTCCTAATATTTGAATAATTGGAACACCTAGTCCAGATGAGTTGATTCTTCTTTCTATAGTTTTGACTAGTGATTGCATTTGGTCAGCAGTAGGTTGAATATATTTGTCGTCTTCAAATAAGTCCGATTGATACACTAGATGGCTTCCACCTTGAAGATCTAAGCCTAGACTTAATCCTAGTATCGCATCGCTACCTCTTTCAAAGTTGCTGATTTTAATCTCTTGATTTGTTAATATCAGACTACAAATCACTATTACAAGAACAATAGAAATTATAGATCTTGCATTTCTTCTCAATATTTTCTCCCAGTAAGATGTACTAATTCAATTCTATAAGGCAATTACAATGTTTTTCTATAATAAAATCACATTATAGATCATCTTTTGCGATACAACCCAAACATTATATCGTGTCTTTGATCTCGTGACATTGTATAGGGAGATAAAAAATTATTTTATTTCTATAGAAGATGGGACATCTTGATCAAAATCATTAACTGGATCGTTTTTTTGTGATACTGATTCTATTGTATAAAGTGTTTGGTGCTCGACTAAATGATCGGTGTACAAAATTCCGTTTAAATGATCAACTTCATGTTCAATGGCTTGAGATAGTAGGTCTTCTGCACTAAATTTTACCTGAATATCATTATGGTCAAGGCCAATAAATTTGATTGAGACAGATCTCTCTACTAGCCCTAAATATCCTGGTATACTTAAGCAGCCTTCTTCTACTTCTCTTTTACCGTTAATTGTAACGATTTCAGGGTTAAAGTATATTCTTGAACTGTCCTCTTCTGGCATTTGTAAAACTATTATTCTCCAAAGTTCTCCAATTTGATTTGCTGCTAGTCCCACTCCACCTGCTTCATGCAATGTGTCTACCATATCATGTGCAATTTTGAGCATACTCTTATCAATTCTCCGAACCTTTTTTGCTTTTTGTCTAAGAATAGGATGAGGGATTTCTAATATTTCTTTGATAGACATGATTTTTTAAATGCCTGAAATTTTAATTGATGAATGTGTTTTGTAGATTTTGTTGATATTAATAAAATGGGCGGTGAAATCTTCTACATATCTTGAATTATGAAGTTTGCCCCCATCAATCCCTCTAAGTCCACCGATTTTTTCTGCTAATTCAATTACTTTGTTTGTGCTGTTTTGGTCGTTTGAGCAAATAATGACATCACAATCCATCATTTTATTTGGTATTAGCAGATCTTCAGCACTGACGTTGTGAAATGCACCAACTACTTTCGATTCTTTGAGGATTTCTTGAGCCTCTTCAGCTACAGATACTTCAGAAACTGGTAATGTCGAAATTTGCCCTTTTGAAAATGAGAATGGGACAACAACATCTATTACTATGTTGTTTTTTAATAATTTGGCATAATCAATCAATGTTTGTTTGTGCCCTGCGTATGGAGTAGCGATGATGACAATTTCTCCATGTTTTGCTGCTTGTAAATTACTTCCTCCATTAACAGTTATAGGAGGAATATTTTTGATTTCTAGGATTTGTTCTGCTATTTCTTTCCCTCGAGATTCTTCTCTAGATCCAATAAATATTTGTTCTCCAGCCATTGCTAATCGCAATGCCAGTCCTTGTCCTTCTGGGCCTGTACCTCCGATTATAGAAATCATTTTAATCTGACTCTTTGGGCCAAATTGTTTGATATTGGTCGCCTTTAATTACATCTAATAATTCTAAGTACTCTAAATTTTTTAATTCGTCTAAAATAGTGTTTGCTGCAATATTAGAATTAAGGTGAGTTGATTTATCAAGTCTTTCTATGAGTAATTCCCATATTCCACTTTCTTCTAAGCTAAATATGTATCTTAGCCACGGGATTAGAATCATGTTTTTGACTTCAGGAAATCCTGGGCGTAATTT
>JAKUTY010000006.1 GCA_022447825.1 SAR202 cluster bacterium
TAAGCTCTCTGCCCCATCCTCGCCATATTCTAAAACTTTCATCAGCCTCTGAAAAATCAGGACAATCATCCACTATTTCACAACCTAAAGAAGAAAACACATTTTTCTGAGATTCAATTACATTTATAGTTCTAGAGTCAACGGGTAAGCCACCTAGATCACTACTCCATGCGATTTTTGTACCTTTAAAGCTTCTTGCCAATGACTTTAAAAATGTATCACCGGGCTCAGTGATTGAAATAGGAACTCTATTGTCTGGTCCAGAAATAGCTGCTAGCAATAAAGCACAATCCTCAATGTTTCTTGCCATAGGACCTTGAACTGAAGTTGGACTCCAACCAGCATTTGATGGAAAAACTGGAACTCGACCAGGAGAAGTACGAAAACCAACCACATTACAATAATTAGCCGGATTCCTTAAAGAACCTCCTGTATCAGACCCGTCAGCAATGGGCAACATTCTAGACGCTAATGAAACTGCTGCTCCTCCACTACTTCCTCCACAAGTCTTAGTCAAATCATAAGGATTTAATGTTTCCCCAAAAACCTCATTATAGGTTTGAGATCCAGCCCCAAATTCAGGAGTATTAGTTTTTCCTATGGTTATAGCCCCAGCAGATTGCATTCTCTCAACAATTAGCGAACTAAAGTCAGGAATGTAATCTTTATAGAGTGGAGATCCATAAGTTGTACGCATCCCCTTAGTGGGCACTAAATCTTTATGCGCAGTTGGCAAACCATGTAAAATTCCAACCGGGTGATTTTCGTTAAGTAATTTGTCAGATATTTTTGCTTGATTCATAGCTAAATCTGCATCAAGTGTAACAATAGCATTCACATGAGGATTAACATCATTAATCTGATTCAAATGTGCTTCCATTAATTCCACAGAAGAAATTTGTTTATCAGAAATTAATTGTCGCATTTTAGTGGCAGTAAAATTTACTATCTCTTTATAAGACATTTTGATTCCTTAAATTAGTTTAATTAGCCTCGGTTTTAGTTTCCAAAAATGATTTTTCCGCTTTCTTCCAATCAGGAATCAATAATTTTGAAGTGCTTTCTAAAAGCACAATGCTAATCGCTCCACCTAAACTAGCAACTACACTTATTGCCAAAGCCCAATTATATGAACCTGATATGTCATAAATTGGACCACCAACCCATCCACCAAGAGCCATTCCTATCCCAGCACCCAACATTTGAAATCCATGAGCCCTACCCATAGGTGCATGGCCAAAATATTTTCTGTTCAAAATAGGAAATCCACCTGTTTCGCCACCATATCCAATCCCGAAGGTTATGGCAAATAAAATGAATACAAATGGAATAGATGTAAAAAATAAAATTAATACAGGCAAACCTTGTAAAACATAAAAAATAGTCATAACAGACCTAACTCCAAATCTTTCACACAACATTGGAGTTGCTAATCTAGTAGAAACACTAATCATAGCCATTAAACTTGAAATTAATGAGGCTTCTAGAACAGTTAATCCCTTTGTGGTAGCAAAAGGAATTATCCAAATTAATATAACCGCATGGCCTACACAGCCCAAAAAATGTATAGAGCTCATATTCCAATATGCTGCAGTCTTCTTCATATGTCTATGAAATTCATTTAATAATACTATTGGAGGCAAAGAAGTACTAATTGGTTCGTCTCCTGGACGGCTTCCATATTCTAGGGCTCCAATATCAGAAGGACGATCACGAAAATAAAATACCATAATCATCATTAATAAACTTGATCCAAACCCTATAGATAAAAATGCATTTCTCCATCCCATTGAATCAACTAAAATTGCTACCAAAGGTGTTGCTATTGCAGGACCAACTCCCCATGAAGTCATTATCAATCCCATCGCTAGTCCTAAATGTCTTCTGAACCAAATCATAGCAGCTGGAATTAACGGAACTAAGAATATAGATTGAGCTACACCTAAAATAACTCCATAAGAAATCCAAAAATGCAATAAACCTAATGAAATTTGAATATTAAAAAAATTAAATTGCCAAGAAAACCATTCTCTAATAAATGCAGTCATGATCATTCCAACTAAAAAAAGAATGATTCCAAAGTACATAGTTTTTTTAGCACCTAATCTATCTCCAAGGTTTCCTGCCCAGGGAGATGAAATTGCCGTAACTATCATTCCTACAGCATAAGCAATTCCAATATTAGACTGACTCCACGCAAATCTTTGTTCTAACGGATCTACAAACACTCCAAAAGCCATTCTTATAGAAGAGCCAACAATTTGCATTCCAAAAATTATAAAAACTATTACCCAAGCATAATGCCAATAAAATGTTTTATCTGAGTATTGAGTATTCATATTAATGTAAAGGACAGGCCCATAATGCAGCTTTTTCCCATGCATATGAGGACTGAGGATCGTTTGATTTAACTAAAGTATTTGAACGCTCTTCAATTCTAGAATCTGCTATTGCAGCAACAAAATAAACAAACAATACAAAACTTAATAGTGCTACTAAGAAGAATTGTATTGGAACTCCAAAAACCCAAGTTTTATTAATTTCATCACCTTAAGATTATTGTTAGTAGCAGAATTATAGACTTATAAAAAAAATACACAATATATACAAATAAAAATAAAAGTATGATTTCTCAACAAGATTTTCTGTTAACCTAGCAAAGCTTTACAAAAATTTATGTATCTGAAGGAGAAATTAATGCGTGAAAACATTATCAGACAAAAATTAGAAGCAGGTGAACCAACATTAAGCACTCATATTCACAGTGTTTGGCCGGCTGAGATTGAAGCAATAGGATATACAGGCTTATATGATTATGTGGAATTCGTAGCAGAATATGGGCCATCTGATTTACACGATTTAGACAATATGTGCAGAACATCTGAACTTTTTAACATGGGAAGCATGTTAAAAATTGACCAAAGCTTAATGCCCTATCTAGCACAGAGGGGAATTGGAGCAGGATACCAAAGTATTTTATTCACTGACGTAAGGACTGTCGAAGAAGTACAAGAATGCATCAGGGCTGCAAGACCTGACCATCCAGAACATAGAGGATTATATGGAGTAGCAACTAGAAGAAATTCATATATGGGATATGGAGGAAGCCAAGAATACGTAGATAACATAGCCGATGTAGTTTTAGCTTTTATGATTGAAAAGAAAGGTGCGGTAGACAATCTAGAAGAGATTCTTGAAAATCCTGCAGTTGAAATGGTTCAATGGGGAGGAGCTGACTTCTCAATGAATATTGGTAAACCTCGGCAAATGAATGATCCAGAGGTAGTAGAAGCTCAAATGAAAACTTTTAAAATGGCTCTGGAAAAAGGTGTCCATCCCAGAGCAGAAATAAATTCTTCTGACGAAACAAAAAAATATTTGGATATGGGAGTGAGACACTTTTCTGTAGGGACAGATATTACAATCCTTTATTCTTTTTGGAAAAATGAAGGTGAAAAAATCATAAGAGCTTTACAGGGTGAATAAATATGGAATTAAATCTAAAAGGTAAAAAAGCAATCATCACAGGGGCTAGTAGAGGAATCGGAAAAGCAATAGCATATTCACTAGCTGAAGAAGGTGTAAGTTTATCGATTTGCTCTAGAAATCTCGAATCTATCAAACAGACTGCCCAAGAAATCAGTTCACGATTCGGAGTAGAAGTCAATTACTCTGTAACTGATACTTTAAATACTGAGGAAGTCAAAAAATTTATCGACGATTCTGCTAACTTTTTGGATGGAATCGAGATTGTTGTAAATAATGCTGCTGCTCCTGGCGGTTTAGTCATGGGTCCATTAGAAACTGCAAATGAATCAGATCTTCTTCAAGATATTGATACTAAAGTAGTTGGATACCTTAGAGTGGCTAAATATTCAGCTCCATATTTAATTCAAAATGGTTGGGGAAGAATTATTAATATTGGTGGATTAGCGGCTCGAAGTGGAGGTGCTTTAAGTGGGATGAGAAATCTAGCATTAACTCATATGACAAAAACATTGTCCTCAGAATTAGGTCCTAAAGGCATCAATGTGAATATAATTCATCCCGGGATTACTGTAACTGAGGCCACTGAACCCAAACAAGCACAACAAGCACAAGAAGAAGGTGTTCCAATCAAAGAAATTGAGACTCGTGCTTCTCAAGGATTAGATACCAGAAAAGTTCCTACTTCTGATGACATAGCAGCAGTAGCAACGTTCTTAGCATCTCCCATTTCATCATCTATTGCAGGTGAGGCTATAGCAGCTGGAGGAGGAGTTGGTTCAGCTGTATTTATGTAAATAATTAGGAGGAAATATGTACACTACAGATCAATTCGAAGGAATGATAGCTAATACAACAACTATCAAAGGCTACAATGGAGATGAAATAAATGCATATTTTGCTAGACCAGAAGGCCCTGGCCCATTTCCGGCAATAGTTGTCATACACCATTTGCCAGGCTGGGATGAACTATATAGAGAATTTACAAGAAAATTCGCTCATCACGGTTATTTGGCTATAAGTCCAGATCTATATTCTAGAGAAGGAAAGGGAACACCTGAAGACGTAGCGGCGGCAGTTAGGGCGGAAGGTGGAGTTTCTGATGATCAATGCATGGGAGACCTCCAAGCTAGTGCAGAATTCATATTGTCCTTACCTAATTCCAATGGAAAAGTAGGTACTTTTGGAACTTGCTCTGGTGGAAGGCATGCTTTTTTAGCTGGGTGTAAATTAGATATTTTCGATGCAATAGTAGAGTGCTGGGGTGGTAATGTAATTATGAATTCTAGTCAGTTAACAGAAAAACAACCAAAATCCCCAAATGAGTTTACTTCCCAACTTAATGCCCCATTATTAGGTTTATTTGGCGATTTAGATCAAAGCCCAACTCCCGACCAAGTTAATCAACATGAATCAGAGCTCAAATCTGCAAATAAAAATTATGAATTCCACAGGTACCCTGAAGCCGGTCATGGATTTATGTATTACGACAGACCCATTTACCACCAAAGCTCCTCAGTAGACGCCTGGCAAAAAGTTTTTACATTTTTAGAAAAAAATATTTCGTAGGTGATATATGTGTACTATGATTTGTGAACAAGCAAATATGACGGGAAGTGGAAAAGGTACAGAAGGTTGGTTTCCACTAGAGCAAGCAAACGTTTTTTATGATCACCCTTTTCATGCTCCCTGGGAATATGGTGTCAACATAGATTTTGTCAATAAATCTATGGGAGTAGGCTCTAGGGTTTCTGTTGAACTTAGTCCAGAGTCTGCAAAGTTACTTGCCGAAACAATCATCAAAGCTTTAGAGAAAGGCGAAAAAGATCCTCAAATAAAAATATCAGTCTTAGACTAAAATTTTGTTGGTCTTGAAGCAATAAACCAAGTACCTATAGATGCTAGCGATATCAAAATGATTAACAAAATGTAGAAGTAATCATATTCGCTTAAATAAATAGAAACAGTGGATATGAAAGAAGCTATCCAAATACATGAAATTGCTATGTACTTAATTTTTTGAGGTATAGCGCCGGTTTCTAAATAATCTTTTACTAATGATCCAAACAACTTATGCTCAGTAACCCATTTATACATCCTATCGCTAGAGCGAATAAAACATGAAGCAGAAATAATTAAAAACACTGTGCCCGGCAATATAGGTAAATAGTAACCTGCAATACCAATTCCCAAGAATAAAAACCCTGCAAAATAATATAAATATTTTCGAATTGGATCTAATTGCTTCATATACACCACTCTAAAAAATCATAACACGCAAAATGATAAATTTGTGGTAAGTTTATTTCCTAAATCTCATTAAAACCGTGTAACTTTTGTCAAATAATTCCCAAGAAACTAACAATATAAAAGCTTGGTCAGCTTTCTCTTTCAGAGACTTCAGACTTCTGTGGATTTCGGGATTATGTGCATCTGTAACTATGCAAACAAGAATTCTCACATTTGGGGTTTGGTTATACCAAGAAACTGGGTCGGGCTTACAACTAGGTCTACTAGGACTAGTGCAATTAGCTGTTCAAATGCCTTCCAATCTATTCGGCGGAGCATTTGCTGACCAATTAGATAGAAGAAAACTAATTGCATCTACACAATCCTTTAGTTTTTTCTTAATAGGATTAGCTACAATTTTATTTGTCACTGATAATTTACATCCATGGCATATATACTCAATCGTTGGAATTTTAGGATTAACTAGTACTTTAGGAGCTCCAGCCCGATCTGCTCTGACTGCAAATGTCATACCTTCATCACACATGATGCATGCTGTAACTTCAAATACAGCAACTTTTCAAATCAGCATGATACTTACTCCTTTACTTTTTTCCTCAACTATTGAACTGATAGGGCTAGAGGGAGCATTTTTAACTGCTGTAATTTTTTCCGTACCTGCAACAATCTTCCCATTATTTGTACGCCTTAAATACAACATTGATGGAAATAAAAACACCCAAAATACATCTATGATCAAAAGAATTTATGAAGGTTTTAAATTTGTAAAAAACCATCCTATATTGCCGGGACTTTATGCTCTAGACATCGGAGTTACAGTAGTAAGTTTTTATAGAGAAATCATGCCTTTAATAGTAGATAAATTATTCAGACAAGGTCCATGGGCTATTGGTCCTTTGTCAGCTGCCAACTCATTAGGAGGTGTTGCAGGTAGTTTCTTGGTTTTATCTCTAGCTAATTACAGATCAAAAGGAATGTTAGTATTGTATGCCACAGGAACATATGCATTATTGTTGTTTGCGTTCGGTTCCATACAATATTTAGACCTCAATACAATTTTCATACTTACTGTTGGATCAATCATTATAGCTGGACTTGGCGCTACAGACGCTATAGGCATGACTACCAGGCAAACTACAGTACAACTAACAACCCCTGACAACATGAGAGGAAGAGCTGTTAGTTTCCATTCTTTTTGTGCTATGGGAGCAAACAATATAGGCACTTTTCACGTAGGTTTTATGTCCTCTAGAATAGGTGCAGGAAACACCATGATACTGGGAGGAGTAGTTTCTATATGTGTTGTATTAGCAATTTTTAAATTCGTTTCAGGATTAAGAAATTATCGCTACCCTTAAATCCCTATAGCCAATTTAGGTTCAGGTCTAGAAGGCACTAAACGATCTAAAATTAATAATTGATCACTACTTGAAAGATTATGAAATCTTGACGCAGAATCTAAAACGTTAGCCAGCAAATCATATTCACCACAAGTAGGTGCGGTATGAATATCTTGAGAAAGTTGCCACCAAAGCGCATCGTCAATATCTGACTGAGTTCTAAATGGATCATACCAAGTTCCACATTCTTTTTTTGAATCTCCCCAACCACCCCTTGCAATCATTTTAATACATTGAATTCCTACATCTTTTCTATGGCATTCATCGATCAATTTTGTTGCATTACTCCTATAATCTATACCTCTATACATGGCAACATTTACTGGAAACATAACTGTGTCAAAATCAAATCTATTTAGAGCTTCTAAATGAGTTTGTGCAACAGCAGGACCATGACCAGTAATTCCTAAATACTTTGTCAGTCCCTGATCTCTCATCTCGATTAAAGTTTGAATAGCTCCATTTGGACCCATTACGACGTCTAAAGTTTCTAAATCAATTACGGAATGTAATTGAAACAAATCAAAAGAATCAACATTCATTCTCCTCATAATATCTTCAACATTTCTCCAAGCTTCATCACGGGTTCTCATTGGAGTTTTACAGCCCAAAAACATTTGAGATCGCAAACTAGGCATCCATGGAGCAATTCTTTCCATAGAATCAGAATATCCTGGAGCTATATCGATGTGGTTTACACCATAATCTAAACACATCTGAATTGCGCTATCAGCTTCATCCTGTGAAACTTTACCAATTGAATAAGCCCCAAATGTTACAACAGTACTGTGATGTTCAGTTTTTCCAAGTCTTCGTGTTTCCATGTACTATTATTCCTACAAAATGTTATATTCTCACCATTGTTAAAATAAATGATTTTTACTTCAAAGGTCAATAAGGAGTTACATTTGCCTAAGTTCGTTTTTATGCCACCACAAGATGATTTAAAAAAAGAATTCGCTGCTAGACTTTCAGATACTCTTCCAGAATTCGAAGTTCATTCACCTGAAACTGATGAAATTGCATTAGATCTGATTGTGGATGCAGACGCTGCAATGGGGTGGATTCCACCTGAAACATTAAAAAAAGCAGAGAAAATTAAATGGTTACATAATCCTGATGCAGGACCTTTTTTTGGATATTACTACGAAGATTTATGTAAACATGAATTAACGATTACTAATCCTAGAGGGATTTATTGGGATCATATTTCACATCATATTATGATGTTTCTTTTAGGTCTTTCAAGAGGTTTACCTTGGTATTCAAAATCAAAATCTGAAAAAAAATGGAATAGAAATGCTAGAAAAACTCCATACGTTTTTCTAGGTGATTCAACTGTTTTAATAAATGGAGTGGGTGGTATAGGTCACGAAACAGCAAGGCTATGTAGAGAATTTGGTATGAGAGTCATTGGAATTGACCCTCGACCAGAATATAAAATTGACGGAATAGAAATGCATCTACCTACAGATATAGATAAGTATTTACCAGAAGCTGATTTTGTAATTTCTACTGTCCCCCATACCCCTGAAACTGAATTCATGTTTAACACTAAAACATTTAAAATCATGAAAAACTCAGCATATTTTATTAATGTTGGAAGAGGCATGGTATGTAAATTAGATGATTTAGTTAATGCAATAGAATCTAATGAAATTGCAGGATGTGGTTTGGATGTATATGAAATTGAACCCTTGCCCGATAATCATAAATTATGGTCTTTAGACAATGTAATGTTGACTCCTCATGTTGCAGTAGCTGAAGCTGCAAATCTGAATAATAGAAGATATGAAATTTTAGAAAACAACGCCAAATTATTTTTGAAAAACCAAGAATTAATTAATATTGTAGATAAGGAAAAGTGGTTTTAAAAGATATGAAAGAATTGAGGATTAATTTAACAAAAGAAAAATTACATAACAGTGAAATTGTTAAAGTTCCATTGGGACCTTTTTCAAGTGACCTAATAGAACATTTTTCAACATTGAATCTTGATGGAATATGGCTGGAGGGAGAACATGGACCTGTCGATTTCAGTAACATACCAGATCTTACTAGATCTTGTGACTTATCCAATCTAACTCCTATAGTTCGAGTACATCAAAACGACCCTGGAGTGATATACCGTACATTAGATTTAGGCGCACAAGGAATTGTAGTACCTCATGTAAACACAAAAGAAGAAGCGTTAGCAGTAGTAGACGCAAGTAAATTTCACCCGATTGGCCAGAGAGGTTCATACACAAGTAGACAAGGAATTGGAGTAGAAAACTATTTTTCAAAAGCTAACGATCAAACACTAGTAATTGTTTTGATAGAAGATATTTTAGCTGTTAACAATATTGATGAAATTTTAGAAGTGGATAACATTGACGTGTTTTTTGTTGCACCAGGTGATTTAGCTCAAACTATGGGTTTTCTTGGTGGCGCAAGCAATCCTGAAGTCAAACAAGTTGTCAAAAATACTATCAAAAAAATAGTATCAAAAAACAAAATTGCCGGAACTTTATCTCCATTAAATGAAATCAATGATTTCATCGATCTAGGGGTTACTTTTATTGCATTTAGTTGGATTTCTTGGATTCAAACAGGTGCTAAAAGCTTAAATGAAAATATCAAAAAGTAGGTAAAAAATGTATAGAATTCGACGAGTATACAAAACACAACCCGGAGTTGCTTCTGACGTAGCAAAACTAGTATACGAACAAGCCAAAATTTACAGAGATGCAGGACACAGAGGTGATTTTACCGTTTCCTACAATGGTTACACTCTTCCCGGAGAACAAAATATCGTAATACTAGAATGGCAAGATGAATCCATTCAATCTCCTAGTCGAGAAGGAAATAAAGTTCCAGCTGAAGCAATTGAAGTTGCTAAAAAATATAGGCCATTATTGGAAAGTCAACATATAGAATTTTATGAAATGGTAGATCCAAAAACTATGGGTGACTGATGAAAAATAATCTGTCTATTATAAATGGTCAAATCATTGATCCAGAAACAGAATTAATTGCATTTAAAAATGTTGGAATTACCAATGGAATTATTACTGAAATATCCGATGGTCACATTGATGCTGAAAAAACCATTGATGCTAAAAATGAAATCATCTCTCCCGGTTTTATTGATCTCCACTCACACCCTCAGGACAATCAAATATTCGAACTACAAGCATTTGATGGGGTTACGACTACTCTAGAATTAGAAGTTGGAACTGCCGACATTAAAAGCTTTTACAAAAAATGGGAAGGACAATCTAGGATAAATTTTGGAGCAAGTATAGGGCATATACCTGTAAGGATGAAGGTGATGGATGATCCAGGAGATTTTGTTCCAGCAGGGGATGCAGGAAGTCGAGAAGCCTCTAATGAGGAAATCTTAAAAATGAAACATTTGATTACTGAAGGATTAGAACAGGGTGCTTTAGCTGTAGGATTTGGCTTAGATTACACTAGAGCATGTACTAAATTAGAGGTGATTGAACTTTTTAAAATCGCTGCTGAATATAATGTGTCCTGTCATGTTCACTTGAGAGGAAAAGGGCATAGGGAACCTAACAACTCTATAGAAGCATTAGAGGAAGTGATAGCAGCATCTGCCGTTACCGGAGCTGCATTACACGTCGTGCATATCAATAGCACAGGAATGAAAGCTGTCCCAATACTGTTAGATATGATCCAAGGAGCAAAAAAATCCGGATTAGACGTTTCAACAGAGTGTTACCCTTACACTGCTGGAATGACTAAAATTGAATCTAAACTATTCGAAGAAGGGTGGCAATCACAATATGGAATTTCCTATGACAAGCTGATGCGACCAGACACGGGAGAATATTTAACAGAAAGTACATTCCATACTTATAGAGAAACAGGAGGGTGGGTTATTGCATTTTCTACTCCTCAAAATGATTTAGATTATGCAGTTAAACATCCTCTCACAATGATTGCTACAGATAGCATTATTGAAAATGGAAAAGGTCATCCTAGAACTGCAGGAACTTTTTCAAAAATTCTAGGTGAATATGTCCGAGAAAAAAAACAAATTACTCTTATAGATGCTCTAAAAAAAATGACTATCATGCCTGCTCAAAGATTAGAAAAAAGAGCTCCAATTTTCAAAAAAAAGGGGAGACTTCAAGTAGGAGCTCATGCAGATATTGTGACATTTAATCCTAATACAATTATAGATACTTCTTCATACACTAATCCCACTTCACCTCCTAATGGAATTTCAAACGTCCTAGTAGGAGGCAATCATCTAATTCACAACAAAACAATTATTACAAATCAATATCCAGGAACAGGAATTCTATCAAGTTCAACATAAGGAGATTTCATGTCAGTTTATTCAATTACCAGTATTAATGTTAAAGATTGGGATGCATATAATGAATATATGAAATTAGTTCCACCGATCATTAAAAAATTTGGTGGGAGATATATCGTCAGGGGTGGAGAAATTCACTCAGACACGACTACATGGAAGCCCAATAGGGTCGTAATTTTGGAATTTCCTACTATAGAACAAATGAAAGAGTTTCGTGAATCAGAAGAATACAAACCAGTTGCAGCTATTCGTCAAGGAGCCTCAACTAGTGAAAGTTTTGTTGTAGAAGGATTTGATCAGAATTAACTCAGCAATTCTGGATTCAAACATGCTAGCATTTTCCCTTCTGTAAAGAAGTTGATTATATTATCTGCTGCCATAATTCCCATATTTCTTAAAGTAGCTGCACTTGCACTAGAAATATGGGGAGTAATTATCACATTTTCCATCGAAACTAACGGATCATCATGTGCAATAGGTTCAGGATCCGTTACATCTAATGCAGCTCCTGAAATCTGATGGGTTTTTAATGCATTTGTCAAAGCTAGTTGGTCAATAGTTCCACCTCTAGAAGTATTAATCAAAAAAGAATCGGATTTCATCAAATCTAGTTCACGTTTGCCAATAATTTTTTTTGTATCATCATTCAGAGGGACATGAACTGAAACATAATCAGCTTCTTGCAACATATCATCCAAACTTGATTTCCAAATTAATCCCAATTGATTTTCAAGATCAATCTTACGAGAACGAGAATGATAAATGATTTTCATATTGAAACCGCTAGCTCTTTTCGCAACAGCACTGCCTATCATACCCACACCCAAAAGGCCTAAAGTTTTTCCATGTATATCATTTCCTAAATATGGAGTTTGATCAAAAACTTTCCAGTTACCTTTTAAAACGTTGTAATGAGAATATGAAATTCTTCTCCCTAAAGTCAAAATAAGACCCATAGCAAAATCTGCACAAGATTCATGTAAAATTCCGGGGGTATTTCCAATCAAAATACCCTTGGATGTAGCATATGACAAATCTATATTGTCATATCCAACAGCTCTAGTAGATACAATTTTTAAATTTTTGGCTGCATTAATCACATCGCTATCTATAGGATCATTAGCCTCAATCATAAAAGCATCACATTCAACAGATTTTTCTATAAGCACAGATTTGGGTGGAGGCGTAGTTTCATTCCAAACCTCAACTTGAAAAAAACTTTTAAGTTTATCAATCGCATCAGGAACTATTGGCCTAGTAACAAAAATTTTTTTAGTCAAATTAATCTACCTACTCTTAAATTTTTCATAAACTTCTTCTTTTGTGGGAACACTATGCTTAATAAAAATATCTTTGCCATTTTCATCAAAAAACACAAATGTTGGAATCATTTTAGTAGAAATCAAGTCAGTAATATGATTCCCTACAACGGAGTGAACATCAACTCTATATAACTTGTATTCATTTCTCAATTCAGACTCTAACCTATTCACGATAGGGTTCAACGTTAAACACCCCACTCAATAATCAGAATACATATAAAGAAGATAAGGTGAACCTGAAGAGCGAATATTTTCAAAACTTTGTACACTTGACATGTCTTGATTTGAATTTTTTTGAATTGACTGGAACAAAATCATGGCAATTAAACTTACGATAACAAAGACTAGTACATATTTTGCTGAAAAAAATCGTAATCCTATTAAAGAAAATATAATTACAAAAAAAACAGATGTGAAAATTAAAGAATACTGATTAATAAGGTTATACAAACTACTCTCATTGTTTTAGACGTAAAAGAAAAGTCTATATTTCACAAAATTTTGTGTCAATCAACGTGTCTGTTAACATAGCAAATCTCAGACACCTAACCTGAGAATTAATCAATTACTTATACAAGGATCAAACCATGCCTGATAAAGCATTAAAGGTAAGCTACGGTGAATATACCTACGAAAGTGTTCCAGAATGGGCCCCTTTACCAAAAGGGTGGGAATGGAATCATGTTGTTGGGGTTGCTGTAGATAAAGAAGATAGAATTTTTGCATATAACAGAAGTGAACACCCCATAATAGTTTTAGATAAATCTGGAAAAATTCTTGATTCTTGGGGTGAAGGACAATTTACAAGGGCTCATCACATAGAAATTGGCCCAGATGGATCAATCTGGACAACAGATGTTGGAGACCATACTGTCCGGAAATGGACTATAGATGGAAAACAATTAATGATTCTTGGAACCCCTCATCAACCATCTGTAGAACAAAGTGGAGAGCCTTTTAATCAACCTACAGATATTGCTTTTGGTTTAGACGGATCTATATATATTTCAGATGGATACGGAAACTCTAGAGTGCATCATTACTCCCCTCAAGGAAAATTAATTAGATCATGGGGAGAAAGAGGTACTGGACCTGGTCAATTTATGCTACCCCATGGAGTAGCTGTAGATCCAACTGGACTTGTTTACGTATGCGACAGAGAAAATAATAGAATTCAAATTTTCACACCTGAAGGACAATATGTTTCTCATTGGAAGGGTGTACACAGACCTAATCAAATTGTTTTAGGTAATGATGGAGCAGCATTTGTTTCAGAATTAGGACATCGCCAAGGCACTCGAGTTACTCCAAACTTAGTTTCTCCTAATTCAGGAGTAAAGATTTTAACTAAAACCGGACAATGGCTAGGTGGTTGGGGACAAAGCACAAGAGAACATGGAGACATAATGGCTGCTCATGCTTTGGGAATAGATTCTGAAGGTAGCCTATATGTAGGGGAAACATTAGAAGGCGCAAGAATGCAAAAATTCGTTAGAGTATGAAACAAAAGAGAGCTCTTTTTTTAGAGCTCTCTTTTATTTCTTCCAAATAGTTTGGGTAATGTAGAGTGCATGAACTCATAAGCTATTGGAACTATTAACAAAGTTAAAAAAGTTGAACTTGCTAACCCACCAATCACAACAGTAGCCAAATCTTCACCGATAATTCCTCCTCCCTCATTACCTACAAATGCTGCCAAAGGTAGTAAAGCCAAACCAGTAGTAAAAGCTGTCATCAATATAGGCCTTAATCTGACAAGCCCTCCTTCAACAAGTGCTTCTCTTACTGAAAAATTCTCTTCACGCAATTGTTGAACAAATGCAATTAAAACAATCGCATTTGTTACAACTAAACCAATGAGTAATAACAATCCCATCATTGCAGGTAACCCTAAAGATCGACCTGTTATTGCTAAACCAACAAATGCTCCAATGCTAGCTAAAGGTAAACTTAGAAGAATCACTAAAGAATCCCTCAAAGACCCCAAACTACCTGAAACTACCAAAAATACTAAAATAATACTGATCGCCATTGCTAAAAAGATATCTTGGAAACCTTCCGCAATATCTGAAAAAATACCACCTGTCTGAATTTCAATTCCGTTTGGTAATTCAATAGCATCTATTTCTGCATCTATCGCCATTTGAACAGAACGCGAATCTTCATTAATAATTTTTCCAGTAATAGTAGCTGAACGATTGGTGTCTGTTCTAGCAATAGTAATAGGTGATTCAACTCTGTTCATAGTAACTAACTCACCTATTGTTGCAGAGCCTAAAGGACCGTTAATAGATAAATTGTTGAACCCCTGAAAGGGATCTTGAGTGCCATACATAGAAGCAGTAATTAATTTTAATTTCAAATTCACTTCTTCTTCATTTAAAACCAAATCCCCTAAATCTTGTCCTTTCATAGGGGCACTGATTGCCATAGCCACCTCTTGAGGTGTCATACCAATAGTTGAAGCAATTGATGAATTTACAACTAAATTCATCTCTGGTCTTGTTCCAGTTAAGTCTGACTCAATATTATCTACTCCATCTAAACTTCTTAGAGATACTAATAATTCATCGTTTACTCTAGATAAATCCTCTAAATTATTACCTACTATTTTTACTTCTACTCCCGGTTGAGGTGGACCAGCTGCATTTAATTCTTCAAATTCATATTGAGTTCCATAACTCTCTGAAGGGAATTGATTAGTTAGTACTTCTGCTACATCATCAGGAGCTTCAGAAGTAAGCCTAACGAATATACTCGCAAAACCTCCAACCTCATCAGGATTAGAAAAAACACCTGAACCACCTATTGTAGTAACAAAATTTTCTATCTCACCTTTATCTAATCTAGATTTCAATTCTTTCTCTAAATCTAAAACTTTAGATAGTTTTTGTTCCTCAGTAAGTATAGGAGGAACTGATATATCTACTGACAAAATTCTTGCAGGACCGGTAGGAAACAGAGTAACAGGAATCAGCCCTAATGCAGGCAAAGAAACGCTACCCATAGTGAGTATCAAAGCTATTAATATAGTAATAATTTTATGTTGTAAAGACCAAATGAGAGCAGGTTTATAAATTCTTTGTAGAAAAGATAAACTGCCCGTTTTCTCGGTATCTGGAATCATATCTCCGGGTCTTAGAATAGCCGCACCTACTACTGGAACGAAAGTAATAGAAACGATTAAAGAGGCAAACAAAGCAGAAGAAACAGCAATACAAAAAGGTAAAAAGAAGGATCCTACTACCCCTTGAATGAAAGCCAAAGGAGCAAAAACAACTATTGTAGCTATTGTTGAAGAGGTAATAGCAGCAGCTACTTCTTTTGTAGCTGATAAAGCGGCATCAAATTTTGATTCCCCCATTTGCATATGCCTGTAAACATTTTCTAAAACGACAATGCTGTCATCCACTACTCGACCAACAGCTAAAGCTAGGCCTCCTAATGTCATCACATTAAGTGTTAGGTCTGTAAAGCCCATGATCAATACGCCACCTAAAATACTTACCGGAATGGTTAAGGCAATAACTATGGTTGGTCTCAATGATAATGCTAAGCCTTTAATCAAACCTGGCTTAATATTTAACAAAAATATAAATACGCCACCAACAGCAAACAAAAATCCGTAAATCCCTTCACTGAACAAAGTTTGTAATTGACTTTCTATATCAGGACCTGCGTTATAAATCACTACAGTATCTAAACCTGCTTTATCGGCCTGAGAATTTGCGGAATTTAAAACTGCTTGAGTAACATCTACAGTATTAGCTTCAGGATCTTTAAATACACTAACTCCGACACTTGGGTTCCCATTTGTTCTAGAAATAGAATTTGATGAAGATGGAATCTTGGAAATGGTAGCAACATCTCTTAATAAAACCGGATTTCCGTCTTTAGATCCAATAGCGATATTCTGTAAATCTTGTAAAGTAGAGACAGAATGAGATGTTCTTAGAGAAACAACTCCTGTTCCGTCGAAAATAAATCCAGAAGACATTGAAAAGTTCATTTCTTCAAAAATTTGAGAAATTTTATCTAAGCTTATATCGTTTTGAAAAAGTGATTCTGTGTCTGCATTGACTACAACATCAAATTTCTGAATTCCGCTTATTACTACATCACTAACTCCATCTATTCCTAATATAGAAGGTTCAATTTGAGTGGAAACTATATCTTGTAAAGAATTAATATCACCTTCAGTAATAAAACTAAATTCAAGAACTGCTTGTGCACCTGGATCTAATTTATTGACAGTTGGGGTTTCCATGATGCCAGGAAGATCCATAGACACTAAACGTGACTCAACCTCTTTTTTGGCAACATCCATATCAATTCCATAGTCATAAAACATCAACAATAATGTTGAACCCTCAAAAGTAATAGATTGTACTGAATTTAAACCTTCAAGACCTGAAACTTGCTTCTCCAAAGGTTCGGTAACATATTGAACTACATCTTCAGATCCAGCATTCGGATAAGAAGCACTAACTGTTAATAGTGGAAATTGAACTCTAGGTAAAACTTCAACAGGTAATTGGCTAAATGTAAAAATCCCATATCCTAAAACCAACAAAAAAGCCAAAATAGTTACTGAAGCTCTTTTTAATGCTAATTCAGTAAAGTAAGTCATTTAATTCCCCAATAAAAAATATTTTTAAAACTATGTGCTTATAAATTATATGTAATCAAGACTGAGAATAATATGACTTTAAATGCTTTAAAAAGTAATTCAATCCATTTTCAGTAAAAACAAACATATTTTTTTCTCTATCAGACATCTCTGTTTCTAATGTCATAGATTCAGAAATAGGACCTACAATTCCGAAACATGAATGTCCTGCAGAATCCCCATAACTATTTCCAGTTGGTCCGGCAGCTCCTGTCTCACTAAACCCCCAATCGGAATTCAATTTATTCTTAATTTTATTTGCATAAAGTAATGCACATTCTTCAGTAGAAGATCGAATTCCAACTCGATCATCATCAGTGATACCCAACAAAGAGTTTTGAGAACTTTTTGTATAAACTACTGACCCGCCTAAAAAATAAGCTGACGACCCTGGAATGGCCAATAAAGAAGCTGAAATTAATCCTCCTGAAGAAGATTCAGCCACCGCTATAGTTTGTTTATGATTTTTTAAAATTTCACCTATTTCCAAACATGTTTTTATAATTTTGGGGTTCATTTTTACTCCTAATTTACTTTACTCGAATCACTTGAAAATCAACTTTTCCATTTTCAACTAAATTGCGAATTTTACGTTGTTTAGTTGATAAATCACTATTTCCTGACTTAAATTCTAGTAAAATAATTTGATCTTCCTCAAATTGAATCCCATCAATTGGACTTCCCAAAAATCTAAATTGTTTTGAGTCCCAAGGGAACACTTTGTGTAATGGAATAAACTGTTCAGAAATTTGACCAAATTTCACGGACTGGCTTCTTAATTGCCTCTTATAAGAAACTATCACTTTGGAAAAAAAATACAAAAATACCAAACTGACTAAAAATGCCGTAATAATAATTATCAAAAATAATTCTGTGATCGAAAGGGGAATCTCCATATCACCGCCTTATCAAAAAGATTATAAATTTGATGCACTTTGAGAGATAGAATCTCCAAATTCTTTTATTTGCCAATCACGAACTTCAGGTTGCTCACATTCTTCTTCAAAAGATTCAGGGAAACGTGACAATCTCGCTAAACTTGATGTAGGCCAAAGAAGACTAGGATCTAATTTCAATTCTTGACCTAAATTTTTTCGCCATTCTTTTAATTGTTTAAGTCGAATATTTGCTTTTTCTCTTTCTTTGTTAGTCATACCTTTGAGTCTTTGTTTATTTTTTTGAGGCCTATACTGAGGATCCATATCCATACCTTTTTCAACAACCTCTTTAAGTCGTTGTAAATTAGGTCGATTTGCCCAATTTCCTATTCCAGAAATTTCAGAAAAATTCTGATGAGGTTCTCTAGAGATTTCAACTATTACTGAATCAGAGATAATTTTGAAGGGTGGCCTATCTTTACCTATAGCCTCATCTTCACGAAATTCATATAAACACTTTAATACAGCTAAACTTCTAGGATTTAAATCAATACTTCCTTTAACATCAAAAAAGGCATTAGTTTCATTTTTAGGTTGAAATTTAATTTGAGACAGCCTAGTACATTCTTCTTTGACCCAATCTAATCGTGCTAATTCTGACAGCCTTTTTTCCATTACATTTCTAGTCTCACTTAAGTACAAAACATCGTCAGCAGCGTACTCTATTGACTCATCCGGAAGTGGCCTAATCGTCCAATCACTTCTTTGGAATTTCTTATCTTTCTTAATTTCAACTTGCACATATTCATACAATATTGCATCTAAGCCCAATTTTTCAGACCCCAAAAATGCAGCACCAATACTCGTATCAAATACATTTTTAAAAGTAAAGGAATAATCTCTATTCAAACTACGAATATCATAGTCTCCAGCATGGAAAATTTTTGTAATGTCTGTATTCTCAAAGATTTTCCTCAATTCCATCAAATCATCAATTGCTAAAGGATCTATAATATGAGCTTGATTATCAAAAGATACTTGAATCAAACATACTCGCTCTGGATATCTGAAAAACCCATTCCCTTCAATATCAATACTCAAATGATTTTTGGATAGTGCATTTGATATCAGCTTACTTAAAGCTTCTTTACTAGTAATCGTATTAATAGATTGATTTGATTTAATTGTTTTTTGGGTAATCACTTAAAAAAAGTATACATGAAGAGTGGGGATTTATTTGCAGAAATTATCCAAATTAGGTAACTTTCTTAAAATTCATTATCAACAGTTATTAGCAAATTAAATTACAAGAGGAAAATCATGAAAATCAAAAATATCAAAGTGAATAGAATCAAAGCTCCTCAAGAAGATAATGCTAGACCTTTTGTAGGAAGACCAGGACAATTAGTTTTGCAAGTAGAAACAGAAGAAGGGGTAACTGGAATTGCAGAGGCTGGAAGAAACTTAAAAGTTACTCAAGCATACTTAGATGAGTTAATTAATCCTTTACTTAAAGGTTTAGATCCCACTCGACCAAGACAAATTTGGGAAATGTTAACTCTTGGACATGGACAATATGCTACTAAGTTCCCTTCACAGATTGTTGGGGCAATAGATGTAGCACTTTGGGATATTTCAGGAAAATCTGCAAACTTGCCCATTTATCAATTATTGGGAGGGGCTGCTAGAACTGAAATACCATTGTATTGGAGTAGAGGAAACGGATGGAATAAAACACCTGAAGAAATGTTAGAAGAGGTTCAAGAAGGTTACGACAAGGGATACCGAGCCTTTAAGGTCAGAATGGACTGGAGAGCTTATAGACAAGACTCAAATCCAGAAAAAGATTTTGCGATTTTCAAAAAATGTCGAGAATGGCTTCCAGATGATTGCCCATTAAGCTTTGATGCAAATGCTGGATACTCTGTTCCTACAGCTATTGAACAGGGTAGAAAATTCGAAGAAATAGGAATAGCTCATTTTGAGGAACCACTTCCTCAATATGATTTCCCTGGATTAAAACAAGTGGTAGATGCCCTAGATTGTGCTGTCTCCACAGGTGAACAAGAAATTTCTCCTTGGGCATTCAGAGATTTAATTAATTTAGGAAACCCAGATATACTTCAACCTGACATATTAAACATTGGTGGATTATCAGGAATGATGCGCGTATATGAATTGGCAGTTTTATATAATAAAATTGTGATGCCACACGCACCTTATTCAGGTGCAAATTCGACTGCTAGCTTACACTTATATTCAACAATTTCAAATGCGGTACGACCTCACGAAATCTCTGAGGAATTTACTGGTCCAGTAGAACAAGTTGCTAAACTATTTAAAGAACCAATAGTTCCTAAAAATGGAACAATCACAATTCCCAACAGACCTGGATTAGGACTAGAAATTGACGAAAAAGAATTCCAAAAAATGCTCGATGAATAAAGAATAAGGTTTTCAAAAATGAAATATGACACAATTATTATTGGGGCAGGATCTGCTGGCTCAATTTTAGCAACTAGATTAAGTGAAGATCCCAATAAATCAATCCTGTTGCTAGAAGCTGGACCAGACTATCCAGATATAGATTCTTTACCTGACGAAGTAAAATTTGGGTACGCAACTGGCACTGAAATTTCCACAAGTGACCATAATTGGCAATATACTGCCCGAGCTACAGATGAAGCTGAAATAGATGTTCCAAGAGGAAAAGTTACAGGCGGATCAAGCGCTATAAATGGCCAAATATTTCTTAGGGGTATACCTGAAGATTATGACAATTGGTCTGAAATGGGAAATGATTTATGGGATTATCAACAAATACTTCCTTATTTAAACAAAATTGAAACAGACACTACCTTTCAAGATAATCCTGGAGATTTTCATGGGAATGCAGGTCCTATTATCTGTCATAGATTTCCTAGAAATACTTGGCTACCAGGATCCAATGCTTTTGAAAAAGCATGCCTAGATGCAGGACATCCTTTTTGTGAAGATGCTAACGCACCAGGAAGCACCGGAGTAGGCCCTTTACCTTTAAACAATCCAAATGGAATTAGGTGGTCAACTGCTATTGGGTATTTAGGGCTATCCAGGCACAGATTAAATTTAACAATTAAAGCAAACGTTGATGTTAAAAAAATTGTATTTGATACTAATGAAAAATGTCCAAAAGCAATAGGAGTTGAAGTAGTTTCTCAGGGCGAAACATTTTTCATCGAAGGGGAAAACATCATTCTAAGTGCAGGAGCAGTAGTCTCTCCTCAGCTTCTCATGCTGTCTGGAATAGGCCCTCAAACGCACTTGTCTGAACATAATATAGTCACCATAAAAGACTTACCAGGAGTTGGGCAAAATTTAGCAGACCACCCAATGTTGTATGTCACTTGGAAAACCAAACCAGAAATCAATTTAGACCCCTTAGGTCCTAGAATTCAATTAACTTTGAGATACACTGCCCAAAATTCTGAACTTGAAAACGACATGATCGTATATCTGATGGCTGTAGCAAGTGATAGACCAGAAAGAGGAGGATTAAGATCTAATCCAATAGGTATGCAAGCGAACTTATGTATCAATCTTGCTAAAGGAAAAGGAGAGATTAAACTCAATTCTTCTAATTATCAGGATCAACCCTATTTAGATTACAACTACCTCGAAGAAATAGATGACATTGAGCGATTCAAACATGGAATCAAAATGCTAGTAGATCTAGAAGAACATCCAGAAATGTCAAAAATGATAGAAAAAAGACTTACACCAACAAATCAAGATTTGGAATCAGATGAATCTCTTATTGCTTGGATGAAAAAGGACATAACAACAGGCCATCATATTTCGTGTACTAACAAAATGGGCCCCTCATCAGACAAAATGTCTGTTGTAGACCAATTTGGTAAAGTTCATGGAGTAGATAATCTGAGAGTAGTGGATGCTTCTATAATGCCAGAATGTGTCCGAGCCAATATAAATGTCACAGTGATGGCTATCGCAGAACGAATATCAGATTTTATAAAAACAAATAAATAATAAGGAGAATAAATGTCTGAACAATTTGATAAAGGATTTGAAATGAGGAAACAGGTTCTAGGAGATGATTATGTCAATAAATCATTTGCCAATGCTTCTGAATTTGATAAACCTTTTCAAGAATTTGTAACCGAATCTGCGTGGGGAGAGGTATGGACTAGAAATGAATTAGACAATAAAACAAAAAGTATAATTACAATGTCTGTATTACTTTCTCTAAGAGCAGAAAATGAAATAGCTTTGCATACAAGAGGTGCCGTAAATAATGGGGTTTCAGCTGAAGAATTAAGAGCAATAGCCATCCATGCCTCAGTATATGCAGGAGTCCCCTCTGCAATCTCTGGAATGAAAATCATCAAGCAAGTATTACAAGAAATGGGGAAAATTTAATGGATAAAATCAAATTCTACGGAACAATGTGGTGCAGTGATTGCCACAGATCAAAAGAATTTCTTGATACCAATAAAATAGATTATGAATATACAGATGTAGACGAAAATCAGGAATTTGCAAAATATATAACGAAAATAAATAATGGATTACAAAGAGTTCCTACAATCATCTTCCCAGATGGATCTATTCTAGTAGAACCTACTAATCAACAACTTGCCGACAAATTACGTATATCTTAATTAATCAAATCAAATTTCATATCCACCATAGGAAATATTTGAAAATTTGCAGGCATAATCTCTGATTGCTGATTCAAATATGTGTGTAGCATGTCATTATCTTCAACATCCCAAATAGCCGCCATTCCTCTACCTGGCCTACCAAAAAATGATTTGGCATGACCTAAATCTAAAATATTTTGAGCCCATGGCCACATTTTTCTTCTTTGTATAACTACATCAGATGGCCTAGTGGGTTCTGGAGTAGCAATTACCAAAAATAACATTAATCATTGCTGCCCAAAAAAGCTGTGATCTGAGCAGTATCCAACAAAGGAAAAATTTCAAATGTAGCAGGCATAATATCTGACCATTCATTTAATAATCTATGGAGAGTTTCATTACTATCAACGTCAAAAATCCCAACCCCACCTCTTCCAGTACGAGCATAAAATTCTCGGGCTAATCCAGAATCTTTTTGTTTCTGTGCCCATGGCCAAAATTTTTTTCTTTGTTCTATTACTTCTGAAGGTCTTTGCAAAGCAGGAGAACTAACAACCAAAAATATCATATTAAATCCTTGTAATTTTTCGTCATAATATTGGATTTGAAATTAAATAGAAATAGTTAATCCTTGCTCGCCAATAACTATTTCGCCAGAATACTTTTCTGAGGCTTCTTTTCTACACAATTCTCTATCACTAGTTGCCCAAAAATGAGTTAATACTAATTTTTTCACATTACATGACTGAGCTAATTCGCCAGCCTCTGAAGAAAACAAATGGTTAATAGGTTGATGAATTGGAGCCCCACCCCCCAAAGCATTTTCAGAAAGAAAAACATCTACATCTTTCAAGTTATGTCTTAACGAGTCACATAATTTTGTGTCAGAACTATAAACAAGGGTTTTATTATTATGAGTAACTTTCATTCCATGGGACAATACCGAATGTTCTACAAGAAATGGTTGAATAGTAATGTCATCAAAATGATATTCGCCTTCATCATATTCTTCTAAATTAAATGCCCTTTCAAAAAAAGGCTTTGTCTCAGATAAAGAAGATGATAGTTGATTTAAATAATTAATAGCTGACTTAGGTACATAAACATTTAATCTATCTTTAAAATCACCATACCTCATCGCATATCTCATAGAGATCAAATCAATAAAATGATCTGGGTGCATATGACTAATAAAAACAGCGTCTAATTCATTAAAATTCACAATTTTTTGTAAATAAGAAAAGACCCCACTTCCACAATCTATAAGAATATTTTTATGTTTGGACTGAATCAAATATCCCGAACATGCATCACCTTTTAAAGGGTATGCTCCCGAAGTTCCTAATAAAGTGAGATTCAATGATGTCTACCACTGGACGAACATGGGCATTACTACATGAGTATATCCAGGCTTACTAATAGATCTTAAAACTCCTGGACTAGATGCCCCTGTCATTTCAAAAACTACCTCACCATCACCCAACACATCTAAAACATCTGCTAAATATTTATTATTAAACGCAATCCGGGACTCCTCATCTACCTCGCCTTCGACTCTCGCATCAATTTCTCCTTGATTTTCACCAAGTTCTTCAGCTCTCGAGGATATTGATAATCCTGCAGAGTCTCCATTATTAACAATTTGAATTCTGACAATTCCACTTCCATCTCTTGCAAAAATAGATGCTGTTTTGACAGCATTTGTAAAGTCAGACAGATCCGCCAATACTTGATTTTTATAATTTTCTGGAATTAATGATCGATAATTAGGAAATGATCCCGGCATTAATTGGGACACTATTTCAACATTTCCAATGTTAAACAAAGCGTGAGTTCCAGCAGGAGTAACTATAAATTCAACTGGAGAAGAATCAGTTCCAATTAATCTTCCAATCTCCTGCATAGACCTAGCGGGAATGATGAATTCAAAATTATCATCAATTGAATCAACTAATTTACCTTGATATACAGCCAATCTAAATCCATCGGCTGCAGCAAAAGTAAAATCATCATTGTTGACTTCAACCTTAATCCCAGTCAAAACAGGCCTAGAATCTTCAGTAGCAGCAGCAAAAGCAACATAATCAACTGTTTCTTTTAATATTTGGGGATCAATTTTAATAGTAGAACCTTCATCCACTGTAGGAATTGGGGGGAATTCTGCAGGATCAGTACCATTGATATTAGCTTCAAACCTCAAACACTTTAAACTGACACTCATCAAATCTGCAGATGATTCTATATCTATACGATCATCAGGAAGCGTATTCACAAAGTCTGTGAGCAATCTAGCTGGAATAGTAATTTCACCTTCTTCTTCAATCTGTGCACCAATCTTTGTAGTAATGGCGATATCCAAATTAGTTCCAGTCAAAACTAACATATCATTTTGAGTAGAAATTTTCACATTTTGAAGTACCGGCAAATTACTTCTAGTAGCTACAGCACGACCAACTATTGCTAATCCTCTACTTAAGTTCTGTTGAAGGCAGGAAATCTTCATAATAACCTCAATTATATTGAGAATAGTATATTGATGGAAATATACATCGTCAACGATTACACAACATATTGTTTTAAGATTTTTTTAAACCACTATGTAAAGCATTTTAACTAATAAATATAAGCTAGAAACTCAATCTCTAATGTAATTTCATCTTCTAATGAAATAATAAATGGGAATGTAGGTTTTGATAAATTAAATTCATCCCATGTGATCACAGTTGAACCTAATCCAGAAACTTCAGAAGCATTAAATATCAAATCAGTTTCCCATTGGGTAGTTTTTGAAATACCAGAAATTGTTAAATCACCAATAATTTCAATAGTCTCTGTACCATCGTCGGGTAACGGCCATGGTAAACCAGAAATTTGTTGGATTTGTAATGACACTTCTTGGCCTATGCCAGAGTTTCTTAATACCCACCTGTCTCTTCTATCTTCATCACTTTTAAGAGCAGTAACATCAACCAATATATTGGATTGATTTGAAACTTTACCTGTCTTATCTAAATATATTGATCCGGAAACTGAACCTGTTTCTCCCGTAGCAGTGATTGGCAAAGGCAACCTTACAAGTTCTTCACCAATTTTATACCTAGCCTTAGAGGAAGGGTCTATTGAAATTTCAATATTATCCTGCAATTTACTAGCAATTTCTTCTATTTGTGAAGATTGATCTGCAATAACAACATCGATAGTAGGAGTTGGGATTATTTTTTCAACAGTTGGTATTACCGTTTCTAAAGGTGAATTTAGAGGCAATATTGTAGAAACTGGTTCACTTTGATCAGCAGTGCTTACTTGTGGATTACTATCAATTTCAGAACATGAAACTAACAATATTCCCAACAAGAAATTGATTAACAAGAAATTACTAATATTTTTAGTTTTCAATTCAATCCTATTTACTGAACTGTAATTGTACCAACCATTCCTAATGTCTCATGAGGAACACAAATCAATGTATAAACACCGGGTTTATCAAAAGTGAAAGTTAATGTGTCTGTCTCACCACCTTCAACTTCAACTTCAATTCCTAAATCATCCACAACAAAAGAATGGAATTCAGTTTCAGAAGATATGTTAAATTGAACTGTTTCACCAGTAGAAAATGTTAAATCACCTGGTTCAAATACATAATTTCCACCTGCATCATTCATTGCTACATCAACAACTTTATCAGCTGTGGCCGTAGAACCAGATGTTGATGAACTAGAAACAGATGTTGATGGTGCAGGAGCCGGAGGAGGAGCCATAGCTGAAGCAGAAGAAGTGCTTGTTTGAGGAATCGGATCTGGATCTACAGCATCATGGTCATCATTTTGAGGAACACATGCCGCAAAAATCATTAAAATACTCATCAAAGAAATTACACTAAACAACTTTGTCATCAATTACTCCTTAGTAATAACTGTCATGTAAATAGCGTAGCATCAAAGTTTTTAAGTGGTCAACGAAGAAATTTGGAATATTAAGTATCTAAAAGAGTGTATAAAGAGGTTGAATACGCACTTATGTTCTGATAATATGTTCCGAACATTAGTGCTTAAATTATATATTTTGGAGAAAATAATGAAAAGACCTCTGTCCAAAAGACAACAAGAAATGCTCGCATATATTAAAAATTTTATGCAAACCAACAATTATCCTCCTACAGTAAGAGACATACAAAATGGGTGCGAAATCAGTTCGACTTCAGTAGTTGATTACAACCTTCAAATCTTACAAAGAGAAGGTCATTTAGCAAGAAAACGAGACGTATCAAGAGGCTTAGAATTACTAGGTGAAGCTGCAAGCCACTCGTTGAGAAGTTTAGTTAATGTCCCAATTCTTGGAAATATAGCTGCCGGAGAACCTCTATCATTGCAGGGAACTGGTCCATGGAATAATGAGGATTTTGATAATGTCGATATTCCACCATTTTTGACTAAAAATAAAGAAAATGTATTCGGTCTACGAGTCAAAGGAGAATCGATGATTGATGCGTTAGTTGGAGACGGTGACTTAGTCTTATTAGAGCCAATCACAAAGCCTAACAATGGTGATATGGTAGCTGCATGGCTTGAAGATAGAGAAGAAGCAACCCTAAAGCACTTTTATTTGGAAGGGAATAAAGTCAGGCTTGTACCTGCCAATTCTATGATGCAACCCATTACTGTTTCAGCATCTAATGTAGCAGTAAAAGGTAGAGTAGTTGGAGTAATGAGAACGATGTAAATAATTCCATCACTTTTACACAAATGTTTTTTGTAAAAACTTATTTTATAATGAACACCTTGTGCCGAAGTGGCGGAATGGTAGACGCGCCGGTCTCAAACACCGGTGAGGTAACACTCGTGTGAGTTCGAGTCTCACCTTCGGCACCAAATAAATTAAAGTAACGGAGGTAAAATGAATTCAATTAAAGAACTTATCAAATCAGGAAAAACTGCAATTGGTACTAGCGGAACCCCTAACGCTGAAAATGCTGCAATGCTTGCAGATTCAGGATTAGACTTTATCTTATTTGATACACAACATTCACCAGTATCAGACCCCAAACAATACGCAGAAGCAGTTAAAGCAATGTCAGGGAAAAAAGCTGCACCAATTGTAAGGGTAAGTACTAATCAACCAAATCAAATTTGTTTTGCTCTAGATATAGGCGCTAGAGGAATTATTGTACCTATGGTTAACACTAAGGAACAAATGGTAGCTATGATGAGAGCCTGCCAATATTCTCCTCTCGGAGATAGAAGTAATGCAGGAGTTAGAGGAGAATGGGGAGAAACTTCTAATTACAAAGAATATATTGACAGAGTCAATGAAGAACTTTTAATAGTCCCTATGATTGAAACACAACAAGCTATCAATAATATTGATGAAATTTTAAGCGTTCCGGGAGTTGATGTATTACTAATCGGACCTTCAGATTTATCTATTGAATTAGGAGTCCCATTAGAATACGAAAGTGATACTTACCAAGCTGGTTTAGATAAAATTGCTGCAGCTTGTAAAAAACATAATGTAGTTCCTGGCATGTACTTCATTCCTCCTGAAATGGATCCTAACTTTTTTGTAGAAAAAGGATTTAAATTCTTTACTATGCCTTGGGCCACATGGGCTTCACAAGGAATTCAAAATGGAATTAGTTCCATCAATAGATAATTTTTACTGAATATCATCGACAGCGTATTTTAAAAATACGCTGTCGATCTAGTCATTAACACTATAAAAATACATTTCTTTCAATATCAAATTAAAAACCCTCTAGATTCACTAGAGGGTTTTTTGATTAGAAGAAGAATAAAAAATGTGATAGAGTCCCGCTACAGATAAAGAAAGCTAGAGGTGAATATGTCAAAACAAGGCGTGAACCCTGACGAATTAAGTCAACCATTTTGGGATGCTGCTAACAATAATAAACTGATGATCCAAAACTGCATTACATGCGATAGGCTTCAACATCCTCCTGAATCAGAATGTCGCGACTGTGAAAATGGCGAACTAGAGTGGAAGGAAATGAGCGGAAAAGGAAAAATATACAATTATGTAGTTGTATATGACTGCCCTGTAAGGATGCTACAAGAAGACCAACCTTTTAACGTTGCTGTAGTAATGTTAGACGAGGACCCAGGAATTCAAATGTACTCTCATTTACCTGGCGTTCCTGCAGACGAGGTTCCAGTCGGAGCAAATGTTGAAGTGATTTTTGAAAAATTACCTAATGGTCAAAACGTACCAGAATGGAAAATATCTAATTAAGTAATTCTAAAAGGAGTGATTGTATGGCTACAGAAAATGCACCACAATCAATGTATCGATCTGAAGAAGGTTTAGGAATTTGGGAACACAGAGGTAAAGTTGCAGCTGTTGGAATTGGACACTCTCCTACCGAAAGAAGGTGGGATGGCAGCAGAGATACTTCAGTGGGAGCCCTAAGTATTCTTGCTTTAAGAAAAGCAATGGAAGATGCTGGAGTGACACCTGACCAAGTAGATGGGTTAGTGATCACACCTGTGACTACCACTGGAGCTTTTTGGCCCGAGGAAGATCCTCTACCATGGGATGTCATTAAGTCATATAACCAAACAGATGATCCGTTAGATGGAATTGCTAAATTAAGCGCAGAATGGCTATTAAAAAATATGCCAGAACTTACTAACGTCAAATACACTCAATACGGTCCAACATGTATGTCTAACGCATTAAATGTTGCCTCTCAAGCAGTAGGAGATGGCCTTACCAATGTTTGTCTAGTATTGAAAGCGTGGCATAACTTACCGGGTAGATACTACCAAAGCGGACCAAACGCGCACGATGCAATACAAGGCACATCAGCCATAAGAACACTATGGGGAGCACCTGCATGCTCAGGTACAGCCTTACAGTTTGCTGAATACTGCAGAAAATACGGTAAAACTCACGACATGATGGCTCCATTTATGATCAATTCAAGAAGAAATGGACTAATGATGCCTGAGGGATACTGGTACCAACATAGACCTGAAGAATTAACAGCAGAAGATTATGAATATGCTAGATGGATTGCTAAACCTGCTAATCTTTTTGACAATGATATTCCTATCATGATGGCAGGAGCATACTTGTTTGCTACATCAGAAAGAGCAAAGGATATGAAGCAAAAACCTGTGTATATTTTAAATCACGCATCAAGTGAGGCTATCCCTAGAAGCCTTACTCCTTCATTAGATGAAGTTGAAGCAGAAACTGCTAGTACAGCCAGAAAAATTTACGAAGGTGCTGGCATTACAGCTGCTGACTTATCTTTTGAGAACATGTACGATGGGTTCCCTCAATTTCATCAATTCCATATCGAAGGTCTTGGATATAGAGGAATTAAATTTGGTGAAGCTTTAGATTTTTACCAAACTGATATTAGCATTGAAGGACCAAACCCAGTTTCTCCTAGCGGAGGAAACATTGGTGCAGGTAGAAGCAGAGTTTGGCTACACACTGATAGTATCCAACAAATTCAAGGTAGAGCTGGTGCTAGAGCAGTAACTGGAGTAAAACCTGAAATTGCTGTGTCTGGAGGCCCAATGCCTCTTGGAGGAAATTATACTGTTTGGAGTGCGACACCTGACTAAATCATGACAAAAAGAATTCTAATCAGCTTAGATATAGATGGTACATTAGAGGTCGGGGATCCTCCCGGCGATTTGACTATGGAAATGGTCAGAATCGCAAAAAGTAAAGGTTACATTATAGGAACCTGTTCAGACCGACCTTTAAGTACTCAAAGGAAAATACTCACTCAATACAACATAGAAATTGAGTTTGCTGTGTCAAAACATATGCTACCAGATGTTAAAGAGAAATTCGACGCAGATGTCTATTGCCATATAGGGGACAGAGATGATTTAGACAGGCAATATGCTATTAAAGCTGATTTTGACTTTATGTGGCCTGATGAAGCAGCAGCCCACCATTGGTTCCATAAATAAACTTTTAATGTTTAGCAAAAATTGAATATTTCTCAATAATCTGTGAAGGCAATATAAATGGTTCTGGAGAGGTTGATAAAAGCCAATTAAGTACAGATAACCCATACCCTTTTGGATAAGTCCTCGAACCATCAGAATTGTCTGCTATTTCTATTCCCCATCCCGAATTCATAATATCTACAGGTATAATTGAACCGTCACTTATTTTTGAGATGTATGAATTCATATTTGATTGAGAAATCCAAGGTTTATACATTAACCACATGTCCAAATCACTTCGTAAAATATCAGTCTTATTAATGATTGAAAACAAGTCTCTAACAAAAAATTGATCCCCAATTATCTGCCTATCAGTAGCATTAACAATTGAGTCGGAAAAGTACTCATTAACATATGCCCACCATTTCAAACTTCTGTAAGTGGGAGAAATCGGATCTACCCCAACATCCATACACATTTTTTGAATAAATTCATTCATTTCAAATAGTTGTTTAAATTGAGATTGAGGAATCCCATATTTATTTAGCATTTCAAAATCCCCCCAGTCCACTACTAAATGTTCTGATCCCAAAATTTGATCTGAATAATTTCTCAGTCGTCGTTTATATGCAGATAAAGTTCTGACAGGTAATGTGATTTTATATCTAGTTTTAAGAAAATCACTTCCAGAAGAATTTTTCCAATTATTTTGTTGCCAAGCTAACATCAATCCAATTTGCTGGCAGTTATTGAGAGCAGATTGAAATCCTTTTTTTCCATCTTTCCAATTACTAACACCTTTAGGATTTATAGTTGCCATAAAATAAATAAATGTTGCTTTTTTAATAAATATTTTTAAATATTATAAATTTAATGTTGCATACATTCAATTTAAATTTATACTAATAGTCTCTAAATGCGTCACCGGGCTTTGAAGGCATTGCGTAACCTCCACTCAAACCAGCAGGAGACCCATCGGCTCTATGACATGCAGACCCCACCATCAAATCATTTTCAAACATAATTGCATTTAATCCACCTGCGACTCGATTGACACTGGTAACTTCATGTCCCAAAAACTCCAATGATTTTTTTATATCTGAATCAAATTCATACTCTAATTCCAATACTCCACCATCAGTCCAAATGCGCGGGGCTTCAACTGAAGCCTGCAAGGATAAATCATTGTTAATCAACGCCAATAAAGCCTGAGCTACAGCTCCAAAAATCTTACGTCCTCCGGGAGTACCTAATACTAAATACGGTTTAGATTTTTTAGTAATTATCGTAGGAGTCATAGATGACAAACATCTTTTAAAAGGCTGAATTGAATTTGCCATACCTGGATTAGGGTCAAATAATTCCATACAATTATTTAATAACATACCCGTATCTTTTAATGCTACTTTACTTCCAAAAGCATTATTAATAGTTTGTGTCATAGAAACTATGTTTCCCTCAGAATCAGTAACGTTGAAGTGAGTAGTATTTTCACTATCATTTAGTTTAAATTTGTGTGTAAACTCATATGACTGTGCTCTATCTAAATTTATTTCTTTTGACCTCTCCAAAGCATATTTTTTAGAAATCAAACCATCTAAAGGTATTTGAACATATTCAGGATCACCAATATATTCATATCTATCAGCAAAAACTATCTTAAACACCTCGGAAAGAATATGAATTCTTTTAGAATCTGTAATTGAATATTGCTCAAGATCAAAATTTTCCAATATATTCAACATCTGAATTAAGCAAATCCCTCCACTACTTACAGGTCCAACAGAATTAATTTCATAATCTTTATATGTACCTGAGACAGAATCACGATAAAAAAATCTTTGCTTTTTTAAATCATCAAGCGATATCAATCCATCATTTTTTTTCATTTCATCTTCTACGTGTTGGCCTAATTCCCCGTCATACAAATAAGATGACCCATATCTTGAAATTCCTTCTAAAACCAATGCGAAATTAGGGTTTCTTATAATTTGTCCTTTTTGGGGCACAATCTTATTAGGTAAATAAATATCAGAACTTTCTGAATGTTTTAATAGTTCAGTAGAATTGTCACGAATATTATTAGAAAGATAATCAGAAACTTGAAATCCATTTCTAGCAATTTGAATAGCAGGAAAAATAACATCTTTTAGTGGAAATTTTCCATATTTTTCTACCAAATGAGTCCATACTTGAAGGTTACCAGGTGTGCCAACAGCGAGATAACCATTTTGATTAAGTTTACCTTCAACTTCAAACATACCTGAAGGACTATTATCAACTTCTATAGGGTTATACATTGTTTCTGAAGCTTTTCCCGGTGCAGAAACATACCCATCAATAGTAAAAAAACCTTTGTCAGGTATATAAAAATTAGTAAAACCTCCACCAAATGGACCAACCATCATTGGTTCTACTACTGACAAAGCAAAAGCTGTGCCCGCAGCAGCGTCAAAAGCATTCCCACCTGCAGCTAATATAGAAAGACCTACTGAAGACGCTAAAGGATGATTTGAAGTAACCATTCCCATTGACGATGTAAGTGACTGTTTCCTAGTAACTTGTTTCATTTAATAACCTCATTAGAAGGCATTAAAACAGATAAAATAAAAAAACAAAATACGGAAATCAATTTCTCAGTAACAGCTACTTGGTTTCTTGATAAATAATAAAGCGCTACTTAGTCATAATAAGTAGCGCTTTATTAAGTTTTTGTGAACTGAATTTAGTTCCCTGAACCTGAAAGAGATGTTGCAATATCCAATACTGAAGACAAATTACTTACATCGACAGCAGGTGCACTATCAAGTTGATCAACATTCTCAATAGCACCATTGATTACACTCAATAGTCCGTATTCAGCCTGTCGATCCAATTCTTGAACTCTAGCTTGAATTTCTGTCAATTGTTGTCTCAATTCTTCGTGTTCAGCGTATAAATCTTCTATTTCATCCCACTTCACAGAAATTTGATTTTGAATATCATCTGCCACAGATTGAAGAGGAAGAATATGATCAGCAATTCTGGCTTCCTTTTCTAGTTCTAATTGTTCGATTTGAGCATTGATTTGATCTTCAAAAGCAGTTTCAGCTTCTTGTCTTTTAGCATCAAGAGCTCTAAATTCATCATTTATCTCTTGATCTAAAGCTCTAAACCTAGCTTCTTCTTGGTCACTATAATTATCCCAAGCATCGTCCATGGCATCATGAATCGCTTTTTCTTGCTCATGTCTCCAATCTTCAAACTCACTCCATAAATTATCGTTGAAAGAATCCCTCTCCTGATCTCTCTGTTCTTTCATTTGATTCAAACCAATACGTTGTTTATCCAACATTTGGTATTCTCTATCAAGAGCTTTAAATTGTTTATGAATAGGCTTTCTTAACTTCTCAACTTCTCTCCATTCATCATGAATAGTATCTAATTTCTGTTGAACTTGTCGTAATTCTTTTTCTATAACCTCTCTACCTTTTTTGTCCTCTTTATGAGAATTTTCTCTTTCCTCATTTAGTTGTTTGATAGATAGTTCTACTGCTTGAATTTGATTTTGCAACGTTTCTTCTATAGCAACGTTAGCATTACTAGCTCCATAGTATTTTTCATCAATTTTAGCTATTTCATTAATACGAGTATTCTCAGCATCTAATTTCTGTTGTTCTAATTGTTGCTCTAATGCATTCACATCAACAGAAGATTCATTAGAACCCATTAGTTTGACTTCCTGAACATCACCTTCCCAGAAATTTTCCCAGGGAGTTGTGCCTAGAGTATAAGAATGAGCGAGCCATTCTCCAGCTACAGGTTGAACAGGTTGCAAAACCCAAAGCCCCTCTTTATGTGAATAAATGTAACAAAATTCATATTGTGAACCCTGTTCGCCACAATCTTTTTTAACCCACATTGGGTGTCCGTTAAATTCACCTTGTTCTACATAATCCCCTGCATAGTGTGTAGCACCACCCTCAAAAATAGCTCTTATCCATTTTCCATTTGTAGATGAATTTTTCTGATGATTAATTAATTGAATATTATGTTCCAATTCATTATTCAACTGATTAATTATGTTCTGGTACTCTTCTAACCTTGAGTATGCAGCAGTAATTTCTGGACCAGATACATTTGCAGCACCTCCCGTAGTAGCAGCCGATTGCTGTAATTCTTGTAATCTACCCTCTAATGGCTGCAGATCTTGAGTAAGCATATTTATTTGATCTACTATAGCGAGGTGTTGTGGATTATCAGTAGTAACTTCTGAACCAGCCACAAATTGTGGTACCTGAGTCAATTGAGCTTCTAAATCAGATATTCCAAGAGTAATCTCGGCAATCTGTGGATTATCTACCATAATTATACTGACTCCTGATGATCCAAAACCTGTCATTTCTATTTGTTGAGGCATATTAGCTAAGATAGCTTTTTTATTTTCAATCTCTGCTAGCAAACTAGTATATTGATTGTTCGGCTGGGGATCTGAAGTATATGTAGCTGGAATTGTTGTTAAGCTTTGATTAAGCAAATCTATTTCGGCAGATCGATTATCAATTTCGGCAATTAATTGGCTTATTTCCACATTTATATTCGCATTAGCTTGTGTATCAGCCTGTGCATCACTTTCTAATTGCATAACAAAATTGTGCTCATTTTGTACCATATTTTCATAATAAGCTATTTGTTCTGATGTAGAAGCTTTAAGTGCTTCTATTTGCGCCAAATTTGATGAGGAATCATCAGCTGCTGAATTTGTTTCATAAGCCGTGTCTCTCTGGGATTCGATTTGTTGAATTGTAGCGTGGTAATCATTCCAAACTGCTTCAACTTCCTGGTCATACATATCCCAATCTAATTGCTGTGTGCTAGAAGTATTTGTAGTAGATGTTCCAGCAGCAGACGACCATACCGTTTCTAATTGATGATACAAATCATCTAATTCTTTTTGTTTTTCTTCAAATTTATCATCGTAATAATCCATTGATTTTGCATCAGAATTATTTCTCCAATCTTGCTGATCTAATTGATCATGTAATTCTCTTTCTTTATCATGCAAAAGTTCTCTTCTGTCATCAATTTCCATCATCTGATCATCAAACACCATATTTTGTTCATCTAATGAAATTCTAATTTGATCTAATTTAAAATAAGCTTCCTTAATAGCATTCTTCTGTAATCTATATTCGCTATTTTTATCCCAATCATCCATAGCAATATGATTTTGTTTTTCTCTTTGATGACGTTCATCGTCAAAAGCTTCCCATATCTCGTGATTTTGTTGATCTAATTGATCTCTAATTAGTTCTAATTCTTCATCAAGTGCATCATACCTAGCATCTATAGAGTTCTCAAAAGCCTCGAATTCTTCTTCAACCATCTGTTCAAATTTTTCTCTGGCTTCATCCTCGTCCAAGAAAAGATTTTGATGTTCAGCTTCCATATCTCTCTCGAATTCATTCCCTATAATCTCAGCTTGCTGATTAATAATTTCCAATTCTTCTTCTAATGATTCGATTTCTTGTTCAATTGGTTTAATTCTTGAATCTACCTCAGCAATTTGCTGAACCAATGGATCTACTTCATTGGTCTGTATCTCTAAAATTTGAGCTCGCATATCCAAAACAGATTGGGCAGCCTCTGCATCAACAATTCCACAAGCAACCATAGAGAAACTAATAGATAAAATTCCAATAATCCTCAAGCCTATCTTATTTAACATCAACTGCTCCTATCCTTTTTCTATTTTCTAATCGTTATTAGTAGGTAAATCCAATAATGAATCAAATCCTATAGCTCGACCAGTGCCTCCAGCATCTAATTGTTCTACATTGGAAATAGCATCATTTATTACGCTAAGAAGTCCAAATTCAGCCTGTCTATCTAACTGTTGAACTCTTGCTTGTAGAGATTCAAGTTGGGATTTGTAATTTTCTTGAGTCTCATATAAAGAATCTAATTCTGCAAATTTTGCATCAATTTGAGACTCTAGATCTTTTGCTTGAGCTTCTAATGGAGCAAGAACTTCTTCAAAAATTCTGTCTTGTTCATTTTCTATTTCAATTCTTGCAGTTTTTTCCAGGTCCTTAAATGCTTTTTCACTATCTTTTCTCTTTTGATCCAGAGCATCTCTCTCATCTTCCATATTTCGTTCTAAATTTTTCCTGAGAGCTTTGGCTTCATCCTCAAAGTTATCCCAATTCTGCTTTGTCAAATCTTCAATTTCATCCTGTCGAATTTTGATCCATTTATCAAATTCACCCCATGTTTGATCACGAATTGCATCATCATCAGCACCTTCAGATTGCTGCCTCTGCATTTCAAGCATCATACTTTCTTTGTCTAATGCCATTTGCTGTTTTCTAATAGGTCGTTCTTGTCGCTCTAATTCTTTTTGTTGATCCCTGAGGGGGTCAATTTGAGCTTCTAAATTTCGAATCCTAGTTTGCATTTCTTTAGCACGTTGTTCACGGTTCTTATGAAATTTATGCATTTTATCTTCCATTGCTTCAATTTCATCTTCCAGTGCTTTAATTTGTGATTTCAATCCTTCAGCTGCAGGAGGCTCATTTGAATTATTTGTTCCATAATATGAATTATCTATAGCAGCAATAGCATTTTCTCTCTTTGATAGTGCATTAGATTCAAGTATAGCTAACTCATTTTCTAACGCTGTCAAATCAACAGTACCTTGATTCGAAAAATCAGTAGACTGTGCAGCAGCTTCATCTTTTTTACTTTGAAGTTCTGTATTTAGTTCATTTATCACTGCATTCAATTCGTCTCGCTTAGAAATAAGGGCAGTTAATTCTGGATTAGAATCTGATGAATTTTCATTTAGTTGATTCAACTCATTATTCTTTGTTGAAATTTGAGAATCTTTAAAATTAATATCCTGTTCTATACCGACAATTGTATTCTCTTTATCAGCAATTTCTGCGATTAATGAAGCATACTCAGGATTATCAATCAAATCATTTCTTCCGTCTCCGTCCGAATCTACAGTACCTTCAATTTGTTGGGGAGTAGAAACTAATGCATCTTGTGCAGCAGTTTTAGCATTTCTCAATTCAGTTAAGTTAATACGTGCATTTTCTATTTCAATATTCAAAGCTTCAATATCAGAAATTAATGCACTTTTTGCACCAGCAGTAGAGTTACCTGATGATGACAAAGCATCTATCTCAGCCTGTATTTGAATAACTTGATTATTGTAGTCTGAAATTTTTGATACATATTCTTGTTCTATTACCGAAATATCTTTCACAGATGCGGCAGCATCAGCATCATTTTGAGCTGAATATGCTTGAGATCTACGATTCTGAATAGAATCGATTTCGGCATGATAAGCATTCCATGCATTATCTATTTCAGAATCATAATTACTCCAATCTTTAGCAGGAGCGAAACTTGTACTTGATTGATTAAAAGAATCCCAAGCTAACTGTAATTGATCGTGCAAACTATCTAAAAGTTTCCTTCTGTTCCTAATGTCTTCATCCCTCCCCTCAAAACTCCTATCGTCCCAAATATCACTATTTTGCCTATGGAAATCCTCTATTTGATCAAACACAGGCTGTAGTTGCTCGTCGAGCATCATTCGCTGTTCTTGAATTTCCATGCTTTGGAAATTTAATTCCATCCTGACAGCTTCAAGCTTCTTTCTTGCTATCCTGTTAGGATCCTGATCTCTTAATTCATTTTCTAAATTTCTAGTCTCATCTTCCTTATCTCTCCTCTCATCATCCCAAGCATCCCATATCATTTCATTTTGATCGTCAATTAATTCTCGTCTGTCATCAATCTCATCATCCAGACGATCCCATTGATCTTTATGGTCATCATCCATTTGTCTCCATTGATTGTCTAATTCCTCATAAAATGCTTCTCTAGCTTCGTCCTGGTTCATAAACGCCAAATCGAATTTTTCACGCATTTCATCTTCGAAACCTCTCCCCACCTCTTCACCTTGCCTATACAAATCTTCACGTTGATCTTCTAGGGCTTCAATTTCAGCTTCGATAGGATCAATTTGGTCTTGCAAAGCTTTCATCTGTTCCATCAGAGGATCAACCTCTGTTGTTTGAATCTCTAAAATTTGTGCTCGAGTGTCAACAACACTCTGAGCAGCCTCAGAATCAACAATTCCACAGGCCATAAAAGCACCAGAAATCATTAGCGAACCAACAATCTTCAAAATTGCGTTCTTCAACATCGAAAATCTCCTGTAAGAAATCAATATATTAAATAATCATTTATCGTGACAATTCTACTCTCAAATGCGTCATGATTCTAGATACTACACAATTATTCCAGTAATAAGTTTTTTTGTGGTGAGTATGAATACGCAAAACCAACACGTAAAACCACTTGTATTAAGATTTTGTTGATAATAAACAACCTTTATTTTATAGTTTTTTAATCATTAACTGGATAACAATTTGACTGAATACAAAGAAAAATTCAAATATACAGTAAGAGTACGTTGGAGCGAATGTGACGTTCAAGGTGTAGTGTATTACGGAACCTACCTAGACTACATTCACGTAGTCATGGATGAATATTTCAGAAATATGGGTTTTCTTTTAATGATGGAAGAGGAAAGAAAAATCCTTGATTTAGCTGCAGTAAAAGTTTTACTAGAATATAAACATTCGGCAAGAATTGATGACCTAGTAGACCTCAGGTTTGCAATCACTAAAATTGGCAATACCAGCGTCTCTACATCCATCAGTTTTCTGCGAACTGCTGACCAAAAACTCCTGACCACAGGAGAGGTTATATATGTTAACTTTGATTCTGAGTCTGGAGAAGCAAAACAAGTTCCTCAAAAAATCCGAGAAATAGTTAATGAATATGAAGGCACAAATTTCTAATTAGGAGTTCAAATGACTGACAAACAATACAAACAAGCACCAGAAATGCAAATAGACCCGTCCAAAAAATATCAGGCGATTTTAGAATTGGAAAAAGGCGGAACTATTACTATAGAACTTTTAGCTGCAGAGGCGCCAAAAACAGTGAACAATTTTGTTTTTCTATCTAGGGATGGTTACTATGACGGTGTAACCTTTCATAGAGTAATCCCAGGATTCATGGCTCAGGGTGGTGACCCTACTGGCACAGGAATGGGTGGACCGGGATATCAATTTGATGATGAATTTCACCCAAGCGCCAGACACGATTCTCCAGGAATTTTATCAATGGCAAATGCTGGCACCAGAAATGGAATGGGTACAAATGGAAGTCAATTTTTCATAACTTTTGTACCTACTCCCCATTTGGATAATGCACATTCAGTTTTCGGAAGAGTAATAGATGGCATGGATGTGGTTATGGCAATATCGGAAAGAGATCCAGGGTCATCTAACACGCCTGGAGATGCGATTAAATCCATATCTATTTCAGAAGAATAACATTATTCAAATTCAGTCCCAGAAAAGTTCACACCATTAGTATCTGCAGCTAAAAACAGAGTTCCTTTAAGTTTGGAATTTGTAAAATCTGCAAACGTTAAATCCGAACCCTCAAAATCTGAAAAATCTAAAATTGATTCAGTAAAATCGGACATTTGGAAACTGGAAAATTTAAAGACACACCTTCTTAAATCTGATTTCTGGAAATTTACATGATCAAATCTACAGTTTATAAATTCAACTCCTTCAGACTTGATATCTGATAATTCAGATCCAGAAAAATCACATTGACTCATGTGAGACCCTGTAAAAACACATGAATTCATCTTCACTTGATGAAAAGTAGATTGATTCAAATTTACATTTCTAATTCTAGCAAGAGTAAGGTCAGATTTAGAAAAATTGGCCATACTCAAATCTGCACCCCTTAAATTCACATTAACTAGTGATGAATCAAGAATTGCTGCTCCACCAGATATAAATGATCCACTCAAATTAGAATTAGTGAAATCAACTTTCAAGAATTCTGCCCCATACATCACAGCGTCCATTAAGTAACATGAGCTCATGTCAGAAAAAGACATTCTTGATTGGCGTAAATTAACCTGAGCCCAATTTGATTCTGAAGCTTTTATGTTATCTAATTTGGCTCCACTTAAATTTGCACCACGAAAATTAGTGCCCCTGAGATCAGAATTCGACAAATCGGCACCTGGCAAAACAATCCTACTCAAATTTAAACCACTTAAATCTAGAGAATCTAGAGGAATATCCTCTTTATACATTTCTAATACTTCTTGTTTAGTTAATCCCATAAAAATATCTTACAAAATCGGTGAATAAGAAATAAAATATCATGATGCTATTAATTTTTACTACCCAATTATTTTTAACAGACACTCATTACGAAGTTTTTAATGATTAAAACTTTAATGTACAACTTGTGGTCCAGAAAAAATGGGTACAAAGATTTGTTATGGATAGCATATCCACTCATTCTCAGTACAAGTGCTTTCACCATTCAAGTTTTCGTAGATAGAATGTTTTTGTCTTGGTACTCTCCTCAGGCTTTAGCTGCAGCACTTCCTACTGGGGTTTTAAGCTTCAACATCGTAAGTTTTTTCATGGGAACTTCTCAATATGTAGGCACTTTTGTCGCTCAATACGTCGGAGCAAAATCTCCTGAAAAAATAGGTAATATTCTTTGGCAGGGTATATATTTTTCAGCTATAGGGGGATCGATCTTAGTAACTTTATCCTTTTTTTCAGAAACAATTTTCAATTTCATTGGTCATGATCCTTTAGTCAGAGAAGAACAATTTAAGTATTGGAGATACTTAACAATAGCTGGAATTTTTCAAATTCAACTCGGAGCTTTAAGTTCATTTTTTAGCGGTCGAAATAAAACCTATCCGATCATGTGGGCAAGCTTTACTGCTACATTTGTAAACATTTGTTTAAATTATTGTTTGATATTTGGCAATTTCGGATTCCCTGAAATGGGAATTTCAGGAGCGGGATTATCTACTATAGTAGCAACAATAACAAATGTAACAATTCTGTCTTATTTAATATTTAAACCAAAAAACAATACTCAATATCAAGTAATTTCAGGATTTCATTTCAATCGCAAAGTTTTTTATCGATTGATAAAATTTGGAATGCCAAATGGCTTCACATTCTTTTTAAACATGACAGTTTTCAGCATATTTGTGTTACTAATAGGCAGAATCGGAATCATAGAATTAGCAGCGGCCAACATAGCTATGAATGTCGCGATGCTAGCATTTATGCCCATGGTTGGACTTGGAATATCTGTAATGGTATCTGTTGGACAGGCTATTGGAGCAAAAACTCCTGATTTAGCTAAAAGAGCGACATATTCAGGACTTCAAATTTCATGGATTTATTTAAGTTTTTTATCCATATTTTATATATTTTTACCACAAATTTTGATCTTCCCTTTTGAATCAAATGCTTCATCAGAAAATTTCAATGAAATTGCTGATTTAACTAAAAATATTCTTAAACTAGTTGCACTATGGTCATTTTTTGACGCTCTAGGCATCATGATTTCTTCAGGTTTAAAAGGGGCTGGTGATACGAAGTTTATTATGTTGTCTGTAGGAGTAATCGGAACTTTTGTTGCAGCAATACCAGTTTATATAGTGCTAGAAATATTCTCTATGGGTATATACGCTGCATTCATAAATGGGACAATATTTCTTGCAGTGTTAGGTATCACATACTTAATAAGATTCAGAAATGGAAAATGGCAAAATATGAGAGTGATAGAAACAGAAAGTAATTAATCTTCTCTCTTAAGATTTAAAGAGGCTGAATTAATACAATACCTCAACCCAGTTGGGGCAGGACCATCAGGAAAAACATGACCTAAATGTGCTCCACAATTTTTACACATTACCTCAGTTCTAATCATTCCATATGAAGTGTCAGATTCTTCAACTATATTTTTTAAATCAAGTGCGTCAAAAAAACTAGGCCATCCACACATAGAATCGAATTTAGTTTCAGAAGAAAACAACTCAATTTCACAACATATACATTTATAAACACCAGAATCAGTTACATTCCAATATTCTCCAGTAAAAGCACGCTCAGTTGCCTTATTTCTTGTAACTTCATACTGAATTGGAGTAAGAAGATTTTTGTACTCTTCATCTGATAATGGTTGTTGATTCTGTGACATTTGAATTTTCAGGCCTCATACTCTTTAATTTTCATATTTATACACTTTTTCTCTTAACATTGGAATTAAATCTTTACCCCAATATTTTGCATCATTAATTGGATCAAATCCTCTGATCAATAATGTAGATGCCCCTAATTTATAATATTCAAGTAATGCGTCTGAGACTTGGTCAGCTGTTCCTACCAACGCTGTTGAATTACCTGTTCCGCCTGTAGCTGCAGCAATAGGCATAAATAACCGCTGATCAAGAACTTCACCTCGTTTTGCAAAATCAACTAATCTCTGTGAACCCGTCGCTGAAACTGCAGAAATATTAGAGTTAGTTTTAGGATCAACAGATTCCAAAACAGAATAAGCGCGATCCCATGCCTCTGCTTCTGTATCAGCAACAATAGGTCTAGTGGAAACTGAAAATCTTATTTCATCAGGATTTCGGCCTGATTTTTTTGCTCTTAATCTAAAATCATAAATCTTTTTTTCTACCTCTGCTAACGGTTCTCCAAAAGTCGCATACACATCACATTCTCTAGCACCAACATTTAATGCCGCTTCAGAAGATCCTCCAAAATAAATGGGAATTCTAGGTTGTTGGTAACATTTAATTGAACTTACAGCATTTCTGAACTGATAATGAATCCCATTAAAATCAAAGGGGGAGTCTTCTGTCCAAATTCTTTTTAAAATGTACATAAACTCACCAGATCTATCATATCTAGAAGATTTATCTAAATAATCTCCATCCATCATTTGTTGATCATCTGATCCACCTGAAATAATGTGGATGGCAATTCTTCCGTTTGTTAACTGATCAAATGTAGCCGCCTTTCTAGCCAAAACCGTCGGGCTAACAAAACCGGGACGGTGTGCAATCAAAAATCCCACTTTTTTTGTATGAGCAGCTGCATGCATTGCTACTATAAAACCATCGGCTGAATTTGAAGAATAACCAACCAATACTTTGTCAAAACCACTATCATCGTGTGCTTTAGCAAAATCTATGATGTGATCGCCGTCAATACCAGAACCAATTACACTAACCTGACTCTTGGATGATACGTTTTTCTCGGGTGCCGCACCAATCATTCCTATGATTTCTAAACTCATTTTTTCCTCCCCAAAAAAAAAGGCCCCACCCTTTGAAAGAGTGGGGCCATTAATTAACTAACTAGTTAATATTCCCACCTATATTTTTGACAACAACAACTAAAACTAAATTGCTGAGAACATTCAATTGTGAGAATTTTTAACATGATGGGATAATATACAATTCTTCTCGATTGTCAAATTTTTTCAGGAGAATTTAATATGAAAAAAGTATCCACACTTATTCTTGCTAGCCCATTTCCACAATCATCTTCAGAAAAAATTGCACGTCAATTAGAAAAATCATTGGGTACGGATTGGGCTTTTGAAGAAATTGATTTATCCACCCTACCTGCAGATGATTTACTTTTAAGAACCAAAACTCCTAGTGAAAAATTTAATCATTCAGTTAAAAAAATTATGGATTCTGATCTAATAATTATTGCTACACCAACTTATAGAGCTACCTATACAGGACTACTAAAGGTTTTTTTTGATCTGTTACCCCAAGATTGCCTAAAGGGAAAAACCAGTATGCTTATTCAAACTGGCGGTAGCCCAGACCATTTTCTCTCTATAGAAATGGGTTTAATCCCATTAGTAAGAAGCTTGGGATCAAATATAATTTCTCAAACTATTTATTCATCACCTTCAGATTGGGACAAAAGCGGTGAAATTAGCATTGAATTATCTTCAAAAATTTCTTCAGCCTCAATAGAAATACAAAAACAAATTTGATCAAATAATTCCTAATTTTTTACACATTTCCAACATTTCTATCGCGGTTTTTTCATGAGCAATATCAACCATTCCTCCCTGAAAATTCACTGCAGCTCCACCCTCTGATCTAACTTGATCCATAGCAGAAACTAAATATTGCCAGTCTTCAATTTCTTGTCTCGATGGAGTAAAAACATCGTTAACTATAGGAACATGAGATGGATGAATCACCGTCATGCCTGTATAGCCAATATTACGAGATTGTATTGCAAAATTTCTTAATCCATCATGATCATTTATATCTTGCCACAAACCTGTTACTGGATATTGAATACCAGCAGCTTTAGAATCTAATAAAACCTTAGATCTCAAATACAAAGTTTCTTGTCCGTCTGGAGTCCATCTGTACCCTACGGCTCTAGCAATATCACCACCTCTACCTCCAGCAGCACCCATATGAGCAATCCTTTTAGATGAAACTGCTATTTCATATGCAAATCTCAGAGCAAAAGCAGTCTCTAATATAGGATCAATAAATATAGAGCCCTGAGGTAACCCTTTCTTTTCTTCTTCAAGACTCAACATTTCATCTAATTGTTTTACATCATCTAAACTTTTCACCATAGGTAAAGTGATTCCATATAATCCTTTCTGAACTACATGTGTAATATCATCTTGGGTTAGGCCACTACCAATTTCATTCACTCGTACAAATACAGATACTCCAGTAAGAGAAATTTCTTCAATTAAATTGGAAGCATTTTTTCTAGCTTTACTTTTTTCATCTAAAGGAACGGAATCTTCAATATCTAAAATCAAAGCATCAGAACCATATTTAGGTGCTTTTCTAATCCAGTCTTCTTTATTAGCAGGAACATACATTACTGTTCTAAGCGGTTTTGGAAGATTTTCCATATTTAAATTACCCCGTCATTTTTTAATTGATTTATAGTTTCTATATCTAAATTGAGCAATTTCCTAAATATTTCCTCATTATGCATTCCTAAAGTTGGAGCTCCATCTGAATCCGGAAGGTCTACACCTGAAAATTTTACTGGAAAACCTGTAGAGATCCCCGGAACAGAATTTTTAAAAGCAGCATTTTTCATATTTCTTAACGTTCCCCTATCCCAATAATGCTGATCTTTAATAACTTCTTCTACTGATCTTACTGGTCCACAGGGAATACCACCATTTTCTAATCGCTCTAAAGCTTCAGACCTAGTGAATTTAGATAAAATTTGCTGAATTGAAGCTACAGCCTTATTGATATTTTTGTTTCTAGCAAAAAAAGTAGAAAAATCAGGATTTTCTACTAATTCAGGAGCATTTAGGGCTTTAGATAAATTTGCCCATTGATCATCACTAGCTGCAGTAATAGTTATTTCTCCATCTTTAGTTGAAAAGTTACCAGAAGGACTTCCCCTAAGAATATTTCCCATTCTTACTGGCTCTCCATTCATAAGATCTTCTTCCAAAGTGTCCATCATGATTAGAGAGGTCAAAGTATCCATCATTGAAACATCTAAATATTGACCTTCTCCTGTTTTTTCCTTCTGCCTTAAGGCAGCTAATATCGAATAACAAGCAAATAACGGGGTTACTAAATCTCCAATTAAAAATCCAACTTTTGTAGGAGGGCCATCAGTAAATCCGTTAATGTCCATCAATCCACTCATTCCTTGAATCTGTGGATCTTGAGCTCTTTTTTTAGAATAAGGCCCAGTTTGACCATATCCAGAAATGGACGCGTAAATTATTTCTGGATTTTCTTTTACAACATCTTCATAACCCAATCCTAATCTCTTCATAGCGCCAGGAGCTAAATTTTCTACCAAAACATCGCTTTCTTTTGCTAACTCCAAAAACATTTGCTTACCTTTTGGATTTTTCAAATTTAATGTAATGCTTTTTAAACCTTCAGACCTTTTAATAAATCTAGTAGACAAATGATTGTCAGATTCTTGATTTTCAAAATAACCATCCGGAGTTACAAAAGGACCATTTTGTCTCGTCGGATCTCCAGATCCGGGTACCTCTACTTTAATAGATTCTGCTCCTAATCTTGCTAAATTAAGAAGAGTGTAAGGCCCAGCCAAAAAAACTGTGACACCCAAAACTCTTACATCTCCTAGCAAAGATTGATTATTCAAATTTTTCTCCCGTACGATATTTTTTATTTTCTGTATGATTGTGCAAACTTGTAGTATTTAATCAACTTTTTCTATCGATCACAAATTTAGAGGAATACAATGAGAATAGTTCTAATAGGTCAAGCTGCATTTGCAAAAGATACTTTATCAGCTTTAATCGAAAACAAAGAAAATGTTGTAGGTGTTTTTTGCCCTCCAGACAAAGATTCTAGTAAACCAGATCCAGTAAAATCCCTATCCTTAGAACACTCGATCAATGTACTTCAATTCAATAGAATGAGATCTGAAGATGCCATCAATGCATTCAAAGAATTAGAACCAGATTTGTGTGTAATGGCATTTGTCACAGACATTGTTCCAAATCAAATGCTTGAGTATCCAAAGTTTGGAACAATCCAATATCACCCTTCTCTTCTTCCTGAACATCGTGGACCTAGTTCAATCAACTGGCCTATTATTCAAGGTAAAAAAACTACAGGTTTAAGTATTTTTTGGCCTGATGAGGGATTAGATACAGGACCAATTTTATTACAGAAAAAAGTTTCAATTGAAAAAGATGACACTTTAGGCACTTTATACTTTAATAAATTATACCCAATAGGAATTGATGCAATACTGGAATCAATCGATTTAATTAGATCAGGAAAAGCCCCTAAAAACCCCCAAAATCACGCCTTAGCAACATATGAAGGTTGGTGCAAATCTGATGATGTAAAAATTGATTGGAATGCAGATAAAAATTCTGTTTTTGACCTAATCAGAGGAAGTGACCCTAGTCCAGGTGCGAACACAAAATTTGAAAATCATATAGTGTCTTTATTTGATTCCCAACTTCAAGATCAAAATCCTAATCTACCTCCAGGAACAATCAACTTAATAACAGACAATTCGTTTTCAATAGCTGTACGAAATGGAAACATTAAGGTATCAAGAGTTAAAATTGACTCAGGCAGAAAAATTAACAGTAGTGACTTTATAAAAGACTTCAATATTATTGAAGGAAATAGTTTTATTTAAACTTATTCAGGATCATTTTCAAATTTTTCACCCATCTGGTTCAAAAAATCTTCTACATCCGCTGAGAGATTGACTGAAGAGGTTCCAGCGTCATCTTTTTCATCAGACTCGGCTGTCTTAGACAGAACTCTGTCATAATACGTTTCTAATTGTTTTATCAATGTGCCAACTTCACCAGTATAGTCGATAGATTTATCTATATCTTTATACTGTTGTATTCCAAAATCTTTATTAATAATTTCATCAGAAAATCCATACACAGCACACAAAACCTCTAATAACCTTGCTGCGCCCAAATGATCTCTATCTAATTGAACATATTGAGGTAAATGAGCCATCAAGGTTGAATTAGGAATGTTATTCTCAGAAAAATGTTGATTTACTAAATTTAGAATTGATGTAGGACCCTGATAAGTACTTTTTCTGGCTTTTAATACATCTGATGCAGCTTTCTCTTGCTCAGGCTTCATGGATCCAGTGACTAAAATTGGTCGAGTATGTGGAACTGAATCATACATACCTCCAATTCGAACAAACTCTGAAACGTTCGCAAATTTGAACAAAGCTAAAATTGAATCCACATATTCTTCAGCATTTTGGTGAGGTTCTCTAATATGTAAAAACAGCAAATTTTTCTTTAAAGTAGGATCATAACAATGATAAACATACGTATTGGGTACATTCAAAACTCTTTGACCATTTTTCACTTGTGCCCTGGGCCTATACCTAGTGAAATCAAAATATTTGCCTGGTTTTAAAAGCTTACCGATTTCTTTAGCTTCTAAATTCTCTTGTAATTTATTTAACGCAACTGTTCCAACTCGACCAACATCAATCCATGGCCTGAGCATAGCAAAAGCAATTGTTTCAGAGTCTGAAAAATCAGGTACTGTTTCTATTAATTCAAAATCCCCTACGTTCATACTTAAATTTTCCTAAAATTTCAGCGATTATACAACAGTAGAATTATCTCAAAAATTTACTATTGCAATTATATTTGCGTTTCCTTGTATAATCCCAATATTTCTAGAACATAAATCAAGGATGCTCATTATGGTTAAACTACCTTTGGACAAACAAGCATTATCCGGGTTAAGAGTAATAGATTTCTCTTGGATTGTTGCAGGACCTCAAAATACCCGAATACTAGCTGATTTCGGTGCTGAAGTCATAAAAATAGAAAATGAGGCTAGCTTGGATTATGCCCGTCATATTGCATCCCCTTTTGCGAATGGGTCTCCAAATAAAAGCCCTCTACACTCGACTCTAAACAGAAACAAAAAAAGTATCACTCTCAATGTCATGCATCCAGAAGGAATGGAGTATTTAAAAGAATTAATCTCAATTTCAGATGTGATTGTAGAGAACTTTAGTGCCAAAGTTTTAGAAAAATGGGGATTAGGATACGAAGAACAGAAAAAAATTAGACCCGACATTATCTACTGCAGCATGTCAGGTTTTGGTCACAGTGGTAGGGATAAAGGTTATGTAACTTGGGGGCCTACAGCACAGGCAATTTCTGGCCTAACCTACATGTCTGGACTTCCTGAAGAAGAATCTGCTGGATGGGGATTTTCTTACATGGACCATACGGGTGGATTTTATGGCTGTATGGCTATACTCATGGCAGTTCTCCACAGAAATAAAACAGGGGAAGGGCAACATTTAGACCTATCACAAGTTGAAGCAGGTATAGGATTAACCGGAACAGCAATACTAGATTACACAGTGAACAATAGACCATTTAGGCGTTCAGAAATGCCTCCTGGAAATAGAGCTCCTGAAAGAAGAATTGCTCCTCATAATTCATATAAATGTAAAGGGGAAGATCGTTGGTGTGTGATTTCAGTCACTACTGATGTTGAATGGGACTTACTAGTTGATTCAATGGAAAATCCAAATTGGGCTCAAGACCCTAAATTTTCATCTATGGAATCACGGGTAACTAACCAAGATGAGCTTGATGACAAAATCAACCAGTGGACCCAACAATTTACACCACAAGAAATCATGAAATTTCTTCAGGAAAAAGGAGTCCCTTGCGGTGCAGTTCAAACACCCAGCGAAAGAGTAGAACAAGACCAACAACTGAAACATAGAAATTTCATTGCTACAGCTCCTCACGCTGAGTTAGAGACTTCTCGAGTAGAGTCGATTCCTATGAACATGTCTGAAACACCATGGCAAATGAAAACTTCAGCTCCTCTTCTAGGGGAACATTCTGCAGACATTTATTTAGATCTCCTTGGAGTACCAGGAGAAGAGCTTGGAAGACTTTTTGAGGAGGGAATAGCATAATGGCAAAAGCATTAGATGGAATTACAGTTTTAGAGCTATGTGGTGAAAGAGGTCAATTAATGGGCAAGCTCATGGGTGATATGGGAGCCCGAGTAATTAAAGTTGAACCAATTGGAGGGTCTGAAACAAGAAACATAGGCCCCTTTAAAGATGATGAAATAAATAAAAATCAAAGTTTGTATTTTTGGTCCAATAATACTTCTAAAGAGAGTATAGAAGTAGATATCAATTCCCCGGAAGGAATTCAAATTATCAAGTCTTTATCTAAAATTTGCGATGTAGTTTTTGAGGATTTTGAACCTGGGTATCTAACATCTCTTGGTTTAGGGTATGACGAATTGTCAAAGAATCACCAAGAACTCGTTATGACATCATTAACAGAATTTGGTCAGGACGGACCCTATAGAGATTACAAGTCAACAGATCTAGTTGCATTAGCAATGGGTGGACAAATGCACTCATGCGGATACGATGATCTCCCAGGAGCACCACCTATAAGGCCCTATGGCGACCATGGAAACTATATAGCCGCTCACTACGGATTAATGGGAACATTATCTGCACTAATCTATCGAGATTTTTCAGGAAAAGGCCAATATATTGATGCTTCAGCACATGAGGCTTGCTCTTCAACCACAGAAGTAGCATTACCCGCGTACTTGTATCCTCCAAACAAAGAAGTTTTCAGGCAAACTGGAAGACATGCTGGAACTTTCCCAACAGCAAAAACATTATGTAAAACTGTAGACAACAAATATCTAATTGTATTCAGAATTTTTATGGATTTAAGTTCATGGATAGCTTTAGTTAAATGGATGGATCTCCATGGAATGGCAGAAGATTTAGCAGACCAGAAATTCAAAGACATGGCTGCTAACAGAACGGCAGGTACAGAAGATGGCGACTACGCTATGGAAGTATTAAGAAAATTTATTGCCACTCGACCAGCTGAAGAAGTTTATAGGAAATCTCAAGAACTTAGATTCCCTTGGGGTGTAGTGAGATCTCCAGAAGAAAATATTGATGATCCTCATTTCAATGAAGATAGAGGTATGTTTACAGATATTGAACATCCTGAAATAGGAAACGGTGTTTCATACAAGTATGTAGGAAGACCATACAATTTCAAAGGGACGCCCTGGAGTGCGTCAAGGCCCCCTTTATTAGCAGAAAATACTGAAAAAATTTTACTAGAAGACCTAAATTTTTCTAATGAAAAAATATCTGACTTAATTTCTTCAGGTGTAATTGGAGTAAGTTAAGAATGAATAATTCCGAAAAAGAAGCTATTGAAACGGCACTTTTATGGAACGAAGAAGGATTCAATAAACGAGATCGAAAAATTTCAGTAGATTTGATGCATTTTCCTCATGTCAGATTATGGAATAATCAATTTTCAATATTTAATTCTGAAGAGGAGTTTTTAAAAGGATTTGATCTGCAAACACAAAAACTCGAGCAAGAGGGATGGACACACACTGTTACTAAAGATATTCAAGCAGTACAATCTGATGAATCCAAAGTTCACCTACTGCTTCTACAATCTAGACGAAACAAAGATGACATTGAGATTGAAAATTTTCAAACATTATGGATTATGACAAAAATTGATGGAAAATGGGGCATTAAATTTAGATCATCATTTGTTGCAGGATCATCTCAAATTTCAGAAATCACTATTTAAATTAAAAATTCTTAACAAAACTAGTACCCAATAAAGGTATCTTTATGGATAATGTAAACAAATTACTATAAAGACAATTTAAAATTATGCGTATAGAAACCGACATCAAATTAGATTATCAGGATGTATTACTCAAACCTAAAAGATCAAAACTATCTTCTCGCAAAGAAGTTTTGATGGAACGGGAATTTAAATTCCCACATTCAGGTTTAAAATTCACTACACTTCCTATTATGGCCTCCAACATGGATGGGGTAGGAACTTTTGCTATGGCAAAAGTTCTACAAAAAAGAAAAATGCTCACTGTAATTAGAAAACATTATTCTCTCGACGACTGGAAAAACGCGTTTGAAAATGAATTAGACCCGCAATATATCTCTGTGTGTACAGGAATTAATCAAATGTGGGAAGAAGACGCAATCGACTTTAATACCCTCAAAAAAGTTCTTGATGAATTTCCAGAAATTCCGTTTATAACCATTGATGTAGCAAATGGATATCATCAAAATTTTGTGGACTTCATCAAACAAGTAAGAGACTCATTTCCCAATAAAACTATTATTGCAGGAAATGTCATTACTGCTGAAATGACAGAAGAATTAATTCTAAACGGTGTAGATATTGTGAAATGCGGAATAGGACCAGGTTCTGTTTGTACTACAAGACTAATGACCGGAGTAGGTATTCCACAATTATCAGGAATGATTGAATGTGCAGATGCTGCTCACGGTGTTGGCGGATTAGTAATAGCTGATGGTGGGTGTGTTTACCCAGGAGATGTTGCAAAAGCATTCGGTGCTGGATCTGACTTTGTAATGCTTGGAGGCATGTTAGCAGGCCATGACGAATCTGAGGGTGTAGTAAAAAATGGACAAATAGAATTTTACGGAATGAGTTCAGACACTGCTATGTCTATTCACGGATCTGGAAAAGCAGGGTATCGGGGCTCTGAAGGAAAATTAGTAACACTTCAACATAGAGGTTCAGTAGAAGATACATTAGTAGAAATCATAGGCGGAGTTAGGTCAGCTTGTACTTATATAGGTGCCAAAAGAATCAAAGATATGCCCAAATGCTCTACTTTTGTAAGAGTAAACCAACAAGTCAATACCGTTTTTGACAACTAAAAGTAATGAAAATTAAATTTTCTTCAATTTCATACAATATTGGTTTTTTTGGCTGTCTAATACCTTTAATAATTTTATTCCTGATATTTTTTGGTTTTTGCAGAGCAGGTAACGTTTTATAAAAGGCTATATAATGCCCGCAATTTAACTATTCAAATATAGGATTTAAAATGAAAGCTGCTTTTTATGTCGCACCCAATCAAATGGAAATACACGAATACGAAACTCCGGCTCCAGAACCTGGTGAAGCACTAGTCAGAATCCGGGCAACTGGAATTTGTGGATCAGATTTAAACATGAATTTAGCAAAAACTGGACCAGATATTGCTCCTTCAGGCCATGAAATTGCCGGTGAAATCGTTGATGTTGGTAAAGGGGTAAGCTCTGAAAATATTGGTAAAAAGGTCGCGGTTGACGGTATAGGAACCGGTAAAGCTTGTTTTCAATGCTGGTATTGTAGACAAGGACAATATATCCATTGTCCAGATAAAAATACTAGAAGTAGCGGTGGGTTTGCTGAATATGTTTCGAAGGATCTTAGAGGATGTTTTGAAATTAACGATTCAATGAACTGGGAAGAGGCAGCTTTGGTCGAGCCATTAGCTGTTTCAGTCCACGGTGCAAGAATCGGAAATTTAAAAGGGGGCGAAACAGTAGCAATTGTAGGATCAGGGACAATTGGACTAACATCCATTACTGCAGCCAAAGAATTAGGAGCAGGACAAATTTTTGTATCTGCAAGACATAAACAACAAGAAGAAATGGCACTAAAACTTGGAGCCACTGCGGTTTCAAGTTCTGAAGAAAATCAACTAGAAGAATTAGTTTTAGATCATACTAATGGCCGAGGTGCTGATCTCACCCTAGAAACAGTAGGAGGCAGTACATCAGCTACCTTATCTCAATCTATGAATGTCACCAGAAGACAAGGTAGAGTAGTAATTTTGGGAGTTTTTTATGGAAATCAGGCTATAGACTGGAATGGTCCTGTTCTTAAAGAACTTACTGTTCAAGGTTCTAGTTGTTATGGGCTAGTTGATGGGATCCATGATTATGAGGCTTCTGTAGAAATACTTTCTAGACCACACGTTAACTTAAAAGAAATAGTTACTCATAGATTTTCACTCGATGAAATTCAAAAAGGTTTTGAAGCCGCTTATGACAAAAAAACAGGATCCCTCAAAGTACAAATACTTCAAAATTAAAAAGGTCACTCTATGGAATATGATTATGTAGTAATCGGTTCAGGTTCAGCTGGATCTATTATAGCTTCAAGATTATCTGAAAATCCCAATAATACGGTTTTATTGTTAGAAGGTGGACCTGATTATCAAAATTTTGACGAAATACCTGAAGATATCAAATTAGGATATGCAACTGGAACTCACCTAGCAATTTATGAACATCACGATTGGGGCCACACTGGATTAGTGGGAGACTATGATGAAGTCAAAGATAGAGAAATCAGGTTACCTAGAGGCAAAATCACAGGTGGCAGCAGCTCGATCAACGGTCAGATTTTCCTTAGAGGCCTGACTCATGATTTCGAATTATGGAATCAAAAGGGACTTGATCAATGGAAATATGAAGATGTACTTCCTTATTTCAACAAACTAGAAAACGATTTAGACTTTTCAGATGATTTCCATGGTTCTGATGGACCAATTCTTGCCCAACGTTTCCCTGAAAAAGAATGGACAGAACCACAAAAACTGTTTTTTGATGCTTGCATTAATGAAGGATACCCAATGGCAAAGGATTTTAATTTGCCTGATGCAACAGGTGTAGGACCATTTCCATGTAATAACTATCAGGGCATAAGAATGAGCACAGCTATAGGGTATTTATCAGATGCTCGACATAGATTAAATCTAACCATTAGATCCAATTGCTATGTAACAAAATTAGTAGTTAACAATCAACAAATTCAGGGTGTAGACGTAGAAAGCAATGGTGAGCAATTTAGGGTTTATGGCAATAAAGTAATTTTATCTGCAGGAACTATTTCAAGCCCTCATATTTTACTTTTATCTGGAATAGGTCCAGAAGATGAATTAAAAAAACATGGCATCCAACAAACTATTAACCTGCCTGGAGTAGGTAAAAACTTAAGAGATCACCCAATGAATTACGTCAAAATGGGTGTAAAAGATATAAAACAATTAGACACATCTAAGCCCATGTTGCAAGTTGGTTTAAGGTATTCTTCTTCATCTGCACCTGAAATGCCTGACGATATGATTCTATACATGAATTCATATGCTTCTGAAGGAGACTACAGAGATATTCTGTTTGATAGAGAAAAAAACCATAATTCTGAATTAACCGGCATCCAAATTGCAGTTTTGCTATATCTTGCCACTAGCCAAGGATCTGTCACATTAAAATCTAGCAATCCTCACGATAAACCTAATGTCACCCTAAACTTACTAAAAAGCGAACTCGATGTAAAAAGAATGGCAGAAGGAATTAGAAAAGCAGATGAAATCATGCACAATTCAAAATTATCTGATTTTGTTACACAAAGACAAAGCCCCTCTGATGAAATTTTAAGTGATGAAGAAAAATTTCACTCTTGGTTGAGACGCTCAACCCTTACCGGAAACCACATGACAAGCTCTTGCTCAATGGGAATAGAATCTAATGAAATGGCTGTTGTAGATCAAAATTGTAAAGTTTATGGAATAGATAACCTATATATTGCCGATGCATCAGTCATGCCAGATGCTGTAAGAGCCAACACAAACGTAACAACAATGATGGTTGCAGAAAGAGTTTCTGATTTATTATCTAAACTTTAATTCCTTGACTTGATTTATTCATTCAAAGAAAATATATCCCTTAGATTTGCATTAAAATTCCATTTCATTGGTATGATGCATAGAGATTAAGATTTTCCGCAGTAGCTCAGTGGTAGAGCAATCGGCTGTTAACCGATCGGTCGCTGGTTCGAATCCAGCCTGCGGAGCCAATCATGGAGACAAAATGTCACAAGATAAGACGAATGAAAATCCTGCTTTTGAACTAGCTGAAGAAGTTCCAAATTCAGCAAGGATATATAAACAATCTCACGCAGCCTGGATTCTTCCTGCTTTAACATGGTCAGTAGTACTGTTTTTGATAGCTACTTTTACTGGAATATTTTCTACAGATCCAACCGGCGGACTACTTCCATTTTTATTTGCTGCAGGAATAGCAATTCCTAGATATTACAAGTGGACTCAAACAGTATTCTATATTTCTGATGATTCATTTTATCTAAAAGGTTCTGGAATGCCATTTCAAAAAAGAAAAATTTTCAGAATCCCATTGAATACAATTGAATCTATCAAAACAAATTTTGGAATGTTTGGTAGAACACTAGGATACGGGGATGTTGTAATCAGTTTTGTAGATAAGCGACAATCAAGACTTCAATTCATAGAAAAATCCACCCAAATGAGTGAAGACATTGCTTCAAAAACTGGTTTAAATGTTAATGAAGTAGATGAAAATGACGAAAATGAGAGTTAGTTAAAAATTCCAGACTTATCTGCGGCAAGTTTCACGTCATCTGACCTAAAAGCGCTCAATACACGCTTAATTGATACTTCATCATTTCCTTGATAAAGACCAATTATTCTAGTCACTTTATCTGATTTTGATCCTGAAACTGGCAAATCCAACTGCTTCAAAGCGTAAGATAAATCATCTCCACGAAATTCTGATAAGAACTGTTCAAAATTCTCAACAGCCATATATAACTCCCGTCTTTTTAGTGTTAATGTAAGGTTTAACAACTAATTTTATCATGACTTTTCTGAAATTTTACAAGTTTGATTAAATAATGAAGTTGGAATATCTTGCAAGAATTGGAAGGAGTTAACAATGGCAATCAAAATAGTGACTGACAGTACATGTGATTTAGACAAAAAAACAGCTCAAGATCTTTCTATTGAAATAGTCCCATTAAACGTTCATTTTGGTGATGAGGTGTACAAAGATGGAATAGAAATTAATTCTGATAATTTTTTTGACAAATTAATCAATGGAAGTATATATCCCAAAACATCTCAACCTTCTGTAGGTGAATTTATAGATGTGTACGAAAAACTAGGAAACGATGGAAGTGATATTGTTTCTATCCATATATCAGACCAGCTAAGCGGAACAATCAATTCAGCAAGACAAGCTGCTAAACATTTAGAAGGTAAAGTAAAAGTCCACATTATCGACTCAAAACAAATTTCAATATCTTTAGGTTTGATAACTATTTCTGCGGCTACAGCTGTAAAAGAAGGCAAAGAACTTAACGAGGTATTAGATTTAATAGCTAGCTTGATAGCTAGAAGTCATGTTTTCACTGCATTAGACACACTAGAATACCTAGAAAAAGGTGGAAGAATAGGAAAAGCAAAATCTCTTGTAGGAAAAATCCTAAACTTTAAACCTATTATAGGCTCTGCTGACGGGATCATTGATGCATTTGGACGAGGCCGATCAAATACTGCTTGCATGATTAAATTAGAGGAATTAGTTAAGTCAACTGGAGAAATTGAAAGTATTGGAATTGTGTATAGCACTGATAAATCTTTAGCTGATAAGTTTTCTGAGCAAATTACGCAAAACCTCAAACTTGAAAAACCACCAAAATCGTATCAAATAGGTCCTGTGATAGGTGTTTATGGAGGACCAAACGTAATTGGAGTAGGAATTATTTCAAAAAATCTTTAAAAAATCATTTAATTAGGTTATTATGCCTAAAAATGATAAACACAATTCGTAAAGGCTATAAATGAGCTTAAGAGGCAGAGCAGCAATAGTAGGTATAGGAGAAGTACCTACAAAACGTGTTCATGAAGGCAGAACTATGGTTGGTCTTTGTGCTGAAGCTGCTGAATTAGCAATTAAAGATTCCGGATTACGAAAAGAAGATATTAATGGTTTAGTTACTGATGGAGTAACACCCCCTCCGGGGCTTGCAGAATACATTGGAATTCAACCCAATTTTGCCACTGGCGTCACTATGCAAGGTGCAAGTGGAGCAACAGCCACTATGGTAGCTACTGCCGCAATTAATGGAGGTATTTGCCATACTGCATTAGTTGTAATGGGAAATGCAAGAACAGATAGGCCAGACCCAGGAAGAGGTTTATCTGGAGCAAGTATCAGGTCAGAATGGGAAGAACCCTATGGCATGGCACCAGGAGCTAATACTGGATATGGTCTAATTTATCAAAGACATATGCACGAATATGGAACTACAGAAGAACAGTTAGCTAAAATGGCTGCAGACCAAAGATTTAATGCTCAAAAAAATGAAAATGCAGTATTTCACGGACAACCAGCTAGTAAAGAAGATATCTTAAACTCTAGATATATCAATGAACCCATCAAATTACTAGAATCAGTCATGCCTTGCGATGGAGCAGCAGCTTTAATAATTACTACTCCAGAAAGAGCAAAAACCCTTAAAAATAAACCTGCTTACATTTTGGGAACCGGACTTAAACAAGGCGAAGCCAATATTTGGCAGAGAGATAGAATAACTGAAACTCCAGCAGTTGAATCTGTAAGAAGGGCTTTAGAAATGTCTGGGTACTCTCCAGGGGATATTGAATTTGCTGAATTTTATGATTGTTACACTATTTTAGCTGCCGTATGCATTGAAGACGCTGGTTTGGTAGAAAAGGGTGAAATTGGCCCCTTTTACGAGTCGACAGACACTACTTACAAAGGTACATTTCCAATTAACACTGACGGAGGCCAGCTTTCTGGCGGACAGCCTGGTTTAGCAGGCGGATTCCGACATGTAATTGAAGGAGCTAGGCAAGTAATGGGTAAAGCGGGTCCAAGGCAGGTACCCAATAGTGACCTCTGCCTCGTAAATGGTTGAGGGGGCACAGCGAGCGAAATGTGCTCGATAGTTCTCGGGTCCGAGGACACACTTTAAGGAAAAAATAATGGCATCTGCTTACGATAAACCACTACCAGTTCCATCTAATCCAACTCTAACTAAACCTTTCTGGGAAGCTACCCGAAAAGAAGAGTTATTACTGCCTAGATGTAATACCTGTTCTGCTCTATTCTTTTACCCTAGGGAGGTTTGTCCGAAATGTCCATCAATGGATCTAGGATGGCAAAAAGCTTCCGGACTAGGAAAAGTTTATTCTTACACTAAAGTTAAACAGGCTGCACATCCGTCTTTTCAATCCGCTGACGGACACATTTATGCAATTATTCAATTAAACGAAGGTATGAAAATTCCTTCAAACATAGTTGGAATTGATGCGGATGATGTAAAAATAGATATGGATGTCGTAGCAGTATTTGAGAAAGTCACAGATGAAGTTACCTTAGTGAAATTCAAACCTATTTAAATTTAAATTAATTAAAAATAGTTCCTACGTAATTTAATCCTCTAAATTTACCTTTATAATCCATGCCATACCCAACTACCCAGCTTTTGTCATTTAAGCTAAAACAATAATAATCAGGTTCTATAACGTGTTTTCTTTTACCGTGTTTATTAAGAAGAACAGCCGTCAATATCTCTTGATCAGAAATTTTTGCGACACTTTGACTCACTTCCAATAAAGTTTCTCCGGTATCCATTAAATCATCTACAACAATAGTTGGTGAATCTAAATCTAAACTATCTTTCAAAAATTCATCCCCATAAATTTTTGTACCTTGGGATTCCAATTCATTCCCATACGATTTCACTATTAAAGGAAACATTTTATAAAAACCAGGACGCAAATTTTCCAACTGTGACATTAAATCTGATACAAACATCACACTTCCAGACAAAATTGGAATCAAATTTACAGAATCATAATTTTTAACTCTATTATCAATTGCTTTAGCAATTCTAGATATTTCATTATCTATCTGATTTTTATCCCACAAAACTTGAATATCTGAAACAGTTATATCTTTCATTTAATCTCTTCCGGTAATTTTTTCCCTAAAGATTGAGGTTGATTTCCGCCTAGAATTGCAACAATCCACTTGGGAACATTTTTTATTTCATCTCGATTAATGTATTGGATAAATATTAATATAAAAATCATCAATGGGAAGGGTAGTAAAGGAAGAATTTGAGATAAAGCTAAAGTTACAGACTGAGCTTTGATAGCTAAGACTTGAAGTAACCCAAAGGAATAAGCTCCAACAGCAGCTCTAAAAGGATTCCATCCTCCAAAAATTACAATCGCCAAAACAATCCAACCATAATTAGTGGTATGCCCTTCAGACCATCCATACTTTGTATAAAGAGAAAAACTAGCTCCTGCTAAGCCCAAAAGGCTACCTCCCATCACACAAGATAACAACCTCATGCGCTTCACATTTATTCCTCTTGAACTAGCTGAACTAGGATTTTCTCCTGAGGCTCTAATAGCCAAACCATATGAAGTTTTGTTTAAAAATAACCAAGATAATGGAATTAAAACTATAGACAGATAAGTGATCAATGAATGATTAAATAGTACAGATCCAAAAAAAGGTATGTCAGACAAAAAAGGAATTGAGAACTTTGTGATCAAAGGGCCATTAATCCTGACATAATCTTGGCCTAAAAAATTGCTTAAATTTATACATAAAATTGTCAAAACAAAGCCTACTGCTATTTGATCCATACGAAGATTGATATCACAATAAGAGATAAAAAAGGATATTCCAGCTCCTAGTACCATTGCACACAAAAAACCTACAACAGCAAAATCTGTTTCATATGCCCCAATGAATCCAAATAAGGCACAAATCATAATTGTGCCCTCAGCTGACAAATTAATCACACCACCTTTTTCAGAAATGGTTTCACCAATCACGGCAATAATTAATGGAGTGCTTAAAGAAATAACTGTAACTAAAGTGTTTTCTAATAAAATCATTTTGCAAACATCTTTGAAATTTGTTTATACGTAATTTTCTCTATTTCAATCTTTTGTAAAACCAACCAACTTAATACAAAAGTAGCTTGAATAATTCCTATCAAACTATGATCTAACCCTAATTTAATTTGTAGCTGACTACCTCCAACAATTAATGCTGCGAAGAGAAAGCTCACAATAAAAGTAAAATAAATATTCCTAGAACAAATTAAAACTATCAATATAGATAAAAATCCAAAGCCACCTGAAACAGATGGTACAAGTTTATGATAAGCACCCGATGATTGAGAAAATCCTGCTATTCCGGCGATTGCTCCAGCAATCAAAAATGAAAAAACAATGTACTTTTCGGAACTAAAATTAAATCTATTAGTCGCAAAAGTATTAATACCAGTTGCCTTTAATCTAATTCCCAAAGAAGTATAGCGAAATATAATTAGACTGAATATATATAAAAACAAAACAAGAATAATTAAAAATATTGGGAAATTTGAATCCCCAACAGTTGGAACCCAAGAAGCCTTGTGAAATATATCCGTACCACTGGTAGAAGCAATACCAGCTCTTTTCCAAGGACCAATAATTAAGTAAATAACTATTCCGGAAGCAACAAAATCTAAGCCCAATCCACTAAAAATTTCATGGACCTTACCTTTGATTTTTAAAATCGCACAAATCAGACCCCAAAATCCACCAAAAAACATTGCCATCAATATTTGTAAATATGGTGATATGAGATCATCTCCTAAAAAGGATCTCGCTACAAAAGTAGCACCAACAGCCCCCATAATAATTTGACCTTCAATTCCAATATTCCACATACCTGCAGAAAAGGTATAAATTAAAGCTAAAGCTGAAAGGCACAATGGCGTCCAAACTATTAATGTTCGAATAAATTTCGAATAACTGCCTAAAGACCCATACAAAATCGACTCAAACACATCAAAAGGTGATACGCCAAAAATAATTAAAGTTAAAAAAATAATTACAAAAGTCAAAAGTAATCGAATTACCTGAAGTAACAAATTATTCAAATTCAACATTTCAAACTAACCCTGAAACAAATCGAGCAATAGAATCTTTGGTTAAAATATTTTTGTTACTCACATCAATAATTGTTTCCCCATGAACTGAAATTACTACGTCAGAATATTCCCATATTTCATCTATATCAGTAGAGGAAAATAAAACTGCTATATCCTGATTTTTACGGGCTAATATCATTTCCCACACATTATGTGCTGAATTAACATCAAGGCCCCTAGTAGGTTGCTCAAGTAAAAGTATGGATTTTTCTTGGGGCATTAAAGACAGCATAACTCTTTGTTGATTTCCTCCTGACAACTCATGCATTTTACTCTCAGGTGTAGCTTTAATGTTAAATTCCCCAATTTTTGAATCAACATGTTTTCTAACTGACTTCCAATTTAAAATATTTTTCTTTGATGCTTCAGATAAGCCAAAATGTTCAAGTAAAGTCATTTCACCAAAAAGGCCTCTTTCGAGCCTATCTGCAGGCATATAATAAAATTCATTTTTCAGTAAACTTGTAGACGAATTTATCCTTATAAAAGATAAATTTTTGTCAGAACTAAAAAAATCTTGCAAAAATTTATCATTACTTGAACCTTGTAATCCTGCAAATCCAATTACCGTTCCCTGAGAAAAATCATATGAATTAGAAATATCTACCTGTGGAGATATATCTTTATCCAAAAAATTGATAGAAAAATTATCTAGTCTTTCATTGTGTTCAACATCTATTGAACTTTTTTCAAACTGATCAAACATCACAGAAAAAATTTGATCAGAATCAAAAGGCTGAACAAGATTTTCTACAATTTCTCCATATTTCAAAATACTCGCAGAATCACAAATCTCAAAAACCTCATCTAATTTATGTGAAACAAAAATGATAATGATCCCTTCTTGAGACAATTGCCTTAAAGTTTGGAACATATTTTTTTTCTGATCTAAAGAAAACGCACTAGTGGGCTCGTCTAAAATAATTAATTTAGCACCGTTATAAAGAAGCCTTAACAATTCTACTTGTTGTCTTTCACCAATAGATAAACTTCGAGTTTTAGTATCTAAATCAATTTTAATTTCATATTTCTCTAATAAAGATGAGATTTTTTTTCGAATATCTTTAAGATGTCTATATGGAGCATTTTCATTAATCCCAACTAAAAAACTTTCTAAAATTGATAAATTAAAAAAATCTAAGGGATCTTGATTAAGTAAACCGATACCATTGCTGATAGATTCTTTGGGAGAACCTAATTGAATTGGAGTTTCATTAATCAAAATTTGACCGTTATCAGGTGCAAATTGACCAGAAATTATTTTGACTAAAGTGGATTTACCAGCTCCATTTTCACCTAAAAGAGCATGTATACCTGATTTAATTTCTAAATCAATATTTTTATTGGCGTGGACATTACCAAATGATTTGGAAATATTTTTTATCTGAATTTTCATAAAATATCTCAAGCTTCATGGCCATTATATAGCCATGAAGCTCAAAAATTTTACTCATTTATTCGCTATCGCCTGTCATTCCTTCCAATAATTGAGGTGTATACCAAATTTGATAGTCTGTTGCTTCCACACCATCAGCAAGGTATTCACTGCCATCTTGGAAATTCAATGGACCCGTAAACAGGTTTTTACTTCCATCCATCAACTCATTCATTAAAGAATCTAATTTAGTAACCTCATCATCAGTTAAAATATCGCTCTTTTTAAAACCAATAGTTGAAGTGTCATGATTATTCCAATCCCTAGCATCGGGACCTGCCCAAACAAATTGTGGGGCAAATGTACCGTCAACAACATTCTCTGCAGCATTAAGATATTCTGGGCCCCAATTAAAGTACGGAACACCCAGACAAACTTCTGGAGCTGTTGCACACGAATCCTCATAGTCATATCCAACTACAAACACATCTTCACCTTCAGCTGCTCTTTGACTAGTCACAACCAAAGCTTCAGGAGTGTCAATATGAGAAATTATCACATCTGCGCCAGCATCAAAAAATTCGTTAGCAACTTGTGTTGGATCTGATGTAACTCCAGGTATATGGAACCAAAAACCAATCCAAACTACATCAAATTTTAATTCTGCGTCTCCCTCATAACATGCCTTTGCTCCCAAATAAGCAGCATTAGTTAATCTCCGAGTTTCATCATTAATTAATGGACCTAAAAATCCTATATGGCCTGTAGTAGTTCTCAAAGCTGCAGCACAACCTGCAAGCATTTTGCCGTACTCCATTTTACCCATAATATTTCCAAGGTTTTGCAAGTCTGGGCGATAACCTTTTCCATCTTCTTTTGCGCTATCACCTGATGCCCAAATCATTGGAACATCTGGAAATTTTTCAGCTGCTGCCAAAATCCCATCTTTCATATCATCAGAAGTAGCAAAAATCATTTGAGCTCCTTCATCAATCATGTCAGATGCAACCTGATCTACAGTCAAATTAGGACTATCAGCAGGATTGATAAAATCTGCGACAATCATCTCTGCTCCCATCATTTTTTCTATATATTGGCCTCCCTCAAAATGAGCCTGAGACCAACCTTTATCGTCTCTAGGACCAACTAGTATCATTCCAAATTTAAATGGATCTTTTTCTTCTACTGCAGGTGCCGGAGCAGGTGCTGCAGGTGCCGGAGCAGGTGCTGCAGGTGCCGGAGCAGGTGCTGCAGGTGCCGGAGCAGGTGCTGCAGGTGCCGGA
>JAKUTY010000007.1 GCA_022447825.1 SAR202 cluster bacterium
CCTACACCTACTCCAACACCTACACCAACACCTACACCTACACCTACACCTACACCTACACCTGTTCCTAACCAGTCAGCACAATGGAATTCATTACCTCACTCTGTCAGCTATGCTGGTAGAAGCACTACATGGAATCAGGTCAACTTAAATGGATCCGGTTCAAATGTAATTACAGTCACTCCAGGACAACAGGTTACTGCTGATATATCTATGAATTACACTCATGCAACATATTGTCCCGGATGTATTGTTCAGTTCTATGTAAAAATTCCTGACACTTTTGAAGACTGTTTAAGAAGTGGTGGAACGCAAGGTGGTGGAAACATAAATAAAACAGTAAGTTTTAATGCTCCCAATGAACCCGGTATCTATTACATGCAATTTGGTGGAAGCCTACAATATTCCTGTACTGGGGCCAGTGTTAATTCTGAATTTGGGGACAAATCTGTAGCAACAATCATCGTATCCGGAACACCAACACCAACTGCTACTCCTACTCCTGGGGCTGCTAACTGGAATGGAACTCACGGAAGTATTGTTATGGCTGAAAGTGGCAGCTACAGCATTGGCACAGGATCAAGAATGTGGTGGTCTTCAGGAGGAACTAAGAAAGGTTATTTCTATTATTACAATGATGGAGGTCATGGTCATGTAGACATCGCTCGAGTCAACCCTAATGGTCACGGATGTAACGGAAATATGACCTACCACAACGGTTCATATGACGGTTTTGATAATTTCAGTGAATTAGGGGATGTATCTACATTCACTTTCTCAAGGGGACCCAATGTTGGAATATGCTCAGAAGATGTTAGTTCTAGCGGAGGAGCCCAAAATGACGGTCTCATCTTATTTAAACAGAACAACCGTTATGGAGTTATGCGTTTTGTTTCTAGCTCAGGTAACAACATGACAATTCAATGGTGGCTTGGAGCTGAAGGTCATACTGACTTTAGAAATGCTCCCAATCAATAGTATTCAACAAACGCTGTCAAATTAACCTATTTTGTCACATTAATCTGATAGACAGTTTTTGATTTTTCTATGATTTTGAGGGCTTCAGGTTGAACATTTTGCAATTTAAGAATTTTGCCTGCTTCTTTAAACTTTGAAGTCTGAGCATCTAATGCTTCTAAGGCAGAATGATCTAAAAGATTTGCCTGGCTTACATCTAGCAAAACTTCATCAGTCTGATATCTATTAGGATTTAAAATTTCTTTAAATCTTGATATCGAAGCAAAAAACAAGTTACCTTCTAATGTGAAAATTTGAGTTTGCTGATCTGATTCTTCTGCATTACTAACTTTAATCTGCCTAGATGATTTCCAAGCATATACTAAAGAAGAAAATATCACTCCCACCAATACAGCTATAGCAAGATCCTGCATTACTGTAACACCCGTAACTAGAATAACGACTATTGCATCTTCTCTTGGAATTTTCAACAAAAGTTTAAATGAAGGCCATGCAAAAGTACCTATTACTACCATCATCATAATTCCAGTCAATGCAGCCAAAGGAATCATTTCTATCAATCCTGATAGAAATAATACAAAAGCTAATAATGCTAATGAAGCCGTAAAACCTGATAATCTTCCTCTTCCGCCAGATTCCATGTTGATCATTGACTGACCAATCATTGCACATCCGCCCATAGCTTTAAAAAATCCGCATACAAAATTTGCTAATCCCTGTCCAAAACATTCCAAATCAGGATCACCTTTAGTTTCAGTAATCTCGTCAATAAGGGTCAAGGTAAGAAGACTTTCAACTAATCCAATCCCTGCAAGTGTAAAAGCATAAGGAATAATTATTAAAAATGTTGCTACAGTTAAAGGAACGTCAGGGAAATGAAATGTCGGCAATCCCCCAGAAAGACTAGCTAAGTCACCAACAGATTTTGTGTCAAGACCAAAACCAATCACAACAAGAGTAACTATTATTAAAGAAGCGAGAGGAGCTGGAATAATTTTTCCAATTCGTGGGATTCTAGGTAAAGCAATAATTATTCCCATAGTAATTACTGTAAGAATTATCATCGTGATCATAGCATTCTGATTAAGCCATCCACCTGAAAAAACCACATCTAAAGCATTATGAGAAAGATGGTCTTCAGAATGAACGATAGCATCAGTTTTTGAAGTTTCTTTAAATTGGCCTAATTGTGCAAGAAAAATTACGATAGCCAGTCCGTTTACAAACCCTAACATTACTGGGTAAGGAACTAAATTAATAAATTTCCCCAATCGTAATAAACCTGCCGAAATCTGTATTAAGCCAGTTAAAATGATTGTAGCAAAAAGATATTCCACACCATGTACAATCACTAATCCAACCATCACGACTGCCATAGCGCCAGTAGCACCTGAAATCATTCCACTTCTACCACCAAAAACAGAAGTGATAAAACCTACAAAAAAAGCTGCATATAAACCGACTAATGGATCTACATGGGCTACAAAAGCAAATGCAATCGCTTCAGGAACAAGAGCTAGGGCAACAGTTAGTCCCGATAGAATGTCATTCTTGGGATTAGAAACAAAGTTATATTTAGATGAGAATAATTTAAATCTAGATGATATCAAGGAACTTCAAAATTTTAAGGTTTATGTGTGTAAAAATATTTTCACACAGCGCACAACACTATATGAATTCATCTTTACTTACAACTTAAAATAATACATAAATAGTATCAATTTTCTGAATACTAAAAGATTAGGATTATAATTTAGATTATGAATTGCAATAAAAAAATCAAATACCCGAACAAAAACACGGCACTAATTGCAGTTTCAAGAATAAACTCAGACCCTTCCAATAAAGACGGTAACCAAACTGCATATGAATGCAGACACCATGAATGCTGGCACACTGGCCACCCTAAAGATTATTCAGACAATCCATTTGTACGAATCAATCAAATCTTTGAACAAAAGAAACCAAAGAAGAAAAAAGGTAAATATAAAACTAATTGAAGATGGCGACCCCGAACGGATTCGAACCGTCGATCTCAGCCGTGACAGGGCTGCATGTTAACCGCTACACCACGGGGCCGTGAAAAACACAACTTGAAACAAGATTTTATTTAGAGATCAATAATCAGTCAACTAACCTGCAATTTATCCTATATATCCAGCGTCTTTTAATGCTTGTTCTAGTTTAGCTGGACTATAACCAACAACATTTTCATCACCAATGACTGTTACTGGAGTGCTTCGAAATCCCATTGACACCAAATCTTTGAGGGCATCACGATCTTGCGAGACGTTGTGCTCTGAATATTCAATATTATTTCGTGAAAGATACACTTTCACCATATGACATGGACCTCAACCTACAGAGGTATAAACCTTTACTGCGTCACTCACTGAACACTCCTTAAAAAACTTTAATTTATTATACTCTAATTGTCCTTTTTGTCTTCTGAATCTGCCGCATCATTTTCGTCTTCTGATCTACGACGTTGATTAAATTCTTTTTTACCACCAGTATTCTCAAAAAGTTCTGTCCCAAGGGGCACAGCTTCATCGATAGTCTGTGAAAACTCTTCTCCTGATTCATACTTACGAAGAAACTCTTCGCTAACAAAAAACATTCATATGCAAAATCCGTCACGAGCTATATCCTCATGATGACGTTCACATGGACAAATTTTCTTGCGATCCTCAACTGGATCGCCACTTAATGGCATTCAAGGGCAGTAACGATAACCTTTATTTCTATGATTTTCAGCTAAGCCTTTCTGAACTTCACTGACAACCTCTTGTTCTGGAAAAAATTCATAAGGTCCCTTAGAAACATACCGTTCAGAAAATTTTTTAGCTCTCTCTAAAGCGTCTGATTCTGACATATCTTTAGGCATAAATTATCTCACTCATCTTTGTCTTCTATAAAACCCTTTCTCATCATACCGTGCATTGTACAATTCATGCTACGAAAAGATTTTTCTTGATTTTGTAATTTTTCAATTAATGATGGTAATGCATTATTAATTTCACAGTCTGATTTATTAATAGACACTTCCAAACTTAATAATGCAGAAGTTCCACATTCACAACTTGCCGCAAAAAAAACTTTTTGAAATTCCGGGTTTGCAGAAAAGTCCATTTTAAATCCCGCTAAAGGACGCAAATTAATACCAGATGACATTTGACTGACAATTAAATTTTGAAGTGTTTTATTATCCATCAATAATTCTATAATATGATTAATTTAGTTGATATTACACCAGCAGGAAAACTATGGACATACAAGACAAACAACTTTACACAGCTTACAACTTATATTTTTCCAATCTCAAACCCGATTCAAACACTATCAGAACAAATCTTGAATCAATTTTTGGCAGTGAAACTATCAGTATCGAAACAATCGAAAAATGGCTCCATGAGTTTGATCAGATACCCGAAAAAGAAAGAAGACAAGAAGAATCCTACCATTGGGATTATCTAGAATATTATGAAATAGAGTGGACAAACGGCAGACAGGTTAATGAACTCTACGAAAAATTTCAGTCTTGGTTAAGAACCACTGAAATAGTTCCAGTAGGTAATTTTCAAGGAGACATACCAATTTCAGGTCGAGAAATGAAATGGATCTGGAGAATATCTTTAAGAGACTCGTCAGATGGATCTTTCAATTTTTCTAGGGAATTAATGAATTCGATCTGGGAAGAAGCTGTTGAAAAAGCAGTTGATGAGCAACAGAGAAAATTTTTAAGCCAGGAAACATTTATAGAGTGGAGAAGCTTATAACTTATTAAGATACAATTGTATTAACTTTCCCTTCCTAAATTGAGTCAAAGGAGAATCAAATGGATTTTTTATTTATACCAATAGTAATAATTCTCATAGTATTAATCTTCTTCAGTATTGTGATTGTCCCGCAACAAAGTATGAGTATTATTGAAAGACTTGGAAAATTCAACAGAATTCTGAGTCCCGGTCTCCATTTTAAAATACCAATCCTTGAAAGAGTAGCGGGTAAAGAGTCCATCAGAATCAGGCAACTAGATGTTCCAGTAGAAACTAAAACTCAAGACAATGTTTTTGTGAATTTAGGAGTATCAGTACAGTTCATAGCAGTAAGTGAAAAAATATTTGACGCATTCTACAGGCTGACTGACGTTAACACTCAAATAACATCATATGTATATGACGTAGTTAGAGGAGAAGTTCCTAAAAAAACATTGGATGAAGTATTTGAAACAAAAGATGACATAGCTCAAACAATTAAAGAAGACTTATCAGAATCAATGGATGATTTTGGATACCAAATCATTAAGTCACTAATAACAGATATAGACCCAGATCCTAATGTTAAAGATGCCATGAACCAAATCAACGCAACAGCAAGATTAAGAGTAGCTGCACAAAATGAGGCCGAAGCTGACAAAATACGTCAAGTTAAAAATGCTGAAGCTGACGCAGAAGCTAAAAAATTACAAGGGCAAGGAGTTGCTCAACAAAGAGCTGCAATTATAGATGGATTCAAAGAGTCAATTTCTGACTTAAAAGAAGTAACTGGATCAGAAGTAAAGACTCAAGATGTAATGAATATGGTAATGATGGTTCAATACTTTGATGCCCTGAGAGATATTGGAACTACGGGACAAAACAATGCCGTGTTAATTCCATATGGTGCTGGAGGGTCAAATGAAATCATGAAACAAATGACTGAAGCAATGATTGTTGCTGATCAAATCCAATCGAAGTCAGAACCTGACCAGGCAAATCCTCCAAAAAATAATCCGGAAGAATCCTAAAATTAAATTACTCTAAATATATATTAATATTTTGTTTAATTCATGTAACAATTTTTAGGAATTATTTTCAAAAATTACACTGGAGAAAAATATTAATGCCTTTGCGTTCACTAACTGGGTGGATTTTAATTTCTGCCCCGATCATAACTTTTGTTGGATTTTTAGGCCTCTTGTTGCCAATCACAGGGACTCCCGACGGCTCAAATGAGTTCCTTTTGAATATGGGAAACAACACTGAAATTGTTCTATTAGGTATTGTGATTGGAACTCTTTGTTTTATCCTTACAGGAGCCGGATTAGGTCTATTGCATACCATGATGGGAGATGGAACAGGATCTCCTTATATGCAATTGGGAATATTGTTTATTATACTAGGGACAACTATGCTCATAGGTGAGGGGGCTCTTTTGGTATCTTCAAGTTCTCAAGCATCAAATGGAGATTTGGTAAATGCCCTATCATTTTTTAAAATCTCTCAAGCACTAGGATCTTTTGGAGTATCAACAGTTGCGATAGGTTTTGCGATAGTTGGTTTAGGACTATCTATTCAAAAAAACCTAAACACAATCCTTGCTTATGCGTTTATTGTAATAGGATTAGTCGGCTCAGTATTATCCCTATGGGATTACACATCTGGCTTGATGTTTGTTTGGTATCTAGGGAGTGCATTACTTGCATTAATTTCAGGAATATTGATCTTAAGATCAAAGGAGTAAAAATGTTAGCTTCACGGTCATTAACAGGTTGGATATTAACTTTAGGTCCTATTGTGACTTTCGTCGGTTTTCTTGGATTTGTGTTTCCAGCTTTAGGTGGGTCAACACCTGATGGTAGTACTGAATTCATTAAATTAATGGGTGAAAATGCCGATATAATTGAATTCGGATCGTTAATAGGAACATTTGGATTATGTTTGCATGCAGCAGGAATAGCATTATTAAACTCACAAATGAGAGACGGTTCAGGATCTCAAATAATGTTAGCCGGCACAATAATTTATGTAATGGGTACGGCAGGATACATAATGGAGTCAGCTCTATTTAGCAATGCCGCTGAATGGGGAGCTTCTGAAGGATTCCTAGATGGCATTATGTTTTACAATCTTGCTCAAGCTATAGGATCATGGGCTACCTTCTTTACACTTATAGGATTCTCTATCGTTGGACTTGCAATTTTAATTCAAAAGAATTTCAACATGATTTTAGCTTATGCATTTATAGTCATCGGATTAGCTGGGGCAATAATTGCTATTATTGATTACTCATCAGATTTAATGATTATAGGATATTTAGGGAATGCAATCCTTTTAGTAGTTACAGGAATCTTAACAATCAGATCTAAGGAATAATTAAAATGTTATCTAGTCGTAAATTAACAAGTTGGGCCTTAATTTCAGGTCCAATAGTTGCTTTAATAGGATTTATTGGAATTGCAGGAATTGCAGCAACTTTTCCTGAATCACCTTCTAATGAAGCCGCATTTATAGCTAAGCTTGGAGAAAATGCTGACGTATTTGAAATAGGCGCAGCTATAGGTCTTCTAGGGTGGCTCATTATTGTTGTTGCTTTTGGAGGATTAAGCTACGAAATGACAGGCGGGAAGGGCTACCCACTCGCTAGAGCGGGAACAATAATTACAATTGTTGGATTAGCAATCACTATAATCGAATATCCATTATTAGTATTAGTTGGAGACTCTGTAGCAAATGGAAATATGGCTCTCGCCAATGCTGTTTATCCCATTTCAAGTGCAATCGGAGGCTGGGGCATCTCTGTCCTATTTCTAGGAATTGCTGTAATAGGTGGGGGTATATTTGTACAGTCCACTATTAATAAAATAGTAGCAGGGCTTCTAATAGCTAACGGCTTATTAGGAAGCATAATTGCCATTTCAATGTATGAAAATGACATTATGGCAATTCCTTTCATAATAGGTTTAATTCTAACAATAGTATTAGGTTTATTATTCTTACGTTCTGAAAAATAGTATTAATACAAATGAGGGGTATTTAACCCCTCATTTGTATTTTTATGTGGTTTTCTGATAAAAATATCAGATGACACAATTAATTACTGAAACTCAAATCATAGATGATAAAGATTTAGATTACGATGTGATTGTAATCGGAGCAGGAATATCTGGGTTATACCAGCTTTACAAGCTTCGTGAATTAGGCCTAAGAGTCAAAGTACTCGAAGCTGGTACTGGCGTTGGTGGAACTTGGTACTGGAATAGATATCCAGGAGCTAGATTTGATTCGGAAAGCTATTCTTATGGATACTCTTTCTCTGATGAATTATTAAAAGAATGGGATTGGCATGAGCATTTTGCTTCACAACCCGAAATTCTGAAATACTTGCAATACGTATCTGAAAAATTCGATTTAGAAAAAGACATCCAGTTTTCTAGCAGAGTTAAATCTACAATTTTTAATGACGATCAAAGAATTTGGACAACAACCTTAGAAAACGGTGACTTTTTTATATCAAGATTTTTAATTTCAGCTGTAGGAATTTTATCTGAGCCCACTCTACCAAAAGTAGATGGAATAGAATCTTTTAAAGGCAGGTCTTTCCACACCTCTAGATGGCCTCATGAACCCATAGATTTAAACGACAAAAAAATAGCAGTTATTGGAACTGGAGCTAGCGGTGTCCAAACTATACAAGAAGTATGTAAAGTAGCTGGGAATTTAACTGTTTTCCAAAGAAGACCAAACTGGTGTGCCCCTCTTCATAATGGCACAATTCCAAAAGATGAAATGGAAGAAATCAGATCTAGTTATAAAAACATTTTCCAAAGATGCTGGGATACTGTTGGCGGGTTTCTTCATACTATGGATTCTAGAGGAACATTTGAGGTTTCAGAAAAAGAAAGAGAAGACTTCTGGGAACATCTTTACCAGAGCAGAGGGTTTGGTATTTGGCAGGGAAATTTTAAAGATATGCTAATTGACCCTGAAGCCAACAAATTAATGTCAGAATTCGTAGCAAACAAAATTAGATCCAGAGTCTCTAACCCTAAAACAGCAGAAAAACTTATACCGAAAGATCATGGGTTTGGTACTCGTAGAGTCCCACTTGAAACTCATTACTTTGAATCTTATAACAGAGACAATGTAGAACTAATTGATCTGACAGAAACACCTATTCTAAGTATCACAGCAGATGGTTTAAAAACTACAGATAGAGAATTTGAATTCGATATAATTATTTATGCTACTGGGTTTAATGCAATAACTGGAAGCTTCGATAAAATTGATATAGAGGGTATGAATGGACTGAAATTAAAAAATCAATGGGAAAAAGATCTAGAAACATTTTTAGGCCTTCAAGTGTCAAACTTCCCCAACATGTTTATGGTACTAGGGCCACATGCATTATTAGGAAATAATCCCAGAAGTATTGAATACAATGTTGAATGGATTACAGAAACAATTAATTATATGAGGAATAATTCATACACCCGGGCTGAAGCCACTGCTGAAGCTGTGCAAACTTGGGCAGATTACGTTGCCGAACAAGGCGAGCATCTGTTATCAAACAAAGTTGATTCTTGGATGACTGGAATTAACACAAATGTTGAAGGGAAAAACAAACGAATACTTGCACGATACAGCGGAACAGCTCAATCTTACAGAAAAAGATGTGACGAAGTAGCACAAAGTGGATACAAAGAACTTAATCTTTCTTAGAACTAATGCCATTACTAATCATATTAAGTAAGAAATTACACAGAAATACTTAACCCAGCATAAAGTATACCTGCTGCTGCTACCTCTTCATCTTCCTGTGGAGTACCTCCACTTACACCTACCGCTCCTACAATTGTTTCACCGTCATATACTGGCAAACCACCCTGACCGGGAATCATTCTCCCACCTAGCATAGACATTAATCCTTGATGAATAGGGTTAGGTCCACCTTCAGCAAGTTTTCCACTAGGTTGCATAAATGCTGCAGAAGCAGCAGCTTTACCTTGGCTAATAAAGACGCTCCTCCAGGGGGCACCATCTTCACGAATAAATACAATCAAATCACCGCGTGGATCTACAACACTAATACAAAAGTTTGCTGATAATTCACTTGATTTATTTTGGGCACCCTCAATAATTTTCTGAGCTTGATTTAATTCCAATTTTCTATTCCTTCAAATTTAGTTGTTTCTATTTCCAAGGCATTATATTCACTTGTGAATAAATTTTAATTTTAAATTAAGAGCATATATGTTGCCATAGATATCATTACTAGGTTTTCAAATAGGGTTAGAGATGAAATTGGCAAACTAATAGCAGTTCCCATACAAGCACATTGAACATTTTCTCCATTTTTCATCACTTGAATGACACCAATAGATTGAGAAATCATGAAAATTAATGTCGCAACATTTGCTAATATCAAAAATGACTGGGTTAAAAATGCTAAAGCAAGTAACAATTCTATAAATGGATATGCAATTGCAAAAGGTCCGAACTGTTTTGAAATCACATCATATCTCTTAAAAGTCATACTAAACCCTGACACATTCAATAATTTCAAAAAGGAAAATAAAAGGAAAAATATCCCCATATATGAAGTAAGCCAAATATCTAAGTTAAAGCTCGAGTTAGGTACTTGTAAGCTCAAGGAGCTAAGTGAAACTAAAATTAATGCTATAACTATTGGTTTTTTTGAATCAAAATAGTTATAAATTCGAGAAAACAAACTAGGGTCATTACTCAAAATTTTATAATCGCCTGATGTTGAAATAGCTGAATTTAAATGCTTTAAATCTAATATCTGGTCAGATTGAACTAGTAATTCTTTATCTAATAAAGAAACAGAAGCGAATGAAACATCAGGCAACACAGAAATAGCAGACTCAATAGAATCTGCACAGGCTTGGCAAGTCATACCTTCAACCCTATATTTAGTATCATAAAGAGTAAGCAACTCTTTCATCACATTCCTCTCTGATGGTGGGCGGTACAAGAGTCGAACTTGTGACCTCTGCGATGTCAACGCAGCGCTCTAAACCACTGAGCTAACCGCCCATAATTTCATCTTAGCAACCATATTACGAGAAAATCAATTAATACGATTTAGTGTTCCATAACCGATCCGCCATTTTGGTTAATAGATTGACCATGAATCCAAGAAGATGCTTCAGTACAAAGATAAGCACAGAAATCCCCTACTTCATCATCAGTCCCATTTCTACCAATTGGGGTATTTGCTGCCATGGTGTCCCAATCATCTCGGACAACATCCATTCTAGAAGTATCGACTGCACCAGGGCAAACACAATTAACATTTATATTATGAGGCCCTAGTTCTTTTGCCATAGATTGAGTCATACCTATAATTCCAAAGTTGGCTGCATTGTATGCAAGGAAATTTGCTGATCCTCTTTTACCTGCAGCAGAAGAAATATTGACTATTTTCCCACCATCACCTTGTTTAATCATATGTTCTACTGCACCTTTGGTGCATAAAAATGTGCCAGTAATTTTAATATCCACAACTTTTTGAAATGTATCTTCATTCAAATTCAAAATTGGAACTCTATCTTCTGCCCTAGCATAAGCAGCATTATTGATTAATATATCTATCCTACCTAATTCTTTAATCGTTTGATCTATCATATTTTTAACATGATCTCTATTAGTAACATCAGCAACTAAAGGCAATGCTCTTCTTCCTTCTGCTCTTACTAAATCAGCAACACTTTCTATGTCTCTCCAACCGATAGCTTTTTCATCTTCAGGATAATTTTCAGGATTCCTTCCTGTACCTGTTACAACTACATCGGCCCCTAACTTAGCTAGAGAAACAGCAGCAGCTCGGCCAATTCCCCTCAATCTTCCAGCACCAGTGACTATAGCAACTTTTCCATCTAATTCGCCCATTATGAAAGTCCTCCAAATGATTTTATTTTCAGAATTTGGAGTATAACTTAAGCAGGGTGCGATAGCTATCCAATATCACAAAACGTTTCGAATCCATTGCTCTACTTTTTCAGTCAATTCCTGTTCAGTTTCTCTGAAAGAATGGCCAGCTCCACTAAGTAAAAAAAATTCCTTGGGTTCTTCTGCCCAATCATAAATTGTTTGAGAACATAGTGGACTCAGAACTATATCTTCATCACCATGAATCAGTAATAATGATCTAGGAGTAACAAGATTTGCCTCAGTGGCTCCTGCAGTTTGACTAGCTAAAGCAATAACGCTTTTAACTTGATCACTAAATGAGGCTGATTTAATTACAACTGCACCTCCAAAAGAATGACCTACCAAAATTAAATCTTGGTGTCCTGTCCCAACTAAAAACGATACTGCAGCGAGTGTATCCATTACACATTCAATTAAATCATTTGGAATACGATAATCTAAACGCAATGAAGTTATATGAGGATTGAGTTTTTCCCCCAAATTTTTATATAACCCATTGGCGGGACCATCAAAACCTCCAGAAGCACCACCCACCCAAATAACACCTTTAGTTGTAGGTAAATTTGGATCATGATGTACTATAGTTCTCAAATCACCTCTAGTAGTTTTTATAATTAAACCTCTGCCTAGCTGTGTTGGGTCTTCAATATCCCATTCTTGCAACCCTTTGATACTAATAGACATATGCTCTTCATCTGGTTGAGTCAATTTATCCTCTAAAGTTTAGGTTTAATTTTGTGCCATTCAGTCGCTTGTTCAAAAGCATAAGCAGCTTGAAACAATTTTTCTTCTTGTAAAGCACCTGACATCATCTGCAACCCAACTGGTAAATTGTTATTCATCCCAGCAGGGATAGAAATACTTGGAATACCTGCTATGTTGGCCGGAATAGTAAAGATATCATTTAAATACATCTGCATTGGATCATCCATTTTTTCATTCAATTTAAAAGCAGTTGAAGGGGAAGTTGGCATAGCTAAAACATCAAAATCGCAAAAAGCATCTTCAAATTCTTTTCTAATTAAAGTTCTTACCTTTTGTGCTTTCAGATAAAAAGCATCATAGTAACCAGAAGATAATGCATAAGTTCCCAAAAGTATTCGGCGTTTTACTTCATCTCCAAATCCAAATTGACGTGTCTTTTCAATTCCGTCCCACATATTTTCTGATTCAATATAATTAAATCCGTATTTCACTCCATCATATCTTGTCAAATTAGCTGAAGCTTCCGAGGGAGCAATAATGTAGTAAACGGCAAGAGCATATGAAGTCAAAGGAAGAGAAATTTCTGTAATTTCTGCGCCTAAATTTTCCAACACTTTTAATGAATCTCTAATTATTTTTTCTACTTCAGGATTTATTCCTTCTTGAAAATATTCTTTGGGAACTCCAATTTTAAATCCCTTAATACCTTTATCAATCGTTTCCAAATAATTAGGTACTGGTACATTTAAAGAAGTAGAATCTTTAGAATCAAATCCAGCAATATTCTGAAGTACCATTGCACTATCTTTGACTGTATGTGTGATAGGTCCAATTTGATCTAATGAACTAGCAAAAGCAATCAATCCAAATCTACTAACTCTTCCATAAGTAGGTTTCAGTCCTACAACGCCACAAAGTGAAGCCGGTTGCCTAATACTTCCTCCGGTATCTGAACCTAATGAAAACAAACATTGTGAAGCTGAAACTGAAGCTGCAGGTCCACCGCTGCTTCCACCAGGTACTCTAGTAATATCAAAAGGGTTTTTTGTAGTTTGGAAAGCAGAATTTTCTGTAGAAGAACCCATAGCAAATTCGTCTAAATTACCTTTGCCTAAAATTACAGCCCCTTGGTTCTTAAGGGCTTCAGTAACAAATGCATCATAAGGAGGAATAAAATTTTCCAACATTTTAGAAGAACATGTTGTTCTTATTCCTCGAGTGCAAAGATTATCTTTTAGCTGTAATGGAATTCCTGTAAGTAAATTCTGTTCACCTGAATCAATTAAAATATCAGCATTTTTAGCATCATTAATTGCAGATTCTTTAGAAATGGTCACAAATGCGTTAATATCTGTTTCAGTGTTTTCAATTCTTTTTATATAAGATTCAGTTAACTCTAAACTAGTTATCTCACGTGAATCTAGTAAATTCCTTGCATTTTCTATAGTCAGAGTCTTCAAATCATCTTGATGCATATTACCTCTATTCAAAAACAGGTTTAATTTTGATTAAATCTTCATCAGAATTTGGGGCATTCATTAAAACATCCTCAGTGGATAAAGAATCTCCTGAAACGTCATCTCTCAAAACTGACTTAAGGTCCACAGAATGGCCTGTTGGTTCTACAGAATCAGTGTCAATTTCATTTAAGACAGCAATATTATCCAAAATGTTAGACATTTCATCTCGCATTTTCTCTACTTCATCATCAGACATAGATATACGGGTCAGAGATGCTAAGTGTCGAATTGCGTCTGAAGTCAAATCATCATTGTTACTCATTAAAAAATCCTTCTTTTTCAAATACATCAGCTAAAATCGCAATTCCTTCTTTAATTTCTTCAGGTGAATTATGGCTAAATGTAAGGCGTAATTGATTTCGAGCCTCTCTATCTGATCTAAAAATGGGACCTGGATTATATTTAACACCTCTCTCTACCGCTCTATCCAATGCATTCCAAGTATCCGTTCCCTCCGGAAGATTTACCCAGATCATCATGCCACCATTTGGCTCACTCCAAGAACATGAAGGAGGGAAATATTCACCTAAAGATTGCAGCATCGCATCACGTTTTAATTGCAAAGATTTTTCAACATTACTAACATACTGAGTTTTGTGAGTTTTCAAATACTCATGAACAACCATCGATGTTAAATGACTAGGGCTAACCCCGTACTTTATAATCTCTAACGGAGGGCGAGCTTGCTCTGGAAAAACTCCAAATCCCAACCTTAAACCACAACCCATTAATTTTGTAAAAGCTGAGATGTGCATAACACCTCCATCATGATCCATTCCTATCATAGATTGAGGCAAATCGGGTCCATCAATACGAAAATCAGCATATGATTCATTTTCTAAAATTGGAACACCATACTTTTTTGAAATTTCTATTAGATGCCTTCTTCTTTCATAACTCAACGTAATTCCAGTAGGGTTATGATAAACAGAAATAGTATAAATCATCTTGGGTTTAGTCCCCTGATCAATTAAAATTTTGATATTTTCTTCGACTTTTTCAGGGATTAACCCAAATTCATCCATTTCACTATGAATAATTTGGGCTCCTTTCTTTAAAAACATATTCAAACTACCGTGATAACAAAACTGATCCATCAAAATGTAATCACCATCATCAATGAAGGCATCAACAAAAACCTGACAAGCTCCTCCAGCTCCGCTAGATAAAAAAATGTTGTCTACAGAGACTTTTGCTCCTCTTTTATTTTCAAGTTCATGAGCAATAAATTCCCTCAGACCTAAATCGCCTTGAACAGGAGGGTAAGCAGCCAAATTTTTCCCCTCTCTCAAAACAACATCTGAAGTTACTTTTGCCAATCCATCTAATTCCATAGCATCGGGATCAGTGTATGTGACTGAAAAAACATATTTAACATCAGCCGCCAAACCCGGAGGCATATTAATATCTGGGGGCAAAGATTTAGCTGTCAATTGTTCGTAGTTATATATCATAACAAGTCCTTAAAATGGCAAATGTATCTTCTCACCAGCTTGAGCACTTCTAGTCACAGCCTCTATAAATTCCATATACCGTACACCATCTTCAAAAGTTGTGTGAGTAATTTTTTCTTGGCCTCTAATAGCATTAATAAATTCTTCTTCTACTCTCCAGTCACCTTGCAAATCAGCCTCAATAGCAATTTCCTTCAAATCATTATCAGACCTCCTGCCACCAAAAATTTTTCTGTTTGTTCCGTCAATTTTTAATGTGCCTTCTGTTCCATACAACCAAATAGTGTCTTCTGAAGCATGGCCAAGAACATCACTAAATTTAATATGCATAATAGGTCCAGAATACATTTCACATATGATTTCAACATGATCGGGAACAGTAATAAACTGAGTGTGTCCATCTTCATCGACTCTAGTAGGAACGTTAATTTTGGTCAAAGCTTGTACAGTTGCTGCATCTCCTACCCACCTCATAATAGCCTCATACCAAATCCCCAAACCCATAATGTTATAACCACTTAAATCTCTGCTTTGTCTCCAATGGAATGGTTTATTCCTATCTATAAACCCCCCTTGAGTAACAGATGCATCTATTGAAATAATTTCACCTAAATAACCTTCTGAAATTAATTTTTTGATTGTTTTATCTAGATTCAAAGTATGTGGAGCAGGAACTATTTGAGTAATTAATTCAGGATACATTTTAGAAGTTTCTAACATCAAATGAGCCTCAGCAGCAGTCGCACACATCCTAGCTTCAGTCATTACATGTTTTCCATTTTCTAATGCAGAAATAACCATATTGGAATGCATATAAGGCCAAGTACCTATACATACCGCGTCATTATTGGGGTCTTCTAATAATTCGACCCAATTTTCGTGTACTACTTCAATTCCATATTCATCAGCTACTTTTTGACCTGATTCTTTGGATCTATTACATACACTTTGAATAAAAACACTACCCTGAGAATTAAAACCAGGAATATGCCTTAATTTAGTATTTCCTCCCGCACCAATTAATCCAATATTTATATTGTCTGCACTCATTAAATTATCCTCCAGAATATATTTCTAAATCATACTTGATTCCAATTGTAATTACTCACACAAAAATGTCTATTAACAGAAACTTAATACATGAATTAATTGACTGTATTCATTACTAGTGATAATTTTTTATGACATTGCATCAATCAGATAATAATCAATCCATATTCACTTCGTTTGTTCACAAAAATTTCAGATGGTTTTGGTTGGCATCATTTGCTTCATGGTTGGCGTTAAATATGCAAATCACAGCCAGAAGTTGGTTAATTCTAAGACTTACTGATGATTCTCCATTTTTGCTTTCAATCATGACACTAGCTTTTGCCCTACCAATGACTTTTTTCTCACCAATTACTGGAGCTTTAGCAGATAGGTTTTCCAGAAAAAAACTGATCACTATCAGTCAATTTTCCAATGCAGTAGTAATCATCATTCTTGCTATTCTAGATTACTCGGGACTAGTTCAATATTGGCATGTTGTTTTAATTGCCTTTTGTAACGGGTCATTAATGTCATTAAATATGCCGAGCAGGCAAGCGATGATTTCTGATTTAGTACCCGAAAACAAACTAATGAATGCTATCTCTTTAAGTAATACTAGTAACAATCTTTCAAGAGCATTCGGACCAGCCATAGCAGGAATTCTAATAATTTTAATTGATACATCTGGTACATTTATAGCGGTATCTTTTACATTCCTTATGTCGGCCTTAATTATTTCTATGATTACCTACGAAAAAACGAAAAGAAATGAAAAATCCAAATCTTTTGCAAATGATATTAAAGAAGGAATGAAATATGCGTTTTCTAATGTTGAAATTAGAATCCTATTCATATTAATGTTTATTTCAGTAATGTTCGGGTTCCCGTATTTTGTATTAATTCCAGCTTGGGCAAAAGAAGTTCTAGGTATAAATGCAGACGGATTGGGATACCTTCTAATGTCAATTGGAATAGGTGCAACTGTAGGAACATTTGGATTAGCTTCTTTAGGTAAGAACTCCAAAAAAGGTCAAATATTAATATTTTTCGGTCTTCTTTGGGGACTGTCATTAGCAACTTTTGCCCAAACTAACGAATATTCAATTGCATTAATTTTGCTTTTTTTCATAGGTCTTTCTAGTGCAGCATTCATGTCGTTAACTATGACTTTGATTCAAATTAAATCCGCGACTGAATTTAGAGGTAGGACAATGAGTTTAGCAATGATGTCATTTGGATTGATGCCTTTAAGTGCTGTACCATTTGGCACACTAGCTGAACAAATAGGAACTGCCAACTCATTAACCATCAGCGGAACACTTTTATTTGTTCTTACATTAATATATTTTGTGATCAACAAAAAAATCAGACATCTAAATTAGGGGGCAAAATGTCCATAGAAGCAAAAATTAAAGAACTAGGTATCGTATTACCCAATTCTCCTGCACCAGTTGCAAACTACCTTCCTGTAGTAAGAACTGGTAATTTAATTTACTTATCAGGGATGGGGCCAGCACCCAGCTTAGACGGCAAAGAATTCTTAGGAAAACTTGGAAAAGATCTAAGCATTGAAGAAGGGTATCAAGCAGCTAGGTTAACAGGAATAAACATTTTGGCTAGGCTACAAGGGTATCTAAGTGATTTAGAAAAAGTTTCTAGAATCGTCAAAGTTTTATCAATGGTTAATGCTAGCCCTGATTTTTTTGATCCTCCAGCTGTGACAAACGGATGTTCAGATCTGGTAGTCGAAGTATTTGGTGATAAGGGTAAGCATGCAAGAAGTGCGATAGGAGTTGCAAGTCTCCCTAACAATTGGCCTATAGAAATAGAAATAATCGCTGAAATTTCGGATTAATATTAAATTTTAACTTTCATTTTTTCATTTAATAACGATGAAACAATTGTTCCATTAATGATGTGTTCATTGACTAATGTTTCAACATCATCGATGTCAACAACATACCAAGTACCTTGGTTGTCAACGCCATATATGATCACACTTGCTTGATCCATTTCACACAAACCATGCTGACTTGTACAGCCTACGCTTGAAAGATAAACGTCATTGCGTAAGTCATTCGCTGCTAATACCTCAGCAAATTTCTTCTTCACGTCTCCCCCACCCTTATCTCCACAATGTCTTTCATCGTCTCTGACCACATCACAAACTAATACATGTTGTTTATATTCTGGCATATCTTACCTCTCAATTTCATGGATTTTACAGTGTCTCCTATAAAGAGACAATTATGATATTGTAAAAACTTAATTTATTTAGGATAAAAATGACTTCTCAAAAAAGATTAGATGGAAAAATAGCATTAATTACAGGTGCCAGTTCTGGAATCGGGGCTTCTTGTGTAAACCTATTCTCCGAACATGGAGCTAAAATAATTGCTACTGACACTGATGAAATGAACTTTAACGAAGACATAATTCAAATACAGTTAGATGTTACAAAATCTTCTGAAGTTGAAAAACTTATCAATGACACTGTCACAAAATTTAAAACTATAGACATAGTAGTAAATAGTGCAGGAGTAACTAGCAGAAATGCTATTTCTAATTCTAGCGATGACGAAGAAATTTGGGACAGAGTAATGGAAGTGAATGTCAAAGGAATTTTTCTAGTATCTAAATATGCTACAGAAGTCATGAAATCTCAAAAACAAGGGTCTATTATAAATCTCGCTTCAATAATGGGTGTAGTAGGTTATCCTGATACATTAGGAACGCCTTTGAACCCATACCCCCCTTCAAAAGGAGCAGTAATTCAGTTAACAAAAACTCTAGCTAATCATATGGCTCAGTTTGGAATCAGAGTCAATGCAATTTGTCCGGGATTCATCGAAACAAATATGACAAAATCACTAACAGAAAATCTAGATACAAAAAAAATAATTGAAGAACTTCATCCAATGGGCCGAATGGGTAAACCTGAAGAGGTTGCCAACTCAGCTCTTTTTTTGGCTTCTGACGAATCTTCATTTATCACTGGATCAACTCTTCTAGTTGATGGGGGATATACGGCTAAATAATTAATTTATCACTATTTTGTAATTTAGCAGTTTAGATTTATACACTTCTTGATGAATTGATTTGATAGCATCATTATTTGGGACGTCTACTGAAAGTATCCTACCTTGAATATCAAAACCTGATTTTTGTAAATATTCACATCTATTTTAAAAACGTCCTATAGTATGCTTTTCTCCACCTAAAAACACATATTTAATTGTAGATTTATGTGGGTCAAATAAAGATTTTGAAACTTCGCATGTTTTATCAAAAAGTTCTCTGATCAATCTTTCTCTACTTCTTTCAAATCTTCTTTGAGAAGATCCACCAGCGCGATGTCTATTTTTCATTTGTCTAGTATCAGTCTTAGAGCTTATTAATTGATCTCCTTTTAAAACCCCTATTGCAAATCTCCCTAACCTAATCAGTACTACCCCTACTTCAAAGGAAGAATCAAACATATCTTCCAACATAATAGTATCGTCTCCCTCAATAATTGCATCCATAGAAAATGGAAATGGGGGAATAATCACAGAAATTTCGGTATCCCTACGGATTATCATATATCCCGTATTTGATTCGCCTAATTCTTGTACTAATTTTTCAATAACAGGTCCCGAAATTTTCGGTGTAATAGATTTAGCCTCATTTTTTTCAACAGGAGACAAATATACAGTCTTTTCTGTATAAAACTTTTCTGACATTTCATAAATGTATTTCATCAAATCAGTAGGGTTGATGAATATTTCCGACTCTTTTATTAATTGTATTTTTGTAGACATTTTTAAACCAATTTAATATTACTCTAAATAACTAATCAAGCATTCTATGCATTGCGCTAATAAATTTAAAAAACTACAATCTGACAAGAAATTGTGGGGGAAATTATGCGAATTTCATTAACAGCTGATCATAATGGATTTGAACTTAAAAAAGAATTAATCGAACACATTGAATTTTTGGGCCATGAAGCTATAGATCTAGGCCCTTATGAATACGAATCGACAGACGATTACCCAGATTACGCTAAAATAATTTCCGATAATGTTTCAAAACAGGAAACTGATCGGGGAATCATGATTTGTGGAAGTGGGGTTGGAGCATCAGTTGCTGCCAACAAAATTAAAGGGACAAGGGCTGCAGTATGTCACGATATTTATTCAGCCCATCAAGGCGTCGAACATGACGACATGAATCTTTTATGTATTGGCTCAAAAATTATCGGGGTAGAAATAGCCAAAGAACTTGTAAAAGCATTTATAGACGCAAAATATACTGGAGAAGAAAGGCACTCTAGAAGATTAAATAAAGTTTTGAACATGGAAGATGAATTCAACCAAAAAGAACATCTTTCAACCCTAAAAAAAAGAGAAGATGAACTATACGAAGAAATTGAAGAACTCAAAACATTGAATAATAAAAAGGTTTTTCAAAACCGTGCAGTTATATTTTTGGGGATAAGCATTTTAATTGTACTTTTATGGATACTAGCAAATTCAATCATTCAATAAAAAGGAAGTTAAATGGTTTTATCAGGCGAAGACTTAGAAATAATCAAGCAAAACGCTGCTGAACACTTTTGGCCTCATGCAAAACAAACAGATGAAATGTTTGGGGACAATGGAATTACTCTGGTTGATTCTGCTCAAGGAGTTTGGGTAGACGACACAGACGGAAATCAATGGTTCGATACTTTATCAAGCATGTGGTTAGTCAATCTTGGACATGGAAGACGTGAAATTGCTGACGCAGTACATAAGCAAATGACTAACATTTCTTACTCTCCCGGAGGAACTGTGACTCCCGTGACGGCAGAATTAGCTGCAAAAGTTGCATCCTTATCTCCAGACCAAGACTCTAGAGTGTATTTTGTTAGTGGTGGATCAGAGGCTGTCGAGACAGCTATGAAAATGGCCAAAAATTTCCAATACAATATTGGAGAAAGAAACAGATGGAAAATCATTAGCAGGAGAGGCTCATATCATGGAGGCACACTTGCAACAATGAGTTTGGGAGGAGGAATATTTCCTTCTTCTAGATTTGGTCCTCTAGTACCAGGCAATATTCATATTGAACAAACTGACAGCTATAGAGGACGATGTTGTGCAAGTAAGGGAGGATGTACTTTAGAGTGTGCTAAAGAATTAGAAAGAGCAATTCTCCATGAAGGTCCTTCATCGGTTGCAGCTTTCATAGGAGAACCTATTTCTGCAGCTGCAGGAATCCATATTCCTCATCCTGAATATTGGCCAACAATTAGAGAGATTTGTGACAAATATGGCGTAGTTTTAATTTGCGATGAAGTAATCAATGCATTTGGGAGAACCGGCAAGGTTTTTGCTACAGAGCATTGGGGAATTAAGCCCGATATTACTACTGTAGCTAAAGCATTAACAAGTGGATATCTCCCTATAGGAGCAGCTATAGCTAGCAAAAAAATATCCAGTGAATTTGAAGGATCAGAGGATTCTGTTTTTCGACAATTAATCACATTCGGAGGAAATCCTGCTTCTTGTGCAGCAGGCATAGAAAATTTACGGATTATGGAAGATGAAAATATTGTACAAAATTCCGCTGATATGGGGGATTACCTTTTTGAAAAATTACAACAACTAAAAACTCATGAAATAGTGGGAGATGTACGCGGTGGGAAAGGTCTTCTGTGCGCAGTAGAATTAGTTAAGAATCGCGAAACTAAAGAAAAATTCGATCCCGAATTCAAATTAACTGACAAAGCTAATCTATTAATGAAAGAACACCATTTATTTGGAAGAGCAGGCGACGTGATCCCAATTGCACCTCCTCTATGTATTAATACTGACGAAATAGATCATTTTGTGACACAATTAGATATGGTAATCACTAAACTAGAGGCTAATTTTTAATTGAATTCAACTCATTATGAAATTTGCATAATAGGTGGAGGAATTGTAGGTCTTTCTACTGCATATTTTTTGGCGAAATCAGGATTAAAAGTAGCTGTTTTAGAAAAAGATTCTATTGGTAGTCATGCCTCAGGGTTTGCTTACGGAGGACTCAGTCCTCTCGGAGAAGCTGGAGATCCAGAAACTATTTTACCTGTATTTGATCTAGCTCAATTAGGAATGAAAAAGCACCATGAATTTTCTTCAGAGCTTCCAGAGCTGTCAGGTGTTGATTATCATCACAGATTCAGACCTGCAATCGATTTAGTATTTAACGATGATGAATTCAAAGAATCTCAACAACAAATGAAATGGCGCCAACAAGTAGACAGCTATAAAGTTGAGTGGGTTGACACTAAAACTGCTCTAGAAATCGTCCCACATTTAAACCCTGAGATTATGGGAGCAATATACACCGAAGGAGTATGTGACGTAGAACCTTACAGACTAATTCTCGCTTTGACTCAAAGCTGTGAAAAACTAGGAGTCGAAATTTTAAACAAAGAAATTACTGGGATTGAAATTGAAAACCATTCAGCAAAATCAGTTTCAACTCATCAAGACAAAATATATTTTGATCAACTAATACTTTGTATGGGTCCTTGGTCAGGAAATGTTTCGGATTGGTTAGGAATTAATGTCCCCATTCGACCCTTAAAAGGACAAATACTCCGATTAAAGTCCCAATCTGTAGAATTAAATTCATCTGTGGGATACCTTCACAATTATGCAGTTACTAAACCTGACGGCCTTATTTGGGCAGGAACTACTGAAGAAGATATAGGATTCCAAGATTCACCAACACCATATGGTAGAAATTCAGTTTTAGAATCATTAACTCACATGATCCAAGGACTAGATGATGCTGAGCTGGTGTATCACACTGCCTGCCTACGGCCATTGAGTCAGGATGGAAAAGTAATCTTGGGACCTGCTCCACAAATAGATAATATATTTTTAGGTACCGGAGCCGGAAGAAAAGGAATTTTACTTGGGCCAGGTATGGCAAAAATCACTGCTGATCTTGTGATGGGAAAAGAACCTGAAATCGACATATCTGCATTTAATGTTGCAAGGTTTTCTTAAAAGGATACTTTCTACCATTTAATAAAATCCCTAAATAGGTAGATCTAACAAAAATTTTATAAGTTATTAAAGTAATAAATAAAGTAATAAATATTGAAATTAAAAACTTTATTTCCGGTATAACGTCAAACTGGAACATATAAAAGCTAACAAAGTTGACAACAGGCAAATGGATTAAATACATCCAATACGCTGAATCTGATAAAAACCTACCTATTGAATTAAATCCTCTAAGTTGAGATTCAAATAAACCAATTAATCCAATAGATATAAATATCGCACCGCTCACTTTAATTGGCTGATTAGTCAACCACATTAAGTCTTGAAAATCATTAAGTTCTTGGGGGGATAATCTGTAATTTAAATTGGAATGACTAAAATTTTCAAGAATCAAAAATAAACAAGAAATAACTAATCCAATCAAAAGATATTTTTTCCAATTCGATACTATAAATTTAAAATATCCCTCATCTTTATAAAGTGAATATCCAAACAAAAAATATGCACTAGACGCAAATGGATTCAAAATCAATTCTCCTCCTGAAAACAGAATTAAAAATGTGATTAAAAAAATCAAAATCAATGGAAATTTTTGAAGAAAAATTATTTTATTCAGAAACTCAAAAAAATTAATAATTGTGACAGGTAACCGGACTTTGTTCAATTTAAAACCTAAACGACTGAAAAGCAAAACTGATCCTGTAATCGAACAATAATAAGCACCTGAAACTAAAACAAAAATTAATAAATGCCATAAAAACCATAGATGATGAGGATATCCGTCCATAGAGAAATTAATATTAATTTTTCCTGTCCATCCATACATATATATCCAAGGTAAAGTGAATAGCATTACCGGGGAAAATATTAATATAGGAGCACCTATCCGAATGAGCCGATTCGATATCCATTTTTTCCAAGTTTTGCGATCAATTAATAATCGTGCAAAAAATCCCGCTAAAATAAAAAAAAGTGGCATCCTCCACATGTGTATAAATTGAAAAATGATAGTGATAGGAGAAGATGATTTGTCATTAGAGGGCCAAAACATTTCTAAACTAGGAACATATGGTAAAGCAGCATGCAACACTATTCCTAGCACCATAGCTAAGCCTCGTAATGCATCCAGTCCGTGAAATCTTTGATAATTCATCATGGAATAAATTATTGCAGAGGCGAAAACTCAAATGGAAGCAATATTTTATTCTCTTGAGATATCAAAGGAGTCCTATCTTTTGGAGGCCAAACACCTTTTTCGACTACAATTTTTCTAGTTTCTGCACGATGTTCTAAACTTGAATAAGCCCAAATATGAACCATTTTATTTAATTGTCCAATATCGCTGTACCAACATCCTACAAAAGGAGAATATTTTTTTCTTTCATCAATTGATTTTTCCCATGCAATTAACGCTTTAGGCAAGTCACCTTGAGCAAAAATATAAGTTCGCATCTCAAAAATAGGGCCTATTGATCGGGGAGTTAATGGATCCATAAACTTAGCAGGTAACATTATTTCAGAGTTTAATTTCTCTACAATTCCCGTACCGTCAGGAGGCCAAATCCCATCTTCTACAGTCTTAGATCTAATCTGATTGCGTTCATTCAAATCTTTGTATGGCCAAATATGAACTACTTGGTTTAGCAAGCCAATTTCAGTGTAAAAGTATCCTCCTAATTGAGAATATTCCAATCTTTTATCTATTTTTTCTTTTACTTTTTCTCCAAAAACAGGTAGAGATCCTGGTTTTAGGTCGTAAGTGCGAAATTCATAGATCATATTTTCACTCCTAAAAAGTTACAATAACATGGTTCAGGCTAACATATTAAATAAATCAAAAATAGTGAAACTATATGAAAATCTTAATTACAGGCGGAGCAGGCTACATAGGATCTACAATCTGTTCAGCATTAGAAGACAAGGGTCATGAGATAATAATCATAGACAATTTATCTTCCAATGGAAGCAAAAAAAAATCCTGTCAAAACTTTTATCAAAATGACATTTCAAATATTAAAGCATTAAATCAAATTGAATCAGAGCACAAAAATATTGACGCTGTAATTCATTGTGCGGCAAAAATTTTCGTTCCTGAATCAGTGTCAAATCCAAGCATATATTACGAAGAAAATGTAACTAAAACTTTAACTCTTTTAAACTGGATGAAAAAAGCTGATATTTCTAACATTATATTTAGTTCTACAGCATCTCTATATAGATCAGCAGAAGATCAAGTTGTTACTGAAAATTCAGAACTGCAGCCAAGTAGTCCATATGCAAAAACAAAGTTATCAATGGAATTTATTCTTGAAGATTTCTGCAATGCATACAAAATGAAATGTATATCTCTAAGATATTTTAATCCTATTGGAGCTGATCCTAAAATGAGATCTGGACCGAATTTTTCAAATTCAACTCACCTATTAGGCAAATTAATTCAAGCATATGAAAGTGAAGATAAAAAATTCACCATCACTGGAAATAATTGGAATACAAAAGATGGGACAGGTATCAGAGACTATGTTCATGTGTGGGATTTAGCTGAAGCTCACTTAAAAGCACTTGAGAGAATCAATTCTATCACTTCTACACTTTCACCTTTCATTCCAATAAATATTGGAAGTGGAACAGGGTTAACAGTCAAAGAAATGGTTTCTATTTTTGAAGAAGTAGTAGGAATCGAATTAAACACAAAAATAATGGAACCCAGACCTGGTGATGTTGCTGGAAATTTTGCTGATATCACCAATGCAAAAAATCTACTTGATTGGGAACCTCGCATGTCTATTGAGCAAGGAATTGCAGATGCTATCAAATGGTATCGAAAGAAATCAATATGAAATGACGGTTGACATGAGCACACCTAAGTGTAAAAGTAAGAAATCAAATACAGATTGGAGAATCTTATGACCACCCTTGCAAACATTTTAGAAAATCGTCCCAAAGATGATTTATGTGTTGTAATACCCAACGGGGTTAAAAAAACCTATGGCCAATTCCATGATGAAGTTGAAAGAATTGCTGAAATCCTGTCTGCGTCAGGTGTCAAAAAAGGTAGAACAGTTTCAATAGTATTACCAAATGGCCTTGAGTTCATGGTTATATTTTTAGCTGTCACTCGTGCAGGAGCCATTGCTGCTCCTCTCAATTCAGCTTACACAAAAGAAGAATTCAAGTTTTATATGGAAGATACAGAGTCTCAATTAGTCATCATCAAAGAAGACGCAAAAATTGCAATAGAAGCTGCAAATGAACTAAATATTGAAATTGCTTCAGTAACAATCAACTCTGATGAAAAATTAGAAATTCAAAAAAATGGGGGAAAACTAACTGATTCTAAATCAGTTGATGCACCAGACGAAAAAGACATTGCTCTTTTCTTACACACCTCAGGGACTACTAGCAGACCTAAAGGAGTACCTTTAACTCACAAAAATCTAATGACATCTCTCAGTAATATTTCAAAAACTTACTTACTAAATGGAGACGATACTGCACTAGTTGTGATGCCTTTATTTCATGTTCACGGATTAATAGGAGTAGCTTTATCTTCATTATTTAGCGGGGGAACAATTGTGATCCCTGAAAGATTTAGCGCAAGTACTTTTTGGCAGGACAGATTAGACTATAACGCAACATGGTTTTCTGCCGTTCCTACTATTCATCAAATTCTTTTAATGCGTGCAAATGATGATAATGCTCCAAGTAAGTCATTCAGACTAATTAGATCTTGCTCGTCAGCATTAGCTCCTTCAGTATTTGACCAACTAGAAAATAGATTTGGAGCTCCAGTGCTAGAAGCCTATGGTATGACAGAAGCATCTCACCAAATGTCGTCCAACTTGTTACCGCCTGGTAGCAGAAGTCCTGGAACCGTAGGGATCGGGACAGGCGTAGACATTTCAATCATGGATGAATCAGGAAACCTTTTATCATACGGAAAAACTGGAGAAGTAGTAATTAAAGGTTCAAATGTCACAAAGGGATATCACAATAATCCCGATGCAAACGCAGAAGCTTTTACAAATGGTTGGTTTAGAACGGGAGACCAAGGCCAATTATCTGTAAAAGATGTATTAACTCTAACTGGCCGATTAAAAGAACTGATAAACAGAGGCGGAGAAAAAATTTCTCCTTTAGAGGTTGATGCTGCATTAATTCAACATCCTTTAATTTCTGAAGCAGTATCTTTTGGAATTCAAGATGAAAAATATGGAGAAATAGTTCAAGCAGCAGTAGTTTTATCAGGAGAAATATCAGAAAGTGATATTCAAGCATATTGCTCAAAACATATAGCTGATTTTAAAATTCCTTCTAAAATATTCGTTGTCCAAGAACTTCCCAGAACTGCTACTGGAAAAATTCAAAGACGTCATGTCGCAGCAAAGTTTTCAAATTAATTGGAGAAGAAATGAATAAATCACTAACAAATGTTAAAGCTATGACTTTTGATGTCTTTGGAACAGTAGTAGATTGGAGGTCAAGCATATCAAGAGAAGTAGAACAAATACTTTCTAATCGCGGAGTAGATTTAAATCCCGACGAATTTGCAGACGAATGGAGAGCAGGATATGGCCCTTCAATGAATAAAGTGAGAACCGGACAACTTCCATGGATGAAAATTGATGATCTCCACAGAATAATTCTTGATGAACTTCTTAAGAATTATGAAATTGATCAGTTAAATGAAGAGGAAAAAGTTAATTTAAATCATGCTTGGCATAGATTGGATCCTTGGTCTGACTCAGTTGAAGGATTAACCATGCTTAAGAAAAATTATGTCATTAGTACATTATCAAACGGGAACGTTTCACTTTTAGTTAATATGGCAAAATTTGGTGGACTTCCATGGGACACAATTTTATCTGCTGAATTATGCCATCATTACAAACCTGACAATGAAGCATATTTAAGCACCTCACAATTTCTTGGATTCCCTATTGAAGAAATCATGATGGTTGCAGCCCATAAGGGTGATTTATCTTCAGCGAAAAAGAATGGTATGGCAACAGCTTACATTCCAAGACCCAAGGAATTTGGACCTAATACACAAGTTGACAATAATGATGAAGATTATATAGACATCGTAGCTAAAGACTTAATAGATTTAGCGAGACAATTAGATAAAATAAGAGCCTAGGAGAATAATATGCCAAGACAAGTTGAGGGCGAACCCTACAACAGAATTTCAGTCGATGAAGCTGTTGAATTCCACGGATCTGATGAGGTAGCATTTATTGACGTCAGAAGAATGGATGAATATTTAGAAGGACATGTAACTGATGCTCAATTCATTACAGTTGACGAAATTTTAGCTAGAATTGAAGAACTTCCATCTGACAAAAAATTATTTTTCATATGCGCTGCTGGAGTTCGTAGTGGATTAGCATGCGAAATGGCAGCAGCTATGGGAATTGAATCCGATCGTTTGTTCAATATTGAAGAGGGAACCCCCACTTGGATCGAAAAAGGCTACCCAACAAGTACAGGAACTGATCTATAGAACATGTCTCTGTTAGTAGGAGGTACAGTTGCTTTTGATTCTGTTTCAACAAAATCTGGTTCCCGTGAAAATGCACCGGGAGGATCGGCATTTTATTTGTCTATTTCTTCAAGTTTTTTTTCTTCGACTAGCATAGTAGGGGTAGTCGGAACAGATTATTCAGAAAAATATTTCTCTATGCTAGAAAGTTCGGGGATTAATATTGATGGTTTAGAAAAAATTGATGGCGAAACATTTAGATGGGCGGGGAAATACCAAGACGATGATTTTAATCAAAGAGAAACATTAGAAACTCATCTTAATGTGTTGGAAAATTTCAATCCAGTTTTAAATACTTCCAACAAGAATTCCAAATATTTGTTTTTAGCAAATATTGATCCAAAAATACAAACTCAAGTCCTAGATCAAATGAAAACTAAGCCTAAAATTGTAGCCTTAGACACTATGAACTTTTGGATTGATGACCATCAAAATGACTTGTCATCTGTTATTGAAAATGTTGACATAATTTTTATGGATGAAAATGAAATTAAATCATTTACAAAAAAAGACAATATAATTACTGCTGCGAAATTTGTGAGACAACTAGGTCCCAGAATTGTAATAATCAAGAAAGGAGAACATGGAGCAATCATGTTCAATGAAGGAGATATTTTTACTGCTCCCGCTTTTCCAATAGAAGAAGTGATAGATCCCACCGGAGCAGGCGACTGCTTTGCAGGTGGATTTATGGGGTATTTATCCGGCACTGATGATTTATCACCTCAATCTTTAAGAAAAGCCTTAATAGCAGCTTCAGTAATGGGATCATTTGCAGTTGAAGGGTTCAGCACAGAAAAACTAGATCAAATTACCCACAAAGATATTGAAGATAGATTCCGCGGGATACATGGAATGACAACTTTTGAACCATTAAAAAATCACGATACATTACCAAAAAGAATTTTATAAAACCAGGAGAATTAATGAGCAACCTAAAACATGATGTAAAAGACCAAAATTTGACTTCACAAGGTATTCAAAGAATCAAATGGGCTGAACGTGAAATGCCTGTTCTAAGATTAATCCGAGAAAGATTTTTAAAAGAAAAACCTCTAGAGGGATTAAAAATCGCAGCTTGTTTACATGTCACAACAGAAACAGCCAATTTAGCAATCACACTCAGGGATGGAGGAGCAGAAGTCTATTTATGTGCAAGTAATCCACTAAGTACTCAGGATGATGTTGCTGCTGCACTAGTTTATGAATATGGAATCCCTACATTTGCCATAAAGGGAGAAGACAGAGATACATACTACAGCCACATAATCTCAGTACTAGAAACTAAACCTCACATCACTATGGATGATGGGGCAGATTTAGTTGCAACTCTTCACGGAGAAAGAACTGATTTAATAGAAAACATCATTGGAGGAACTGAAGAAACTACTACTGGGGTAATACGTTTAAAAAGTTTAGCTGAAGAAGGAAATCTCAAATATCCTGTAGTCGCAGTGAATGATGCGGATACTAAACATTTTTTTGATAACCGATACGGAACAGGTCAAAGTACTTTAGATGGCATCACTAGAGCCACAAATGTTTTGTGGGCTGGAAAAACTGTAGTGGTAATAGGATATGGATGGTGTGGAAGAGGAGTAGCTTCAAGAGCTAGCGGTATGGGTGCTAAAACTATTGTGTGCGAGGTAGATCCAATTAGAGCACTAGAAGCTGCCATGGATGGGCATCAAGTAATGAAAATGGAACAAGCATCAGAAATAGGCGATATTTTCATCACATTGACTGGAGGAATGAAAGCTATTGACAGTAAACATACTAAATTAATGAAAGACGGAGCAATATTAGCTAACAGTGGGCATTTTAACGTCGAGATTGACATAGAAGGAATAGAAGAAATTGCAGATAGCAAAACTGAAGTCAGAGAATATGTAGATCAATACACTTTACCGCAAGGTAAAAAAATATATTTGCTTGGTGAAGGAAGATTAATTAATTTAGCCGCAGCAGAAGGACACCCATCTGCTGTAATGGATATGAGCTTTGCTGACCAATCACTTTCTGCTGAATTTATGGCAAAAAACTACGCGAGCTTACAAAACGATGTATATGTAGTTCCTAAAGATATTGATGAAGAAGTAGGTAAACTAAAATTATCATCTATGGGGATTGAAATAGACACTTTGACCGAAGAACAAAATATATATCTAAACAGTTGGGATGTAGGCACTTAAACTAAAAAACATTTAATTTGGAGAAGGTAATGAGTTTAACTTTTTTGGAATCACCATCATTTTTATTTACTTCTGAATCAGTAACAGAAGGTCACCCAGATAAAATTTGTGATCAGATCTCAGATGGTGTCTTAGATGCTATGTTAAAACTAGACCCTAGGGCAAGAGTCGCCTGTGAAACTGCATGTACGACAGGACTAGTAGTTGTAATGGGAGAGATGACTATTTCTGAAGGATATGTTGATATTCCTTCAATCGTTAGAGATACAATCAAATCAATCGGATATACAGATCCATCTTACGGATTTGACTATAAATCCTGTGGAGTTATGGTTGCAGTAGATGAACAATCTTCCGATATATCTTCAGGTGTTTCAAACTCATTAGAAACACGTGACTCATCTGTTTCCGAAGAAGAAATCGATTCAGTAGGAGCAGGGGACCAAGGAATGATGGTGGGGTTTGCGTGCGATGAAACTCCTGAATTAATGCCACTACCTATGTCTCTTTCTCATCAATTAGCTCAAAAATTATCTGAAGTGAGAAAAAATGGAACCTTACCTTATCTACGTCCAGACGGTAAATCTCAAGTCACAGTAGAATACTCAAAAGGTATACCAGTACGAGTACACACCATTTTACTAAGTAACCAGCATGATCCAGACATTTCTAATGAACAGATTGAAAAAGATTTAATAGAATTTGTAGCAAAACCAGTTATTCCTTCTGATCTTTTAAATGATACTAGGTATATTGTTAATCCTTCTGGTAGATTCGTTATAGGTGGCCCTGTAGGCGACACTGGATTGACTGGAAGAAAAATTTTAGTAGACACTTATGGTGGAATGGCTAGACATGGTGGTGGTGCATTTTCAGGAAAGGACCCTACAAAAGTAGATAGATCTGCAGCTTATGCTGCTAGATGGGTAGCTAAAAATTTAGTTGCTGCAGGAATTGCTTCTCGAGCTGAAGTGCAAATTTCATATGCTATAGGTGTTGCATCTCCTATTTCAGTATCTACTGAAACATTTGGAACTAATAAAATTTCTATATCCAAAATTGATGAACTTGTTTCAAAACATTTTGACCTCAGACCTGGGGCAATCATCAGGGATTTAGAGTTAAGGAATCCTATTTACCAACAAACAGCTGCATACGGTCATTTTGGCCGTCCAGATCTCGATCTACCTTGGGAAAGAATTAATAAATCTGAAATTTTAAGAAAAGAGTCCGGATTATAGGATTAGGTTTGGGTATTAAATTTGGTACAGACGGATGGCGAGCTTTAGTTAATCAGGATTTCACTGATGAGAATGTAAGAATTTGTGCTCAAGCAGTATGTGATTACATGAAGAGTAATGACATTAATCATGCTGGGTTAATTATTGGGTATGACACCAGAGCATCTTCACAGAGTTTTGCTCAATCAGTCGCTGAAGTTGCGGCAGGGAACAATATTCCTGCAATTTTGTGTGAAAATGCTTGTCCCACACCCGTTGTTAGCTATAACTTAGTATTAAGAGAATGTGGTGCAGGAGTCGTAATCACAGCTAGTCACAATTCTGCAGATTGGAATGGATTTAAATTCAAACCAGGATATGGCGGAAGCGCTTCCTCAGAAATTATATCTAATCTTGAAAAACATTTACTTCAAGTAGAACAAACTAATCTAGTTAACAGTACCTCTTTTGAAGAAGGGAAACTAAGCGGGTTAATAGAATTAATAGATCCAAAAACAACTTATTTAAACCATTTGGCTGAATTAGTAGATTTGCACTCTATTAGAAATGCAGGATTAAATATCGTAATAGATTCAATGTATGGAGCTGGAGCTAGATATTTTTCAGAATTACTTTCCGGTGGAAATAATAAAATCGAAGAAATTAGATCAGATTTCGCACCAACATTCCCAGGACTACTACAACCAGAACCTATTAAAAACAACTTACAACAACTAATGAATGAAGTCATAGATTTTAATGCTGATATAGGACTTGCTACTGACGGAGATGCAGACAGATTAGGCATAATTGATGAAAATGGTAATTATGTAAGCACATTGATTAGTTTCTCTTTATTATGCCAACATCTCCTTGAAAACCTTTCTATGACTGGGCCAATTATAAAGTCCATCACAATGACAAATATGATAGACAAATTAGCTGAAATCAATAACGTAGAAGCGATAGAAACACCTGTGGGATTTAAAAATTTGGGACCTGTTTTTATGGAACAAGAAGGATTAGCAGCAGGAGAAGAAAGTGGTGGATATGCCTTTCAGGGCCACATTCCTGAAAGAGATGGCATTCTATCCGGATTATTGATTTTAGATATGATGATAAAAACTCAAAGCACTCTAAGTGAATTAATTGAAAATCTAACAAATAAAGTTGGAGAGCATTTTTATATCAGAGAAGATATTCCATTCGAAAGTTCAAAAAGAAAAGAAATTGACACAATTTTAAGTACTAGATCTTTTAATTCTATATCAGGAATCGACATCAATCATGTGAATGACGAAGATGGTTTTAAATTTTACCTTCAAGACGATTCCTGGGTATTAGTTAGATTTTCAGGAACTGAACCATTATTGCGATTACATGCTGAATCAAAATCTCTAGATCAAGTAGAATCTTTGGTCAATGACATCAAAAAAAGTCTGAAATTGTAAGTAGGAGTATTTTCATTTTGGAACATGATCAAACACTCGTATTAATTGATGGTCATGCACTTATTCACAGAGCATTCCACGCCATCCAAAACCCTCTAACTGTTTCCACTACTGGGCAAGATGTAAGAGCAGTATATGGATTTACAAATGCATTTTTAAAATGCCTTGAGGAAATAAATCCATCACATATTGTCGTCACATTTGATTTACCTAAACCTACTTTTAGGCATAAATTATTTCAAGAATATAAAGCCCATAGAAAGCCTTCTCCACCCGAACTGAGAGGACAATTCGATATCGTAAGAACTTTAATGCAAGAGTTTAAAGTACCAATTTTTGAATTAGAAGGATATGAAGCAGATGATTTACTTGGAACTTTATGTACCCAAGCAGAAAAAACTGGCATCAAAAGTCTAATTCTCACTGGAGATTCCGACACACTTCAACTAGTGACTCCAAACGTCCATGTAATCATGAACTCAGGGACTCAGAAACAATCTACATACGATATAGATGGAGTGAAAGATAGGTATGGAGGATTAGGCCCGGAATATGTAGCTCAGATTAAAGCATTGCAAGGAGACAGCTCAGACAATATCCCAGGGGTTCCTGGAATTGGAATTAAAACTGCCATAAATTTATTACTTGAGTTTGGGTCAATTGATGAAATTTTTAATAACATCGAATTAGTAAAACCTCCAAAAGCGCAATCTAATCTCAAAGAATTTAAACAATTAGCATATTCGAGTTATGAGTTAACTAAAATCGTAAAATCTGCACCAGTCACTCTTGATCTAGACCAAGCAAAATTCGGAAATTTTGATAGAGATCATGTAGTAAATTTTCTAGCAAATCTTGAATTCCATTCTATAATTCAACGACTCCCAAAGTTATTTGACTCTGATTCAAATAAACCAAAACAAAATCTTGATCAAATTCTTGATTACAATATCATTGAAAACGAGTCAGAATTAGATTTATTAATACCAAGTCTAAATAATGGGTTTTCATTTGATACAGAAACTACATCTACTAACGCTATGGAAACTAAGCTTGTAGGAATATCTTTATCGACATCAAAAAACTCAGGTTGGTATATTCCAGTAGGGCATGTAAAAGGTAATCAAATCCCTGAAAATATTGTTGCTGAAAAATTATCTCCCATATTCTCTAATAGCCAAATACCTAAAAGGGCTCATAACGCCATTTTTGACATTACTGTACTAAAAAATATTGGTGTCAAAGTGATGGGCTTAGAATTTGACACCATGATAGCTGCTCACGTTTTAGGAAAAAGAAATTTAGGTCTTAAAGATTTGGTCCTAGAAAATTTTGGGGTTGAAATGACCAAAATCGAAAACTTAATAGGTTCTGGTAGAAATCAAATTACAATGTCGGAAGTAGACATTAAAGAAGCATCACAATATGCAATTAGTGATGCTGACTTTACACAGCAATTGTATGAAAAATTAAATCAAGAAATTATTGATGCTAATATCAGTGAACTTACTTCAAAGTTAGAATTTCCATTAATTAGAATTTTATATCAGATGCAACTTAACGGAGTTTCTATTGATACAGAATTATTAAATTCAATGTCAGAAGTTCTAGGAAATCAACTAGCTCAAATTCAAAATGAAATGTATGAATTAATAGGACATGAATTCAATTTAAATTCTCCTAAGCAGTTAAGTGAATTACTTTTCAATGAATTAAACTTACCACCAACCCGAAAAATCAAAAGCGGTTTTTCTACTGACGCACAATCATTAGATGAATTAAAAACAACTTTAGACTTTGGAAATGCTGATCAAGCGGACCCTAGGTCTTATGAAGTACTGAGTAGAATTTTAGAATTTAGAGAAATTTCAAAAATTAAATCCACTTATGTTGATGCTTTACCCTCATTAGTAAATCAAAAAACTTATAGAATTCATACTACTTACCGTCAAACAGGAACAAGCACTGGCAGAATTTCTAGTAACGATCCAAATGTTCAAAATATTCCTGTTCGTACTGAATTAGGCAGAAAAGTAAGAGAAGCATTTATTCCTCAAAACCCTTTAAGCACATTACTAGCAGCTGATTACTCACAAATTGAACTTAGAGTTCTTGCTCATTTTTCTAATGACACAGGATTAGTAAAAGCTTTCAACAGTGGAGAGGATATTCATAATGCCACAGCGGCTCTTGTATATAACGTCCACCATTCAGATGTAACTAAAGATATGAGGAGAATAGCTAAAATACTAAATTTTGGCGTAATTTATGGGTTAAGTGCCCATGGAATTTCAAGACAAACAGACTTAAACCAAAAAGAAGGGAAAGAATTTATAGATATTTATTTTGAAAAATACCCTGGAATTCTAAATTATCTAGAAGATATAAAGGCAAAATGTCGCGAAACTGGATATGTTGAAACTATTTTAGGCAGAAGAAGGTATTTCCCAGACGTAAATTCTAGTAACTTCAGAGTGAGAAGTCAGGCAGAAAGAGCGGCAATCAATATGCCTATACAAGGTACTGCTGCCGATATAATCAAAGTTGCAATGATTCAAATTCAAAATAAAATAGAAGAAACAAACCTTAACTCAAAAATGATTTTACAAGTACATGATGAACTTATTTTTGAAGTTCCAAACAACGAAATTGGAGTAATGGAATCTATTTTAGAAGAAATCATGCCATATTCTATTGCTTTAAATGTACCTCTCGGAATAGAAATGAAAAAAGGGAACTCGTGGGGATCATTATCTTAGTCAGTTGTTAATTTCATATAATTAATTTTTAATGAAAGAATTCCTAAAATAAAACATATGCCTGAAAATAAAAAAAGACCCACATTAAAACCGTTAAAAACATCTGCTGACACTCCTAGAAAGATAGGCCCTAAAACTCCACCAATTTCTCCAAATGTAAAATAAAGTCCTCCTGCAGCACCAGTTTTTTTCGAACCAACAGCTGAAATCAAAATCAACATAATAATTGGCATAATAGATCGAGAAGTAAAACCTAATATTCCTAGAATTATGTAAAGAATTAACCCATCAGAAAATAAAATCCCTACAGTTGATATGCCAGCTATAAAAAAACAAATCAGTAAAATGAGTTGGAAGTTTTGTTTTTTAATATATTGTGGCAAAACAATGGATCCCAATGCTCCAGTTACAACTGGAATCGCAGATAAAAATCCTGCAGTTGCCTGAGTATTTCCTAAATCTATGAATATTTCAGGAATCCAATTATTAGTTCCATGATTAAATAAAAACATACCTAAGACTATTAACAGAATCATTCTCACTTGAGCAATAGAAAGCAACTCAGGAAAAGTTTTCATATTTTTTAAAAGATTTTTTGATTCAGTATCACTTTGATCAAAAGTACTTTCTCTAGATATAATAATCCAAATAAATGTAATCAAAAACGCAACTAATGCGTATACCAAAAGTGTTAATCTCCAATTTGAATTAAATAAAGGCATTAGTACACTATTAGTAATAGACAGTACTAAAACACGACCAAAAGCTGGGGCAGTTAAATAAATCCCCATAGCTCTTCCTCGAAGATTTTCAGGAAACCATAAACTAATTAATTTTGGGGCTCCAATTGAAATAAAAGGGCCACCAATGCCGAAAATCATTACAGACAAAACCATTGTGAAGTAGTTGTCAGCAAAAACTCTACTTAATCCGGAAATAGCTATCAAAAAAATACCGGTTGCTATTGTATATTTCAGACTATAACGATCAATTAAAGCTCCTGCTGGAATTGCTGTAATAATGTACACCAGTGGCCATGCTCCCAAAATTGTTCCCATTGATGATCTAGATAAATCTAAATCACTACTAACAGGACCAATAATTGGTGGAATACCTCCTTGAACAATTCCAAATGCAAAATAAGCAAACCAAACACCTAACAACATAATCCATTTATAAGTAATTTTGATTTTCAAATTTTCAAACATTCAAACAGACTAAATAAAATATTTATTAAAATCAAATAAAGATAAGTTGCAAATCATAAAATTTAAAATTAGAATTAATTTTCTCGCGGGAGTAACTCAGCGGTAGAGTTCCTGCCTTCCAAGCAGGCTGTCGCCGGTTCGAATCCGGTCTCCCGCTCCAAATTTTATATATTTTTAATGACTATATTGATAATTTATTCTTACTTGCAATATTTTTAAAAAATTATTCTATTATCTGTTACAAAAATCCCATACAAATTTTTACCAATATATAATTAATTTATGTTACCTAAAGATCAAAACATAATTTTTTTTGATGGCTATTGCAATCTCTGTAACTGGGGAATAAACCTACTATTAAAACTAGATATAAATTCCTGTTTTCTTTTTTGCTCGCTACAATCAGAATCAGCCAAAAATATACTTTCGACAAAAGGTTTCGATAAAAATGAAATTTCTGATTTAGACAACATTGTTCTATTAAAACAAAGTAAAGTGTACGTAAAATCTGATGCAATTTTGGAGATATGCAGAGAATTAGGTGGTGCATACAAGTTATTCTTTTTTTTCAAATTTATCCCCAAATTTTTCAGGGATTTCATATATAGTTTCATTGCCCAAAACAGGTACAAAATATTCGGTAAGCAATCAATTTGTAGAGTTCCAAATGAAGATGAAATCACACGATTTATTTAACGAAAACATCCTGAAAAAGTGCTTATTATTAATATTAATAATTTTTGTGACTCAATCTCCTGATGTTAAACAATTTACGAATATCAACTTAGCTGCAGGTGAACATTCGTTTTCAATTATTGGCTGGGAGTTGAAACACTTACCTGAAAAATGGATTCACAAAGTTTGGACACAAATTCCGGGTAATAAACCAACACTTGAAGAAAAAATAACACTGATTGATGAATATTTTGAATTAACCCAATCAATAAATCTACTGTATCAACAAAATCAGACACCCAAAAAATTAAATTATGACAAAGAGCTTTTAAGATCAAGGGTAGAACAATCTATAGAAACTGCCATTTCAGAAACTGCTTTAAATGAAGATCTAGACATAATGTGGGGATTTATTTTTCCACCTGTAGACATCAAATTGGGATCCCCTCCAGGAATAATTGTGACGTCACCCAAAAACGAGCTTAAACTAACAAATTCAAAAATAGTTGATGGGCAATTAACTAACTCTCAAAGAAATGTAATAGAACAAAAATTTGAAAAATTAGAATATAGTTCAGCTTTAGTCGATAACATAGCGGGTTTAGGAACTTATCCTGCTATTGTTTCAGATCAAAATAGTTTAAAAGAAATATTCAATACAGCTGCACACGAATGGTTGCATAACTACTGGTTATTTCATCCATTAGGTAGAAATATGTGGAAATCTACAGAAATGTACACAATCAATGAAACTGCAGCAAATATTGCAGGAGATGAAATCGGAATTAAAGCTTATGAATTGCTATTTGGAAAAATTCCAGAAACACACAATGTATCCTCAAAAACACAGGATTTTTTCTTCCAAACAATGAAAGAAACTAGGATTCAAACCGAAAAATTCTTAAAATCTGGAAAAATTTCTGAAGCAGAAGATTATATGGAAAAACAAAGAGTTTTAATTAATTCTAATGGATACAATATTAGAAAAATCAATCAAGCATATTTTGCTTTTAGAGGAAAATACGGGGACTCCCCAGCGTCAAATACACCTATATACTCTCAACTCGTAGAATTAAGGCAAAATTGCCTAACCTTAGGGGAATTCATCACAAAAATTAGTAAAATTTCATCTTACGAACATTTCCAAAAACAAATGGATAAATTAGAGGATTCCTGAATCAAATTCAAAAACTCCTTTAGAAATATTGAGTCTGAGAATTTCATTAGATCCACCAGCTAATTTCATAGATCTAGTTTTTCTAAATATTGCTTCTAAATTAGAACCTACTATTAAAGATTGTCCTCCAGTCAATTGAATAGCAGTATCTACTACATTGAAGGCAGTCTCAGTACAAAATACCTTGGTAGCTGAAACTTCATTAATTGCATTTTCAGATTTTCCCAATAGTTCGACGGTTCGGTATAGCATAGATCTAGCAGCATAAGTATTAATTCTTAAGTCTGAATATTTCAATCTGATTCCTTCTCTATCAGATAAAGAAGCGCCTGAGCGATTAACTTTAAGTAATTTTTGAGTTAATTCATTGACAGCAAATATGGATAACCCTACTGAAATCGCACTCATTTCCAATCTTTCTTGAAGAATATTTTGAGTAGCAGCTTGAATATTTTTCAACAAAAATTTTTGTGGAATCTTTACATTATTAAAAGTAACTTCTGAATGTTTACTTCCATCTAAAGATTCAAATGTTTTATTAAAACTAATTCCTTCAGAATTAGAATCTACTATAGCTACAAATCTAGAATTTTCAGGCTTAAAATTCAAAACAACTAACATAAAATCTGATTCTATTGCTCTAGAAACATAAGATTTATTTCCATTAATTATCACACTTGAATCATCCAATTCACCTATTGTTGGATTCTGAAAATCATTTTCCGTAAAAGCAAAACTTGCCTTCTTTTCACCTTTCAACATGGGATCTAAATATGTTGTTTTTATCTCTTCTGAGCAATTTATTAATGCACCAGGATCTGGTCCGATAATGTTCGAGTGATCTAAAATTCCCAAAGAAGCAACTGATTCTCTAGCTATTACCATTTCCAATGGAGTAGCTGGACCTTCATGTATCAAACTTTGATGAGAAATAGAATAAAATCCTTTATCTAGAGATTTTGCTCTCATTTCAGATACCGGCAAATTAATATTTTCATTCAAAAACTGTTGGAAGTTCTGTTGAAACTCTTTAAATTCAGTGTTTAAAAATTCAGTCATCTGAAACCTTAATCAATGTTTTTCCAAAATTCTCTCCATTTAGCATACCTATGAATGTTTTTGGAGCATTCTCAATTCCTTTCACTATGTCTTCCTTATATTTGAGTTTTCCTTCTTTTATCCATTTTGACATTTTATCTAATCCTTCAGGATACTTATTAGAATATGCATGAACTAGAAATCCTTGCATTTTAGCCTGAGATCTTACTAGAGATCCTATATTTCGAGGACCTAACTGAAGTTGAGAATTATTATATTGTGAAATTTGACCACATACAGAAATTCTAGCGCCTACTCTTAAACGCTCCATCACAGCATCAGTCAACTCACCACCTACATTATCAAAATATATATCAATTCCGTCGGGACAAAATTTATCTAAAGATTCATAAATATCATCAGACTTATAATTAATACCATAATCAAAACCTAATTCATCTAAAATAAATTTTATTTTTTCATCTGAACCTGCAGTGCCTATCACAGTACACCCCATTATCTTTGCAATTTGACCTACCACTTGACCCACTGCACCTGAAGCAGCAGAAACTACTACTACATCCCCAGGTCTAGGTTCACAAACATCTAAAAACCCAAAATAAGCTGTTAATCCAGGCATGCCTAAAATTCCAATGGCAGTCTGTATTGGGCCCAAAGATTTATCAATAGTACGCAATTCTATTCCCGAGGAAACTGCATATTTTTGCCACCCAATTCGTCCTTCAACAATATCGTTTTTTGAAAACATTGGACTACGAGATTCAATAACTTTTGCAACAGCTCCTCCTACCATTGGGGCACCAATTTGGACAGGATCAGCATATGATTTTGCATCGTTCATACGGCCCCTCATATATGGATCAAGAGATAACCACATAGTCTGTAACAATATTTCGCCTTCCTTAATTGAAGGTATTTGTGAAACTTCAATTTCAAAATCATCCTCAGTAGGCCAACCAATAGGCCTATTTTTCAATAAAACTCTTATATTTTGTTCATTCATCATTTTTACCTCACTAAATTAAAATCATTCTAAGATATAATTCCAACTTATAAAATCACTTCTTCAAATTGGAGACTTATATTGCATTCTCTAGGAACACACTTAATCATAGAACTAGAAAAATGCAATCAAAACATTCTAGATGACAAGGTTTTGATTGAAACAATTTTAACAAATGCAGCTAGTGAATCGGGTGCTCAGATCATTGGATCAACATTTCATAAATTTATTCCTGTCGGAGTAACAGGAGTCATTTCAATTTCAGAATCACATCTAGCAGTTCATACTTGGCCAGAATTATCATATGCATCAGTAGATATTTTTTCTTGTGGAGATAATTTTGATCTCAATAAATGCGCACTTAAAATCATACAAGGATTTCAATCAACAAAAGTTTCTAGAATGAAAATTGATAGAGGAATAGACAATAAGTTTTCAAATCAGGAAATATCATGAATTTCCCAGATGGCGCATGGATTATTGAACCTATATCAAATGACTTAATACAAGCCGAAAAAATCCTCTCAACACTAATAGAAACAAAAACAGCTTTTCAAGAAGTTAAAATAATTGAAGGATCATGTTTTGGAAAATCTCTAATCCTTGATGGAAAAACACAATCCACAGAATTAGACGAATATATTTATCATGAATCTATAGTTCACCCAGCAATGATGTTTCACCAATTACCAAAAAACATTCTAATTATTGGTGGTGGAGAAGGAGCAACTTTAAGAGAAATGATTAAACACCCATCTGTTGAATCAATAATCATGGTAGATATAGATAAAAATTTAATTGATATATGTAAAGAATATCTACCAAATCATCATCAAGGATCTTTTGATGATTCTAGAGTAAATATAGTTATAGATGATGCATTCAAATTTGTTGAGAACACCTCAGACAAATTTGACGTAATAATTGTTGATGTTCCTGCCCCTTTAGAATTTGGACCTGCCCACCACCTTTTCACATTAGAATTTTATGAAAAAATTTCAACGATTCTAAAAAATGAAGGAATACTTTGTGTTCAAGCAGGGGCTACAGGCCCTTCATTTATTAATCAATCTTTTACTGCAGTATTAAATACTATGTCTCAAATTTTTAAGAACACAAAAGGATTTCATACATTCATACCATCATTCGGTACTACATGGGGATTTGGACTTTCGATCAAATCAACAATATTGGATCAAAAAGGAAAGACTAAAATCAATCAAATTATAAAAACCAGAAAAATAAATAATCTTAACTTTTATGACGGAGAGACACATCTGAGTTTGTTTAATTTACCCAAATACGTAAGAGATTCCTTAAAAGAAGATAAACGAATTATTACCATGTCCAATCCTCTATTTGTAAATTTCGAAACATAATTTGAATGAATAATCCTTTAATTACATCCTTGAATTCAGAACAACAATTAGCAGTAGAAACAACTGAAGGACCCGTATTAGTTATAGCAGGACCAGGAAGTGGTAAAACTCGAGTAATTACAACCAGAGTCTCACATCTAATCAATAATGGAGTTAATCCTTTTAATATAGGAGTTTTAACTTTCACGAATAAAGCGGCTAAAGAAATTAAAGAAAGACTAGAAAATGAATTCCATCTAGACTCACATAATCTCACAACAGGAACATTCCATTCATTTTGTTCAAAGGTATTAAGACAACACGGTTCAATAATTGGAATACCGAACAATTTTGTGATTTTTGATGATGGAGATCAGATAGATGCAATTAAAAGAAGTTTATTAGAATTAGAATTAGACCCAAAACAATTTTCACCCAGAGTAATGTTATCCATAATCTCTAATGCAAAAAGTGAACTTAAAAACTATGAGACTTTTCAGCTTAACAAATCAAATTATTTTGATGAAAAAGTTGGACAAGTCTACGAAAGATATTCAGAAATATTACAGAATAGCTCAGCACTAGATTTTGATGATCTTTTGATGAATACTCATAAGTTATTCGATTCTCAACCTCAAATTTCTGAAAAATATGACAACAGATTTGATTACTTTATGGTTGATGAATTTCAAGATACAAATATAGCCCAATATCAAATCACAAAACTCATTTGTAATAAAAAACAAAACTTATGTGTAGTAGGAGATCCAGATCAATCTATATACTCATGGCGAAATGCAGATATTAGAAATATTTTAAGCTTTCAAAAAGATTACCCAAAAACCAAAATCATCTCTTTAGAGCAAAATTATAGGTCTACTAAAACTATTTTAAATGCTGCACAAAAAGTAATTGAAAAAAATGATCAAAGAGTTGATAAAAAATTATGGACATCTAATGATCAAGGATCAATGATTTCTGTTTTAGAAGGATATGATCAAGATGAAGAGGCCCAAATCACATTATCTGAAATCAAAACTCTGATTCAATCAAAAAAATATGACCTTTCTGACATTGCAATCATGTATAGGGTAAACGCCCAATCCAGGGCTTTAGAAATGGCATGCCAAAGAAACTCTATCCCATATCAATTAATAGGTGGTATTAAGTTTTACCATAGAAAAGAAATTAAAGACTTAATTGCATATTTAAGGATAATTTTAAATCCTAATGATGACATTAGTTTAGCTAGAGTGATAAATACCCCAACTAGAGGAATTGGTAAAAAAAGTATAGATGAAATCAATAGGATTTCATCCATACACAATCAGAGCTTTTACCAAACAATTATCAATATTTGCAATGAATCTAGCAGCCCTCAACCTCAAATAGGTACAAGAGGACTCACATCTATTAAAAATTTCTACAAGATTATTGACAACTTAATAAAGATGTCTCAAAAAATTAACCTACTAAATTTAATAGATGAAATATTAGATGTAACTGGGTATGAAAAATTTCTACTCAATGACGAACAAATGGAAGAACGATTTGAAAATATTGATGAATTCAAAACTTCTGCAAGTACATACATGGAACTTTCCACAACTGAAGCTTTAAACGAGTTTCTAGAAAGTATCAGTTTAGTTGCTGATATTGATAATTTTGATGCTGAAGAACATGCTTTAACTCTAATAACTCTTCATCAGTCAAAGGGACTAGAATTCCCAATAGTATTCATGGTTGGAATGGAAGAAAATCTTCTCCCACACAGAAGAGCTATTGAATCAGGGGAACCCCATGAATTAGAAGAAGAAAGAAGATTATGCTATGTGGGAATGACTAGAGCAAAAGACAAATTATTCATGTTGAAATGTTTCAGAAGAGCTTTTCAGGGATCATATGAACCCAGTTTACCATCAAGATTTTTATCTGATCTACCTAAAGAGAATATTATTTTCGGTACCTCATCTAAATTTAACTCCACACCAGAAATCAAACCCGTTAGAAAAAGAATCATAAATGCTGATAATCAATCTATACATAATAATTTAATCTCTTCCAATGATATTTTTTCTCCAGGTGATAAAGTGATTCATAAGACCTTTGGTGAAGGTATAATAACTAGCTCAAAACAAGTTTCAAATGATTATGAACTAACCATTGCATTTAAAAACTCTGGAGGAATTAAAAAACTATTAGCCAGCTTAGCAAATCTCTCCAAAGTGTAAATTCTTGACACAGAGGTAATGTGTTCATAAACTTCTCGGAATAAACAAATCAACAGAGGAATTCAATGGCAGAATCAGAATCAGTAATAACCCAAGAAATGAAAGATGCTATTGGAGTTGAATCAAAGCCAACAGTATATTCAATTGAAAAAAATGCAGTAATGCGTTTTGCGCAAGCTATAGGTGATACTAATCCTATTTTCACAGATGAAGATAAAGCTAGTAAAACTCCTTACAAAGGCATGATTGCTCCTCCAACTTTCTTAAGATCTATGCAACATGTATCAACTGGAGAAGATGAAAGCAGAATAAAGTCTCCATACCCTGCAAATGTAGATGGAGGAAGTGAATGGGAGTATTTTGAGCCAATTAGAGTAGGAGACACAATCACTTCTACTACATATTTAGCAGACATTCATGAACGTCAAGGCGGTAAATTTGGAAATATGCTAATAATGATTAGAGAAACCAAATACATTAATCAATCTAAAAAAACTGTAGCTTTACAAAGAACCACAGGAATAAGCTACCAACCACAAGACTAAGGAGCAAATTATGAATCAAACATATTTTGAAGATGTAGAAATCGGATCAGAAGTACCAACTCTAAGAAAAGACCCCACACCACAACAATTAGTTAAATATGCGGGAGCATCTGGTGACTTTTATCAAATACACTACGACGTAGAATATGCAAACAACAATGGATTACCTGGAATCATTCTACATGGCGCATTAAAGAATGCTTTTCTTGGTCAATTGATGACAGATTATGTTGGACATCACGGATCTCTCAAAAAATTATCTTGCCAATACAGAGGAATGGACGTGCCAGGTAACCCTGTTTATGCAAAAGGAACAGTAGTAAAAAAATACGTTGAAAACGGCGAAAATCTTGTAGAATGCGAAATTTGGCTAGAAAACCATGAAGGCCAAAAAACTACTCCAGGATATGCAATCGTATCATTACCTGAAAAAAGTTAAGGGTTAATTACATAACAAAAAAAGGGCTGAAAACAGCCCTTTTTTTGTTTCAAACAATTTACTTGTATTAGATTGAAAACCCATCTACTAAAGAATTAATAGACTTCATTTGTTTAACTCCTACAGTGTTATGGGCTCTATCATCAAAAGTTTCTCTAGTATCATCTTTATAGATCAAGCCCAAAGGAATTCCATCAGCATTTAACAGCTCTTGAGCTGCTAGAATATCTGTAGGATCATGCCCTTCTGGAATATCATAAGCCAAAGGGGCTATACCTTTGGTTGGATTACCTTTTAATGCTTCGTAAGTGTTGTTATATTCGGTACATGGTGATTGAACATGAACAATTGCAAAACCAGGGTGATTCATTGCATCATATACTAGAGATGATAAGTCCTTTACTTTGCTAGACATCATAGAAGCAATATATGAAACTCCAAATGACAAGTAAGTTCGAAGGGGATTTAATTTCCCTTCAATTTTTCCATAAGGAGTAGAAGTTGTAATAGCACCCAATTCACTAGTCGGAGAACTCTGCCCTTTGGTCAAACCATAAACACCATTATCCATTACTACAGAAGTGATATTTAAGTTTCTTTGAGCCTGAGGACCTATATGTTCCATTCCAATTCCTAGGAAATCTCCATCTCCGGCTACTGTAAGTACATTTAGTTCAGGATTAGCCATTTTGATGCCAAATGCTAAAGGCAAAGATCTACCATGAATTCCATTAATACCAAATCGTTGTTCTTTCTCTAACATATGAACCATATTCCCTGAACATCCAATTCCTGCTACAACAACAGTTTTGTTAACAGGTTGTTCATTTTCAGTAACATGTTGTACTAGTGCACCCTCTATACCTCTACGAACTCCAAAATCACCACAACCAGGACACCATTTAAAATCATATTCAGGATTTTTTAAGGTCATATCTATACTCCAACTTTAATCTGATTACTAACTAAGTTCTTAATTTCAGTAACTAAATGTCTTACCTTGAATGGTAATCCAGTATATTGAGTGATTGCCTTAGCATTAATTCCTTCAGATCGTAAATATGAAGCATATTGCCCCATATAATTCAATTCAGGAACTATAACTAAATCTTTTTGCCGCAACGCTTCTATCATTTCAGGAGGCATAGGGTGAATAAACATAGTGTAATACCAAGATAAGTCTATTCCATCTGCTACCAATTGATTATATGCATCTAAAGCTGGACCTTTAGTACCTCCCCATGGCACTAAAGCAATAGAAGCATCTGAATTTTGAGATTCAAAGCTTCCATCTTTTAGTAAATCTAATTTACTAAACCTTCTTTCAGTCATTTGAATGTGCCTAGAAGGCAAGTGAGTTGTGTCACCCATGGCATCATGCTCACTACCATTAGCTACGTAACTGCCTGATTGACCTGGAATAGGCATAGGAGACAATTCAAATCCATCATATCGTAAATACCCATTATTACCTTGGTAAACTTGACGAGTCTCTCCTAAATCAGTAGAAAGATCTGGTTTAGGTATATTCTGATTTCTTTCTGACAATGCCATTTCACTTAGTAAAACTACTGGCCCTTGATATCGTTCAGCCCAATTAACAGACATTAAACCTGCATAAAAACATTCTTCTACAGTTCCTGGGGCTATCACAGGCATCTTCAAGTCTCCATGCCCTGGATAAAGAGCTGTTAACAAATCTGATTGTTCGGTTTTAGTGGGTAATCCTGTTGACGGCCCACCTCTTTGTACATTCACAACGCCGCATGGAATTTCAGCCATCCAAGCTAAACCTATACCTTCACCCATTAATGAAAAACCAGGCCCTGCAGTACTAGTCATAGCTTTTTTGCCCGCATATCCAGCCCCTACAAGACTAGTAATAGATTCAATTTCTGAAGAAGATTGATATACAAACTTCCCTTCTCCCACCAAGTTAGCTTCCATCCATAACAAAATAGGGGTAGCTGGTGATATAGGGTAACCAATAAATACTTCTAACCCTGCTGCAACAGCCCCTAAACTAATAGCTTGGTTTCCATTTATTAATATTTGATCTCCTTCAGGTTTGATAGCATCAGCCAATTCGCCTAAATTAAAACCACTGGTTTTTGCTTCTTCAAAACCTAAACCTAACGCCATATTATTGGAATCAATTATCTGGGCATCACTTGGACGACCCCTCGTATATTTTTCACGGTTAAAATCTTCTAGAATATTAATGGGTAGATCAACCAATTGGGCTAATGCCCCCATCACAACAAAGTTTGCTGCTCTGTTATTTCCAGTTTGTTTGGCTAATTCTGCAAAATCCAATCCTAGTGCTTGATCTGAATTTTCAACAGAGAAGTCACCTGAGTTATATACAATTACACCATCATCTCCTACATCATCCTTATGATTGTTGTAGGCATCTTCATTGAAAGCTACCAGAACATCTAAATCATCACCAGAACTTAATACTGTAGTAGTTGAAATTCTTGTTTGAGTCCAAGTAGGTCCCCCACGAATTTGAGAAGGGAAAGTAGAAAATGTTTGAACATAATAGCCTGATTGTGCCATAGCTTGCGCTAGTCCCTCAGCAGATGTTACAACTCCTTGACCACCCTCTCCTGCAAACCTAACAACAAAGTCTTGCTTCTTCAAAATCAACTCCCTTGAATCTGATAATACAGATAAAAATTTATAGCTTCAAAATTCTCACTCAAAGTCATTTAACAATGAGTATTGTGTCTTAAATAAATCGCGGCACAATATATTTTATTTCGTTTGCAATTTTACCTTACAAACACTTTTATCGAAACAGAATATATCAACCTTTTTTTTTATATGTCAATCATTAAATCAATCAGAAGTAATAGTATAAAAACAAAAAGGTCCAATAATAAAATAAATCAAATCAAAAACTATGACCAAATTGATCCAATTAATGCTCTCAGAAAGAGGTAAATCAATTAATAAATTAGACGTAATATTCACAGCACATAAAATTATGGGAATTACTATCGGCAAAAACAAAATTGGCAACAAAATTTCTTGAGCACGAGAATTAACTGAAATTACTGAAAACACTGTCCCAACCAATGAAAACCCTAAAATACAGGGAACTGAAATAAAAAACACAGACATTAAAGGTGAATTCAAATCATACAAAACTGTTAAAAGAATCAATAAAATTAATTCTATTGCAATCAGATATATTGCTGTTGCAAAAGATTTCCCCCAAAATATAGCCTCTCTACTCATAGGAGAAATTAAAAGAGCTTTCATCATCCCATTTTGCATCTCAAGTTGCATTGTTCTATTAATAATTATTACTCCAGAAAATGTAATAGACACCCACAATATTGCCGGTACAACAATGTAAACCATTTCAGGAGAAGGATTAAATGCAAAATTAAAAATCAAAATTTCTAAAATAGTGAAAATTAATACAGACGTAAATATTTCTTTTGAACGAATTTCTAATAAAAAATCCTTATATAAAACAATCCAAATGTGATGAATTAAGGATTTCATTGTTGAATTAACCTGTTTTTTTCTATTAAAAAATTTAGTGAAAATTTTTCTAACATTTTGAAATCATTATGCGTAGCGACAATCGCACATCCACCATTATTTAAAAAATCACCCAAAATAGAAAAAAATATCTCTAAAGATTTTTGATCCAATCCTGTTTCCGGTTCATCTAATAATAAAATTTGAGGATTATGCATTAACGAGCGTGCCAATCCCACTCTTTTCTGAAAGCCATGAGACAAGTGATGAATTTTGTGATTTAAATGTTTATTCAGTTCAAGTTTATCAACCCAATAATCAATTTGATTCCCAAAATCTGGAATCGAATAAACTTTTGCAAAAAAATGGAGGTTTTCTTCTACAGTCAGTCGGTCATACAGCATAGGAAGATGATCTAAAACTCCTAATGATTTTCTAAAATCCTGCAAATTTTTCTTAGAATTGAGACCTTTATAAAAGATTGTTCCAGAATCTGCACTCATATGTGTAGACAAAATTGACAACAACGTGGATTTACCAGAACCATTCATACCACGAACTATAGCTACTTGATTTTGCATTACAGAAAAAGATATATCGTGTAATACTCTAGACCTACCAAAAGACTTATTTATAGAATCTACTTGAAGATATGGTTGTTTTGTATCAATCATTGTTTATAAATTTAAAATTTAATAAGGATATATTAATGCCATCATTTGAAGACATAAGCCAAGAATACAACAATTTAGACGTAGAAGTTGAAATAAAATCTGAAAAAAGTATCAGGAGTGATCTTTTACTAGGATTTGACTATGAATATTCTCAATCAGGAGCCGAAGTTATAATAGACAGTGATGAATTTACAGCAGTATGTCCTCTAACAGGATTACCTGATTTTGGAACATTATTTATAAAATATGTGCCTAAAAACCTCTTAATTGAATTAAAATCACTCAAATACTATCTACTATCATATACAAATGTAGGTATCGTACAGGAACATGCTGCCAACAAAATACTAAATGATTTGATTGAAAAATATGATCCTGTATCAATCACTATAGAGTTAGATTATAAAATTCGAGGGGGCCTTCATACAGTTGTAAGTGTTTCAAATTAAAATTAAATGCAGATTTATTTGATCGAATAATGTAAACTGCTCCAAATATCAAATCAGAGGACATCATGACTAATTACGCAAGATTTTCCAACAAAAACAAAATTGCTTACGGAATTGTAGAAGGTGAACAAATCACTGAAATATCTAATTCCCCATTAGAAGCTTATAGCGTATTAAAAGAAACTCACAAATTAAATGACGTTAAGCTTCTATCTCCAGTAGAACCTAGTAAAATTATTGCGATCGGTCTAAATTACAAAAGTCACCTAGGTGATAGGCCTGGTCCCAAATCTCCTGAACCTTTTATCAAAGCACCAAACTCTGTAATTGGACATGGCGATGAAATTATTATTCCCAAAATTGCCCTTGAAGAGAAAGTCAAAATTCAACCTGAAGCTGAATTAGCTGTAGTTATTGGAAAAGAATGCAAAAGTGCGACTCAGAGTAATGCATTAGATTACGTTTTTGCATACACTTGTGGAAACGACGTTTCAGGCAGAGATTGGCAACGAAATGATCTCCAATGGACTCGAGCAAAATCCTCTGATACTTTCGCACCAATTGGTCCATGGATGACAACTAACCTTGACCCAACAAATATTCAAGTGATTTGCAGGGTAAATGGAGAAGAAAAACAAAACCAAAACACATCTGATCTGTTACATCCCCTTACTAAAATAATTGAGTACGTAAGTGCTGTCGTAACTTTATTGCCTGGTGACGTAATTATGACTGGAACACCCGGAACTCCAGGTGACATATTCCCAGGAGATGTAGTGGAAGTTGATATTAGTGGAGTGGGCGTTCTTTCTAACCCTGTGGTTGCAGAAAATTAAAAAGAAAAGTTTTCTAATCTCAAAAAAAATAAATCACTTCCAGTTCCCAAAACCCAATAATAAATAATGTAAATACCAGAAATTATCATTGCAAATTTCCCTAATGAAGAAATTATTGGAGTAAGTCCGTTTACAATTTTCTGTATGGCTTCATCAAAAAACAGAACACCTAAAGTAACACCGGTAATAATGGTACCCATTCCCAAGCTATAAAAAACCATTCCCAAAAAAATATTCAGGAAATTTTCAGAAGAAACACCTACACCAATTATTATCCCAAGTGCCGCTAAAAATACAGGTAAAGCACAACTTATTGAAATCAATGCGTAGGCTATTCCAAACAAAAAAGTTTGAAAATTGCTACTAACATTACCAAATTGTAATGAAGAAAATAACCCAGAAGAAATTTTTGTATTACTTACCAACAAATAAACACCAAAAATCATTATTAAGAAACCAATCATTACAGAAATCAAAGGTAAAAAAGATGCCACAAAAGTTCCACCTAAAATTAATACAAAAGATACAATAGCAAACACTAACAAAAAACCTAACGTCATTAAGATACCCAGCATAGTTCCTCGATATAGCAAAGAGGAAAAAGAGTCATGAGATATTTTCTGATCTAATTGAAATCCTATGTAGGCAGGAAACATTGCAATTCCACATGGATTAAATGCTGCAACTGACCCTGCACTAAATGCAAAAAATAAAGTTAAGTCCATAATCTATTTTTTAAAACGAAAAACTTTTAATACTGATTTTATAGAAATAGGATTATCAATTCTATTTGTTTTTACTCTAGGAACAGAAACTAAAATAAAAATCATAGTAGCAAAAAATAAAGTAAAAACACTAAACAAATATAATCGAGTTATAAGAGTAAATAACACAGAAATAATAATGCCTATAATTAGCCTCACAAATGTAAATGGACCCAACCTACGAGTAGTCGCATCTAAAAACCAAAAGCTCATATCTTCCACAAAGCTTTTTTGTGATAATTTATTATTAGGAGATAATTGCGAAGAAACTTCTTCATTTTTCCCTAAAATTTCTTCAATTTCTTCTTCAAATTTCTCAGGCATAAAATAACCTACATGAATTTAAAAACCTACACTTTGATCGTAAAGTAAAAAAACAATTAGTGTCAAGAAATTAAAAAAAATGATAATAAATCATTTGTTAATGATATAATCATTAGTGCTCTAAATTTATAATCGCTAGGTGAGACATTGAAAATTTCACAAGATGAAATTCAAGAAAGACAAACAATTTTACACGTTGAACTCGATGATAATGACATTGACCCATTCATAAATCGAGCATATCAACGAGTAGTCCAAAAAGCTAACATTCCTGGTTTCAGGAAGGGAAAAGCCCCAAGATCTGTAATAGAACAATTTTACGGAAAAGATTACTTGCTTAATGAAATTATCGATTCAATGCTACCTGAAATGACATTCAAAGCTATTCAGGAAAATGAATTGGACGCTGTAGGATTGCCAAGTATTGATCTACAAGGAATTAATCCAATTAAGTTCGATGCAACTATTCCATTAAGACCAGAAATTCAATTAAATTCATATAAAGATATCCGAGTAGAAAAAGAAGAAGTTGAAGTTTCTGAAGAATCTATAGATGAAAGATTAGAACAATTGAGATTGAGTATAGCTACATGGGAACCTTTTGAATCTGAAATTGAAGAAGGCAATATGATTACAGCTGAAATCAAATGCACACTATCAGAAGAAATCCTTATAGAAGAATCTGACGCTGTATATTTAATTAATGAGGAAATCGGCAGACCTTTCCCTGGATTTTCCACCAAATTAATAGGATTAAAAATAGATACACAAAGTTCTTTCGATTTAGACATAAATGATGATTTTAACGATCCTAAATTAGCTGGGCAAACAATTTCCTGTGAAGTATTGATCAAGGATGTTAAACATAGAGTTCTTCCAGAACTAAATGATGAATTTGCTAAAGGTATTGGTGAAGGGTATGAAAACCTAGATGAATTAAAACAAGAAATTCAAACAGGAATACAAACAGAATCAGAACAACAAAGTAATTTTGATTTCAGAGAAAAGATAATTGAATCTGTAATCAATGAAGCTAATATTTCAATCCCACCTTTGTTAATTCAAAACGAATCTGAAAATATTATCCAACAACACACTCAAATGATTACTCAGGCAAATATGGCATTACAAGATTATCTTCAATCAATAGGTAAAACTGAAGAAGAATTACAAAATGAAGCTCAAGAAGAAGCAGAAGGTCGTATAAAAAGATCGTTTTTAATATCAAAAATTGCTGAAGAAGAAAACATAGAAATTTCTGATGAAGATATTGAACTCAAAATGCAAGAAATTTTTGCGAACTCAGATGGTGAAATTCCAAATTCAACTCAAAGTGATGAAATGAGAAACTATCTTTTTAGAACACTATTAACAGATAAAACAATTGAGAGATTAGAAGAAATTGCATCAGGAAAAGAATCTGATTTGACTGATGAAAAGACGGATGAAACAGAAGGAGAATAATTTGATAGACAATAATTTTGAAAACATCATCCCTTACGTAGTTGAAAGAGATCCAAGAGGTGAAAGAACATATGACATTTACTCACTTTTATTAAAAGAAAGAATTATCTTCTTAGGTACAGGAATAAATGATCAAGTTGCTAACGCTATAATTGCTCAATTATTATTTTTGGATAGAGAAGACCCTGAGAGGGATATTAATTTGTATATCAACTCCCCCGGAGGAGTTATTACTGCTGGGTTAGCTATTTACGACACAATGCAATTAATTCGACCCAATGTTTCTACTATATGTGTAGGAATGGCTGCAAGCATGGGAACAGTTTTACTTTGCGGAGGTGCAGCAGGAAAACGATTTGCATTACCTAACTCAACCATTCACATGCATCAAGCTCTAGGAGGAGCTCAAGGACAGGCATCAGACATAGAAATTGCTGCTCGAGAAATCATTAGAATGCAAGACAAAATCAGAACAATCATGTCTGAACACACACAACAACCATATGAAAAGATAGCGAGAGACTCAGATAGAGATTTCTACATGAGTGCAGATCAAGCTCAAGAATATGGATTAATAGACGTTGTGATGTCTTCTCACAATGCCGACTCAAAATAGGATTTATAGATGTCAAATCAAAATGCAGATTATTTTTGCTCTTTTTGTAACAAGCCACAGGCTCAAGTAAAAAGATTAATAGCGGGCCCTGACCAGGTATTTATATGTGATGAATGTGTCACCTTATGTGAACAGATAATTTCAGAGGAAAATCCCGAAAAACCAAACACCATATTAAATCCTCTAGATCGAGGGATTACCCCAAAATACATTTTTGAACGACTAGAAGAATACGTAATAGGACAACCGGCAGCAAAAAAAACCTTGAGTGTTGCTGTCTATAATCACTATAAAAGAGTATGGTCAAACAATCAAAATAATGGGGACATTGAACTACAAAAAGCTAATATTTTAATGTTTGGGCCATCCGGATCAGGAAAGACACATTTAGCTCAAACACTTGCAAAAATACTAGATGTTCCTTTTGCAATAGCTGATGCTACTTCGTTAACAGAAGCTGGCTATGTAGGCGAAGATGTAGAAAACATTTTACTTAGATTAATTCAGTCTGCTGACAATGACATTAAACGTGCAGAACATGGAATTATTTACATTGATGAAATTGATAAAATTGCTAGAAAAAATCCTAACCCGTCTATTACTAGAGATGTTTCAGGCGAAGGGGTTCAGCAAGGGTTATTAAAAATCATAGAGGGATGTATAGCCAATGTTCCCCCACAAGGTGGACGAAAACATCCTCATCAAGAATTTATGCAAATTAAAACTGACGATATCCTATTTATGGTAGGTGGTGCATTTGAAGGAATGACTGAAATCATTGAAAGAAGAGTGAGACAAGATAATTTCACCTTAGGATTCAAAACACCAGAACTTCAAACAAATTCCTCAGATAATAAAAATGACATCAGACATCACATTAATGCTGACGATCTAGTCGAATATGGTTTCATTCCAGAATTTGTTGGAAGGCTGCCAGTACCAGTTACACTAGATGAATTACTGAAAGATGATTTAATAAAAGTCCTAACCGAACCTAAAAATGCTTTTATCAAACAATATCAAGCACTTTTTGAAATGGATGAAGTATCCTTAGAGTTTACCTCTGCTGCATTAGAAGCTGCTGCAGAAAAAGCAATCGAACAAAATACAGGCGCAAGAGGACTAAGATCAATTCTTGAAAAAACATTACTAGATACAATGTATGAACTTCCTAGCTTAAAAGGTAAATTTTCATGTGTAGTTGACGCAAATTCAATCCTAGGCACAGCACCTATTAAAATTGTTGAGTCGAATAACGGTGAACTTGTAGATCTTCAAAATATACAAATTAAATCAGCTTCTTAATCCTCATTAATTAAAGCAATATTTAATTCTCTCAGTTGATCATCTTCAATTGCCGAAGGGGCACCGAACAATGGGTCCATTTGACTTTGAGTCTTTGGAAAAGCAATTACATCTCTAATTGAATCTTTCCCTAAAAGCACCATGACTAATCTATCTATTCCTGGGGCAATTCCTCCATGAGGAGGAGCTCCATATTCTAATGCATCAAGTAATTGTGAAAATCTTTCAGAAACATCTTCTATAGAGTATCCCAACACTTCAAATATTTTCTCTTGAAGATCTCTGTGATGTACCCGAATGGACCCGCTTGCCATTTCCAAACCATTACAAATCAAATCATAAGATTGAGCGATCACTTTACCTGGATCTGAATCCAGAAATTCCGTATATCCATCTTTCGGTAAACAAAACGCATGATGAGACGCTTTCCATTTTTTTTCTTCTTTATCCCAATCAAAAAGTGGAAAATCTGTGACAAATGCTAAGGCCAGATCATTAGGAGCAATTAAATTCATTTTCTCACCCATTAAATGTCTTAATGCAGCTAATGAGGCATTAGTTGAGTCGACATCCCCAGCAATAATAAAAACTAGGTCTCCAGGGCTAGAGTCAGTAATATTTAAAGTTGATTCAATATGGTCTTTATCCAAAAATCTTAAAATATTCGATTTTATTTGGTCCATTTCAAAATCTGAAATCGATTTAGCATTTGGATCAATACCTATAGAAATTAATCCACTTGCACCTCTTGATTTCACAAATTCAGTCAAATCGTCAATTTCCTTTCTTGTAAATTCAAAAGCTTGGGGAACACTAAATCCTTTGATAATGCCATCAGATGAAATTACATTTTGAAAAACTTTAAAATCTAAAGTTTTAAAAGTGTCTGACAAGTCATGCATTTTCATACCAAATCGCAAGTCTGGCCTATCTATTCCATATGAATCCATAGCTTCTTTATGAGTGATTCGGGGAAATGGAGAAGGAATATTCTTTTCGGGTAAAATTTCAGTAATCATCTGAGTAAATAATTTCTCAGTTAACCTCAACACATCTTCTTGAGAAACAAAACTCATTTCTAAGTCAAGTTGAGTAAATTCAGGTTGCCTGTCAGATCGTGAATCTTCATCTCTAAAACATCTAGCAATTTGAAAATATTTTTCTATCCCACCAACCATTAATAACTGTTTTAATTGTTGAGGTGATTGAGGGAGTGCATAAAACGTTCCTGGATACAATCGACTAGGGACAACATGATCCCTTGCTCCTTCTGGAGTACTTTTAATTAAAATAGGAGTTTCGATTTCTATAAAGTCCTCTGAATCCAAAAAATCTCGAATATATTTAACTACTTTATGGCGAATGATTAATGCATTTTTCATTCCTTCCCTACGTAGATCAACATATCTAAATTTCAAACGTAAATTTTCGTCTACATCACTTTCTTCATTTACATAAAATGGTGGTGTAAAAGATTCATTAAGTACTGTAATTTCATCAGCAAAAATTTCAATTTCACCAGTAGACAATTCTGGATTAATTGCCTGATCATCACGTGACAATACCTTTCCTTTTACTTGAATTACCCATTCATTCCTTAATGATTCAGCTATTTCATTATCACTATGAGATATTTCAGGAGTAAAAACAATTTGAACGATGCCAGACCTATCTCTTAAATCAATAAAAATTAAATTTCCATGATCCCTTCTACGATGCACCCATCCAGCAACTGAAATTATTTGGGACACATTAGTAGATCTAATTTCGCCACAATTTATTGTCTTTAACAAATCAATCTCTCCATATCATCATTTTCAGTAAATTATTATAGTGCTAAAGTTTCTGTTCTAACCATTTTTCTTTATTAAAAATATCACGATCCCAAATAATTCTGTTAATAAAAGTATAGGGAAATCTTGAAAAAACAGATAAAGGTGAATTAGATAGAATCCTCTTTAATATCACAAAAAAAAGAATAGTTACCACTATATAAAATATATTTAATTCTCTCTCAAAAACTATCATTAAAACCGGCAAAGTCATAATAGCAATTAAAGTCCAAAATGCACTGTCTTTATAAATCAGAAGTCTGCCAACTACAACTAATAACAAAAAAAGAATTAATACCTCTAAATATAAACCTAAGCCACAAAACACTCCAATTGATGTTAATACCCCTCTCCCTCCTTTCATAACAAGGAATAGGGACCAGTTATGGCCAATAATTAATGCAATTAGAGAAAAATTAAAATGTACCTCAGGCAAATCCATTGCTTGGAGAAGTAATGTAAAAAAATATCCCTTAATTAAAAGATCAATTATTCCTACACTAATTCCCCACAATGGCCCAACATTAGAAATAACGTTAGCAGCTCCAGGATTTTTCGATCCCATTTTCATAATTTCAGTTTTATTAAACCATTTTGAAAAAATGTACCCTACAGGTATAGAAGCAAACAAGTAAGCTAATATAACTACTACAAATATCATAATAATTAATTCGATATAGTTATATTATCTGGCGTATTCTACAGATCGTTTTTCTCTAATAACCACTACTTTGATTTGACCAGGATATGCAAGTTTATCTTCAATGTTTTTCACTATATCTCTAGCTAATCCGGCTGATTTAACATCATCCATAGACTCTGGCTCAACCATAATTCTTACTTCTCTACCTGCTTGAATAGCAAAACATTGCTCCACACCTTCAAAGCTACCTGCAACTTCTTCTAATTCACCCATTCGTTTCGCATAATTTTCTACAGTATCTCTTCTAGAACCTGGTCTAGCTGCACTTAAAGCGTCAGCTGCTGCAACCACAAAAGATTCAGTACTGCTCATTTCATCATCATGATGCTCAGCAATACAAGTAATCACACGATGAGAAATTTTGTACTTCTTTGCAAAATCAGCACCAATTTCAGCATGAGGTCCTTCTATTTCATGAGTCATGGCTTTTCCAACATCATGCAATAAACCACCTAACTTTGCTGTTTTTACATTTGCACCAATTTCAGCGGCAAGCATTCCTGCTAAATGTGATGTTTCTAGCGAATGCATCAAAACATTACTTCCGTAACTATATCTGTACTTTAATCTTCCTAATAATTTAATTAGTTCAGGATGTAATCCTCTTACATCAGCCTCTAAAACAGCAGATTCACCACTTTTCCAAATGATTTCATCTATTTCTTCAGTAGCCTTGTTTACCATTTCCTCTATTCTGGCAGGATGAATTCGACCATCAGCAACCAATTTAGTGAGAGCTAATTTTGCAATCTCTCTTCTTACAGGATCAAAACAGGAAATTGTAATAGCTTGAGGAGTGTCATCAATGATTAAATCAACACCGGTAGCTTTTTCAATAGACCGAATGTTTCGTCCTTCTCTCCCTATCAATCTACCTTTCATATCATCACTGGGAATCTCAACAGTACTAACGGTAGATTCAGATACAACATCTGATGCTAACCTTTGCATTGCCTGACCCAAAACCATACGAGCCTTATCATTGGCTTCACTTTTTGCAGTATCTTCAAAGTCTTTATATCTTACTGCGAGATCATGTTTGATATCGTCCTCTGCTCTACTCATAATGAGGTCTTTTGCCTCATCCATGGATAGTTCAGCTACAGTTTCTAATTGTTGGTTTTGCTTTTCAGCTAAGTTGTCTAAGTCCGCTTTAAGAGAATCAATCTCAGATTCACGTTCATTAACTCTTTTTTCACGTTTCTCCAAGTTAGCAGATCTTTTTTCTGAATTCTCATCTCTTCTAGCTATTCTTCTCTCGTTACGTCTAACTTCTGATCTTCTTTCCTTAAGCTCATTCTCAGTTTCTCTTCTATTTTGAAGAGATTCTTCTTTTGCTTCAAGAATTAAAGCTCTTTGTTTTTCCTTAGCTTCATCTAAAATCTTTTCAGCTTGTGTCTGAGCTACAGTATTATTACGAAGAGTAACCAGACGTTTTATTAATAAACCTAAACTTAAACCAACAATTAAACTGATCAGGACGGCTATCGCTAAAAATAAAATATCCACGCGATTCCTCCAATATTCAGTTGTTAATAATTTCAAAAATATGAAAAAATTTTCCTTATTATATCATAGGGGGCATTTTTTCTAGTTAAAAGCCTATCTTGTTTCCTTTTTGAGACATCATTCTCATCATTTTTTTCTGTCCTCCAGGAGATGCCATAGCTTTCATCATTTTTTTTACTTGTTTAAATTGATTCAATAGTTGATTTACATCTTGAGCACTTGTTCCACTACCCAATGCAATTCTTTTACGTCTACTTCCTCCAATTAATTCTGGTTTTTGTCTTTCTATTGGAGTCATAGAAAGAATAATGGCTTCAGCTTTAGTCAAATGTGAACCATCTAATTGATCAGAATTCATTTTGCCTTTCATTTGTGAAAAACCAGGAATCATATCTAACATCTGTCCTAATGGTCCCATATTCTGAACTGCTTGCATTTGTGATAAAAAATCTTGTAAATCAAATGTTTCATTTCTGATTTTTTTTTCTAATTCTGCTGTTTGTGTTTCATCAAATTGAGACCTAGCTTTCTCAACAAGAGTGACAACATCACCCATTCCTAAAATTCGATCAGCTAACCTCTCTGGATAAAAAATCTCCAATGCATCAGAACCTTCACCCATCCCAATATATTTCACTGGAATTCCTGTTACAGAAGTGATGGATAACGCAGCACCTCCTCTAGCATCGCCATCCATTTTTGTAAGAACCAATCCAGTAATACCAATATATTCGTTAAATTCTGTAGCTACATTTACTGCCTCTTGTCCAGTCATAGCATCAACTACTAATAAAACTTCAACAGGATTAATCCGTTGATAAATTTCTTTGATTTCAGTCATTAGAGTCTGATCAATTTGAAAACTACCTGCAGTATCTACAATGGTGTAACTAGCATTTATATTTTTGCTATCATTCACTCCTTTTTCCGCCACTTCAGGAGCAGAAATTGATGTTCCATATTCAAACATTGGTACATCAATTTGCGTGGATAAAGTCTTCAATTGATCAATTGCTGCAGGACGATGAATGTCAGCACCTACCAAAGTAGTTAAATGACCAGATTTTTTCAAATACGCAGCTAATTTAGAGGATGTTGTAGTTTTTCCTGACCCATTCAAACCTACCATCATTACAACTGATGGCTTATTGTCAGAAATCAATAATTTAGAAGATGTTACACCTAGTGTTTGTATTAATTCTTCATGTGCAGTTTTGACAACATGTTGACCCGCTGAAATAGTAGATAATATTTCATCACCTATGACTTTTTCTTTAATAGAAGAAACAAAAGATCTAGCAACTTTAAAATTCACATCTGCTTCCAATAAAGCTAATCTTATTTCTCTTAACGCATCATCAACATCTTTTTCAGTTAACTTACCTTTATTTCGAAGTTTTTCAAAAGTAGCATTTAATTTTTCTGTAAGTGATTCAAACATAATTAAATAGAATACTATTAATCTTTATTAGCTTCTACACTAAATACGCAATAATTAGCTTGTAGATTCATAGAAGTGATTGGTATACTCGAATTACTTAAAAAAATGGATTTAATATGGAAATTAACTGGCTCGGACACTCTTCTATTTCAATCAATAGCAGAGACATCATTCTAATTACTGACCCGTTCGATAACTCAGATGGTGAATTTTTTGATTCCCCAAAAGCAGATATAGTCACTGTAAGCAATGATGACCCCAAACATTCCAATGTTTCGGGAGTAAAAGGAACCCCTAAAATTATTTCAGGTCCCGGCGAGTACGAAATTAAGCATTTTTACTTAACAGGGATAGGTAGTGGGGTGCAATCTCAAGATAATTCGCAAAATGAGCCTGTCAACACAATTTACAGTATCAAAGTAGAGGGATTAATTATTTGCCATATAGGAAATTTAAAACAAAAATTAACTCCAGCGCAATTTGACCAAATAGGCAAACCTCACGTTTTATTATTGCCTATGCCTGATCAAATCCCATTTAACAATTCCAATTTGCAAGAATTAATTACTTCTCTTCAACCTAGAATTATTATTCCTATTACCACTAATGATTACATAAGCTCTGAAGAATCTGGAACCACAAAAGAAGCCTTTATATCAGAACTGGGCGGTAGTGAAATTCAACCTCAGAATAGGCTAAACGTAACAGATACTAATTTGCCACCTGAAAGAAAAGTAATCTTGCTAAACAAAAGCTAGATAACTAGTCCCAAAATTTCCTGACTCTACGATAAGCAATAAAGAATATTAATGGCCCAACCATAGTCATAATATTGCCCATTCCTGTGAAAAGCGAGACGTTACCAACAGGCTTATTACATGCTGCAGAAGATTCATTTTGTTCTTCTTCAACG
>JAKUTY010000008.1 GCA_022447825.1 SAR202 cluster bacterium
CCTGCAGTAGCGGAAATTGAATTTGATCATTCTTTGGAATCCCCTCGACCTGCTGAGTCTTTTATGGTTTTTGCTGCCGATAAGTGTGGACCTGGCGCTTATAATTTACCTTTATTTTTAGCCTTTGCAGATCCTATGTATTGTGGCGGGTTAATGCTTCCTCAAATGATTAAAGGGTTTTCATTTGATGTCATAGACATGGACAACACTGATGGAGACAGTATTCTTAAATTAGAAGCTCCTGATGATTATTATGGAATCACTGCATTACTTAGAGACAATGAAAGATTTGGGATTGATTCAATTTATTCGCGAACTTTTAACAATAAAGCAGCTTCAATTTCTGCTCAGAGACTACATTCGATTGCGGGTACTTATACAGGTAAAGATGATCCTGTTGCTTTAATCAGAAACCAAGGAATTTTTCCTGCTCCAGAAGAAATTTTATCTGCATTTACTAAAGCTCATTATGTTGGTGGTGATTCTAGAGGCTCACATGTTATGCCATTAATGCCAGTTCCATTAAACACGGCAGTAACAGGACCATATTGCTTACCTCTTGTTTCAGCTGTGGGCTTTTCATTAAATGCAGAAGGATATTTTTCTCATTCATTTGTGGATTTTTTTGATAATCCTGTTTGGGATGAAGTAAGAAAATTAGCTCAAGTAAAAGGCTTGGAAATGAGAAGCCAGGGTTGGTCAGGCCCTGCCATGCTCCCTTACACTGAATTAGAATATGGTGGATTTAGAGATACTGTTGAAGGTTTATTGTCATCATTTAAATTTCAATAATCATTGGTTTAGACTCTAAGATGATAAAAATATTGGTTGCTACTAGAAATTTAAAAAAAATTAATGAGTTAAGCGAATTTTTAGATAAAAATCTTTTTTCACTTTCAAATTTAGATGAATTAAATATTGATTTTACTGTTGAGGAAACAGGAAACACTTTTGAAGAAAATGCTACATTAAAAGCTGAACAATATGGCGGACAATCTTCATTACTTACAATCGCCGATGATTCAGGTTTAGAAGTTGCGTTGTTAAATGGTGCACCAGGAGTCTTTTCTGCAAGGTATGGAGGTGAAGGAAAAACGGATAAAGATCGAAATGATTTTTTGATACAAAACCTTCAACCTTTTAAAGATCAAGAGATTTTTGCCAAATTTGTGTGTGTGATTGCAATTTGGGTCCCTCAATTGTTAATGATAAAAACTTTTAAAGGAGAGATAGAAGGTAAAATTCATTTCAAACCAAGAGGGAGCAATGGTTTTGGGTATGACCCTTTGTTTTATATTCCTTCAAAAAATAAAACTTTTGCCGAAATGTCTCTATCAGAAAAACAAAGAATTAGTCATAGAGGTCAAGCAATGGCAAAAGCTGTAGAATTACTCTACAAATTATCAAAAAGTAATTATGATGAAAAAAATGAATCCGGTAGACCAATTCAATAGGCCATTAAGGGATCTTAGGATTTCTGTAACTGATAGATGTAATTTTCGTTGCACCTACTGTATGCCTGCTGAAATTTTTGGAGAAAGATATGAGTTTTTACCCAAAGAAAAATTACTTTCTTTTGAGGAAATTCATAGAATTGCCAAAGTTTCAGTGCAAATGGGAGTAAAAAAAATAAGAATCACTGGCGGAGAGCCTTTAGTTAGACAAGATATTCCAGATTTGATTCAAATGCTTGCAGGTATAGACGAAATTGATGATATAGCGATGACTACAAATGCTTATTTATTAGAAAAATTTGCCCAAGACTTAAAAAATGCAGGTTTAAATAGAGTTACTGTTAGTTTGGATTCATTAGATGATGATGTTTTTCAAAAAATGAATGGTAGAGGATTTGACACATCTAAAGTCAAAAATGGCATTTTAGAAGCGAAAAAAGTTGGACTGTCTCCAATCAAAATTAATGTAGTTGTTCAAAAAAATGTGAATGATCACACCATTATAGATTTAATAGAATGGTGTCGAGAAAACAACTTGATTCCTAGATTTATTGAATATATGGATGTGGGCAACTTAAATCAGTGGAATCTAAATGAAGTGATATCCTCAAAACAATTAATTGAGAAAATTAATGATGTTTTTCCAGCTGAAGCTATAGAATCAGCTTATAGAGGTGAAGTTGCAAAAAAATATAGATTTCTTGATGGAAAAGGGCAGTTTGGTGTGATTTCTTCTGTATCACAACCATTTTGTGGTGACTGTACGAGATTAAGGCTTTCTCCCGAAGGAGAAATTTTTACATGCTTATTTGCTCAAAAGGGATTAGATTTACGATCTTCTTTAAGGTCAGGAGCATCAGATGAAGATTTGATAAACATAATTCAAAATCGATGGAAGGCTAGAGATGATAATTATTCTGAACAGAGATCTAGTTTGACAGATAAAAATGTGAGAAAAGTTGAGATGTATCATATCGGAGGATAAATGAAGTCATGACAGATATTTATACCGATGGGGCGTGTATTGGTAATCCCGGTCCCGGGGGATGGGGAGTAGTAATTTTGAATGAAAATGATAACCAATTTTTGTCTGGTGGTGAAAAAAATACAACTAATAATCGAATGGAGATTATGGCAGTGATTGAAGGATTGAAAAATGTTGAATCTACAGATTTGACTGTGTACTCGGATTCAACTTACGTGATTAACACGATCACTAAAGGGTGGAAGAAAAATAAAAACCAAGATCTTTGGGAAATTTTAGAAAAATTAGTATCTGAAAAAAACGTGAAATGGAAATGGGTCAAAGGTCATTCTGGTAATGAATTTAATGAAAAAGCAGATCAACTAGCTTATGGGGAAGCTAAAAAACAATGAAAAAAGATGAAACTTCTAATTCTTTAACTCATGTTGACCATGAGGGAAAAGCAAATATGGTTGATGTATCTCAAAAAACAATTTCTACACGTAAAGCTATAGCGAAATCATTAATTAAAATGAATCCTGATACTTTAGAAAAAATCATCAAAAATGAGTTTGAAAAAGGTGATGTTTTATCGGTAGCTAGAATTGCCGGTATTATGGGTGGAAAACAAACATCTGCACTAATTCCATTATGCCATCCATTACAGCTCACAAATCTAAATGTTGATTTTGAAATTGATAAAGAAAATTCTCAGATATTGATTATTGCAACTGCCAAAATTGCATCTAAAACTGGTGTGGAGATGGAAGCATTAACCGCTGCTTCCATTTGTGCTTTAACTATTTATGATATGTGTAAAGCAGTAGACAAAAAATTAAAAATAGAAACCTGGTTATCACATAAATCAGGTGGAAAATCTGGAGATCACCAACTTGATTAGGTATAAACTTGCTTTAAATTCTCAAGTATGTGGTAAAATGCCCCAACAGTAAATGAATCGGTTTGATTTATTAGGTTAATTTAGGAAGAGAATTTGAATATATACGTAGGAAACATATCATATAACACATCAGAAGATGACTTGAAAGAACATTTTGGTCGATATGGTGAAGTTGTAGATGTAAGAATAATTACTGACCGTGATAGTGGTCGATCAAAAGGCTTTGGATTTGTTGAAATGAGCGATGATGATCAGGCAAAAGAAGCAATCGAAGCTTTAGATAGCAAGGATTTTATGGGTCGTGATATCAGAGTCAATGAAGCTAGACCTCGAGAACCAAGATCATAAGAATTATTGAGTTTGTTTGATGAATTTAAAAAAAGTTGGTGAAGATCCATATGTTGGTGAAACTCTCCAGCTGAGTTTATCTAAATGGTTAACTCCCAATGATGGTTTTTATATTAGAAGCCATTTTGATTTTCCCCAAATTTCCAAAAATGATTTTGAGTTAATTATTGACGGATTAGTTGATCATCCAATTTCACTGAAATTGGATGATTTGAAAAAATTACCCAAAAAGACTTTATCTGCCACTTTAGAATGTGCTGGAAATAATAGAAGTGACTTAACTCCTTCAGTTCCAGGAAATCAGTTTTCTAATGGTGCTGTTAGTAATGCTATTTGGTCAGGTGTTTCATTAAGAGATGTTTTGGATTTAGTGAATCTAAAAGACTCTGTGTTACAGATTTTATTTCAAGGTGCTGATCAAGGTGAAACTGAAAAAGACCATCCTCATGAACCTTATTTAAGAAGCCTTTCTAAAGATATGGCCTTTGACCCCGATACTTTACTAGCTTATGAAATGAATGGTGAAGATTTGCCTGTCGAGCACGGCTTTCCGTTGAGATTAATAGTTCCTGGCTGGTATGGAATGGCATCAGTAAAATGGCTCACTAAAATTTCAGCAATAGATTCTCCTTTCACTGGATATTTTCAAGGCAAAAAGTATGTTTTGAAGTATACAGATGGATCTCAAAAACCACTTGAAGAGATTCAAGTGAAATCATTAATTACATTTCCAGAAGATAATTCTCATTTAAATGTTAAACAGATTTCTGTTCAAGGGATCGCTTGGTCAGGCAGAAACCCTATTGATTCTGTTCAAATATCCACTGATCATGGTCAAACTTGGACTGAAGCTGAACTAACTGGGCCTTCTGAAAAGTACTCTTGGAGGCATTGGAAATATTTATGGAATCCCCCTGTAAAGGGAGAATACACGATTATGTCAATTGCAAAAGATTCCATGGGAAATAATCAACCATTGGAGTCAGTATGGAATGAACTGGGATATGCAGTTAATGGTTCAAAGCCTGTGAAGATTACGATTGATTGACTCAGTTGAATTTTCTCGAGAGTTAGTTTTACATCATATTTCTCAAAACATTTCACTTGTTGGGACTAATTTGTCTAATTTAGACTTATCTAATATTGATTTTTCTGGCATTGATCTGAGGTCTGTTAATTTTTCATTTTCTAATTTACAAAATTCAATATTTGTTGAATGTAATCTTTCTAGAGCCTATATGCGAGGAGCCAATTTAAATCATTGTGATTTTAGAAAATCTAATTTGTTTAGATCTAATTTGACAGTTACTGAAATGAAAAAAGCGAACCTTTCACATGCTAATTTACAAGGAGCTAATTTGAGTGGAGCAGCATCAAATTCAGGTCAAAGCACTTCTAGGGTTATAGGGGCAAACATGCAAGGAGCTATAGCACGATTCACAAACTTTCAGAAAGCTATTATGGAAAGAGTTAATTTGAATAATACTGATTTAAGAGGTGCTAATTTTATTGAAGCAAATTTAACAAGAGTTTCTTTGCAGGGTGCAAAATATGATTTTGATGCTTTTGATAAGTCAATAAACGTTTAGAGTTTTTGGAAAATAGCAGTACAAGAATTTTGTTACAAACGACCTTTAGTATTTTGATATTTAAATATTGAATACAGATTAAATGAATAAATATAGGTTGCATTTAATTATGACCATTTTATAATTTCTTAAAATGTTCACGAATAAAAATTTTGTCTCAACCCCTGTATTAGTGATCTTAGGTATTGGAAATCCTGGCCAACAATACAAAGACACTCGCCATAATGCAGGTTTTTGGTTTTTAGATTTATTATCTGAGGAACTTTCAATTGCATTTAAACGTGTAAATAAGTCAATACAAGTAGGTTTTGGTGAAATTAATCAAAAACCAATTGTTTTGGCTAAATCTAGAACTTTTATTAATGAAAGTGGGATTCCTACAAAATATCTTTTGAATAGATTTTCTATTCAACTTTCACAATTATTAGTTGTTTATGATGATATTCACCTTCCCGTAGGTAAGCTTCGGTTAAGGGCATCAGGTAGTGCTGGTGGTCACAATGGTATTAGATCTATAATTTCATCGATTCAGTCAGAAGATTTTGCCAGAATTAGAATTGGAGTTGGGTCACCAGATGATTCTGAAAATCAAATCGAATATGTTTTGGGAGAACCAAATTCAGAAGAGAAAGAAAAAATAATTTCTTCAATTTCTTCTGCTAATCAACTTGTTGAAACTATTATTGAGCATGGCCTAATTAAAGCTATGTCTGATTTTAATTAAGGCCTATTTTGAATTTTTCTAAGAATCAAAACATATATAAATGGTGGGTATACTCTTCAATAGCAGTAGTGATTTTTGTTCAAGTTGGAGATCAAACAGGTACTAATATAGCTATGCCTAGTATGTCTGCTGAATTTAATGCAGATATTCCTACAGTCCAGTGGGTTTACCTGTTATATACATTGTGTATTAGTTCTTTATTGTTACCAATGGGTAGATTTTCAGACATTTTTGGCAGGAAATCTGTTTATTGTTCAGGACTTGTAGTTTTTATAATTGGCGGAATTGTAGCTACAATTTCTCAAAATTTTCCTATGCTACTGATTGCCAGAGCAATTCAAGGTATTGCTGTCTCGATGATTTTGGCTAACGGAATGGCGTTATTGGTTGAAGCATTTCCAAAATCTGAAAGAGGCCTTGCTTTGGGTTTATATCTCTCCGTAATAGGTATGGGAGGCTTGTTGGGAACGTTATTAAGTCGTTATTTAGTTTCTGAGTATCGTTGGCGAGCGGTTTATATGGCTAGTGTTTTAGTCTCGAGTTCCGGCTTGCTATTATCTTTGTTTGTAATTCAAAAAAATTCTTCTATTAAACAAAACTCACACTCAAAGTTTGATTGGTATGGTGCTATTTTTTCTGCCACTGCTCTTTCTTCTTTTTTATTGTCTATGACGTTTTCTCATACACTTGGATGGGGTAGCCTGCCGGTTATAACCGGCTTTTTCGTTTCAGTAATTTCTTTAATTATGTTTGTTTGGAGAGAACGTGTATTTGAATCCCCAATGATTGATCTTTCATTGTTTAAAAATCCTGTTTTTTTTGTAGGTACCTTAGGTCGTTTTTTAACTTTTATGGCGGGTTCATCAGTATTTTTTTTGATGCCTTTTTATGTAATTCAAGTTATGGATTTATCAGCGTTTACAGCAGCAGTTTTATCGTCGCCTATGCCTATAATGATGACATTAACTAGTCCGTTAAGTGGAAAAATTTCTGATAAATTTGGCACTAAATGGCCTACGCTTTGTGGTTTGTTTTGCTGGGGATTAGCCATTTTTATCAGTACTACATTGACTGTAGATTCAACCCAGTTTTCAGTTTTATTAATCCATTTTTTGGCAGGTGCAGGAAATGGGATTTTTCAATCTCCAAACCAAAGTTCTATAGTTAGTGTTGTTTCTTCAGAAAAATATGGAGTCGTGACTTCTGTAATTAGTATGGTGAGAACTGCTGGAAATTTAACTGGAACTGCTGTTGCGACATCAGTGGTAGTTTTAACAATGTCTTCGATGGGACTTGAACCAAATCTATCAATTTTAGAATCAGTGTCAGATCCTCAAAAAATTGCAGAAATTCGATTTGCGTTTACTGAAGGGATTTCTAGGGCGTTTACATTAGCTACGGCAATAGTAGTAATTTCTTTTACTCTCAATATTTTTGGACCTAACATTAAGTTTGATTCTGTAAACGTAGGTAAATAATTTAACAAATAATTCATACCCCTGTATAATCAACTTAAAATTACAGTGAAAATCAAATTTTATGACTACAAGTGATTACAACTTTTCTACATTTTCTAAAAATAGCTTTTATGCTGAATTGAATTCTCGATTAATTGATATGGCTGATGTAGCTTCAGACTTGAGAGTTGTAGATTTAGCTTGTGGCGCAGGGGGTGTGACTAGGTTGATTTTGGAGAGAATCAATCGAACTACTAACACAGTTGTTATAGCTCTTGATCATTCTCAAATAGCTCTAAAAACTGCTATGGATGAACTAAAAGATATTTCTAATGGTGCTGTAAGATATGTTCAAAGTGGTGTAGAAAACATTTCCGAAGCTATCAAAGATTCTGTTGATACCGTAGTTTTTTGTAATGCTATACATTATTTACCTGATAAAGATATTGTTTTGAGTGAAATTTCTAAATCTTTATCTAAGGGTGGGAAGTTTGCTTTTAATACTTCATTTTATGATGGAGGTCAGCATGAAGATTCTCTGTCTTTTTACTCAAAGTGGATGTTTAAAGCATTTAGAATTTTGAGAAAAGAATATGGCTTGAAGCCTGAAAAATCTTTGAAAGTAGAATCACGAAAACAGCTTACCCCTCAAGATTATTCTGATTTGTTAATGCGCCATGGACTAAAAATTGAAATTCAAAAAATAGATACAGTTCAAGTGCCTATAGAAGGATGGTTGGACATTTGTGCGTTTTCTGATTTTATTGAAGGAACCATGCCGGGAATACCCTTAGATACAGCTAGTGAAGTATTGCAAGAAGGGGTACGCCAAACATACAAAGAGCTTAATGTTACTCATGTACCAAGAAATTGGTTAGACATTGTCGCTAGAAAAATCTGATCATCAAAATGAATGATTTTTCAATAGATTCAGCTAATATTCCGGATTCTCAAGGTAGATATGGAGTTTTTGGTGGTCAATATGTTCCTGAAACTCTAATTCCGGCATTAAATGAATTGGAATTAGAATATGAAAAAATTAAACATGATGAGGCTTTTCAAGCAAATCTTTCTGAGGTACTAAAAACATTTGTTGGTAGGCCTACAGAATTATATTTTGCTCAAAATTTAACCGAGAAACTTTCAGGTGCTCAAATTTATTTGAAACGTGAAGATTTGGCTCATACTGGTGCTCATAAGATTAACAATGCTCTTGGACAAGGTTTGTTAGCTAAAAAAATGGGTAAAAATAGAATAATTGCTGAAACAGGTGCGGGTCAGCACGGAGTGGCAACGGCTACTGTTTGTGCAAAATTGGGCCTAGAATGTGTAGTTTACATGGGCGAAGAAGATATCCGAAGACAAGCCCTTAATGTGTCTAGGATGAAGTTATTGGGAGCTGAAGTTATTTCAGTAAATTCTGGTAGTAAAACATTAAAAGATGCTATAAATGAAGCAATTAGGGATTGGGTTACTAATGTTCAAACTACACATTATTTAATTGGCAGTGCTGTTGGTCCTCACCCTTATCCAATGATAGTTAGAGATTTTCAGAGAATTATAGGAAAAGAATCTAGGTCTCAAATTCTTGAAATAACAGGTAAATTACCTGAATATGTAATTGCTTGTGTTGGTGGAGGAAGTAACGCTATTGGTCTGTTTTATGATTTTATTTCTGATCAACATGTGCAATTGATTGGTGTTGAAGCTGGAGGTGAAGGAATTAAGACTGGCAAACATTCTTCTACTATTTCAGCAGGGAAAATAGGTGTTTTGCATGGGAGTATGTCATATTTAATACAGAATGATGATGGTCAAATTATTGAGACACATAGTATTTCAGCTGGTCTTGACTATCCCGGAGTTGGCCCCGAGCATAGTTGGTTAAAAGACATTGAAAGAGCTCAATATGTTAGTGTAAGTGACTCTGAAGCTCTAAAAGGTTTTGAATTAATATGTGAAACTGAGGGTATTATTCCTGCTTTGGAGCCTGCCCATGCAGTTCATTATGTATCTAAATTAGCCCCAACTTTATCTCAAAATGATGTTATTTTATTGGGAATGTCAGGCAGAGGAGATAAAGATATGGAAACAGTTGCACAAGCACTAAATATTTAAAAATTGATAACTTCAAAAACAATAATTTCTCTCTCTTTCATTTTTGGATTTTTGTTTTTTTCCTTATTAATTCCTATAGAAGCAAATGGTTCAGTAAAAAATTACCAAGAAAATCAGGTTGGGAAATTTGTAGTAGGCCTTGGTTCAGTTCCTGACCAACCTACTAAAGGGTTAAATCATTTTGCTTTATATGTAAGACAAAAAGAATCACAAGAAAAATTCCAAAATTTGAAAGTTTATTTATCGGCTTCGATGGAAAATATGAATTCTGGTCAAACTTTCAAATCTGAAATGAATAATACTTTGTTTGATCCCGAATATTATGAAGTAGACATTTCTTTAGATTCTGAAGGAAAATGGTTTTTATTGGTAGATGTATTGATAAACGAAAATCAATTAGATTCACATAATTTTTCAACTTTATTTGAAATAGATGCTGTTTCGCCTAATCCATTGAATTCATTTTTAACGTTAGCATTATTAGGATTTTTAGTGATATTCGTATTAAAATATGCGTCTAATATTATTTTTAAAAGGCCAAAATGATTAAATTTCATTCTTATATCTTGGTTTTGGTTTTGGTTTTGTCAGTATCTTGTTCAGAAGCAGATATTGATCCAAATCAAAATACTACTGAAGTTACAAATATAAAAGAAACTACTATACAAATAGAAGACGGCAAAATTTCTAATGGAATCGATGTAATTACTTTAAAAAAAAATGATCAGGTCAAATTATCTTTTAATTCAAATGAAGAAATTGAAATACACTTGCATGGTTATGATATAAAAAAATTAGTGAAACCTAATGAAACTTCGGTGATGGAATTTAAGGCTATCGCTACCGGCAGATATAATGTCACTTCTCACTTAGATCAAAATGGTGGGAATCATCATAATCATGATCATTCTGAACATGGGGCATTGTTTGAATCCCAATCACTCTTATCAGGTGATTTTTATTCATATCAAGTTCCTGATGATTTTTCTGATTTTCCCATCCTTTATCACGATCATATGGAGCATAAGACTCAAGGTACTATAGAGCTTTCAAAAGACAATCAATCTATTGATGAAGTTAAAATTTTGATCACTGAAAAAGACAATTCACAAATCTTAATTTTTGATCCTGAAGTTATTTTTGTGAACCCAGGAACAAAAATAACTTGGGAGAATCAATTAGACAGGAAAGTTAGGATTACTAGTGGATCTCCTCCCGGTGTTTCAAAACATTCTGAACATCATGATGAAGAAATTAAGTTGTTTAGAATTGAGGTCTATCCTTAGGAAAATATTTTGAAATCCTTTTCACTTTTATTTGTAATAGGTTTTTTATTTTTTTTACCTTTCCCGGTTAGTGCTCATGGATTTGGAGAAAGATATGATCTTCCACTTCCGTTACCATATTTTATGGTAGGCGCTGCCGCTACAGTAGCATTATCTTTTTTAATTATTGGTTGGTTTTTTTCACAATCATCGGATGAGAAATCATATTGGACATTAAATTTATTTTCATTGAAATATATGAAATGCATTTTAAATTTTATTAGTTTTATTTTGGGTTTTGTCTCTGTTGGGATTCTTGTTTTATGTATTTTAGTAGGATTGTGGGGTACCCAAGAACCTTTGGAAAATTTTTCTCCAACATTTGTATGGATTATATGGTGGGTTGGTATTGGATATTTCGTTGCTTTGGTGGGAAATATTTGGCTGGTAATTAATCCATGGATGATTTTATATAATTATTATGAGCGGTGGAGAAAACCAAAACCTATACTTAAATGGCCCGCAAAATTCGAATCATGGCCAGCACTTATATTCTTTTTAATTTTTGGTTGGGTAGAAAATGTTTATAGTGGAGCATCACAGCCATTTAATTTATCAATTTTGTTGATACTTTACTCTTTGTTAACTTTTTTTGGGATGCGTTTGTTTGGTAAACACGTTTGGTTAAATCATGCTGACCCTTTTTATATATTGTTTGGGTTGTTTTCTAGATTTTCTCCAACAGAAATACAAAGTAAATGTGCTGACTCCTCCAAATGTGTTGATAGTCTTGAATGTTGGGAAAAGTCGGAAATTGGAAACAGAAAATTGAATATTAGGCCTTTTTTTGTTGGTTTGGCATCAGGAGAAAAAGTCGAAACTTCAATTATGATATTTCACGTAACCGCATTAGCTACAGTTACGTTTGATGGATTTGCTGAAACTCCTGCTTGGGTACAAATACAAAATTTGATTTGGCCTATTATAGATCCCTTAAATTTAAATAATTCATCTGTGATCACTTCATTGGGAAGTATTTTTTTTCCGTTATATTTTTCTGTAATTTATCTGTTAATTTGTTCTTGGACATCAAAAATTTCAAAAGGTTTGATTTCTACTGAAAAGGTTGCTAAAACTTTTGTTTTTTCTTTAGTTCCCATTGCCTTGGCTTATAATCTATCTCATTATTTTTCATTTTTAATAATTACGGGACAAAATATTATTCCATTAATTTCAGATCCATTTGGGTTTGGTTGGAATATATTGGGTACCAAAAATTATATTCCCAATTTTTCTATAGTTAATGCCAGATTCGTATGGATTCTTTCAGTATTTTCATTAGTAGTTGGGCATATTATTTCTGTGTATATTTCTCATAAAATCGCAAGCAGAAGCATTTCATCCATTAAATTAGTTATACAAAGTCAAATTCCAATGTTGTTTCTAATGGTTTTTTATACTGCTATAAGTTTGTGGATAATTGCCCAACCAATAGTAGAATAATTTGATTGAAATAAAATTCATAATTGTGACAGTTTTTTTGTGATTTGTCTGATACTATCTACCATGAAGTAAATATTAGATTGATGAGGGTCATAATATGAATTATAACAATGAACCCGAGAATATTACTCAATATTCCTGTCCTAAATGTGTAAATTACACATATGAAACTGGTGAAATTCGTACAACAGGTTCTGGTATTTCAAGGTTTTTAGATATACAAAACCAAAAATTTGCTCACATCACATGTGATAAATGTGGATACACAGAATTTTTCAAAAGAAGAGCAAGTGGAGTTGGAAATATTTTAGATTTATTTATGGGCGGATAAATTTGAACCACAATATTTTGGATAATTAAATGAAGGAAGCCTGTGGAGTTGTAGCTGTATATTCACCTGGTCAACAAGCTTCTAGAGCAGCTTTTTTTGGAATTCATGCGCTTCAGCATCGAGGACAAGAAAGTGCCGGTATTGCTTCAAGTGCTGGAAAGAATATACAAGTAAAAACTCAAATGGGCCTAGTCACTCAGGCTTTTCAAGAGAAGGATTTAACCGACTTGGATGGTTATATCGCCTTAGGCCATACCCGATACTCTACTACCGGTTCTAGTAATATTGATAATGCGCAACCATTTATATCCAAAAGTGATTCTATTGAAATTGCTTTGGGACACAACGGCAATCTGATTAATTCAGTAGAATTGCGTGATGAGTTATTAGATTTAGATGTACATTTTCAATCTTCTGCAGATTCAGAAATTATTGCTCATTTGATTTCTCATGCTCCTGCTAGTTCCTGGTCTGAAAGAATTGCATATGCTATGAGAAAGCTCAATGGTGCCTATTCTCTAGGAATTATGACGAAGGAAGAAATTATTGGAGTTCGTGATCCTTTGGGGGTTCGGCCTTTATGTATTGGTACTTTAGATGATGGTTGGGTCATCGCTTCTGAATCATGTGCATTAGACCATTTAGGTGCAGAATTTGTTCGTGAAGTGCTACCTGGTGAAGCGGTACTGATTAATGAAGAAGGCTTAAAATCTATTTATCAAAAACCTAATTATGATCAAGTTTTGGGCAGTTGTATTTTTGAACAGATTTATTTTTCAAGACCAGATTCTTTGTTAAATGGTGATTTAGTTTATACATCTAGGATGAATATGGGAGCTCAGTTAGCTAAAGACTTTCCAGTTGACGCAGATGTTGTAATTGGTGTTCCTGATTCTGCTACAGCAGCTGCAGTAGGGTATTCTCAACAATCTGGAATTCCATTTTCTGAAGGATTAGTAAAAAATAGATACGTAGGTAGAACTTTTATTTTTCCTGATCAAAGGTTGAGAGAATTAGGGGTTAGGCGAAAATTTAACCTACTTCCACAAATTTTAAAAGATAAAAAAGTTATTGTGGTTGACGATAGTATTGTTCGCGGTACTACAACCCCACATATTGTAGATTTGCTAAGAAAAGGTGGCGCTAAAGAAATTCATTTGAGAATTTGTGCCCCTCCGATTATTTCTCCTTGTCATTTTGGGGTTGATATGGCAAAAAAATCTGAATTAATAGCCAGCAATATGAGTGTAGAAGAAATTACTGAACACCTAAAAGTAGATTCTTTAGGTTTTTTAAGCAATGACGGATTGTTAAAATCTATTTCAGGTGAAAGAAATCAATATTGTATGGGATGTTTTACAGGAAATTATCCAATTCCTATTCAACTTGAGATGGATAAATTAGTTTTAGAATCATAAGGAGACTACTAGTTCTAGTGAGTAATTTTCCGTTGAATTTGGGGATTTTAGCTTCTCATGAGGGGACTAATTTACAAGTAATATTAGATGCTTGTAACCAAAAAGCTATCAATGCATCGGTTAATGTAGTCATTAGTAATAATTCTGATTCCAGAGCACTCAAAAGAGCTAAAGAAGCTAATGTTTTAGCTCTTCATATGAGCACAATTACTCATTTGAATGAACACAAATTAGATATAGCCATCACTGAAATCATGAAATCTAATCAAGTTAATTTGATTCTTTTAGCAGGCTACATGAAAAAAATTGGACCTTTACTTCTTTCTAGGTATAAAAATAGAATCATTAATAGTCACCCGTCTTTACTACCTTTGTACAGTGGTAAAGGAATGTTTGGTGATTTAGTTCACCAGTCTGTTCTAGAGAATAAAGAAGAAGTTAGTGGAATTACCCTTCATTTAGTTGATCAAGATTATGACCATGGTCATAAAATAGCACAAAAAAAAGTAAAAGTTCTTCCTACTGATAATATTATTTCTTTAAAGAAAAGAATTCAGTTTATAGAACATCAATTTTGGATCGAAACTTTAAAAAAAATCAGTCAAAAAGAAATTGATTTAGATGTGATAGGTACAAAAGAGGAGTCTTTTCAGTTATGAATATTCATAAAAAAGTTTCAAAAATTTATACTTCATCTGGCGTAAATTTAGATAACTCTGAAAAAGTTAAAGATCAAATCAAAACTATTGCTCAAAACACCTATGACACGAATGTGATGGGTGGTGTTGGTGGTTTTGCAGCCCTATATCAACTTTCTGGATATGACCAACCAGTTTTAGTGTCTAGTACAGATCCCGTAGGAACCAAATTAAGTGTTGCAGGAATGGCAAATGATTATTCAAATATTGGAATTGATTTAGTTAACGCATGTATAAATGATTTGATTGTTGTGGGAGCAGACCCATTATTTTTTTTAGATTATGTAGCGACTTCAGTAATGGATCAGGAAATTGTGCTAACAATAGTTCAAGGTATATCTAAGATGTGCGAGGAATCTAATTGTGCATTAATTGGAGGTGAAACATCTGAAATGCCCGGAGTATTTCAGAATAGAAAATTTGATGTTTCTGGTTTTGTTGTAGGTGCTGTTGAATCATCCAAAATGATAACTCCCCATCAAAATATTCGAATTAATGACGATTTAATCGGAATACCATCTAACGGCCTGCATACTAATGGCTATTCTTTGGTGAGACATATTTTTAATTTAGAAGAGGACACATCTCCTTTATTTCAACAATTTGAAGGAATTAATAATTCTTTGGGTCAAGAATTATTAAAACCTCACATTTCTTACTACAAAACCCTTAAGCCAGTTTATGAACTAGTTAATGGAATAGCACACATTACTGGAGGAGGCTTATTTGAAAATATTCCTAGAATTCTTCCAGAGAATATGATGGCAATATTTGATTCTAATACATGGGATGTTCAAGAAGTTTTTAATTTGATTCAAAATCAAGGACAGGTAGATACTATTGAAATGTACCATGTTTTTAATATGGGATTGGGAATGGTATTGTCTGTAAGCCCCTCTAAAACTGATCAAGTTTTAAATGCAATTCCAGGTTCTAGGATTGTTGGTAAAGTTGCAGAAAAAACTAGTGTAGATAAAGTGGTTATAGAAAACATATTAAATTAGAGTGAAAAATGAATGCAATAATCAGTGTAAGTGATAAGAGCCAAATAGAATTGCTGGCTAATTCTTTCTCAAATACCCAAATAGACATGATTAGTACTGGTGGTACTTTTGAAAACCTTAAAGAATTAGGGTTTAGTCCAATTCAAGTATCAAATTTTACAAAATTTCCTGAAATTCTTGGTGGTAGAGTTAAAACCCTCCATCCAAATATCCATGCAGGCATTTTGGCTAAAAGAAATGACGAGTCACAAATGGATACCATTAAAGAGCTTAATATAAAAACTATCGATTTTGTAATAGTTAATTTATATCCCTTTATTGAAACAGTATCTAACAAGAATGTTACTCTTGAGACAGCCTTGGAAAACATTGATATTGGTGGTCCTACTCTTTTAAGAGCTGCAGCAAAAAATTTCCCAAGTGTTTTAGTAATTGTAGATCCGAATGATTACACTTGGATATCAGAAAGAATAGATTCTGGGGGAACTTTTTCTTTAGATGAAAGGAAAAAGTTGGCAAGAAAAGCTTTTCAGCATGTAGCAGTCTATGATACTGCTATATCAAGTTGGTTAAATGATGAATCTATTTTGTCTCCATCGGAAATATCGATTGGGTTAAATAAAATTGCTGATTTGAGGTATGGAGAAAATCCTCACCAAACAGGATCCGTTTATTCTAATTTTTTGGGAACTGGGGGAGTAGTTAATTCTCGTCAAGTTCATGGTATGCCTATGTCTTATACCAACTATCTAGATGCTGATGCTGCTTGGACTACAGTAAATTCATTTGAACAAAATGCTTGTGTAATTGTTAAACATACTAATCCGTGTGGCATTGCATTAGATAATCAACAATCTAGTGCTTTTGAGAAAGCTTTTGAAGGAGACTCTGTTTCTGCTTATGGTGGAATTGTTGGCTTTAATAACCTTGTTGAATTAGATACAGCAAATTCCATGAAAGGGATACTTTTTGACATTATTATCGCGCCATCTTATTCCGAAGAAGCTTTGCAAGTTCTACAAAAAAGAAAAAGGACTAGAATTTTAATTGCAGAGAAACCTCAGGGCATTAATTCTGATATCAATTTTCGAACGATCTCTGGAGGATATTTAGTTCAATCAAACAATGATTTGTATGAAGACCCATCTAATTGGAATATTGTTTCTAAAAGACACCCTACTGAAAAAGAGTTTAAAGATTTAACATTTGCTTGGAAATGCTTGAAACATATTAAGTCTAATTCAATAGTTTTAGCAAAAAATGATACTTTAACTGGGATGGGAGCTGGTCAACCAAATAGGGTAGTTAGTATTCATTTAGCTCTAAGAATCGCTGGAGAAAAAGCTATTGGTTCGTGTTTGGCATCAGATGCATTTATGCCATTTGCAGACAATATAGAAATGGCTCACCAGGGTGGGATAAAGGCTGTAATTCAGCCTGGTGGTTCTATTAGAGATGACGACGTAATTAATGCCGTCAATGAATTTGATATGGCAATGATTTTTACTGGTACTAGACACTTTACTCATTAGGTATGGATATTAACTTCACATCATTAGATATAGTGCTTCCTGTTTTAGATGAAGAAAGAACTATAGAGTCATCTATAAGAAAATTAGTGACTTTTTCTGAACATTTTTTAATCAATTATCAATGGAAAATAATTGTAGCTGATAATGGTTCAACAGATATGACTCCTGAAATTGTACAAAAATTATCTAGTCAATTTGAAAATGTTAGTTATTTTAGATTGGATCAAAAAGGAAGAGGAAGAGCATTAAAAACTGTTTGGTCTTCTAGTGATAGTGATTTAATGTCATATATGGATGTAGATTTGTCTACTGATTTAAACGTTTTGACCGAACTTTTAGAAAGTGTGAAAAAATTAGATTGCTCAATAGCTGTGGGGTCTAGGCTACTTAAATCTTCTAATGTCATAGGAAGAAGTATTAAACGAGGATTTATTTCTAGATGTTATAGTTTCTTGTTTCGTACTATGTTTTTAGTTTCATTTAAAGACGCACAATGCGGATTTAAAGTTATTTCTAGAGAAGCAGCTGATCAATTGTTACCTTACGTGAAAGATACAGGCTGGTTTTTTGATACGGAGCTATTAATTATGGCTGAAAAAACCAATTTTAAAGTTAAAGAATTTCCTGTTCGATGGATAGATGATCCTAATAGTAGTGTGAAAATAATATCGACTGCTTGGAAAGATATCAAAGGATTAATAAGAATGAGGTTTGGTGGGCTTCGTTTTGTTAAAAACCAATTAACAAAATTTGATTAGATTGCACCTAATATATCCTGAGAGTAAAATATCCCTCTAATAATTTTTTAGGAATTTATAAATTTATGACTACACCTCCTTTTGAAATACGACCTTCTGTCATTAAAGGTGATCCTGCAGATACCTATTTGCATTGGACTAAGGAAATTATGCGTCTAGAATCTGTAAACCCTAAAGTTTTATTAGATTTTTCTGCTGCTCGAGATGGGATTTTATGTGGGATTGAGGAAGTAAAAGCTTTGCTTGGTAATGTTTTACCTAGTTCTGAAAATGATTCTGATTCTGAAGTTGAAGTCTGGGGCTTAGAGGAAGGAGAGGAATTTAAAGCAGGTGAACCAATTCTGAGAATTATTTGTAATTATGCTTCAGTTGCTTTGTATGAAACTAGTATTTGTGGAATTTTGTCATCCTGTATAGCTTGGGCTACTGCAGCAAAAGAATGCGTTGATGCTGCAGAGAATACTGCAGCTATTATTTCACATGGTGCTCGTCATATTCATCCTAATGTAGCCCATCTTTTAGATTATGCCTCAGTCATAGGAGGATGTTCTTCAGTTTCAACTAATTTAGGTTCTAAGACTGCAGGAAGATCTCCAGTAGGAAATATGCCTCATAGTTTACCCTTAATTTTTGGGAATACGGTAGATGCAGCTGTTGCCTTTGATAAACATTTGGGAGTCGAAGTTCAAAGAATTGTTGTTGTAGATACTTTTCACGATGAAGCAGAAGAATCATTGAATGTAGCAGAAGTATTAAGGGATAAATTACGCGGCGTCCGCTTGGATACTCCTATAGAAAGAGGTGGAGTTACTCCTACTATGGTCTTGGAAGTAAGAAATAAGTTAGACCAAATGAATTTCCAGCACGTAGAAATTTATGTCAGTGGGGGATTTAACCCAGAAAAAATTAAGCAATTTACTGATTTAAATATACCAGTCCATGGATACTTAGTTGGAAGTTATATTTCAAGTGCCTCCCCTAATGATGTTCGTGCAGATTTATTAGAAATTGAAGACAAAATAGTTTCTAAAAGAGGTAGGTTACCTGGTAGATTAGCAAGCCCTAGGCTTGAAAGATTAATTTAACGTGGATTTTTAATGTCTTTGATTCAACTTTATGACACTACATTAAGGGATGGAGCTCAATATGAGGGTATATCATTTTCTGTAGAAGATAAAATTAACATTCTCAAAAAATTGGATGAATTAGGTGTGCATTTTGTTGAGGGAGGATGGCCTGGTTCAAATCCTAAAGATGCTGAGTTCTTTAAACTCGCTCAATCAGTAAATCTGAACCATTCAATATTGACAGCATTTGGTTCTACTAGACGCGCAGGAATTGATGTGAAAGATGATCCACAGATTCAAAGTTTATTAGACTCTCAGGTTTCAGTAATTACTTTAGTAGGAAAAAGTTGGGATTTGCATGTGACTGAAATTTTGGAAACAACTTTAGAAGAAAATTTATCAATGATTAAAGATTCTATACAGTTTTTACGGAAAAATAATAAAAGAGTCTTCTTTGATGCAGAACATTTTTTTGATGGTTATAAAAAAAATCCTGAATATGCAATGGATGTAATTTCTGTAGCGGCCGAAGCCGGTGCAGAATGTGTAGTTTTGTGTGACACTAATGGAGGGGCTATTCCTAGCGAAATTTCTTCTATTATTTCTATGATTTCTGATCAATTTGATGTGCATTTGGGAATTCACACTCATAATGATACTGACATGGCAGTCGCTTCAGCTTTAGCAGCGCTAGATTGTGGAGCAATTCAAGTCCAAGGTACTATAAATGGGTATGGGGAAAGATGTGGAAATGCGAATTTAATTTCATTAATCGCTAATTTGAAATTGAAAAAAAATATAAATTGCATTTCAGATCAACAGCTTGAAAAACTATCTGAAATTTCACGTTATGTAGCTGAAATTGCTAATATGCCATCTATATCTAACCAACCTTTTGTGGGATCTACTGCCTTTGCGCATAAAGGCGGATTGCATGCATCTGCTGTACAAAAAGTTGAAGATAGCTATCAGCATGTTTCACCCCAAACAGTTGGGAATGAGAAACGAGTATTGGTTTCTGAATTGTCGGGTAAAAGTAATATTTTGTGGAAAACTCAAGAACGGCTTGGCATTAGTATTGAACCGTCAAAAGCTACTGAATTATTAACTCTAATTAAAGAAAAAGAGAACCAAGGTTATCAATATGAGGGTGCTGAAGCATCATTTGAACTATTGGTATTAAGGACATTACCAAAATATTTTTCACCTTTTAATTTGGTGGATTTTATGACAATTATTGAAAAGAAAAATGAGGCTATTTTAAAAATTTCTTCTCAAGTGATGGTTAAAGTAGAAGTTGATGGCAAACAAATGCATACGGCTTCAGACGGTGATGGGCCAGTTAATGCTTTAGATAATGCTCTTCGAAAAGCTTTATTACAATTTTATCCTGAAATCAGTAATGTACGTTTAAATGACTATAAAGTTCGTGTAGTAGACCAGCAATCAGGTACAGGCTCTATTGTCAGAGTGTTAATTGAATCAACTGATGGAGAACAAACCTGGACTACAGTTGGCTCTTCTGAAAACATTATTGAAGCTAGTTGGATAGCCTTATCAGATAGTTTAGAGTGGTGGTTACTGAAAAGAAAAGGGAATTTCTAATCTTTCTATTAATTCTAAAATCGACTTGTAGTTATTGAATGGAGGGATGTAATACATTCCAGAAATTTTTCCTTTGAGTTGATTAACTAAGCTAGAACTAATTTCTAACCCAGTTTTTATGGGAGATTTAGAAGATTCCATTAAGTTCATAGTATGATTATCTATATTGATTCCAGGCACATTTTTTTGTAAGAATTCAGCATTTTTAATGCTTCTAAGGGGTAAGACGCCTATTATTAAAGGGATTGGAAATTCTCCAATTATGTCCAAAATATCTAGTAATGTTTTTGATGAATAAAAAGGCTGAGTAAGTAGAAAATCTGCACCTGATTCAACTTTTAGTCTTAGGTTTTCCATTTCTTTTTCTAGATTTTTTGTAGATGGATTAAATGCAGCTCCTTTAAAAAAATTAGATGATGATTTCAATTTTGCCCCATTAATTGATAGGCCATTATTAAAATTTTTCATCAATTTCAAGGCAGAGTTGGGAGTTAAATCCGAAAAAGTTGAATTAATAAATGGAGAATCTTTTTTAGGCTTATCTCCCATCACAGAGAAAATATTTTTGATTCCTAAAGCATGGGCTCCCATTAAGTCTGAATGAAGAGATAATAAATTTCTATGCCTTACAGCAATATGCATAATTGTTTCTATATTAAATTCATTTTGAATTAATGATGAAATTGCTAAAGGGCTCATTCTTCCTTGCGCTCTAGCGGTGTCTGTGACATTTAGGGCATCAATTTTTTGTGTTTTTATGAAATCAAATTTTGGGAAAAATGATTTTAAGTCAAACTCATCCGGTGGGCTTACTTCCATAGTGATGACAAATTTTTTGTCAGTTAATTTTTGTTTGAAATTTGATTCCATAATTTGCGTCAGGTGTTTGTTTGTAATTGAAAGTTGATTTTTAGGGTTTCTTGTTCGTCAGATGTTTTTGCTAATTCTGAAGTGCGCCATCCTACAACCCATAATATTTCATCTTTTTCATTTACTAATAAAGGTATGCGATCCCTTAGTGATTGAGGGATTTTTTGATCTACCATGTAATCTTGAATTTTTTTATGATTAGTCATTCCTGAAGGTAAAAACTTATCACCTTTTTTGCGTTTTCTTACATACAGGTGATTGTTTTTAGAATTATATTTTATATAAGCAATATTACTAGATGGATTTTCACAGTTGAATGGTTTTTTTGGGGAAGTTGTAGTGATTTGCCAATTATTTATAATAGTTGTGCCCGGTATATTAATACTGAATATTTTGTCTATTTCAGGGAATAAAGAATCAGGATTTTTATTTGTAGTAATTATTAATTGATCGTACTGTTTTATTGCGGTGAGGTTTTTTGGCAGTTGTATTTTTTTTCCTGTTCCGCCTTTTATTAAGCTTTCAATCATTTTGATATGAATCATTTCTATATCTTGGTGATTGTCAGTCAGTTGAGTAAATGAATGTTTAATTACTCTAAATAGAATAGCAGGCGATAAGTCTAGTAACTTTTGTGTTTTGAAGGCAATTTGATTTTGAGTGATTTCAGATATTTCATTAAATTGATTTTTTGCAAATTCTTCTAAAAAAATTAAATCGTATTTTACTGACTCACTTAATCTATGTAGGCTTTTCTTGATTTCTGGATTATAAGTTTCTAATTGGGGCATTAAAGAATGCCTAATAGAATTTCTAGTATGTTTTGTAGAATAGTTCGTCGCATCTATATGGAAATTGATATTTTTTTCAGATAGGTATTTTAAAATATCTTGGCGAGAAGTACCCAGAAGAGGTCTGTAAATATTTATCTCTTGATTGTCAATTTTTCTTTTAGATATTTCATTCATACCCCTAATTCCATCTAATCCTGAACCTCTTAGAATATGTAAAATTATAGTTTCTGCTTGGTCATCTATATGGTGTCCCAATGCTACTAAACTAGTATTAAAATGATTTGATGTATCAAATAGAAATTTGTGTCTTTCTATTCTGGCTATATTTTCTAAAGAAGATGATTCGTTTTTAACAATTTCATTTAAGTTTATTTGTTTTGTTACGAAAGGGATTTTCAATTCGCTGAATTTTTTTTCAACAAATTTTTGGTCATTTGAAGAATCGGTTGATCTTAACCCATGATTTAAATGAGCTCCAAAAATTGAAAGATCATATTTATCTTTCATATCGTTTAGTGAATGTAGTAAAGCTACTGAATCTGGCCCGCCGGAAACCCCTACAAGTATTCTAAATTTGTTGAGCTTGTTTGATTCTATTGATTTTGCAATTATCTTATTTAGATCGAAATTTGAATTCATTTTGGACATGTAATTAATTAGTTGATTGATTTTCAGGTAACTGATCCATGTTGGAAGTTCTTGTAATTAATATTGAATCGATTCTTAATTGGTCCATACTAATAATTTCGAATGTTAAGTTCTCGAATATAAATTTATCTCCTGTCTTAGGTATTTCTCCAAGTGTTGATAATACAAAACCTGCAATAGTTTCATATTCTCCATCTGGTAAATTTAAATTTAATTCAGAGTTCACTTCATTTATATCCATGCCTCCCTCTATTTGGAAACTGTTATGACTAATACTTTCATATTCTTCTTCTAACGATTGCCCCTCTTCTGCAACTTTTCCAACGATAGCCTCTGTTAATCTTTTTAATGTTACTAATCCTGCGATCCCTCCATACTCATCTAAGCAAATAGCCATTTGATTACCTGTTAAACGTAATTCTTCGAATAAATCTGATGCTAACTTTGTTTCAGGCACAAAATATGCATCTCTAATAATTTCAGTTACAGAGTCTTGAAAATTGATTCCTTCTAAGGATAAAACTCTCAAAACATCTTTTGTGGAAATGATTCCTATGATGTTTTCATTATTTTCTTTGTGAATCGGAAACCGGGTATGAGAATTTGATTGATAAATTTTTAAAAAGTCTGAAAGAGTCGAACCTTTTTCTATTGAAATAATTTCTATTCTTGGTGTCATAACTTCTTTGACTTGAATGTCGCTGAATCTAAATACATTTTCTACCATCTCAGCTTCAGTTGCTTCAACAGTTCCTTCTGCTTCACCTAAATCAATTAATGATAATATTTCTCCTTCAGTGACACCTTCTTCCTTTTCGTTATCTTGACCAAAAATAGATTGGGTAATTTGAGATAACCATTGAAGTAGAATAGTAATTGGAAATAGTGATGTTTCAAAAATTTTGAGAGGTTTTGCAAATAAAAAAGATGTCTTTTCGGCATTTTTAACTGCAATACTTTTCGGGATTATTTCACCAAATATTAAGAGCAGAACTGTTCCTATGCCTATTGCAACTGGTATAGCTAATGTAGAACTGTCTTGCATTAAATCTACACATAAAGCGGTAATCAAGGCGCTTAGTGCTACATTTACAAGATTGTTACCTAGCAAAATTGTTGATAAAAGTCTTTCAGTGTTATTTACCATTTCTGAAATTCTTTTAGCACCGGGAATTTTATTACTCACTAAATAAGATAATCTAGTTTTTTGTAAAGATAAGAAAGCAGCTTCAGAGCTGGAAAAAAAGGCAGATAAAATTAAAAATATACCTATGAGGATTATTCTTAATAAGTCTCCGTCCATTTTTTGGTTTTCTCCTATAAGAAATTTATCTTATAAGATACCATGACTTAAAAATTTATATGTTTTTTTCTGTCAATTTTTTTATTGCTAACCTAGTTGTCGAAATATTAAAACCCTTTCTTCTTAAAAAAGATTCTAGTTTTTTTTCCATTAGTTTTTTAGGTAAATTTGATAGAGACCGTATTTTTTTAAATCCAGCGTTATACGCATTTTCGTCATTATCAATTTCTGATAAAGCGATATTAATATTTGAACTTGAAATTCCTTTTTGTTCTAGCTCGTATCTTATGTAATTTTCGCTTTTTTGATTAGATAAAGTTCTAGAAGTTACCCATAATTTTGCGAATTTCAAATCATCTAATAGTTTTTCCTTTTTTAGATTATTGACAACATTTTCCACAATATCTTCATCGAACATTAATGCAAGTTTATTTTCTACCTCTGTTGTACTTCTTGGTCTGTAGCTTATGAAATTATTTGCTTTTTTTAATGCTAACTTTGTTTTATCATTCTTCTCTTTTAATTGATTATTCATCTATTGTTACATCTTCTTCTGTTGATGGAATTACCACATCATTTAATGTGTCTGGTGTGAATGAGTTTTCTACTAATTCTTCAATTTCATCTGTTAATACTGGATTTTCTTTTAAGAATACCTTCGCTTGTTGTCTACCTCTTCCTATTTGTATTTCACCGAATGAATAAAATGCTCCGCTTTTCTTAACTATGTTACTTGCTACTGCTAAATCCAATAAATCGCCCTCTTTACTAATTCCTTCATTAAACATTATGTCAAATTCTGCTGTTTTAAACGGTGCAGCTACTTTGTTTTTTACTACTCTTGCTCTCACTCTATTCCCTATTATGTCTGTTCCTTGTTTTAAGGATTCTATTCTTCTCAAATCTATTCTTACTGAGCTTGCAAATTTTAATGCCCTTCCTCCAGGTGTTACTTCTGGGCTTCCCCAAAACACCCCTACCTTTTCTCTAATTTGATTTATAAATATTACTGCTGTTCCGGATTTACTTATTGACGCTGTGAGTTTCCTTAATGCTTGTGACATTAATCTTGCTTGTAATCCTACGTGCGAATCTCCCATGTCCCCTTCTAATTCCGCTTTTGGTACCATTGCTGCTACGCTATCTATTACGACTACGTCTACTGCATTGCTTTTAACTAAGTATTCACATATTTCTAGTGCTTGTTCAGCCGTGTCTGGCTGACTGATCAGTAGGTTTTCTATATCTACACCACATCTTCCTGCATAACTTGGATCTAACGCATGCTCTGCATCTATATATGCCGCTGTCCCGTTATCTCTTTGTGCTGAGGCCATGATGTGATAGGTTAGTGTTGATTTTCCTGATGATTCTGCACCATATATCTCTGTCACTCTTCCTTTAGGTATTCCCCCAACTCCTAGTGCTGCATTTAGTGATGGTGACCCTGTTTGGATAGACTCTACTGTTACGTCTTGGCTATCCCCTAACTTCATTAGAGTGCCTTTACCAAAATGTTTATCAATTTGACTTATTGCTAAGTCTATAGCTTTATTTTTGTCATCTTGATTCATTGGTACCTCCCAATTTTATTAATTTTTCAATCTCTAAACACACTAGCATATGAAAAATTAAAAGTAAACACATTTGTTCTAATGATTTTTTCTAGTTTAGAACAAACGTATTACCCGAGAGCTTCTTGAAGTGTTTTTCCAATGTATGCAGGTCCTGGGATAATTGACACTCCTGCAGAGGATAATGCCTTTATTTTTTCTTCTGCTTTTCCTGCTGATCCTGTGATAATAGCTCCTGCGTGCCCCATTCTTTTACCCTGTGGTGCACTTTGCCCCACAATCAAAGCTGCTACTGGTTTTGTGACGTGGTTTTTAATGAATTCTGCAGCTTCTTGTTCCTTGCTTCCTCCAATTTCTCCTATCATAACGATACTGTCTGTATCAGGATCTTTTTCAAATTTTTCTAAAATGTCTATGAATGTAACTCCTGAGACAGGGTCTCCTCCTATTCCAACACAAGTTGATTGTCCTATTCCTAATTCTGTGAGTTGACCGACTGCTTCATATGTTAATGTTCCGCTTCTTGACACTACTCCTGTTTTCCCAGGCATATGTATGTGTCCTGGCATAATTCCCATTTTAAAATTTTCCCCTGGTGAAATTATTCCGGGGCAATTTGGTCCAATTAATGTAACGTCTTTATCTTTTAAGTATCTGACAACCTGAATACTGTCTTGAACAGGTATTCCTTCCGTAATGCAGGCTATGACTTTTATCCCTGCATCTATTGATTCTACAATTGCATCTGAAGCAAAGGCGGGTGGAACAAAAATTAATGAAGCATCAGCTTTTGTTTTTTCAACTGCCTGCTTGACTGTGTCAAAAATGGGAACGGAATCGTTAAAGTTTTGTCCCCCTTTTCCAGGTGTTACTCCTGCAACAAGGTTTGCTCCGTATTCAGCAGACCTGGCAGCATGGTAACTACCTTCTTTGCCTGTAATTCCTTGAACTAATAATTTTGTGTTTTTATCTACTAAAATGCTCATTTCATATCCATTATTGTATTTTGTTGATAGCTGTAGCTGCTTCGTCTAAAGTGTTTACTAGGGTTATATTCAAATCTGAATTAGATAGTATTTCTCTGCCTTCATCAGCATTAGTTCCTAACATTCGAACAATCATAGGTTTCATTTTTTCTGGAACTTCTTGGGAGGCCAGAATGAAACCTCTCGCGGCTATATCACATCTAAGAATGCCCCCGAATAGGTTAACTAGAACTAGGTCTACGCTTTGGTCTGAAAGGACAAGTTTTAAAGCTTTTGAAACCTTTTCTTCATCAGCTCCACCGCCAATATCCAAAAAGTTTGCAGGTGAAGCACCTGATGCGCTAGCTACGTCCATAGTTGCCATAGCTAATCCAGCACCATTTACAATGCATCCAATATTTCCGTCTAATTTCACATAATTTATATCATTTTCTCTAGCTTCAACTTCTCCTGGGTCTTCTTGAGAAGGATCTGCCATTTCTTGAATATCTTTATGTCTGAATACTGCATCATCATCTATATTTAGCTTGGCGTCAGCAGCAATAATTTCTCCATTTGAAGTAATTACTAATGGATTGATTTCAATTAGTGAGGCGTCTGTATTTATAAATACGTTATATAAGTTTTGAATTAGGCTAGTGGTAGGTCGAATTTGATTTTGTTCCATTCCTAAACCGTATGCAATTTCTCTTCCTTGAAACGGTTGAAATCCTAAAACAGGGTCAATGGGAACAGTAATTATTTTTTCAGGAGAATTTTCTGCAATTTCCTCAATATTCATTCCTCCAGCTTCACTGGCAATGATTACTATTCCTTTTGTGGCTCCATCTATAACCATACCTAAATATAATTCTTTGTGAATATCTATTCCTTGTTCTATTAAAACTTTTTGAACAGGAACTCCTTCAGGGCCAGTTTGAAATGTAACTAGATTGGATCCTAGAATAGATTTAGCAGCTTCTTGAGCATCTTCGGGGTTATGGACAACTTTTACACCACCGGCTTTTCCTCTGCCTCCTGCGTGTACCTGTGCTTTCACCACCACAGTTTGTCCCAAATCAGATGCAGCTATTTTGGCTTCTTCTGGAGTTTCTACCGTGAATCCATTTGGAACAGGAATGTTGAATTTTTTTAATATATTCTTCGCTTGATATTCGTGAAGTTTCATACCTTGTCCTTATTAATTTGGCGGAGGGTGTGGGATTCGAACCCACGATACCCGTGAGGGTATGCCAGTTTTCAAGACTGGTGCATTCGTCCACTCTGCCAACCCTCCATAATCGTTGTATATTCTAGTGCTAACCTCTTGGTCTCAGCAACATGGAAAATAGAAAATTTAAACCAAAGGCCAGGGAATATCTCTATTGGGGTTTAAAATTGGCATAATTGGATCATTGATTACATCTTCAATTCTAGATATGAGCGAATCAAATTCTTTAGAGGAAATGAGTTTTTGTATTTCTTTATTTTTTTTTAATTCTGGTAAAGCATCAGAAATATCCGCAATAAATTTATCTGGAATTGTTTTTCCACAGAATTCAAACATCACAGTTCTTAATTTGAAATCAGAGTTAAAAGTTAACCCATGGTCTATAGACCAAATGATATTTTGATTGTCTAAAATACAATGACCTGCTTTTCTGTCTGCATTATTTGTAATTAAATCAAAAATTGCTATAGGAAAAAGATCGTCTAAATTTTTTTCTCTAATTTCAAAAAAAGTAATTCTAGGGTCGCATTCTATATAGTGTTGAACTGAACCTAATCCATATGGCCCATTTCTAATAATAGTTAATGGAATATTTGGCCACCCTAATATTTTACTCAAAATATATGAAGCTCTTTCTCTTTTATATAGAGTACTTTCTTCAAAGTCATATAAGGGTTTTTCTCCATCTCGAGGTTTATAAATCACGCTTATACAGCTTGATTCGTCAATGTCTATCCACATCATAAATGTATAATTGGATCCCCATGGCATAGTATGCCCACCGATAAAATTTCCGTTTTTAATATGACTAATTAAATCAGATTGTTCTAAATTAACAATATTTTTAGGTGGGGTGGGAAATAATTTTCTAGGATCAGAAAATTCGTTGATATTATTTGAATTCATTTTAAAAAATCTAAATTATGAGCTCTTTGGAATGTCCATTTCTATAATCACAGCAATGCTCGTTAGGATTGGTAGGCGTAGGTTTTTTACATATTTCACAAATTGGTCTACCTGCAGAAACAATTTCTAGACCTTTACTGATAAATGATTCTAGTTGAATTGAGTCTATCCAGATCCTTAAGGTGGTTTCGTCTGAGATACTTTGGGGGTCGTAAACGTCGATTATAAACATTTTTGAGTTTTCATCGTATCCAAAAGCAATTCTATTTGTTTTGAATTCAAGTTTTGATAACCCGGGTGCTTCTTTTTCTACAGGAGGAAATGTATATGAATTTTGATCGGGTTTAATTTCCTCAATTAGTTGATTCATGCTTTTACATAATTCAGATAATTGTTCCTTTTCTACCCATATCAGACCGTTACTGCTAGCACTATCAACATTGATTCTAAAAGTTCTCATTCCTGGTTCACCAAATGTTTCAGGAAAAAACTTTGAAATTTCAGTAAATTGAAAATCTGGTTCAGCCATATTGTTCCTTTGTATAATTTAATATATTCAATATTAATATAACCTCATATTTTTGTTTCAGCGATATGATTCATTATACCTATATGCTATACTCTACACTCCCTAATGTTAATTGTTTATTTTGGAGGAAAAATTTGGCATACGTTAGTCTTCGAGAGGGAGAAGAACGAGAAGTTTTATTAAAAAGATTTCAGACTCAGATGCAGCGGTCTGGGATTTTGCGTGAGCTTCGAAACAGAAGATTTTTTCGATCCAAAGGCGAACAAGAACGTCTTGATAGGCAACGAGGTATTCGAAGATTGAGGAGAAGAAGAACTAGAAACTAAATTATCTAGTTTTTCCCTTATATAAGGTTTCTAATGAGTGTTTTGTTTGTAACATCTACTGGTGCCGGCTCTGGTAAGACTTTCTTTAGCTATTCTCTTTCTCAAAGCTTGATTAACCAAAATAAAATCGTAGATTTGGTTCACTTAGTCCCCGATCAACAAAATGATTTGTTTGATGGAAATTATGTTCCAGACTTATTGCCTTCAAAAATTTTGCCTGTAAGTCAATTTAATTCATTTTTTCAAGAAATTGATCAAAGTATCAGTTTGATTGTAAAAGTTTCCGACCAAATATCACGAGATGATTTAAAAAATCTTGTTCAAAATTCTCAGGGAAAAATTGTTTCTCTTTTGGATTTTTCTAATTGTGTAGATCAAATCGATCATTTGTTGGGATTAGACGATCAGTTGGCTGGAGTAGTAATAAACTTTGTCACTAAATATGGTGAATTTAAATTGTCTGAAGAGATTCTTCCCGCTTTTTTGAAAGCTAATATTTCGGTTTTAGGGACTATTCCGGAGAATCGAACTTTACTGTCTCTTAGTGTCCAACAAATATCAGATATATTAGGTGCGAAGTTTTTTAATGGTAATGATTACTCTAATCAATTGGTAGAACATTACATGGTTGGTGGTTTTGGAATGGATCCTGGTGAAATGATTTTTAATACTTTGGACGATAAAGCTGTAATTGTTAGAGGTGATCGCCCAGATGTTCAAATGTCGGCTTTATCTACAGAGATGTCTTGTTTTATTATGACAGGTGGTTTAGAACCAATAGAGTACGTAAAGTACGAAGCAAATGAAGAGCAAGTTCCAGTTTTGGTGGTAGATTCTAATACTTTAGACACAATGGATCGAATAAATGAAATACAGAATTTTTCAAAATTTGATCACCCAAAAAAATTAAATGTTGGCTGTGAGTTAGTTACTGATAATTTTAATTTTGAAGTTTTAAGTTAAACCCTGTGCGTATGCTGTGTGAAAAGAGTCAACCCCAGCTCTCAGTTGATTATTTTTTCTAGTAATAGCTACAGGGCTTGCAAACATATTTATTCCGGACCTCAACAACTCATCTGAAAGTTTGTTTATTTTGTGACCTTTTTGAATTAGTTCATTGATTGTATTTTGATCGATTCCAGAGGTCAGGTCTGTAAAATCAGAGCTACAATCTATACGTGGTGCATCTATGGCGTCTTGAGGATTCATATTGTAGTCAATCATTTTGACTAACAGAGATGTTACGCAATTTGTGATTCTTCTTCCCCCCGAAGCCCCTACTGCAATTTCTACCCCATTGTCACCTAATACTAAGCATGGGGTCATATTGTTTAATGGATATTTTCCAGGTGCAACAGAATTTACTCTTCCTGGTACAGGGTCATACCACATCATTCCATTATTCATTACTATTCCAGTTCCTTTAGGAATAATTCCAGAACCAAATCCAGACATTATTGTGTTTGTAATTGAGACAGCATTACCGTCTCCATCAATTACAGCCAAATGTGTAGTTCCATTATCAGGGCTAGGGGTACTTGGATCAGCAAAAGTATTCGGCTCTCTACCTTCTTGAATCCAAGGATTTCCAAATTCAAATTTATTAGGGGCAGTTTCTTTAATTTCTAATGCCCGAATTTTTGAGTATTCATCTGAAACTAATCCATTCCATGGCACATCTGTAAATTCAGGGTCTGCTAAATATTGGAATCTATCAGCATATGCCATTTTGGCTGCATATATATAGTAATGAAGCATTTCAGGTGAGTTATGATCAAATGCTTTTAAATCTATATTATTTAAAATTTTTAAGGTCATTGCACTGGTAATTCCTGCAGAAGCATAGGGAGGAACACGTAGTGTTTTGTTTCTATATTTAAATTCTAAGCCTTTCCAAATGAACGGTTTATATTGATCAAAATCATCAAAATTTAAAATGCCGCCATTTTCTTGGATATCTTCAACTATTTTTTTTGTAATATCTCCTCTGTAAAAAGAATCGATTCCGTTATCATGAATTTCTATTAATGTTTTAGCTAAATCAGATTGTATTAATTTATTTTCACCGTTAGTCATATGTGCGAAATTTAAATTGCCATTTGGTAAAAAAGTTTTTCCCAATTCTGAGTACCGATTTAACATTGGTAACATACTTGCTAATTTATATAGAGAAAACCATTCTGGTTGAAATCCATTTTTTGCAAGTGTGATCGCAGGCTTAATAGTTTCTTTGAATGGTAGTTTGCCAAATTTTTTATGTGCTTCGTATAAACCTGAAAGACATCCAGGAACAGCTATAGATTTAAATCCATGTATATTTTCATCATTTTTAACTCCTGCCCATCCAAATCCTTCGGTAGAAGCTTCTCCAGTAAGTTCAAACATGTTAGGAGCTCCCTTAAGAGGCCCTTTCATAGGGAATCCTATAACTCCTCCCTCATTTCCAACCTGAAACACCATATATCCACCCCCACCAATTCCACTCGATTCAGGTTCTACAACTCCTATTGCAAGACATGCTGCAACAGCAGCATCTATAGCATTGCCTCCTGCTTCTAACATATCTATACCTGCTTGAGTAGCTAATCTGTCTTTAGTTGCAACCATTCCTTTTGTAGATTGAGGCTCAGATTTTTGAAATGTTAAGTTAGTTTGTAAGTTTGCCATTTGTTGACCTTTGAATTTTTGACTAGTTTATACAATTTTCAAGAAAAATGTTACGCAGTATTCCTATGTAAAAATCTGCTTAATAGAAATCTGCTTATATGTTAAACTCATCCCTAGATTTTGAGATATTAATATGAGGTGTATTTCACTGAAATGTATGACGTAAATTGGATAGCCGTAATAGTAGTTGGTGTAGTAGGTGTACTAGCTGCACTGGGAATGTTTTTAGCATCAAGGATAATCGCACCTAGAAGGCCATCTGAACTTAAAGATACCCCATATGAATGTGGGATTCCCGCATCCCCTTACAATTGGTCTCAAATTCAGATTAGATACTATGTTTTTGCAATTCTTTTTATAATTTTTGATGTAGAAGCTGTTTTTCTTTTTCCTTGGGCAATGGTATTTTTGACAGATTTTGTGAGTGCTGCAGTCTTTTATGAAATGCTTATATTTATGGCTATATTATTTTTTGGAGTTATCTATGGCTGGAAAAAAGGTGTATTGCAATGGAAATAAATGAAAATTCTCAATTTATCCCCCAAGAAAAAATTCTTGGACAAGGATATAAGTCTGGTGAGGGTAACAATCCTGCAGATAGTGTTTTTAATAAAGTTTTACCTAATGCATTGACTGCAAAATCTGATGAATTATTTTCTTTAGCTAGAAAATCTTCTTTGTGGACACTTTCTTTTGGTTTAGCTTGTTGTGCTATCGAAATGATTAGCACTCATGCCTCTCATCATGATTTGGATAGATTTGGGATTGTTACTTGGCCTTCTCCAAGGCAGGCTGATGTAATGATTGTAGCAGGGACTGTTGTTAAAAAGATGGCTGACCCTATTAAACTTTTATATGAACAAATGCCTGATCCTAAATGGGTAATAGCTATGGGGAGTTGTGCTACAAATGGTGGACCCTATTACAAGTCATACTCAGTGGTGATGGGAGTAGATCATTTAATTCCTGTAGATGTTTATGTGCCAGGATGTCCACCACGTCCAGAAGCTTTGCAATACGGAATATTACAACTACAAGAAAAAATTAAATTAGACGCTCGTAATAGAGATGTTTAGTTAAGTTAGGTGTATTTAGATGCCAGAAAACCCCGATAGTGAAGAAGTAGTGGAAACTACTGGTGCAGAAGTATCAGATGAAACATCCGAGGCTAAAAAACCCGAACCCAAGAAACCAGTTCGCAAAGAAAGAGAAGTTCCAACGGTTCCTGTTAACTTAGATGAAAAAAGTACACAACTGTCTTCTTTTCTTGATACAAATTGTCCAGAGAATATATCACCATCTATAGGTGCTGAAGCAGATATTGTGACGATAACTGTGGATAAAAAAAATTTGATAGAGGCTTGTAATTATTTGAAAAATGATGAAAATCTTCAATTTAATTATTTGTCATTAGTAACGGTAGTTGATTACGAAGCAATTTCTGAAACTTTTGAGCTGAACTATCATTTAGTCTCATTGAAATTTAGACATAAAATTGCTGTTAAATGTAATCTGCCTATTAATGATTTATCTATTCCCACAATTTCAGAAATTTGGACAACTGCAAATTGGTTTGAAAGAGAAAGTCATGATTTATTTGGTGTGATTTTTGAAGGACATCCAAATTTATCCCCATTACTATTATTTGAAGAATTTGAAGGATTTCCAGGAAGAAAAAGTTTTCCGTTTCACGATTATCAAGAGTGGTAAACAATGCAAGTATCTCAATCACAAATAAATGAAGATGCCATAGATTTAATGATTAATATGGGCCCCCAACATCCTAGTACTCATGGGGTATTTAGGTTAGTCATTTGGGTGGATGGTGAAAAGATTCAGAAAGTTGAACCTCACATAGGATATCTTCATAGGGGATCAGAAAAAATTTGTGAAAGTGAATCATACAATCAGATAATTACTCTTTTTGACAGATTAGATTATGTTGGAAATTTGAATAATGAACTTGCCTTTTCTTTAGCAGTAGAAAAATTAATGGATTTAGAAATTCCTGAGAGAGCTCAGTATATTAGAGTGATTTTGTGTGAATTGAATCGAATTGCTAGTCATATGTTGTTTTATGGTGTTTATGGTTTAGATGCTGGTGCTACGACTCCAATGCTTTATGCATTTAGAGAAAGAGAAAGAATCCAAGAACTATTTGAAAGTGTTACTGGCGCTAGATTAATGCATAATTACATTCGAATTGGCGGAATTAAAGAAGATGTTGAGAAAGATTTTAAAGAGAAAGTTCACAAATTAATTGATCACTTGAAAGAAAGCATAGATGAATGTGATGATCTGCTTTCAAATAATGAAATGTTTTTAGTTAGAACTAAAGATATTGGAATAATTACTGCAGATGAAGCTATTGATTTAGGTCTTTCGGGACCTTCACTTCGAGCTTCTGGTGTCTTAGAAGATATTCGAGTGACAGATTCGTATTCAATATACGATCGTTTTGATTTTGGTATTCCTATAGGAAGCAAAGGTGATTGTTGGGATAGATATTTTGTTAGAGTTCAAGAAATGAGAGAGTCCATTAAAATTATAGAACAGGCATTAGCTGATCTTCCTGAAGGTGAAATTATTACCCCAATTAAAGGTATGGTTAGACCTCCCAAAGGTGAAGTTTTTGTTCGAACAGAATCCCCCCGCGGTGACTTAGGTGTGTTTGTAGTTAGTGATGGATCTGATAAACCTTATAGAGTAAAAGTGCGTCCCCCTTCTTTTGTTAATTTGCAAGCTTTAGAATTGATGCTTCGTGATACTTATTTAGCTGACGCTGTATTAGTTTTGGGTTCTATAGACATAATTATGGGTGAGGTAGATAGGTGAATTTTCAGGAAATATTAAAATATTTTGTATATGCAGGAATGATTTTTACTGTTCTAGCTGGAATTGCTGCTTATCTGACTTTGATGGAAAGAAAGGTTTTGGCATGGATACAGCAAAGAATGGGTCCGAAATATGTGGGTTTTAAGGGCATATTACAACCATTAGCTGATGGCATTAAATTAGTCATCAAAGAAGATTTATTACCTTCTTGGTCAGATAGAACTGTTTATTGGATTGCTCCTATAGCTGTATTAGTGCCGGCATTATTAATGTGGGTAGCCATTCCAATCACTGACGGTATTGTCCTTGATGATTCAGATTTAGGATTATTTTATATTACTGCGATTTCTGTATTAACAGTTATGGGATTAGTAATGGCAGGATGGGGTTCAGCGAATAAATGGGCTGTTATGGGGGGACTGAGAGCCGCAGGTCAGCTAGTTAGTTATGAAATTCCATTTATTATGTCGATTTTGGCAATTGCCATGTTGGCACAATCACTTAATTTAACTGAGATAGTTAATCAGCAAACAACCTTTGCATTTATTTTGAAACAACCGCTAGCTTTTGTGATATTTTTTATTGCTGGATTAGCTGAATTAGGAAGAATTCCATTTGATATTCATCATGCAGAATCAGAGGTTGTGGGAGGGCCATTTGTTGAATACAGTGGCGCCCATTGGGCAGTATTTTATTTAGCGGAATATATGAATACTTTTACTGTAGCTGTTTTGACTACAATTTTGTTTTTAGGTGGCTGGGTTTGGCCTCAAATGCCATTTGAGGGAAGTTTGCATGACTTTCTTTCAATATTATTGTTTATGTTCAAAACTGTTGCAGTAATTTATTTAATTTTTTGGATTCGAGGTACATATCCACGATTAAGAATTGATCAATTGATGGCATTTGGATGGAAATTATTAGTTCCATTATCATTTTTAAATGTGGTAATTACATCAATAGTTCTTTTTTATGGGTTTTCCCATTTTGTTTTGTCTGCGGTTTCTATATTTTTGACTGGTGTTTTGTTTTATATGATTTCAAACAGATCAAAAAAATATGATTCGGGAGAAACTGTTCGAATTGTTTCCTCTTCTCAAGTAAGAGACAACCAAAATTTCAAGGAACCATTATGATCTCAAAATTGAAAAATATAGGATTTTTGAGAGGGTTAGTTGTTACATTGAAAACAACGTTTAGATCTTCTGTGACTGCAGAATATCCTAAGTTAGACAAACGTATTCAAGTAGCAGATCGTTTTATGGGATTTCCTGCATTGCTCTGGGATGGAAATATTGTTGAGCCTTATTGTACGGGATGTATGGTTTGTGTCAGAAATTGTCCTACTCAATGTATGTCTGCCGAGATGAAAGATAATCCCAAGTATGAAGAAGGTATTAGTGGAAGAAGAAAGATAATTAATGAGTTTGAAATTAATTTAGGCCGTTGTATTCTTTGCGGTATTTGTGTAGATGTTTGTAATTTTGATGCTATTGAAATGTCTCATGAACACGAGTTGAGTAAGTACCAAAGAAATGGAAACCGGGCAAATTTAGATACGTTGTTGGAAATGGGAAAGGAATATCAAAGTAAGGTAAATTGGACTCCTAAACAACCTGAAAAAAATAGTGGTAAACCCAAAGAAAAAGTAATTAAACCAAAAACTACTGGAGATTCAGTGACTCCTTTAACTTTAGATAAAAGTTTAAATTCTGACTCTACAGAAAAGGATTCTGCTGAATAATGATTTCAATTGATTTAATTCTTTTTTTTATCGCTAGTTCTCTAGTTGTAGGAGGAGGTTTTCTAGTTGTGACAGTCAAAAATATTGTTTACGCAGCGTTTGCCTTACTAGTTGCCATGTTAGGGACTGCTGGGATATTTTTACTGGCTTTTGCGGACTTTTTGGCTTTAGTGCAGATTTTAATTTATGGTGGGGCAGTTGTAGTTGTGATTTTATTTGCTTTAATGCTCACAAGATTAGAGGATTTCAAAGGATTAACTGATAATTCTCAAAAACCTTTAGCTGTTTTGGTTTCTTTAACGGTTTTAACAATTATGTTGTACGCCATTGTTGCCACTGCAATGCCTACTTCTCAAGGAGATGCGATTAGTATGATCGATCTCGGAGTAAGTTTGTTTCAGGATTGGGCCATTCCATTCGAGGTAGCGTCTTTGGTTTTATTGGTTGCTTTGATCGGTGCTGTGGTACTAGTTAGACAAGACGAAGAGGGTAGATAATTGACAATAATTCACTTTCAATTCCTATCTGCAATTTTATTCTCTTTAGGTCTTTATGGCGTTTTAGCCCGTAGAAGTGCAGTTTTAATATTGATGTCAATTGAACTGATGCTAAATGCAGTAAATATCAACTTGATTGGTTTTGTAGCATTTAGAGGTTTTGGACAAGAAATTCAGACTTTTGGACAAGTGTTAATTATTTTTGTGATAACTATTGCTGCTGCTGAATTAGCTTTAGCCATAGCGATAATTTTGAGAATTTATCGAAATAAAAATTCTGTGAATGTTGATGAAATGAATATTTTGAAAGGGTAGTTTTTTGGATTTATTTCTAGTAAATAACTTAATTTGGATGCTTCCGCTTATATGTGTTTTTGCATTTTTAATAATAGCTCTTTTTAGTCAATATATTCCTACTCAAGGGGCCATTGTTTCTATAGGGTCGATAGGCATTGCATTTTTAATATTTATTTTTGTTTTGATAGATTTTGTAAATGGGGGCCTACTTCCGATTCACTCAAGTTTTACTTGGATAGATTTAGGTGAGTGGCAAATTTCTTGGGGATTATTAATCGATAGAATTTCTATAGTAATGATAGGTTTAATAACTTTTGTTGCCTTTTTGGTCCAAATTTATTCTGTAGGTTATATGAAAGGGGATTCAAGGTTCGGCTGGTATTTTGCTGTTCACTCTTTGTTTGCTGCAGCAATGTTACTTTTAGTTTTGTCAGATAATTTATTGTTATTGTATTTTGCTTGGGAATTGGTGGGATTGGGATCTTATTTATTAATTGGTTTTTGGTACGAAAAAAAATCTGCAGCAGAAGCTGCTAAAAAGGCTTTCGTAACTACTCGAATAGGGGATGTAGGGTTATTAATTGGCATAATAATTTTATTTAAAGCTTCAGGTACTTTTGATATATCTTCAATAATTCATGTAGCTCAGGAGGGTGGAATTTCAAATGATGTGATTTTTTGGAGTTCTTTGTTAATTTTCTTAGGTGCTATGGGAAAATCTGCTCAATTTCCTTTACATGTTTGGTTGCCCGATGCAATGGAAGGCCCTACTCCAGTTTCAGCATTGATTCATGCAGCCACTATGGTTGCAGCTGGGATTTATTTAGTAGGAAGAATGTTTCCTTTATTTGAATTGGGCCCTGGTATTTTGACAATAATTTCTATTGTAGGAATTGTTACTTTTATACTAGCAGGTGCTATAGCTTTGGTAATGACAGACATTAAAAGAGTTTTAGCGTATTCAACTATTAGTCACTTAGGATTAATGATGCTTTCTTTGGGGTCATTTGGAGCTCCTGCAGCATTTTTCCATTTAGTTATACATGGTTTTTCAAAAGCTCTATTATTTTTAGGTGCAGGTAGCGTAATGCACGGAATGCATGATCAAACTGAAGTTGAATTGATGGGAGGCCTTCGTAAAAAAATGCCTATTACATCTATAACATTTTTGATTGGTACGCTGTCTTTAGCAGGTATAGTGCCTTTAAGTGGGTTTTTTAGTAAAGATGAAATTTTGATTTCTATTTGGGAATATAATCCTTGGTTTTTTCCAGTTACGTTGTTTGGAGTGTTTTTAAGCTCTCTATACATGATTAGATTGTATTGTTTAATCTTTTTATCTTCTGCAAGATCAGATTATTCTGAAAAAGCTCATGAGTCTCCTAGAATCATGACTTATCCGTTAATAATTTTGAGTGTTTTAGCAGTGTTTTCTGGATTATTGGCATTTCCAAGTCCAATTACAGAGTGGCAGGGATTTGCTGCGTTTATTGATGATCATCACAAATTCCATATGGTTCCTTGGATAACTGCAGTTTCAATAGTTGTAGCATTTTCTGGAGCATTTTTAGGTTGGGTGATTTATGGGGCTAGAAAAATTGAAATTACCGCTATTTCTAAACCTTTTAAATTTATATATCAATTAGTTTCACGTAAATTTTTATTTGATGAAATTTATTCTTGGATTGCTACAAAAATCGTGTTTACTTTTGCCAGATGGTTAACGGTATTCGATAGAGTGATTGTTAATGATACTGGGATTGATGGTGTAGGGAATTCTACGAAGAAATCTGCAGATAGGCTCAAATATTTTCAATCTGGGTATTTATATAATTATTCTTTGGTGATGGTGATAGGTTTGTTTTTAATGGCTATCATATGGTGGGTGATTGAATGATTGAATTATTTAATGAATCTAGCCTGTTAGCATTAATAATTTTTCCATTAATTGGTGTGGTTCTATTGATGTTAATTCCAAGTCAATATCAAGATGTGATCAAATATTCTTCATTAACAATTTCTTCAGTTGTTTCTTTGATTTCTTTATTAGTTTATTTCAGCTTTGATCATTCCATTCAAGGTTATCAATTTTTATATACGTATTCTTGGTTAGATATTCCTGGTGCCTGGGGTGATGGCGCTGGAGCTATTTCTTTGGATCTTGGAATTGATGGTATTGCTGCCTTAATGGTTCTTTTAACGGGCATAGTTATGTTTACGGGAACAATAGTTTCGTGGAGTATTAAAGAGGACCTAAAAGACTTTTTTATTTTATATTTCTTGTTATTGTCTGGTGTTTTTGGTGTTTTTGTATCTTTAGATATGTTTTTCTTCTTTTTCTTTTATGAATTGTCTGTTCTTCCAATGTATTTATTAATTGGTAAATGGGGAAGTAGTAGCAAATTCCCAACATTTGCTAGAACGAAAGAGTACAGCGCAATGAAATTAACTTTGGTGTTAGTTGCAGGAAGTGTTTTGATTTGGGTAGCTATCATAGCCATATTTATTCAATCAAATTTAGGTACATTTAATATTTTAGAAATTGAAGAGGTGATTTCTGAAAATCTATCTACAAACTTTCAGAAAATTGCAGTTCCTTTGTTAATGATTGGTGTTGGTATATTGGCAGGGTTATGGCCTTTTCACACATGGTCTCCTGATGGTCATGTTTCTGCACCTAGTGGTGTCAGCATGGTCCATGCGGGTGTTTTGATGAAATTAGGTGCATTTGGGATTATCAGAATTGGGATGTTCTTATTGCCAGAAGGTGCTCAATTTTGGATGCCTTTATTAATAGTGTTGGGCGCAGTGATTGTGATTTATGGTGCCATTTCAGCTATGGGTCAAACTGATTTCAAATATGTTATTGGCTATTCATCTGTTAGTCATATGGGATATGTATTAATGGGAATAGCGACACTGCATTATTTAGGATTAACGGGCGCGGTGTTACAAATGTTTTCTCATGGAGTAATGACTGCTTTATTTTTTGCAGTGGTTGGAATGATTTACGAAAGAACGCACACTCGCGATTCTTTGGTTTTACAGGGCTTAGCAAAAAAAATGACAGTGACTACAATATTATTTGGGATTGCCGGACTTACTTCATTAGGTCTTCCTGGTTTAAGTGGGTTTGTAGCTGAGCTCTTAATTTTTATGGGCATTTTCCAGAGTTATGGGTTTGGAGGAATTATCCTTGGGTCTTTTGCAGTTGTGGGTGCAGCAATTACAGCTATATATATCTTGAGATTGATAGCTAAAGCATTTTTTGGTCCTGTTTCAAGTGAATGGGAAGATTTAACTGATTCCAATTTGAGAGAAAGGTTTGCTGCAAGTATTTTGGTTTTTACTATTTTATTGATTGGATTATGGCCATATCCGTTTGTAGAAGTGATTAAGCACGGTGTAGGCCCTATTTTGTCCGGAATTGTGGGGGCTATATGACCAATAATTTTTCTTTATTAATCCCAGAATTTTTAGTGACAGGTTTGGCATTTTTAATATTATCTTTAGATTTATTTGTTTCTGAAAAAAGAAAAGATTATTTAGTTTGGGTGGGAGTGATTGGTTTACTAATAATCTTAGGGATTACTTTATTAACGTTTACTAATGGAATTTTGTATCAAGGCTTATTGGTATTTGATGACTATACAAATCTTTTCAGAATTTTCTTTCTCATTGCAGGAATAATTGTATTAATTTCTTCTAATGAATTTGTTAAATCTAACATTAAATATAAAGGTGAATTTTATGGAATTCTAATTTTTACTATTCTTGCAGGTATGTTGCTTTCATCCTCGTCTGAGCTTTTAACAGCTTATATTTCACTAGAATTACTAAGTTTTGGTTTATATGTTTTAGTCGCGTTTGATAGATACAACATGAAATCTAATGAATCAGGAGTTAAATATGTTCTATTGGGAGCTTTTTCTTCTGCATTAATTTTGTATGGTATTAGTAATATTTATGGGGTTTTGGGAACTACTAGATTTGATGAAATTTCATTGATGTTAACTTCTATCGATGATTTGAATCCTTTCTTAATTTTAGGATTTATTTTCTTGTTTGCCGGTCTAGGATTTAAGTTGTCAGCCGTTCCTTTTCATATGTGGGCACCTGATGTTTATGAAGGTTCCCCGCTACCCATAACTGCATGGCTTTCAGTTGGCTCTAAAGTGGCAACCGTTTCATTAGTTTTGAGGCTGTTTTGCGAATCCTTATTGCAGATTGGTAATGAATGGCAATTAATCATTATTGTTCTTTCAGTTGCCACTATGTTAATAGGAAATTTAGGAGCATTGGTTCAGAAAAATATTAAAAGACTTCTTGCTTTTTCTAGTATCGGACATATGGGATATATATTGATGGGAATTTCGGCATTGATTTCTGTTAATGAAGATGGTTCTGTGTCAACCGAAATGACGGTACTAGTTATCAATGGGATAATTTTTTATGTAATAGCTTACGCAATTACTAATTTTGCAGCTTTTGTATCTGTAATAGCAGTATTTAATCATTCTGGTCAAGATTCGATTTCAGATTTTGCAGGACTATCAAAAAGATCCCCATTTTTGTCTCTAGTCCTAGTTTGTTCAATGTTTTCTTTGGCAGGATTACCTGTATTTGCAGGTTTTACTAGTAAGTTTTATTTGTTTAATGCTGTAGGTGCCCAAGATTTATTATGGCTTGTAGCGCTAGGTATTGTGACTAGTTTGATTTCACTTTACTATTATTTGATGATTGCGAGGCAAATGTATATTGAGAAAGGTGCTGATTCTGCTCCCATCAAGGTTTCTTCATCTATTAGAATAATATTAATGGTTCTTTTGGTGGCAATGATAATTGGCGGTGGGTTTCCTTCGCCTTTGATGGATTTGATACAGCTAGCATCTGAAGCATTAATTAGTTAATTAGGAGAAAATATGTCAAGTTCGGATTGGCCAGAACACTTTAAAAGAGGATTGGTTGTTACTGCTCATGCGGATGATGCTGAATATGGCTGCTCTGGGACTGTAGCAAGATTAATCAGTGAAGGTTGGGATTTCGCATACGTTTTATGTACTGACGGAAGTAAGGGTAGTAGCGATCGAAATATTACTGAAAAAGAATTATCTGCTATCAGAAGAAAAGAACAAGAAGCAGCAGGTAAAATTTTGGGATTATCCCATGTTTCATTTTTGGATCATCCTGATAGTTATTTACAACCAACTTTAGAGTTAAGAAAAGATATTTCTAGAGAAATTCGTCGACACAAGCCTGATGTAGTAATTTGCCAATATCCAATGCGAGTTTTAGATGGAGGATATGGTTCTGGGCACCCTGATCATATAACTGCAGGAGACACTACAATGTCTGCTATATTTCCAGCTTCAAGAGATCATATGACATTTCCAGAGTTAATTGATGAAGGTTTTGAACCTCATAAAGTTTCTGAAGCATGGATAATGGGGCATCCCCAACCAGATTTATGGATTGATATTAGTGAACACATTGAAACATCTGTAAAAGCTCTTTCGGCACATGAATCTCAAATGGATGGAAGATCATTTGATGAAATTATGGATAGAGTTAAGGAGATGAAAGGTGAAAGAGGAAAAGGCAAAGGAATGCCTATAGCGGAAACTTTTCGTAGAATTTATTATCGTGGTTAATTTAGAAATGTTTGGTGGTTAATGGTTAGAATAGAAAAATTAGATATGGTTTCTGCAGCTAAGAATTCTGATTCTTTAGTGAATCTTTTGCAAGATTCTGTCAAAAATGGTGCTTCTGTTTCATTTCTAAGCCCCTTGTCTGATTCTGCTGCTGAAGCATATTGGAGAGAAGTTTTTGCTGAAATTAATTCTGCTCAAATCATTGTTTGGGCGGCATTTGATGATGAAAATAATTTAGTAGGATCTGTACAACTTGCCCCCGCCAAAATGCAAAATGCAAAACATAGGGCTATGGTTCAAAAATTAATGGTCATATCAAATCATAGACGTGAGGGTATTGGAAATGCTTTGATGGATACACTTGAATTGGAAGCGAAAAATCTTGAAAAGAAGTTACTAATTTTAGATACAAGAGTAGGTGATCCTTCTGAGACTTTGTATGACAAAAAGGGGTACATTAAATTTGGAACTGTTCCAGGGTACGCTTTAAATTCTTCTAATGATTTTGATGACATGGCTTTTTATTTTAAAATTATTTAACTATTCTGATTTTGTGGTTTTCACTATCTGCAATAAAAATATCATTTAGTTTATTTGTCACCACCCCATGAGGTCTATCTAACCCTGCCTTAAGAGGGTTATCTCCATCACCATGAGGTCCTTTTTCTCCACCTGCTACTGTGTAAATACAATTTGTATTGATGTCTAGAATTCTTATACAGTGATTTTCAGTGTCTACAATTAATACATTTCCGTTTTGGTCACACCTAATAGCTTTTGGTCCATTAAAAGTGCAGTTAATTGCTAGTTCATTATCACCTGTATAACCTTTTTCTCCTGTTCCAGCTATAGTAGAGATAATATTGTTATTATCTATTTTTCTGATTGTGTTTCCTTCTCTCTCGCATATATAGGTGTTTCCTGAAAAATCTACGCAGATTGCTCGAGCACCAAAAATTCCGGCATTAATTGCTAAATTTCCATCACCAGAATGTTCTTTAATACCTGTGCCTGCAAAAGTAGAGATTATCCCACTATTTAAATCAATGGATCTGATTTTTTGATCTTGAACATCAGCGACTAACAAATTTCCTTTACCGTCTAAAATACAGTCATTAGGTTCTATGAATTCAGATTTTGTGGCTTGAATTCCATCTTTTCCAGAACCTGGGATACCAGTTCCTGCAATTGTGGAAATATTCCCTGATGCAGCATCTATTTTTCTAATGGAAGGGTTAAATCTTTGGCAAATGTAGACATCACCATTTGCATCTATTTGTAAAGCATAAATTTCATCTATATCTGCATGTAATGCTGGCCCATTATCGCCTGAGTGTCCTTGTTTTCCTGTGCCTGCAAAATCAGTGATTATATTGGTTTCTAGATCTAGTTTTCTGATTTTATAATTGAAACAATCTGCAATGTATAAATATTTGTTTAGGTTATCAATTTCAACATGAAAAGGATTATCAAGCATTGAATTAGTTCCAATGACATTATTTCCCTCATAACCTTGTATGCCATTACCCACAATACTTGATATTATTCTATTCATAAAATTTTCCTTTTGGGTGTGTAAATGAAATATATAATTCTATTGCTTTCTACAATGTTTTTCTTGGTTTCGTGCAATCAAGATACCAATCAAGATACATTATCTTCTGTTAATTCGGCATTGCAAGATCAAAATTATTCGAGACATGTAAATTTTAATGTGACTATAGGTTTTTCTTTTGAAGGATTTCAACAATCATATCCTTTATTAATTGATGGTGATGTTTCTGAAAAAGGAGATTTCTCCGGATATATGCGTGTAGAGGATTTAGATTTAGAACTTGATAGGTTGATGACAGTAGTTGACGACAAATATTATTTTAAATATCCAGACAGAAATAATTGGGCTGAATTATCTGAAGGAGAATCTGCTTTAGAGCCAACTTATTTTATTAGTACAGTAATTGATAAATTATTCAATGAAGATGGGTTAGAACTAATCAAAGATTCCGAACAGTATGTAATTAAAGGTGGTTTTGATTCGAATGTGTTGGGGGAGATCATTCCTGTTTTAAGAGATACTTCTTCTAAACTAGATTTAGAACTAATTGTTGATGCTAAAAGTCAGTCCAATATTCAAAGTCTCCAAATTGTTGGGAAAATACCTGCAGCTCCAACAACTACAGGTCCAAATGGTGAGAAAGTTGAATTGGATATTGATATTCAATTGATCCAGACTGAATTTGGTAAAAATGTATCAATTTTGACTCCATCGGTTCCTGGTGACCCCAAAGCTTATTTTTTTGATAAACAAATTGGTCAATATGTTTGGGATGATTCATTCCGTTGGAACACCTCTCCGGAAAATACACTGGATTCTCAGGTAGATTATTTTGCTGAAATTAAAATGTTTGATGGGGGAGTGATTCTAATAGATTTATTTGAGAAGTTAGCTCCTGTCACTGTTAATAATTTCGTTTTTTTATCAGAGAATGGATTTTATGACTGAGTTAGGTTTCATAGGGTAATTCCAGGATTTGTAGCCCAAGGGGGTGACCCTACTGGTTCTGGAATGGCAGATCCCGGGTATAAATTTGATAATGAGCTCAATATTAATGCTAGACATGATTCTGAAGGCATTATTTCTATGGCAAATGCAGGGATACAAAACGGTAAAGGCACTAATGGTAGTCAATTTTTTATAACTTATGCACCACTTCCTCAATTAGATGGATTTGATGAAAACGGGGTAGAGAAAGATTGTTCAGAGATGGGCCAATCTTGTCATCCTGTCTTTGGAAGGGTAGTAGAAGGAATGGATGTTGTTAGGAAAATTGCTCCTATTGATCCTTCTCAAAATGGGCCTCCTGGAGATGCGATTGATACTATTACAATACTCAAAAAATAATCTCAGATTCAATAAAATTAAATTTGAATCTGAGATTATTTGTTAGATGAAGAGTTATTCTTTTGGAGCCTGCATAGGAGCAGGGTTTACCATGTCCATTCCTAATGTTCCAGAAAACATTGCGTCAATCTCTTCTACAGACCATCTTCCGACTTTTCTTAGAGTACGTTCTTCATAAGGATTACTCATTAAAGAAATTTGACCTCCCTGACAGTGGAACACATGACCATTAACATCGTTTGCTTCTTCTGAAACTAGCCATGCAACCATAGGTGCTACATCTTCTGGATCTCTGTTTAGCTCTAGTGGAGTTACGGCTGATTGGGCTTCAATTCCACTAGCTGCTCTAATATCTCTAGCAGATTGAGGAACACTTTGAGTCATTCTAGAATCTGCTCCGGGAGAAATAGCATTTGCTGTAACTCCATATCTGCCTAAATCTCTAGCTATGCCTCTAATAAGCCCTGCTATTCCGTCTTTGGCAGCGCCGTAGTTTGCTTGTCCTGAGTTACCGTACAATCCTGAAGTAGAAGAAAATGCAATAAATTTTCCACTTCTTTGTTGTCTGAATAGGATTGAAGCAGGCTTTAGTACAGAAAATGTACCTTTAAGGTGAACTGCGATAACGGCATCCCATTCTTCTTCGGTCATATTAAAGAGCATTCGGTCTCTTAAAATACCAGCAACGGCTACTACAATATCTAATTTTCCAAAATTATCGAGTGCGGTTTTGATAATGTTTTCTCCGCCTTCCATTGTTGCTACTGAATCGCCATTAGCAACAGCATCTCCACCTTTAGCCTTGATTTCATTAAGTACTTCATCAGCTGGTGTTGTAGATGCTCCTTCTCCGTCTACTGAACCGCCTAAGTCATTGACTACTACTTTGGCGCCTTCTTCAGCAAGCAATAAGGCTATTCCTCTACCAATTCCTCTACCAGCTCCAGTTACTACTGCTACTTTATCTTTAAGTAGGTCTCCCATATTTTTCTCCTAATTATATTTATTCACCACTATGCACTTTTTGGTGCTTGTGGAGGTGAAGGATTAACTAAACCTTGTGTTAGGTGTTGTGGAGCTAATTTTCTTAACTCTTCAACTTCCCATCTTCCTTGTTTGAATATAGTTCGTGTTCTTCTAGGTAATGCTAATTTAGTAATTGTGCCACCATAGACTAAAAATGTTTGTCCGTTAATGTTTGCAGCTTGATCTGAAGCCAAATATGCAACCATAGGTGCCACATCCTCTGGATTCATTACTTCAGTCTCAGGCACTTCTTCTCGGTCAGAAGGCCTTTCAGCTCGAAGTTGTCTAGAAGAATCAGGGATAGATTGTGTCATTCTAGTATTTGCACGAGGACAAATAGAATTTGCAGTTACTCCATATCTGCCAAGATCTTTTGCCGCTACTTTTGTAAATCCGGCAATTCCAGATTTTGCTGCAGCATAGTTTCCTTGACCAGTATTTCCTATTAGGCCTGACTCAGAAGCAAAAGTAATAATTCTTCCGCTTCGTTGTTGTCTAAATAGAATTGATGCGTATTTACAAACTGTAAATGTGCCTTTCATATGAACTCTAATCACATCATCCCATTCTTCTTCAGTCATATTAAAAATCATTCGGTCTCTTAAAATTCCAGCAACAGTCACAACAATGTCTAATTGTCCGTATGTATCTAATGCTGATTGAACAAGACCCTCTCCACCTTCCATAGTTGAGATATCATTGTAATTAGCTGAAGCTTCTCCACCTAAAGCTTTGATTTCTTCTACTACTTGCTCGGCAGGAGTGTTAGACAACCCCTCTCCATCGAGAGACGCTCCTATGTCGTTTACTATCACTTTAGCGCCTTCAGCAGCTAATTGCTTAGCAACTCCTGCTCCAATTCCTCTACCGGCACCAGTGACAATTGCCACTTTTCCATTTAGGTAATTAGCCATTATTATTCCTCCTAGAATTCTTGCAACTATTCCAGTTGAATAATTGCATAGATGGCTATTGTGCCACAACACAGGTAGATTTGTCATAGGGTATAAAGGTACTAAATTAATTTAATGAGGTGATCAGATTTTTCACTTAGTTCTATTCCATCCTGAAATTCCAAATAATACCGGAAACATTATTAGACTTTGTGCTAATACTGGTTCAGATTTACATATCATTAAACCTACAGGTTTTGATATGACTGCAAAGAAACTTAGAAGAGCAGCATTAGATTATTCCGATTTGGCATCCGTTTTTATGTACGATTCTTTTCAAGAATATTTGGACAAATTTTCTGGAAGAATATTTATGACATCTTCAAAAGCGGGAACAAAATATGATCAGATAGAATATTTGCCTGGAGATTCTTTTGTTTTTGGTCCTGAATCTGTAGGTTTGCCACAGGAAATTTTGTCTTTAGTAGATGATGAATTTAAACTTTATATCCCTATGACTCCAGCAAACAGAAGTATGAATTTAGGTAACGCAGTGTCTATAATAGCCTATGAGGCTTGGCGTCAAAATGATTTTGGAGGCAGTATAGTTTCCGGAGATAAAAATGACGGAGAATATTATGACTAGATCAAATTGGCACTATGATCACCCTCCTGCTTGTACTTGTGTTGAGTGTAATGAAAACCGTCTAAATAAAAAAGATGGATTTTTTAATAGAATTATTGCTATATTCAAGCAATTTTTTAAGTTTTAGTTGGTATTTATTAATGATTACTATTACTCAAAAACTAGTTGACGACATGATTTCTCATTCAAGAGAAGAGAATCCAAATGAGTGTTGTGGAATTTTGTCTGGTTCAAATGAAGATATTTCAAAAATTTATAGAATTAAAAATCTTACTCCTTCACCATACAGATATGTTATGGACCCAAAAGAACAAATGGATGCTGAAAGAGATTCTGATAGTTTAGGTTTGTCATTTATAGCTTTCTATCATTCTCATACACATACACCAGCCTATCCTTCGGACACTGATGTCAGAATGGCTCAAGAATCTGGTTGGCTAGATTTTCATTATGTTTTAGTTTCTTTAGAGGATGATGAAAATCCTGTTGTTAACTTTTTTTGGGTTGATTTTGATGGAAATGTTTCTCAAGTGGAATATAAAGTAGTTTAGAATTTCACTAAGTAAGCACAGGGCCTTCTTGTTTTACAATTTTTCCATCTTTAATTTCTAAAAAGAGACGTACTCCGGGATTGGGTGACCCAGGAGTTTCTCCTAATGGGAAAATATCTATTTTTAAATGGTTAGGAAATAATTCTAATAACCCTACTGTACCCAACCTTACTTCTTTATGTTGTGGGAACGTGATACTCCCTGTATTAATCATTACTATTCCGTCCCGGAATTCAAGTCTTTCTTGATGTGTATGGCCCGAAATCATAATTTCTACAGGCTCAGGGAAAAGATTTTGTAATTCTTCAGAAGGTTTAAATTGACCTTCAAGGCTGTGAATCATGCCGATTTTCCACCCTTCAAAATTTAAAATCTGAACCTCTTTCATTCTAGGATCTGGAATCGGATCATTGTTTCCTGTTGAGCAAAAAACTGGGGCAATTTCTTCACACCAGTCTAAAACTTTAGGTGAAGTTAAGTCACCTGCATGAAGAATATAGTCTACTGATGAAAGGAATTTTCTAGGCAATTCACCTAATTCATCCAAAGTAATAATTTTTCCAGGTAAGTGTGTATCTGTAATTAGTCCGAAGCGCATTACAAAACTATATCAGACTCGATGAGGATATATGTTTTTTTCTATCATTAAATTTAAACCATTTATATCTCAGTCCAAAAGCAATAAACGTGATTGAAAATTGAATAATTGTAGGCAAAATAATTGCTTCATATTGAATATTTGAACTGGTAATCAAAAAAAGAGATGGGGTGTTTATTACACTATTTTCTAATCCAACTACCAGGTGTACCCAAAGATTATTAGCGATATGGAGGCCAATAGCTAATTCCATTCCCCCATCTATTAAAGTAATTGTAGACATGAAAAACCCCATTGTGAAAATAGCCATCAGATAGGGTCCAATGCCGTATGTCCATGGCTCTGGGTTTGATAGGTGTACAAAAGCAAATATTGATCCTGTAGCAAATGCTAGAAACATCTTATTGTTTAGAATTAAAGAAAGTCCGTGAAGTATGTATCCCCTGAATATGATTTCCTCTAATCCAGCTTGTATAGGTACAAAAAGTATAGCTAGCAATAGTACTAAGAACCAATCGGGGCTAAATCCCTCATATTTAAGTGCTATAGGGATATTATTTGCATTTGATATAAATAATTCTGTGGATAGAGCGATTGAATAAAAAACAAAAGACACAAACATAGCAAATATAATTCTGTCTGTATCAATTTGTTTTCTTCCTGTAATCATAGTTAAAACTGGTTTTTTTTGAATAGAATTTGTTAAAAACCAGAATCCAAAAAGTCCAATTACAAAAACTAAATGAAGAAATAAAAAATTTGGAGCAGCAGAGGGACCTTTAATAGAGGGTGCATATGAATCTATATCACATGAATATCCCCAAAAAGGACTATCGTCCAAAATTCCACATACTGTCATAAATGGTATACCACCTACAAAACTCCACATAAACATGATTAAAATTGCAGTTACAGTCCATCTGAATAGGCTGTTTTTACCAATTCGAGCGTTATTAAGAAATTTCATAGAGTGGGGAACTCGTTCGTCACAATAGGGACACATTGAGGGGTTGAGAGGAATTAATTTCCCATTACATTTTGGGCAAAATCTTTCTTGATAATGAGAGTTACTTTCCATACTGTTATCTTACAAGAATCCAAACATGGGCACTACAGTTGTTTGGAATTGACGCTAAGTCACCTGTATGCTATTTTCACGGAAGAAATCAAAGAAAAATCCATTGAGGAGCAAAATTATGTCCCAAACAAGAGAAGTAGCAGTAGTTGGTATTCATGAATACCCACTTAGAGTTGCACCAGGAGTTAGCGCTCTACAGATTAAAGCTGAATCTGCATCTAAAGCTTTAGCTGATGCAGGATTGAGTTGGAAAGATGTTGATGCAGTTTATGACAATGGCCAAAATCAAAATATTGGTGGATTGAGTATTTCAGAATATTTTGGTTTCAAGCCTAGGTTAATAGATGTAACTAGTGTGGGTGGTACATCATACGAATTCCAGGCACACCATGCTGCAACTATGATTGCAGCTGGAAAAGCAGATGTTGCTATTTTAACTTATGGGTCTACAGCTCATTCAGGCAGAGTAGCTATTGGTACAGCCGGTGCTACCGGACAAGGTGCTCCTACTCCATTTAATAATATGGAAGATTCATGGGGTATGACTGGTATCGCAGGTTATGGAATGGTAAAAGCTAGGCATATGCATCAATATGGCACCACAAATGAACAATTTGCAGAAATCTCTGTAGCTACTAGGTATCATGCCATGAGAAATCCAGATGCCGTCAAAGCTATGACAGATTTAGAATTTGTGGGAGTAAATGAGATCACTGTTCAAGATGTTGTTGATTCAAGAATGATCGCTTGGCCACTTCATTTACTAGAATGTTGTATGGTTTCAGATGGTGGAGGAGCAGTGGTAATTGCTTCAAAAGAAGTTGCAAAAAATTGTAAGAAAAAGCCAGTATGGATTATAGGTGGCGGAGAAGCTACTAAATATCGTGAAAATGGTGGAGATATCACTGTGAGTGCTGGTGCACAATCCGGACCTGTTGCATTTGAAGATGCTGGAGTAACTCCCAGTGAGATAGATGTTTTGATGGCATATGATTCGTTTTCAATCACAGTGATGTTGATGATTGAAGATTTGGGCTTTTGTAAAAAAGGTGAAGGCGGAGATTATGTGAGTAGTGGAATTTTAAAATTTGATCAAAAAGGTGGTCCTGCGTTGAATACAGATGGTGGAGGCCTTTCATCAAATCATCCAGGAGAAAGAGGGATATTTTGTATTTTAGAAGCTACTAGACAAATGAGAGGTGAATCAACTTCACAAGTAGACAATGCAAAATTAGCTGTAGCTGTAGGAAATGGTGGACAACTTGGAGCTCGTCACGCGACTTCACCCATTATTTTAGCTGCAGATTAATAAGGAGAAACAATATGACTATGAGACCTCAACCAAGATTTCCTGAGCCCGATACACAACCTTTTTGGGATGCTACAAAAGAAAAGAAACTTATGTATCAAACATGTGATGATTGTCCTGAAGTGATCTTTTATCCAAGAGCACACTGTACTCAATGTGGAAGTTTAAACAACACATGGAATCAATCAAAAGGATTAGGAACTGTATACACTTTTAGTGTAGTGATGCAAAGTAGACATCCTGCATTTAAGGATATTGGTCCTTACGCTGTGGCATATGTGGACTTAGATGAAGGATTTAGAATTATGACCAATGTCGTTAATGTCGACAATCCAATTGAAGATATTAAAATCGGTATGAAAGTTAAGCTTTCTTGGTTAGATCAGGGTGAAGGCGAGATTGCACTTCCTATGTTTGAGCCTGCTTAGCTTACCTTTTGATAATTATTGATAAAAGTAATAAAAGTCCAACAGGAATATAATACAGTCCTGTTGGACTTAAAAAAATATATATCCCCATTAATAAAACAGCTCCCCACGTATAGGTTTTCCATCTCAATCTAATGGAATTATTTGACGTATTTTGTGTGACCATTAAATTTGAAATGAGGCATACTCCTGAAATGATCCATGGGAACACAATTATTGGTAATGATAGTGAGAAATTAGATTCTAGAAGAGTTTGATAGGATTGAATTGATTGAGTAAACCCTTTGTCGTCACTAATTATTTCAGTAGTTAATATGATTGGAAATATTAATAAAATTAGCCCTGTTGGAATACTAATTAAGTGAGCTGCTCCAGCTAAAATTGTTGAAATAGAAAAGCTCTTCATTCCTTTTGCTCCGAAATCTCACCGTTTTTAATTTCTAAAAGGTTTGATTGATTTTTAAATTCTGCACTAATAATTTCAGGCTCAGCAGTAGTAATTATTGATTGATCAAATTTTTTTGTCATATCTAAGATTTGTTCCCTTCTTTCTAAATCAAGTTCGGAAAGTAAATCGTCTAGTAATAAGATGGGAGTAGTGTTTCTTGATTGCTTCAGGATTTCTGCTTCTGCAAATTTTAATGCTAATACTGCAGTTCTAGCTTGTCCTCTTGAAGAAAATCTATGTGAGTCTAAATTATTAATGAAAATTTGAAAGTCATCTCTATGTGGCCCAATTGAAGTTGTGCCTGATGATATATCTCGTGATCTATTGGAAATCAATTTTGAACATATGAAGTCAAAACATTTTTCAGGATTCATGGGATACATCTCATTAGAACTGGGTAGATATGAACAAAACATATTTTCTTTTAAATTGCTCATTTCTTTATGTATAGGATTAGATAAATTGGATAAATTTTCTAATATCTCAACTCGTTTGATTATTAAATCGGTTGCCAATTTAGCAGATTGTGAATCCCAATATGAAAGTTCATTCTCCTGAGAGTTTCCTTCTCTAATTAATTTAAGAAGACTATTTCGTTGAGAATTGATTTTTTGAAAATCTAATAGATTTTTTAAGTAATTTTTATCAATTTGAGAAATTAGAATATTTAAATATCTTCTCCTAGAGCTGGGGGTACCGAAAACTAAATCTAATTCAGCAACAGAAAATAAAACTGAATTTAAATGACCTACAAAATCACTAGCTCGTTTGGGAATCCCATCAATTTTGATAAATTTTTGTGCTATAAATCCATCGTTGTTATCAGATGGTTCACATTGATAGTGTATTTCTAGTTTTGTACTTTTTTCTTCAAGTTGAATATCGCAAGCAATTTTAGAATATGACAAACCGTTTACAGATCCTTCTGTGATGAGGTCTCGTTCAGTATTCCCTCTGTATGATTTTGCTACAGAAAGCATATAAATAGCTTCAAGAAAATTACTTTTTCCCTGACCATTATTGCCCATTAAAAGTGTGACTTTAGATGGCAAACTGATATCAAGGTTTTTATAGTTCCTGAAATTTCTGAGCGAGAGATTTGAAATATGAATGATTAGAACCCTTATTTATACTCGGTATCAGGATTTTAGCATGAGATACAATCAAGGTTCATATAAACTTGTTCATTAAATATAGGAGGATTTTTTGAGTAAATTTGTTGCCCTTGCTGGAGGTGTTGGTGGAGCAAAATTAGCTTTAGGTCTTACTGAAATTTTGTCTCCGGACCAATTGTCTATTGTGGTTAATACTGCAGATGATCAAGAATTTTATGGACTTCATGTCTCTCCTGATTTAGATACTATGATGTATACGCTTTCTGGGAAGTCTAATGAGAAATTGGGGTGGGGAATTAAAGATGAATCTTTTAGAACTCTTTCTGAATTAAAAAAACTAGGTTTAGATTCATGGTTTCAGCTTGGAGATTTAGACTTTGCTACTCATATTTATAGAACGAATTTAATGAAACAAAATATGACATTGTCAGAAATTTCTGAAAAATTATGTAAGGCACATGGGTTAGAGTTTCCTATTATTCCAATGACAGATGATAAAGTTCGAACTGTTTTAACTACTGATAGAGGGGATTTAAATTTTCAAGAATATTTCGTTAAATACTTTTGTGAACCCAAGGTTACTTCTATCAGATTTGAAGGGATTCAGAATGCAACACCTTCTCCCAATTTTTTAACTGCTTTGGAAGAGGCTGATTATTTGTTGTATTGTCCTTCAAATCCTTTTTTGAGTTTACATCCGATCATTTTTTTACCTGGTGTATTGGATTTGTTGAAATCTTTTGATGGTAAAAGAATAGCTGTTAGTTCTATTGTGAATGGAGATGCCATCAAAGGCCCAACTGCAAAATTGCTTGAAGAATTAAATCAAGAGATTTCTGCATTTGGGATTGCAAAACATTTCACAGAAATTTGTGATTATTTTGTTTTAGATGACATAGATTCTCATTTGATACCTAAGATAAATAGATTAGGAATGAAAACCTTTCAAACAAATATAATTATGAACTCGTTAGTCGAAAAAACTAATTTAGCAAAATTTTTATTGAATTTATGCAATTAAAAAACCAAACTTTTACTTTATTAATTCCATTGAAAGATTTGAGTGAAACTAAATCACGACTTTCTTCAGTTTTAGATATTAACTCTCGAAAAACGATTACATTTGGAATGTTGAAAATAGTACTTGAAGCTGCAAAAAAATCTAATGCTCATAATATTGTTTTAGTAGGCACAGATGATTCTATTCTAGAAGTTGGTAGTCTTTTTGATGTAGATACAATGATTCCTAAAGGTGATCATTTAGCTCATGATATCGATATAGCTGTAAGCGATAGGAAACAATTAGGAGAGATTCCAATTTATATTCCCAGTGATTTGCCATTATTAAATGAAACTGACATCAATCAGGTAATGGAATCTTCTGAATTTGGACAAAAAGTAGTTTTAGTTCCTTCTAGTTCAGATGGTGGTACGAACTGTATTTCTTTTAATGTTAGTACAAATTTTAGCTGCCAATTAGGAGAAAACAGTTTTCAGAAACATGTGGATGAGTGTAAACAAAATTTAATCGATTATGAGGTAATACAACCTAAAGGGATGCTTTTTGATTTAGATACCGTAGAAGATTTCAATAAATTACAGATAGATCATCCATTAATTTTTGACTCTTTAATGAATGCTAGCTAGAAATCATTGCTAGAAATTCTGATTCACTAATTACTTTTACGTTATTTTCAATTGCAGAATTTAATTTAGATCCTGAATCAGATCCAGCGATTAGAAAATTTGTTGAGTTGGATACCTGATTAGTGACTAGGCCACCATTTTCTTTAATCAGGTTTTGTATTTCAGTTCTTGAGAAATTTTCCATTTTTCCTGTAACTACAAATTTCTGTTGATTTAGAAGATTATTTTCAGATCCAGAATTTTGATTTTCTAATTCAGTTTTAATACCTGCAGTTTTGAGTTTTTCAATTATTCTTCTATTGGTTTCTTTTTGAAAAAAATCTACTAGACTTATCGCTATTTTAGGACCAATAGAAGGGATTTGTTGTAATTCATCAGCAGTGACATTCATTAGAGAATCAATATTTTTGAACTCATTAACTAGAATTTCTGCTACTTCACTTCCAACATGTGAAATTCCTAACCCGGTAATTAATCTTGAGAAGGGTTGCGATTTACTCTTTTCGATTGAATCAAGTAAGTTCTTAATACTTTTTTCGCCCATTCTTTCTATATTTTCTAGTTTATTTTTATCTAAGAAATAAATGTCTGAAACATCATGTATAAGTTCATTGTCAATTAGAGATGTTGTGGTTTTAATGCCTAATCCATCGATATCCATAGCTGTTTTACTTACAAAATGTTCTAATAATCTTTCTAATTGAGCTGGACATTGAGCATTCGTACAATAGAGAGCAGATTCGTTTTCTAGCCTAGATGTAATTGCATTACAACTTGGACACAACGAAGGCATTTTAAAAATAATTTCTGAACCATTTCTTCTAGATTCATTTCTATGAACTATTTGGGGTATCACTTCTCCAGCTCGTTCTACTGTTACCCAATCACCAATTCTTAGGTCTTTAGCAATGATGTATTCTTCGTTATGTAAAGTAGCTTGTCTGACAATAACTCCACCAACTTCTACAGGCTCTAAAATTGCGTATGGATTAATGCTGCCAGTTCTACCAATATTAGTTTGAATATCTAGTAATTTTGTGACTACTTGTTCAGCAGGAAATTTGTAAGCGATTGCCCATCTTGGTTCTCTACCTACACTTCCTAAAATTTCCTGAAAATCAATTTCATTAATTTTAAATACTATTCCGTCACAGTCATAATCAATGGATTCTTTTTTAGATAACCATTTCTCGTAATAAGAGATAGCTGATTCAATATTTTTAACTAATTCGTTATAGGGATTAATTTTAAATCCAAATTGTTTTAATTTTTCTAGGTTTTCCCAATGCGAGTTATTAAAATCAGGTGAGTTTGTTGCTCCCACTCCATAAATAAATATATCTAATGGTCTTTCAGCAGTAATTTTTGAATCTAATTGTCTTAGAGAGCCTGCTGCTGTATTGCGAGTATTAGCATATGTTTGTAACCCCTCATTTTCTCGTTTTTGATTCATGGTTAAGAATTGTGATTTTGGAATAAAAACTTCGCCTCTTACCTCTAATAAAGAAGGAGGATTACCAGTTAAAGTGAGAGGAATGCTTTTAATGGTTTTAAGGTTTAAGGTGATGTTTTCGCCAATTGATCCGTTTCCTCTAGTAGCTCCTCTAACAAATATGCCATTTTCATATAATAAAGAAACTGCTAATCCATCAAATTTTAATTCACAGGCGATTTCAAATTTATTTGAATCGATAGAAGATGAGATTCTTTTATACCAGTTCCCTAAATCTTGATCGTTAAAAGCGTTTCCTAAGCTAAGCATAGGGATTTCATGGTTAACTTGTTCAAAACTTGGTAACGGATCACTTCCTACTCGTTGTGTTGGGGAATTAGGTAAAAGTAATTCTGGGAAAACAGACTCTAAATCTTTTAATTCTTTTAATAAGACATCAAATTGCCCATCAGAAATAATAGGTTGGTCTAAAACATAATATAGGTGGTTATGTTTATTAATCTCTGTAGACAGAGATTGAATTTTTGATTTTGCTTCCCTTTTTTCCATTTTTTAACAGTCCGATTTATAATGGATAGACTCTAGATTAAACTTTTTTATGATTAATGCATAGAATAAAAAATTACTTTTGAAGGATAATCATTGCCATATTCTGAAAAAATCCAAGAATTTATACAAAATTTCCCTACTCTTTCTTCGATTGGTAATACTCCGTTAGTTAAATTGAATCTTCCTTGGGATATAGGAGAAGCATCAATTTATGCAAAATTTGAACAACTAAATCCTGGAGGATCAATTAAAGATAGGCCTGTTTTGAGAATGCTTTCAGAGGCAGTGATTAATGGAAATTTGAAGCCAGGCAAAACTATTTTAGACGCTACATCCGGTAATGCAGGAATTGCGTATGCGATGATAGGAGCTGTTTTAGGATATCCAGTTGAATTAGTAATGCCTGAAAATGCGAGTGAAGAGAGAAAAAAGAGGCTGATAGCTCATGGTGCAAACTTAATCTTTACCGATGCTCAATTAGGCTATGATGAGGCTTTATACGAAGTAAAACGTAGATATGAATCAGATCCTGAAAAATATTTTTATTGTGATCAATACTCAAATCAGAATAATCCGGACGCTCACTATGAAACTACTGGTTACGAACTTATTCAACAGGCTCCTTTTATAACTCATTTTGTTGGGGGTGTTGGTACAGGTGGGACTATTTCTGGAATTGGTAGAAGACTAAAAGAAACAAATCCAGATATTCAGGTTGTGTGTATTGAATTTGATGAATGGCCGGGAGTCGAAGGGCTTAAACCTCTTGGAGAAGGTCATATTATTCCAGAAATTTTGGATAAATCTGTTATAGACCGAATGCTTGAAATAGATGTTATTGAAGCATATGAAGTTTCGAAAGTTTTGGCTCGGCAGGGAATATTTGTGGGTCAGTCATGTGGAGCCTATCTGTTAGGGGCTAAAACTTTAGCTGAAGAGTTAAAAACTGGACATATCGTGACAGTATTTAACGACATTGGCGAAAGATATTTCTCTACTTCAATGTGGGACTGATTTAAACGTCTAGATTTGTTACTTCCAAAGCATGAGTTTCTATGAATTCTCTTCTTGGTGGAACTTCATCACCCATTAACATTTCAAAATCATTGGCAGCATTATTTTTATCAGCTACCTCTACACGTAGAAGAGTTCTAGTTTCAGGATTCATTGTAGTTTCCCAAAGTTGCTCGGCATTCATTTCACCAAGACCTTTATATCTTTGGATATTAACGTTTCTCTTGCCGTCTAATTGTTCTAAGATTTCTTCTCTTTGCTGGTCAGAATATACGTATTGTTCTTGTTTACCTGACCCAATTTTATACAAAGGAGGTTGAGCAATATATAAGTGTCCATTAGTAACTAATTCATTCATATGATTGAAAAAGAATGTAAGTAAAAGAGTTCGAATGTGTGATCCGTCTACGTCAGCATCAGCCATGATGATGACTCGATGGTACCTGAGCTTATCTAAATCAAAATCTTCTCCGAGTCCTGCTCCCAATGCAGTAATCATTGCGCGAATAGCGTCATGTTGAACTATTTTGTCATCTCGAGATTTTTGAACATTAAGAATTTTTCCCCAAAGAGGTAATATAGCTTGAGTTTTTCTGTCTCTACCCATTTTTGCAGTACCGCCAGCAGAGTCTCCCTCAACCAAATATATTTCGCAATATTCAGGATTCTTTTCTGAACAATCTGCCAATTTACCAGGTAATCCGCCTCCGTCCATTGCATTCTTTCTAATGATTAGATCTCGTGCTTTTCTAGCAGCTTCCCTAGCTCTTTGAGAGGTCATACATTTATCAATGATGGTTTTTGCTTCTTTTGGATTATCCTCAAGGAAGGTTTTGAGTTTATCTCCTAAAACAGATTCTACTTGGGTTCTAGCTTCAGGGTTTCCTAATTTATTTTTTGTTTGACCTTCAAACTGAGGTTCTTGTATTTTTAGGCTTATCACAGCAGTTAAGCCTTCTCTAGTGTCTTCTCCAGCTAAGTTTGGTTCACTATCTTTTAAGAATTTTTCTTTTCTTGCGTAGTCGTTGATTGCTCTAGTAAGAGCAGCTCTAAATCCGGTAACGTGAGTACCCCCATCTTCAGTATTAATACAGTTAGCGAAAGCATATACAGATTCTGTATATGTTTCGTTATATTGGAGTGCTACTTCAACACTGGTAGTGTCAATAACATCTTCTACATAGATAGGATTTTCATGAAGAACATTTCTTTTTTGGTTTAGTCCTCTTACAAAACTTGAAATTCCGCCATCGAAATAAAAAGTAAGTTCATGGTTAGGCCATTTCGAAGTGTGCCAATCACTTTTAAATGTGATTTGTAATCCCTTGTTAAGGTATGCCATCTCTCTAAATCGATTCATTAGAATATTAAAGTCGTAAACTAATTCACCGAATATGTCGGTGTCTGGCATGAATGAGACAGTGGTACCAGTGATTCTGCCTTCTGGAGCCACTTCTGTTGTGATTTCTGTTTGTGTTATTCCTCTGGAGTATGTTTGAGTGTGAATATTTCCATCTCGTACCACTTCAGCCTGTAATGAGGAAGAAAGAGCGTTAACCACAGATGCTCCAACTCCGTGTAATCCACCAGAAACCGCATAAGCTTTTCCGCCAAACTTTCCACCGGCATGTAAAACTGTCATTACTGTTTCTAGAGCTGTTAAACCTGTTTGGGATTGTATGTCTACAGGAATACCTCTTCCGTTGTCTTGGACTAATACAGAGCCGTCTTTTTGGATGGTAATGGATACTTCAGTACAGAATCCTCCCATAAATTCGTCCACACTGTTATCTACTATTTCATAAATTAGGTGATGCAAACCCCTTTGGTCTGTACTACCGATGTACATACCCGGTCTTTTACGAACAGCCTCCATTCCTTCCAGTACTTGTATATCATCCGCGGAATATTGCTCGTTATTTTCGTCCCTAAGGGTGGCCATAAGATTTCTCCTAAATAGAAAGTTTCATCATAAAATTTTTATGAGTAATAGTTGCGATAAAAAAGGGGGGAGTTTGCTTTAGTAAACTGTTTCAAGTTTACTGAAATAAATAAAGTAAATTCTTGTAAAATTCCAAGCTTTTTCACGATACATATTGTACCATTTTTAAGTGATTTTTCTCAATATGTTGTGTTCCTATTTTATGCGTAATTTTATTTTGATTTAAATAGGGATTTTGATCGGAAAATAATTGGCAATAAAATCATTGATAATAATGCTAATCCATCATTTCCGGGACTGTTACAACTTCCATTGGTACTCGATGCTTCTTCGGGGGTTGAATCCATACCTACTGCACGACCAGAACTTCGACTAAAGAAAGATGACCATCTGGATCTTCTTTCTGGTGTTGGAGTTGGTCGGATTTCAGATTTTGTATCTGAAGACCTGTCGATATTAGATCTTTGCTCAACCGCAACTTTTCTGCTTGGAGTAGGAGTAGGTTTTACTGCTCTGGTTTTAGGGAGAGGTGTTTCTTTTATGA
>JAKUTY010000009.1 GCA_022447825.1 SAR202 cluster bacterium
ATAACCACAGGTGAACTTAACCAAATTACTTCAGGTGATTGGCAAATTGATTCATTTGAAGGCTTTAACAAAGATACTAATGAATTATTTTTTACTGCTACTAAAGATTCAGAGCTTGAAAAACATCTTTACAGGATTAACAAAGAAGGTTTGATTGATTCTATTTCATCAAACAGATCAGGAATCCACAATGTAAAAATTAATTGTGATAAAAATGTTTATATTGATGTTAATCATGCATTATCCCAACAACCTCGAGTTGAGTTGCGAAATTTAAAAACTGACGAACTTATCAAAGATATTTCACCAGATAAGGATGTGAGAATTGATGAATTTGGTTTAACTCCTCCAAAATTATTAAAAATTCCTCATAAAAAATCTGAATATTTAAATTCAGCAGTATTTTACCCAGATAAAAACATATTCGGTGTAGGACCTTATCCTACAGTGGTTTATGTGTATGGTGGTCCTCATGTTCAACTTGTTACAAATAGTTGGGGGTTAACTGCAAATTTACGACTACAATATTTAAAAGACCAAGGATTTTTAGTCGCTGTGGTTGATAATCATGGAAGTAATAGACGTGGAGTAAGTTTTGAATCATCTATTAAAAATAAGCTAGGCGAAATTGAAGTAAACGATCAAAAGTTAATGTTGGATTGGTTGATTGATGAAGGTTTAACTGATGAGGGTAGGGTAGGGGTTTTTGGTTGGAGTTATGGTGGGTATATGACATTGATGTGTATGGCTAAATACCCTGAATTATTTAGAGTTGGTGCGGCAGGGGCCCCTGTAGTTAATTGGCAACTATATGATACTCATTACACAGAAAGATATTTAGGATTACTTGAAGAAAATTCTGAAAATTATGATTTATCAAATGTAACAAGTTATACAAAAAATTTGGATGGAGAATTGATGATAATTCATGGAATGATAGACGAAAATGTTCATTTCACTCATTCTGCAGAATTGATTCAAAGTTTAATAGAAAATGATAAATCTTACGATTTGTTAGCTTTTCCTAAAGAGCGTCATATGCCTAGAGGACAATCCGATAGAGTGTATTTGGAAAAACGAATGATGGATTTTTTGGTTTCTAAAATTTAATACATTTAGACATGTTTTAGATGGAAAACTGACTAATCAATAATCATGATTTCTTGGCAAAAACTATCAATACAGTTATGATGTTTGTCTGATCTTTTACTCAAGGGCGATTAGCTCAGTTGGTTAGAGCACCTGCTTTACACGCAGGGAGTCGGGGGTTCGAGTCCCTCATCGCCCACCATCATTAAAACATCTTGCTTTGAATAAGGACCGATCCGGAATCTCCAAGCATCTCACTTATTTTTGATTCCAATTCAGGTGATGCGTCAACTTTAACTATTGGCCAGTCCATTGTTACATACGTATCTTGGGTTTCTATCTCAAATGTGACGTCATCATTTCCTGTGTTAGATAACAGAAGTTGTTTGAGATTTTCCATTAAGTTTTCATCTGTATTAGAATCACCAGATTCTTTTAACTTTAACAATATGCCTTTTTTAGGAGTACTGTTTACGTGATTTGTAGCACCATTTAGTTCTATAGTTTTTTCTTCTTTGAGTTGATTATTATTTTGAATCTCTTCCATTGAATGTTTTTGTTTTCCTTTTAATAATTCATCTACGTTAAATTCAGAAGCATCAGAAACATTGATAGTGTACTCATTGTCCCTCTCTCTAATGTTTCCTGAAATTTCTAATATGGATCCAGGTTTCCAAATGTTTTGAGTAGTTTTTAGCGTGTCTTCCCAAACAACTGCTTCTACGCTACCGTCTATCATCTCCAACGTGATTATTTTGAATGGGCGATTGTCTCTAGTGAATCTATCTACAACAGTCGCAACTTGTCCTGCCATTTTTGCCCTTCCATTATTAGATGCTTGTTGAATTTGAGATAAGGAGATTTTTACCTTTGAATTTACCCTTGATAACAAGTTGGATAATTGATTGGCTGTTGAAACACTAATTCCCATGAGTTCAACTTCCCAAATTCTTTTTTGATGATCTGATGTTGACGCAAAAGGTAATTGTATGTCGGTAATTGGAGCATCATCATTTTGATCTAGCATTTCAAACATTGTAGTTTGGGTAGAATTTCTTAGATTTGATTCTGCCTGCGCAATAGACAGGATTTTTTCTATTGCATCTAGCATGCTAGTCCTGTCACCAAATTCATCAAATCCACCTGCCATTATCATGCATTCAAAAGCTTTGCGGTTAATACTCGATAAATCGCCATTTCTACACAAATCACCTAGTGAAGAAAACCCATTATTTTCTTTTCTTGATTCGATTAGTTCATTGACTGCTTCTGCTCCAACATTTTTAATTGCACTTAACCCAAATCTAATACTAGGATTATCTTTCCCTTGGTCTTCAATAGTAAATTTCGAATTACTTTTGTTAATATCTGGGGGCAAAATTTCAATACCCATTCTTCTACAATCTGCTACAGCTGCTATTAAGCGATCTTTTTTATCTATATATGAATTCATGAAAGCGCACATATAATCTGATGGGAAATTTGCTTTCATATATGCTGTCCAATAAGACACTAGACCATAGCTGACACTGTGAGCTTTATTGAAAGCGTAACCCGCGAAAGGTTCAACAAGATCGAACACACTTGAAGCTAGTTGTTCTGAGTATCCTTTATCTATAGCACCACTGATAAATTTATCTTTTTCTTCAGCCATTATTTCCGGAACTTTTTTACCCATGGCTTTTCTTAAAATGTCAGCTTTACCTAATGTGTAGCCTGCAAATTCTCTTGCAATGTGTAAAACTTGATCTTGAAATACTATTACCCCATAAGTCTCTTCTAAAATATCTTTAAGTGCATCATGGATATATGTGATTTGCCTTGTTCCATGTTTACCTTCAATAAAGGTAGAAATATGCTCCATAGGCCCAGGCCTAAATAATGCAATCATTGCTGCTACATCTCCAATAGATGTAGGTTTTAACTCTTTAATATATCTAGTCATCCCAGAACTTTCTAATTGAAAGACTCCAACCGTTTCTCCTCTAGATAAAAGATCAAATGTTTCTTTGTCGTCTATAGGGATTTTTTGTAAAGTTAATTCAACACCATAGTTGTGTGATATTGAACGAAGAGATTCGTCTAAAACAGTTAAGTTCATCAGTCCCAAAAAGTCCATTTTTAGCAGCCCTAATGCAGCTACTGGCTCCATCGCATATTGGGTCATTACAGCTCCATCAGAATCTCCTCTAGATGTAAATTCTAGAGGTACAACGTCGTTTAGAGGTTCTTTTGAAATGACAACTCCAGCAGCATGTAAGCTTTTATGCCTTGTAACTCCCTCCAATTGCCTTGCAGAATCTATAAGTTCTTTTGTTTCGTTATTTGATTGGTATGCATCTTTGAAATCTACACTTTCATTTAGAGACTCATCTAAAGTGATATTAAGTTTTTCAGGTATCATTTTTGCAATTCGATCTACGTTTGGTAATGGAATTCCTAATGCTCTACCTGCATCTCTGATTGATTGCCTAGCGCCAAACCTTCCAAATGTAATTATATGAGCTACATGTTCACGACCATATCTAGATGCACAATAATTTATGACTTCCTGTCTTCTATCATCTTGAAAATCCATATCTATATCAGGCATTTCTTTTCGTTCAAGATTTAGGAATCTTTCAAATACTAATTTATATTGCATTGGGTCAACATCTGTAACCCCTAAACAATATAGTACTAAGCTAGCTGCAGCACTTCCCCTCACAGTGAAAAAAATATTATTTTTTCTAACAAATAATGCAATATCCCAAACTACTAAAAAATAGTCAGGAAACTGAGTTTGTTTAATGACTTCCAATTCATATTTCATTCTTTCTTCGTAAATAGGAGAGGGGTTATGAATTTTTTCTTGGTAGCCTTTCCAACAAAGACTTGTAAGATATTCATGTGAAGTCATGCCATCAGGAACTTGGAATTCTGGTAATCGAACTTGAGTAAAATCTAAATTTAAATTACATTTTTCTGCAATCAACTCCGTGTTGTAAATTGCTTCAGGTAATTCTGTAAATAGTTCTACCATCTCTTCGTGACTTCTAAGATGATAAGAAGGTTCTTCAAATCTCATTCTGTTGGGATCATGAATAGTGGTATTGGTTTGAATACACAAGAGTGCATCATGATCTTTGGCATGCTCTTCCATGACGTAATGTGAGTCATTTGTAGCAACTAATGGGATATTTAATTCTTTAGAAATTGATACTAAATTCTGATTAATTTGAGGAAGTTCTGGAACATCACCATGTTCCATGATTTCGAGATAATAATCATCTTTGAAAATTTCCTTGTACCATGCGGCGGTATTTATTGCATCAGTCATTCTTTCTTGGGTTGTTAACCAAGGAACTTCACCGCTTGGGCATCCAGATAAAATTATTAAGCCCTCAGAATATTTTTCTATTAATTCTCTGTCTGCTCTTGGTCTTCTATAATAACCTTCCAAATTTGCGTCGGTAATAAGCTTGACTAGGTTTTTATAACCTACATTGTTCTTCGCCAGTACAGTCATATGGTGTATTTTTTCTGATGGAGTTCTATCAAATCTACTCTTTTGAGCAACATAAATTTCACTACCAATGATGGGTTTAATCCCTGATTTTTTAGCTAATTGAAAGAAATCTACAGCACCATACATTCCTCCATGGTCTGTAATTGCTAGATTTTGCATGCCTAAATGTGCGGCTCGATCTACTAAAGGTTCTAGTCTGGATAATCCATCTAGCATGCTGTATTCAGTATGGACATGAAGGTGTGTGAACATACTTGCATTATAGTGGTATTAGTAGGTGATTTATCAAGTTATTTTCAAGATTTTTATTAACAAAAAAAAAGGCTCCCAACGGGAGCCTTTTAATTTAACTTTTACTAAAGGTTTTTAGTAATCCATTGGAGGCATTGCTGGTGCAGCAGCAGCAGCAGGTTCAGGAATATCACTGATCAATGATTCTGTTGTAAGAACCATAGCAGCAACACTTGAAGCATTCTCAATGGCAGCTCGAGTAACTTTTGCTGGATCCATTATGCCTTTCTCCAATAAGTTCCCATATTCACCTGTTTCAGCATCGTAACCGTAATCTCCATCACCTTTTAATGTCTCAGCAAGTATCACTTCACCTGAAACGCCAGTGTTTTCTGAAATTAACATCAGTGGCTTTACTAAAGCTGATTTTAGTATATTTACACCAGTTTGCTCATCATTTTCGAAGTTTAAATCTTCTAAAGATTGTCGAGCTCTGATTAATGCAAGCCCACCACCTGGAACTATTCCTTCTTCAACAGCTGCCCTAGTGGCTGAGAGAGCATCTTCTACTCTATTTTTCTTTTCTTTAAGTTCAACTTCTGTAGCTGCTCCAACTTTGATGATAGCTACACCACCAGAAAGCTTGGCTAATCTTTCTTGGAGTTTTTCTCTATCAAAATCAGACGTAGTTTCATCGATCTGAGCTCTGATTTGATTGATTCTTCCAGAAATTTGAGAATCATCTCCATGACCCTCAACAAAAGTAGTATCTTCTTTGCTAGCAACTACTCTTCTAGCTCTACCTAAATCTTCAACAGAAACTGAATCGAGTTTTCTTCCAACTTCCTCGCTGATTACAACTCCTCCAGTTAAAATAGCAATATCTTCTAACATTGCCTTTCTTCTGTCTCCAAATCCTGGGGCTTTAACAGCTAATACGTTCAGGGTTCCTCGTAATTTGTTTACTACTAATGTTGCTAATGCTTCGCCTTCAACATCCTCAGCTATAATTACAACATTTTTGCCGATTTGGAGAATTTTCTCTAAAGCGGGTAATAAATCAGACACAGCTGAAATCTTTTTGTCTGTAATTAGAATGTAAGGATCTTCTATGGCAGATTCCATTCGATCTTGGTCACTAATGAAGTATGGAGAAATGTACCCTCGATCGATCTGCATTCCTTCAACAAATTCTTGTTCGTAATCTAATCCCTTAGATTCTTCAACAGTAATAACTCCATCTTTACCGACTTTTTCCATTACATCAGCAATTAAATTGCCCATTTCATCGTCATGAGCTGAAAGTGATGCTACTTGACTGATTTGAGTTCTTCCTTCTACTGATTGGGACATTCCTTGAACTGAAGAACGAAGAGTTTCTACAGCTTTATCAATTCCTCTTTTAATAGCCATAGGATTAGCTCCTGCAGCGATGTTTTTAAATCCTTCATGAATAATTGCTTGAGCAAGAACTGTAGCTGTAGTGGTTCCGTCACCTGCTACATCATTAGTTTTACTTGCTGCTTCTTTAAGCAATTGTGCGCCCATATTTTCAAATGGGTCTTCTAATTCGATCTCTTTAGCAATGGTTACTCCATCACTACATACTTGAGGGGGTCCAAATTTTTTGTCCAATACTACATTTCGTCCCCTTGGACCTAATGTAACTCCTACTGTGTCTGCCATCGTGTCTATACCACGCTTCATAGCAGCTCTAGCCTCTTCACTGAAAGAAAGCTGTTTTGCCATTTTAATATCTCCTGAGTTCTAAGCTTATTTTTTAAAAAGAATATCGTCTTCTCTGAGTACAAGGTATTCTGTGTCGCCTTCCTTATATTCAGTTCCAGCATATTTTGAGTAGATAACTGTGTCTCCAACTTGGATTTCCATTTCAACTCTTTTGCCATCGTCAGTAATTCTACCTGGTCCAACAGCTACTACATTACCTTCTTGAGGTTTTTCTTTTGCAGTGTCTGGAATATAAATTCCTCCAGCACTCATTTGTTCTTCACCCTCTAAAGGCTCAACTACAACTCGATTACCTAATGGTTTAAAACTAGCCATAGAAACAATCCTCCTGTTTCATTAATTTATATAAAATTAAACTTCTAGTGATTAGTTCTGGAAATCAGAATTACCAAGCAAAAAAGTCCACTGTTTATGGTATAACAGGAACGAAAATTGTCAATATTTGGAACTTTTTTAAAAATTTACCCATTTACCTTGATAAAACATCAAAGGCTTTCCGTTATTTACGACTATTTCTGTGACTTCTCCTATAAAGATCGTATGATCACCTTCTGAGTGTGTACGCACTACGTTACAGTCCATGCTAGCTAAGGAATTAGATAAAAATGGAGAATTATTTTTGCTCATATAGAATTCAGATAAAATGTTTTCAGGTATTTCCTGGTTGCTTTTGGCAAAGAACTTACCTGTTTCTATTTGATCTTCTGACAATATGTTAATCGCATATTTCATGTTTTTAGTAATAATTTTATGCGTTTGTGCTGAATGACCCACCGAAACCATAACTAACATAGGGTCTAATGAAATAGAAGCAATTCCATTCGCAGTCATTCCATGGATTTCGTTGTTATTTTGAATACTAGTAATAACTGAAACTCCTGTTGCAAAATTACTCCAAGCTTCTCTGAACAAATCAGATTGCATAGTTATCTCCTCAACTAACATTAATACTTTTATCAGGGCGATTATAACGATTTATTAGTTTAAATTAATAGCTATGTACATGATTTTATGATTAAAATTGACACTCATTCCTGAACCGAAATAAAATGACATTTGATTGCGAGTTCAAAACATTAAGGGAGTGTTAAATGTCGACTAAAGCTTTTATATTGATAGAGACTGGTGTAGGCAGTACTCAGTCTGCTTATGAGTCGTTAATTAACATGAATGATGTTGTCAGTGTCGATCTAGTAACTGGGCCATATGATTTGATAGCTATAATTTCTTCTTCTGATCTTAATGCAGTTGGAGATTTGGTAACTAACCAAATTCATACAATATCAGGAATAGTCAGGACAGTTACATGTTTAGGCATTAAGGAATAAATGCTATCAACAACCTTATAGGTACAAAAAAGGGGAACTAAATGAATTTCAGTTTAACTGACGGAGAGGCTACTTTTAGAGATGAGTTAAGATCTTGGCTACAATCAGAGTTAGGGGACAGAAATGAAGATGATGAAACTCCTGATGAAGCATGGGACTTTACACTCAAAATGAGAAAAAAGCTTGCTGATAAAGGTTGGCTGACTATGGCTTGGCCTGAAGAGTATGGTGGACAAGGGGCATCTCATATGATGCAAGTCATTTTTGCTGAAGAAATGTCTTATTTTCGAGCTCCGGGAAGAGATGTGTTTGGAACTAGAATGATGGCCCCTACATTAATGATTCATGGGACTGACGAACAGAAATCTGAATTTTTGCCACCTGTGTCTAGTGGAGAAGTTCAGTGGTGTCAGGGATATTCTGAACCTGAGTCGGGTTCTGACTTAGCTTCATTACAAACTAGAGCAGTAGAAGATGGCGATGATTTTATAATTAATGGAACTAAAATTTGGACTTCTGGTGCTCATAGGGCAGATCACATAATGGTTCTCACTAGAACAGACCCTGATGCTCCTAAACATAGAGGAATAAGTTTTTTGTTGTGTGACATGAACACTCCTGGATTGACTGTTAATCCAATTATTAATATGGCGGGTGACCACAGTTTTAATATGGTAACTTTTGATAACGTTAGAGTTCCAAAGAAAAACTTAGTGGGAGAACAGAATCGTGGGTGGTATGTAGGTGCAACATTATTAGATTTCGAGAGATCTGGTGTAGATTACTCTGCTGGATCTCGAAGAGTTTTGGAAGAACTAGTAGGCTACTCAAAAGAAAATTACAAAGATGGTAAATTACTATCTGAGGATGAAGTTACAAGAAACCGGCTAGCGGATCTCGCAATTGAAATTGAAGTAAGTAGACTGATTTCTTACAATATTGCTTGGATGCAGGGTGCAGGATTAGTTCCTAATAAAGAATCTTCTATGGGTAAAGTTTTTGGAACTGAATTGCAACAACATGTTGGCTCTACTGGAATGCAAATGTTAGGATTGCACAGCCAATTAGAACCTGATTCAAAATACGCACCGTTAAGAGGCAGAATCGAGCATTGGCATTTAACAAATGTTTCTGAAACAATTGCAGCTGGTACTTCAGAAATACAACGAAATATTATTGCAACAAGAGGTCTTGGATTACCTAGAGGATAAATCAGAAAACGGAGATAAATATGGATTTTAAATTTGAAAATGAAGATGAAAAATTTAGAGAAGAAGTAATTGATTTTATTGATAAAGAGCTCCCTTGGGATTGGAGAAATTTGGATTTAGATGCTGAAGATGATGATGACAAAATATTAGTTCGTCAGTTTAAGAAAAAGCTGGGCGAAAAAGGATGGCTAACTATGGCTTGGCCAGAAGAATATGGTGGTCAAGCTGCATCTCACATGAGGCAAGTCGTTTTTAATGAAGAAATGGCTTACAGAGGAATTCCGGTAGGTGATGCAGGGATTAGAATGGTTGGTCCAATTTTGATGTTATATGGAACTGATGAGCAAAAAAAACAATTTCTACCTCAAATTGCAGGCGCAGAAATTAACTGGTCTCAAGGATATTCTGAACCTGATTCCGGTTCAGATTTGGCATCTCTTCAGACTAGAGCTGTTGAAGATGGAGACGATTTTGTTGTTTCTGGATCTAAAATATGGAACTCGGCTCATGCTGATTCGGATTGGATGTTTATGTTAGTTCGAACTAATCCTGATGCTCCAAAACATAGAGGGATAAGTTTTGTGTTGACAGAATTAGAAGGAACTGAAGGAGTCACTATTGAGAAAATTCCTATGATGTGGAATGCATATAGAGGCTTAGCAACATTTAGTGATGTCAGAATTCCTAAGAAAAATCTGGTAGGTGAACAAGATCGAGGTTGGTACGTAGGTGCAGCTCTTTTAGATTTTGAGAGATCAGGAGTAGATAGACCTGCAAAAGCTAAAAAAGTTTTGGAAGATTTAGTCCAATTCTGTAAAACTCACCAAAAGAATGGAAGATTACTATCTGAAGATCCAATTATTAGAAGAGAATTAGCTGATTTAGCAGTACAAATCGAAACTACTAGATTAATGTGCTACAACGTTGCTTGGATGCAAAGTAAAGATTTGATTCCAAACATGGAAGCCTCTATCACTAAAGCTTATGGAACTGAAATGATCAATCGATTATATGGATTAGGAGTGAAGATTATGGGGATTCATGGACAATTAGAACCTGAATCTAAATGGGCACCATTAGCAGGTAGAATCGAAAATGCTTGGTTAAGATCATTCGGAGGAATGGTTGCAGCAGGAACATCTGAAATACAACGAAGTGTAATTGCTACTCGAGGATTAGGACTTCCTAGAGGTTAATTCACACACAAGGAGAAAAAAATGGAATTAGGATTAAACGAAGCTCAACAGATGCTGAAAAACAGTGCTCAAGAGTTTTTAGAAACAGAATGCACTGTAGATTATGTTCGTGCTATGGAAATAGATGAAAATGGATACACTCAAGAAGTATGGCAAAAAGTTGCTGAACAAGGTTGGTTAGGTCTAATTATTCCGGAAGAATATGGTGGAGTAGGATTGGAATATCAAGATTTAACAATTTTACTTGAAGAAATGGGACGATATATGCTTCCCGGCCCATATTTTTCAACTGTTGTTTTGGGTGGTATGACCATTAATGACGCTGGAACTGAAGAGCAAAAGAAAGAATTGTTACCTAGAATTTCTGAAGGTCAAATTAACATTACTTTAGGTTTGACTGAACCGAGTGGGAGAATTGATCCTTTAGGAATAGAAACTACTGCTACTAAAACTTCTGAAGGGTATGAAATTAATGGTACAAAATTGTTTGTATTAAATGGACATGTTTCAGATTATATTTTGGTAGTTGCAAGAACTGGAGACCAAGACACAGACATTAGTATTTTTAATGTTCCAATGGATGCCGACGGTGTTACTCAAACTCTTCTGAAAACCATTGCTTCTGATAGGCAATCTGAGGTTATTTTAGATAATGTCAAAGTATCTTCTGACGCATTATTGGGAGAATTGAATCAAGGGTGGGATACAATTGAACGGGTTTTACAATGGGCAGCCATTGGAAAATGTGCAGAAATGTCTGGTGGCGGCCAAAAAGTTCTAGATATGACAGTAGAATACGCTAAACAAAGAACTCAATTTGGTAGGCCTATAGGAAGTTTTAAGGCTATAAAACATCATTGTGCGAATATGGAAGTAGATGTAGAAGGTTCAAAGTTTATTACTCATCAAGCAGCATGGAAACTTTCTGAAGGTATTGATGCAGATAAAGATGTCGCTATGGCTAAAGCATGGGTTAGTGACGCATTACGAAGAGTTTGTGCTTTAGGTCACCAATCTCATGGAGCTATAGGTTTTACTAAAGAGCATGATATGCAACTGTATTCCAGAAGAGCGAAAGCAGCAGAAGTTATCTTTGGAGATACAGATTTTCATTTAGAAAAAGTTGCAACACACATAGGCCTTTAATAGGATTAATTATGTCTTCAAAATTATTTGACCTAACTGGAAAAACTGCAATAGTCACTGGAGGGAATGGTGGAATTGGTTATGGAATGGCTTCTGAAATTGGAAAAAGTGGAGCTAATGTAGTAATCACTGGAAGAAATTCTGACAAAACTAAAGAAGCTGTTAATGAACTAAAAAAATCATTTGATAATGTTATAGGAATTGATTCAGACGTTTCTGATGAATCTTCTATTAAAGACATGATTAAAATTTCAAATGAAACTTTTGGTTCTATAGATGTATTGATAAATAATGCTGGTATTGGGATCAGGGAATTTCCTGAAAACTACAGTACTGATGATTGGAATCAAGTAATAAATATCAATTTAACAGGTGCTTTTTTATGCTCTCGCGAAGTTTATCCAATTATGAAATCCCAGGGATCAGGAAAAATTATTAATATAGGTTCAATGACCTCTATTTTTGGATTAGATTGGGCTGTTGCTTATGCTTCTAGTAAGGGTGGAATAGTACAATTAACAAAAACTTTAGCAGTATCTTGGGCCAAAGATAATATTCAATCAAATTGCATTTTGCCTGGCTGGATTCATACTGATTTAACGCAAGGGATTAAAGATCAATTCCAAGATAGGTACCAACAGATATTATCTAGAATTCCTTCAAATAGATGGGGTGAACCAGACGACCTTGCTGGAACTGCTGTATATCTTTCATCATCCGCATCAGATTATGTTAATGGAGTATCTATAGCGGTAGATGGTGGGTACACATCTTTCTAAGATGCCTATGACTGAAGAAATACTTTTTGAAATCAATGATGGTATAGCTAGGGTCACATTTAATAGGCCTGATCAACATAATGCAATTAATTTTGATGGTTGGAAAAAGTTGATTCAAATAGTAGAAAAAATCAAAAACAATCAAAATTGTAAAGTTGTGATTTTTTCAGGTTCAGGTGGTAAATCTTTCTCTTCAGGTGCAGATATTAAGGACTTTGAAACTAATAGAAAAGATTCTGTGAGTGCCCAAAATTACTCAGAGTATTTTGATGGTGCATTAGATGCTATTGAATCATTAAGTATTCCTACTATTTCTAAAATTAATGGAATTTGTGTAGGTGGTGGGTGTGAACTTTCTATGGCTACTGATATTAGAATTGCATCTACTAAAAGTAAATTTGGGATTCCTGTAGCTAAATTAGGTATTTTAGTAGGGTATCGTGAGATGAAAAGGTTGTTGAATTTAGTAGGACCTGGAAATGCTTCATATGTGTTGCTCAGTGGGCGAATTTTTGATTCTACTACTGCTTTGTCTATGGGCATGATTACTCAAATGTGTGAAGAAAACGACTTGGATGCGATAGTAGAAAAATTAGCAGAAGAAATGCTTCCATTAGCTCCATTGTCACAAGAGAGACATAAGAAAATTTTGCAAACTGTAATAAACAACCAATCTTTGGAAAATTTATCGGAAGATGATTCTTTTTTACCTTTTTCTAATTTTGACAGTCTTGACTTTCAAGAAGGTAGACAATCTTTCATAGAACGAAGACCACCGAATTTTAAGGGTGAATAAATGCCTCAAAAACCTTTAAGTGGAGTCAATATATTAGATTTGTCTCAAATTATGGCAGGCCCATACTGCTCTCTATTATTGGCAGACATGGGCGCAAATGTAATTAAAGTTGAAAAACCTAATGGCGGAGATGATACTCGTAGAATGGGTCCTCCTTTTATAAATGGAGAATCTGCCGCTTTTTTGGGAGTAAATCGCAATAAGCGAAGCATAGTAATTGATTTCAAAAATCCTGATGGAGTTAAATTAATAAAGCAGTTATCTAAAAAATGTGATGTTTTGATACAAAACTTTAGACCTGGAACTCTTCAGAAAATGGGTATGGGATATGAAGATATTAAAGCTGAAAATCCATCAATAATTTATTGCACTATTTCTGGATTTGGATCCACAGGTCCTTACAAAGATAGGGCAGGTTTTGATCTAGTTACACAGGGCATGAGTGGATTAATGAGTATTACTGGAAGTGATAAAAATACTCCGACAAAAATTGGGGTACCAATTACAGATTTGAATTCCGGCATGTATGCAGCTTATGGAATTTTAAATGCTTACATTCACAAATTAAAAACTAATGAAGGACAGCATGTAGATGTTTCTTTGCTAGAAAGTGGAATTGCTTATACTTTTTGGGAATCTGCAGAATTTTTTGCTACTGGTTCAACGCCTCAGCCTATGGGAACTGCACATAGGTTGAATGCACCTTATCAAGCATTTAAAACATTAGATGGTTATGTGAATGTTGGTGCTGCCAATCAAAGAAATTGGGAGAGATTATGTGATGCTATTCAAAGATCTGACTTGTTGAATAATCCTCTTTTTACAGATAATTCCCTGAGGATGAAAAACATTCATGATCTCGTAGAAGAAATTCAAAAAACTATATTAAATAAGTCTACTAATGACTGGTTAGATATTTTTGAAGAATTTGGTGTTCCTTCTGGTCCTATTTTGAACATACAAGAAGTTTTTGAAAATGAACAAGTTATTTCAAGAGATATGATGATTAAAACTGCTCACCCAATTGCTGGTGAAATTTCCAATATTGGTATTCCTGTCAAATTATCAGAAACACCTGGAGAAATATATAAATCTGCTCCAGTTTTAGGAGAAAATACTATAGAAATTTTAGAAGAGTTCGATTTTTCTAAAAAAGATATTGATGATTTGTTAAATAATGGAGCTGTAGTATCGAATCTCAATGATTAGTTCATTAGATTTTTGGCAAGTTGATGCTTTTACTACCGATCCATTTAAGGGCAACCCTGCTGCTGTATTGGTTTTGTATCAAGAATTAAGTGATGAATTGATGCAAAGTATCGCTGTTGAGATGAATTTGTCTGAAACAGCATTTGTTCTCATCAGAAAAGATGAACCCCCATTACTTCGGTGGTTTACTCCAAATTTTGAGATAGATTTATGTGGGCATGCTACCTTAGCTTCGGGCCATATTTTGATGTCAGAAATTTATAATGATTTGAATGAAATTGTTTTTGACACTAAATTTGTTGGCCCTATTTCAGTAGTTAAAACTCTTAAAGGCTATTGTATGGATTTCCCTTCACGATTAGGTGAAAAACAAGATTTGAAAGATATCCCCAATTTTTTGTTGGATGCTATCACTTCAGCCGCTAGGCCTCATACCGTATATAAATCGAGAGATTTAATGTTAGTTTATGAAGATGAACAAGTGATTTATGACATTGATCCTGATTTTAGTTTGTTAAAGAAATTTGATGATTTCATAATAGTGACAGCTAAATCAAAAGACTCTAAATATGATTTTGTCTCTCGTTTTTTTTGTGCAGATGATGGTATTTCTGAAGATCCTGTTACAGGATCTTCTCATTCTACTCTTGCACCTTATTGGGCAAAAATATTTGATAAAAATATACTCAAAGCCTACCAAGCTTCAAAACGAGGTGGTGAGCTTTGGTTAGAAGTGAGAGAGAATAGGGTAATGATTGAAGGTGAAGCAGTTACAGTAATCACTGGGAAAATAAATTTTTGAAACATAATTATATTTATGGTGCGCCCGGTGAGATTCGAACTCACGGCCTTATCCTCCGCAGGGATACGCTCTATCCAGCTGAGCTACGGGCGCTAAAATCCTTGAATTAGAAGATAAATCATAGTCTTGCTGACAATTGCAGTCAATTAAGTCATAATGTATTTTGAGTGACTAAATTTAAATAAAAAAGCTGATTTTTAATGGTTAAATTAGAAGCAAAACAAGATTCACAGTTTTTAGATTTCACAACTAGCATTGTGCCAGAAATCAAAAATAGAGTTTCTGAAATTACTGATTCTCGACAAATACCTATTGATTTGATTCATAAAATGGCAGACGGAGGGTTATTTAGACTATATGTACCGAAGTCTGTTGGTGGTCACGAAGTCAGTTTTGTTGAGTTTTTGAAATTGGTAAGTTTAATTGCTCAAGCAGATGCAAGTGTTGCTTGGTGTTTTAACCAGAATAATGTATTAGCTACCACTTCAGGGTTTATGCATAAATCACTAGCTGAAAAAATTTGGTCGGATCCTAGAGCAATTCTTTCAAATGGTCCACCCATTTCACCAAATGCAATTCCTGTAGAAGGTGGATATAACCTTTCTGGTAGATGGAATTTTAGTAGCGGTTCTAGGCATGCGACTTGGGCATTAGCTATAGCTCCTATTTCAGGCAGAATTGGAAGTAATGGATCTGATTCTAAAGAAATGCGAGATATGTTTATTCCAAATAATGAAGTTGACTGGGTTGATACATGGGATGTGAACGGATTAAGAGGTACAGGAAGTTTTAGTTTTACAGTAAATGATAAATTTGTTCCAGAAGAAAATACTTATGTTCTAGGAGGCCCCCCTGTTGCTGAAGGCCCTTTATATTTGTTTTCTAGGACTTTATTGTTTTGTGCAGGATTTGCTACTACTGCATTAGGGGCTGCTAGATCAAGTATTGATTCATTGATAGGAGATACATCATCAAGAACTCCACAAGATCAAAACAAGCTTTCCTTACAGCCATTTACTCATAGAGAATTAGGTCAAGCTGAAGCTATATGGAGATCTGCTAACTCGTATTTAAATGAGGCGGTAGAAGAACTTTGGGATCAAGCAATTAATGACAGAAAGTTGCAAGAAAAATCTAGAGTAAATTTAAGGCTTGCAAGTACTCATGCTATAAGAGAGGCAGTAAGAGTAACTGATATTATTTACAATTTATCAGGTTCTACTGCAATTTTTGAATCCACACCAATACAAAGAAAATCTCAAGATGTGAGAGCTATATCTCAACAAATTCAAGGTAGAATGGCTCATTATGATACGGCAGGTCAATTCTTTTTAGGATTAGAACCTGAGGTTAAACTTTATTAGAAAGGGTAGAAACATGAAAGTTACTGGCGTTAAAACATATGTGATTGAAAACGAACCTGGCATTAAAAGTGGTGGTGGAGGTCAAGATGAAGAATGGTATGTTGGAGGCAAATACTTTCTAATTTTGGAATTGTCTACTGATGAAGGAATTGTAGGACTTGGAGAAAAACTTACAGGAAGTTCTTTCTACGGAAAAATGACTTGGAGAGATTTCCAATCTCAAATCCAATTGGTTCATGAAACAGTTGAAGCTTTTGTTGTTGGCCAAGACCCATTTAATATCGAAAAAATTTATTATGACATGTATGCAGGTAGGCATGATTATCGATTACCAAGCTTGCATTATGGAATGGTAATTTCTGGCATAGAAATGGCACTATGGGATATTGTCGGAAAAGCAAATAATCAACCAATTTACAACATGCTGGGAGGTAAATGCTGGGATCAACTTAGAGCTTATGCTTACATGCCCCCTATTCCTGAGGGGAAAGCTGAAAATGCCGGAGCTGTAGCAGAGCAATTACTTAAAGAAGGAAACTCTGCCTGTAAATTTGATCCTTTTCATCCCATTACTGGAGTTCCACGAGATATCAGCCTTAAAGAAATCACTTATGCAGAAAACATTTTTAAAAGCATTAGGTCTGCGGTAGGTAATGAACTTGAAGTGGGCTTAGGTACTCACGGTCAGTTGACTACTTACAGTGCAATTAGAGTTGCAAAAGCTATAGAACCCTACCAGCCTTTTTGGTTTGAAGAGCCTGTTTCACCGGAGAATATTGATGAGATGGCTAGAGTTGCAGCTCATACTAGTATTCCTATTGCTACTGGGGAAAGATTAGCAACGATTTTTCAGTTTTCTGAGTTGTTAAGAAAACAAGCTGCACAGATTATTCAAATTGATATTGGTCAAGCAGGAGGAATTTTAGTCGGCAAAAAAGTTGCCGCTATGGCAGAAGCAAACTATGCAGTGATTGCACCCCATATGTATTGTGGCCCAGTTGCAGCAGCAGCAGCGATTCAAGTAGCAACTTGCTCACCAAACTTTATGATTGCTGAAGCAAATCAAGGTTCATTACATAAGAAAATTTTTAAAGACCCAATAGTATTTGATAATGGATATATTCAAATTCCTACAGGGCCCGGTTTAGGAGTAGAGTTTGACCCTAAGGTTTTAGAAAAACATATCGTAAGTTAATTAAAGCATCCTAAGCTTTTTTATTTCCATGGCGATATGGACGAGTTTTATTAAACTCCATTTTTTTGACTAGAGTAGACTCCAAGTCTAAATTGAATTCTCCACAAAGATCTGCAATCCGAATGATTACATCGGCAAGTTCTGTAACAAATCCTTCGGGCTTACCTTTTTCATCTTCCCAAATTTCTTGTAATCCATCTTTTCCTTTAATTCTGTAAACTTCTAGTGCTTCACTGATTTCACTGTGAACTAAAGCTAATAATTCCCCTACATTTCTATTTGAGTCATCCCACCAACCTTTTTCTTTAGCAGTGTTGTGAGATGTTTGGATTAAGTCATTAATAGTAAGTGCCATTTTGATCCTATTGTATTAATTCTGATACTGACTCTATAGATTTCACATATGATTCAAAATCGGGTTCATTGAAAACTAACCTGACTTCATCTATTCCAGCATTAAAAAATATATCCATTTGGTCTGAGCATTCATTCTGAGTCCCAATTATAGTCATTGCAGCTACCATCTCGTCGGTAACTAATTCAGCAGCTTTGTCTCTATCTCGATTTAAATATGCTTCACGGATTTTGTCTGATTCTGACCCAAATCCTATTCTGTGCATATATTCGTGGTAAAAGATACCCATTCCTCCTATGTAAAAGGCTATGTGAGGTCTTTCTCTATCAAATGCTTCTTTGTGATTGTCTGTGACATAAATAGAAACTTGAGGTGAAAGTTTTATGTCAGATAATTGTCTGTTTTTTGTTTTGGCACCTTCTTTAATCAAATTAAGAGAATGTTCCATATTTGTTGGAACTAGATAGATAGGAAGCCATCCGTCAGCTAATTCTCCAGTCATTTTTAAACTTGCAGGACTTAACGATGCTATATATATAGGAAGATCGTTTCTATAAGACTCAAACTGTAATCTGAATCTACTAGTTTTAAAGAATTCGCCGTCATTATCGAGTTTTTCATTATTCATAGCTAGTCTGATTATGTTGATATACTCTCTCATTCGAGACAAGGGCTTTTCAAATTTTTCTCCATGAAACCCTTCTATTACTGCTTTTCCGCTAGCACCTAAACCAAGGAAAAATCTACCTTCAGACATTTTATCCATATTTAAAGCAGTCATAGCTAAGTTGGCAGGAGTTCTTCCATAGGTAGGAACAATGCTAGTACCAATTTTGATATTACTCGTAACTGCAGCGATTTGGGCTAATGAAGTTAGTGAATCTTCTCCCCACGATTCCCCCATAGAAATAGAGTTGAATCCTAATTGATCTATCTTCTGTGCAAGACCTAATTGGTCTTTCCAAGGAGCACCTTTAAATCTAAAGTTATTTATTCCAATTTTTCTCATGTGTTTTCCTAAAATTAAAATCGAGTATCTCATAATATGAAATTTATTCACACCTATGATCATGCTATAGATTCATTGATGGGAGTTTGTTACTATCTCAGAGCAATTTTTACAAAAATGAGGTGATTAATGATTGATTTAATGTCTATTGCAAAAACTGAAGCTGACGGTGGAGATCTTTTAGGTCTTTTAGGAGAATTGTTTGAACCTGCAGAAGTGAAACCTGATGGTTATCCTGATGCAGTAGTATGGAAAGGCGGTAATCATGATGGATCAGTTAATCCCGTTGCTCATTCATTAACAGATGCTTATGCCCTTTTAGGGACTATCGCAGCTGTGGATGTATTGGGCCTACCTTTTTATGGTGTTCCAATGTGGTCTCAAATACGACATGATTCAAAGCTGGAAGCTTTATCTTGGTTTGGGAATATGCCATGTACTTCAATCAAATGGTCTACTGCAGGTGATGCTTATGTGACTGATACTGATGGAAGCAGGGTTGTAGTGATGGGAAAGTCTGGAAATGCCCCATTGAGAACTCAAGCTGGAGTTTATTGTAATGTTAGGCCTTATGGTCCAATTACAGTTGTTAGGTGTATGCCATGTCTTCCATATTCTCAAAATAAACCGAAATTTGAGGTGGATACAAATGGAGTAGTTCATTCAGAAATGAATACCCCAGGTGTACAAATGGCATACGCAAACAGGCTTTTCTTAAAACTTGTTCATGAGACTGGTTCTGTAGGAAGAGTAGCTACAAAACCCACCCAAGCTATGGAAGATGGAATTAATGCAGGATTACATTCTTGGTTGCTTCAAGGGACCAAATTTCAAGTAGGAAGAAAGTATGCTGTTGATCCTTATGAAGAACATAAGGAAAGCATTCAAAAAATAATTGATTTGCTTCCTAGTGATTTTAAAGATGGTATGGAAAATTGGGGAGGACGAATAGAACAGCATATTTCTGACACTAATTACGGTTTGTTAATTTGGGATTTGATTGAAAAGCAAGACACCATAGTATTAGCTACTGATTTAGATGGAGATAGATTAACAGACTTGTTAGCAGATATTTCTGATCCACTCAGAGCTTTTGGAGGTATGGTTGCAAAGCATTTAGGCCAAGATATTAATATGCGAAATGTTTGGTCAGATATGGGATATGTGACAGGAAATGGTAGAGACATGACTTCTGTAATGCATCGTATGGATGGTCCTCCAATTCATGAACAAACATTAGGTTCAGCCGATGCAATGTTATTGAGGCTTTTGGACGGTGACGAATGGGTAGGTGGAACAAAACAACCTTATGATCCTAGAATTCACTTCGTATTGATAAGAGATGCGTATATTGATGCAAATCCTGGAAATGCTGAATTGAAAAAATGGTTAGATGATGCTCTAGATACTTTTGATGATGTATATAGCGGTGACAGGCCTGGATTCTTGCAAGGTTATGAAGCTTTAAAGAAGGCTATAACTCCTTGGGGATCAAATTAATTAACTGAAAATGGTAGGGCTTTCAAAGCCCTACCATTTAGGAATTATGGTTTTAATTCCTCGATAATTTCTTCAAGTTGTCTAATTTGATTTTCTAGTTCATTAATTCTTTGTTCGAACTCTTTAAACATTTCTGACATTTCATCTTTATTTTTCGGTTTTATTTCATCTAATTGCCCTATCGATGAAACTGAACTGTTGTCAGTAATTTGAATAGATCCTTGTGGAGCATCTTTAGGTAGTTTTGATAACTGATCTAATTGATCATTAGATGAAATATTATTATTTGCAGCTATAATTAGAGATGAATTTTCTCCAGAGCCAATCATCCTAACACGACCTTCACTGTCAATCACAAGTGTATCTCTTCCTGCTGGATCAAATGTCCGGAGTTTACCACTTGACTGCATTCTGGTTTGTTCTGTAGATCCGCCTGCATTACTAAATTCTCTACGTGCCATAGAAGCACACTCAGAGAGCGCTAAGCCTGAGGTTCTGTTATTTGACATACATGCAGACATTGTTGAGGAGGCAGCTTTAGTAGATGCCTTAACGATCGCAACTTCAACTTCTGATGATTTTCCTTCAGCATCTAGATAGGCTTGTTCAGAAATTTCTTTGCACATAATGTTTATGCTTTTTGAAGGGATATCTTTATTGGCTTCATCTAAGCAAGTTTTCATAGTCAGAATGGAATCTGCAATATCATTTTGTACATCTTCAAGATCCCCGTTACTAGATAGGTTTCCGTGATAAATGTTTTGAGAAATTTCTTTACACATTTTTTGTGTCTGTTGATTGAATGTCACATTGTCGTTTGTCATTTCATCGCATGTTCTCATAGCACTAATAGCTTTGTCTCGAGAGTCATCAAAAAGAAGAGTCTCTATTGCTTGATTTTCAGCTTCCTCAATATTTATAGCAGTAGATTTTCTTAGATCTAATTCATCAAGGCATTGGGAAAACAATTGTTTATCTAAAAGTAATTCAGTGCATTCTTTTATTTTTTGTTCTTTCATATCAATTTCATTTTCACCTGTTGCTAGACCCACAGCATTACATCCTACAAAGATTGCAGAAACTACTATTGCTAATAAAAGACTTGATAAATTTTTCATTTTTACTCCTTAATGACTTGTAATTATAGGTGTTCATTCAAAAAAGCATAGGGAGTTTATACCTGATTCATATGTTTTTTTGAGGAAAATTATGTACATAATTTTCTAAATAATTAATGTATAGTTGTACTTATACACATTACTGGAGACATGCATAATGAAAATGTACATTGATGGATCATGGGTTGATAGAGACGACAAAATTCAAGTAATAAATCCTTTTAATGGAGAGGCTTTTGACACAGTTCCAAAAGCAACTTCTGCAGATGTATCTGCTGCTATTTCTGCTGCTGAAAGAGGCGCAAAAGAAATGGCTAAAATGTCAGGATATCAACGGTATGAATTATTGATGAAAGCCATTAAATTAATGGACGAAAGAATGGTAGATCTTGGGCAAACAATTACATTGGAAGAGGGTAAAGTCATATCTGAAGGGATTGGTGAAGTTCAAAGAGCAATTCAAACTATGACAGGATCTGCTGAAGAAGCTAAACGTTTATCAGGTGAAGTCGTTCCATTACACGGTTCTCCTACTTGGACTGGTCAACTTGGTTTTACATTAAGAGTACCGGGTGGAATTGTTGCTGCTATAGCACCTTTTAATTTTCCATTAAATCTTGTTTGTCATAAAGTGGGGCCTGCATTGGCAGCAGGTAATGCGGTTATTATCAAACCTGCCTCTGATACTCCTTTGTCAGCACTAAAATTGACCGAAATTTTAATTGAAGCAGGGTTTCCAGCTGATGCTGTTCAATGTATTACTGGTTCTGGGACTACAGTTGGAGGAGCACTTGTAGAGGATTCACGTATTCGTAAAATTACTTTTACGGGTAGTCGAGATGTAGGAGAGGGAATTTGTAAGGCAGCTGGTTTGAAAAAAGTGACTATGGAACTTGGTTCAAATGCACCATTAATTGTCATGCATGATGCTGATATTGAAAAAGTAGTAGCAGGTACTATTTCTAGTGGTTTTGCTAACGCTGGGCAAGTATGCATTTCAGCTCAAAGAGTCATTGCAGATAAAAGAATTTATTCAGATTATTTAGATGCTCTTAAAGAAGGTGTTGAAAAAATCAGTACAGGTAATCCTATGGATGAATCTATCAAAATGGGACCTATGGTCAAACCTCAAGAAGCAGTGAGAGTCAATGAATGGATTAAAGAAGCTGTAAGTAGTGGTGCTAGAACTATTACTGGTGGTGATTACGAAGGAGCAATGCATGCTCCAACTGTAGTTGCAGATGTGAAGCCAGAAATGAGAGTTTCGTGTGAAGAACTATTTGGCCCTGCCGTTGCTGTAACTCCTTCTTCGGATATTGATGAGGCTATACGAATAGCAAATGATTCAAATTATGGACTTAGTGCAGCTATATTTACTCAAAATTTAGATTGGGCAATGAAATTTGCTAGAGAAGTTGATTCAGGTAATTTACATATTAATTCTGGTCCAGGATGGAGAGTAGACTTAATGCCTTATGGAGGCCTTAAAGAGAGTGGAATGGGTAAAGAAGGTCCTAAATATGCAGTAGAGGAAATGACAGAATTAAAGATGGTTGTTTATCATCCTTAAAAAAAATCCCATAGTAATATGGTTGGTGGCTACGGGTGGATTTGAACCACCGACCTAGGCCTTATGAAGACCCCGCTCTAACCCCTGAGCTACGTAGCCGGAATATGATTAGAGTATTTTATGATATGTCTAGCTTTTATAAGTGTCAACGGAGAAGTGATGTCACAATCTAATGAAAAACATTTAGAATCGTTAAATCAATTAACCGATATTTTAGAAAGATTATGCCTTTCTATAGATCCGTTCCCTGGTTTCATGGGAATGCAAACAATTAAAGCTATTGAATTGGATCCGATTGATAATAATTCTGATATTGGCTGTATTGTTGTGACCCCCGAAGGAAAAATTTGTGAATTACAACTGAATTTGATTCCGGGTCCTGCAGAATTAGGTGGTTATGAGCAAGATGAAAAATTTAATGAAATAGATTTATCAACTTCAGAAAGATTTATATATATTTCTAGGGCGATAGAGGAAGTCTCAAAATTTATTTTCAAATAGTTTTTTATTGTTAATGCTTTTCAGATATAAGCTCTGATATAATCGTCGAATCTCCACTGTCGATGCTTTTGAACGCTCTAAATTGTGGAGAATTTTTTTGTAAACTTTTTTTTGGAGTGAAGTATGCCTGCTCACGCAGTTTTGGGAGCTCAATGGGGCGATGAAGGAAAAGGTAAAATAGTTGATTTTCTAGCTGAAGATGCCGATATAGTAGCAAGATTTTCCGGCGGTAATAACGCAGGCCATACAGTAATTAACGATTTAGGTGAATTCAGTTTACATCTTTTACCTTGTGGGGTATTCAATGAAAATGTCACTAATATCATTGGAAATGGTTTAGTTATTAATCCAGATATTCTAATTAGTGAAATTAATGCTTTAAATGATGTTGGTATAGATATTTCAGATAGATTGATTGTAAGTGACAGAGTCCATTTGATTCTTCCTCATCATGTTGTGTTGGATAACCTTTCTGAAATCAAATTAGGAACAGATGCTATAGGGACTACGGGTAAAGGGATAGGTCCAGCATATGGAGATAAAATTTCTAGAAAAGGAATTAGGGCTGCAGATTTATTAGATATCGATACTTTAAAAGATCGTTTAATTGCACTTGTTGAGTCATCAAATCAATTAGTTGATAAAAACAAAGTTCAAAATTCACTTTCAGTTGATGAATTATTAGAGCTATGCAAGATTTGGTCAGAAAAGTTACATCCATATATTGCTCCAACAGGAGAGTATATTAATGATCAATTATATAAAGGATCTAATGCTGTTTTAGAAGGTGCTCAAGGAGTTTTACTTGATATAGATCATGGAACATATCCATATGTTACTTCTTCAAATTCAAGTATCGGTGGAGCAATTACTGGATTATCAATTCAGCCTAGATATTTAACTTCTGTAGTTGGAGTTTTTAAAGCTTACACAACTAGAGTTGGGGCAGGTCCTTTACCCACTGAACTATTTGATGATGTGGGAGAAAGTATTAGAACAATAGCTAGAGAATTTGGAACTACTACAGGTAGAGCTAGAAGAGTAGGATGGTTTGATGGAGTAGTTGCAAAATATAGTCATCAAGTAAATGGTTATACTTCTGCCGTAATCACTAGATTGGACGTTTTAGACCAATTTGAAGTTGTTAAGATTTGTACAGGATATGAACTAGACGGAGAAATAATTGATCAATTGCCTGGAGGCATGGCTGCTTTAAGTAGATGTGTTCCTGTATATGAGGAATTACCTGGTTGGGACATCCCAACTGCTGGAATGTCAGACTTGAATAAGTTGCCTAAAAATGCTCGTCATTATGTTGACAGGATCCAAGATATTATTGGTGCTCCTATAGATATAATTTCTACAGGTCCACATCGTGATGAAACTATTACTGTAAAACCTTTGATTTGAATTAAACAGGTAAATCGATACTGTATGAATCCATTACAGGGTTAAAATCTTCTATAAAAGATTGATCGGGTTCACATAGTGGAAGTCTGTGAATTCCTGCATCAAATCCATGCCTGTTGACAGCATATTTAACTGGAATAGGATTTGTTACCCAAAATAAGGCTTTAAATATAGGAAGAAGTCTTTTGTGCTCACTTGCAGCACTTTCTAAATTGCCATCTAATATATACCCAATCATTGTTTTAATTTGATTACCTAAGATGTGTGAGGCTACGCTAACTATTCCATATCCTCCAACACACATTATGGGAAATGTTTCATCATCATTGCCTGACCAAACATTAAAACCGTCAGGTGCTTTGTCAATAATAGTAGTGATTTGAGTGAAATCACTAGAAGCTTCTTTTACACCGATTATGTTATCAATTTCAGCTAATCTAAGTGTTGTTTCAACACTCATGTTTAAAGAAGTTCTAGATGGAACATTATATAGAATTCCAGGTAGAGAAGTTGCTTCAGCTATTGCTTTGAAATTTCTATACAAACCTTCTTGTGTAGGTTTGTTATAGGCGGGAACAGTTAATAAAAGAGCATCTGCACCTACTTTTTCAGCTTCTTTAGAAAGCTCTATAGATTTGTTGTGGTTGTTGTCTGTAGTTCCTGCAATTACAGCTGCAGAATCTCCAACAGCTTCTTTTACTTCTGCAAATAACCTGATTTTTTCATCATCTGACATTGATGGTGCTTCGCCTGTTGTTCCGCCTATTACTAAACCTTCCGTTCCAGAAGAAACAAGAGATTGTGCTAGTTTTCGTGCTTGTGGAAAATTAATTGTTCCGTCAGCATTGAATGGGGTAATCATTGCAGTAAGTAGTCTGCCAAATTCAACCATTTTTACCTCCAGTTAGAGTGTTTCACTACGTCTTTTTTCATCATTTGTTCAGCTATTTGGATTGCGTTGAGTGCGGCACCTTTTCTTAGATTGTCGCATACCACCCACATTGCAATTCCGTTTGGATGAGATACATCTTTTCGGATTCTTCCTACAAGTACATCATCAATTCCTGTAGCTTGAATGGGCATAGGATACACGTCTGAAAAAGGATCGTCCATAACTTTGATCCCAGCTTCAGTTGATAAAATTTGTCTTACTTCATCAGGTGATACATTATCTTCAAATTCAATGTGAATAGATTCACTATGACTTATAGGTACTGGCACTCTAACACAAGTAGCAGAAACCATAAGTTGTTCGTTGTGTAGTATTTTTCGAGTCTCATAAACCATTTTCATTTCTTCTCGTGTATATCCGTTTTCTTGAAATGGTTCAATGTGAGGGAGAACATTAAATGCAATTTGGTGAGGGTATTCATTCACACTAAAATTTTGATTAGAAAGTATTTTTGAGCTTTGATCTTCGAGTTCCTGTAACGCTGCAGCTCCAGTTCCTGTTACTGATTGAAAAGTGTCTACTACAACTCTTTTTACTTTAGATAATTTTGATAACGACTTTAATACCATTACTAGTGGTGTGGTGGAGCAATTTGGGATAGCAACAATTCCTTGATGCGAATCTAAGTCATTTGCATTGACTTCAGGTACTACTAGTGGAACTGTTTGTTCCATTCTGAATGCAGAGCTATCATCAATTGCTACAGTGCCAACTTCAGCTGCTAAAGGGGCAAATTTTCTACTAATATCACCGCTAGCAGAAATGAAAGCAAAATCTACTTCTTCCAATAATTCTCTAGAACATAATTCTACGGGTATTTCTTCAGAATTGAATTTTAGTGTTTTTCCAATAGACCTTTCAGATGCACATAGCCTAATTTCAGAAATAGGAAATTGTCTTTCTTCTGCGATTTTTAGAAAAACTTGACCTACTGCTCCTGTAGCTCCAATTACTGCAACTTTACATTCATTCATTTTAGCCCCATGATCTTTTCTAAGCCTATTGTTAATCCCTTCATTTCTGAGGTAGCTCTAATGGCCATTACTACGCCAGGCATAAAACTTTCACGATTAATCGAATCATGACGGATTGTTAAGGTTTGTCCTAAAGATGCAAAAACCATTTCATGGTGAGCTACTCTTCCTGGCATTCTTCCACTGTGGATAACTACACCATTGAATGAACCGCCTCTAGTGTTATCAATTAAATCCTTTTCTGGTATTGGGTTTTGGAAATCAGATTGCTTACCTTCATATGCAGCTTGTGCAATTGAAATAGCGGTTCCGGATGGAGAGTCTATTTTTGCTTCATGGTGAACTTCTGTTAAATCGGCATAGTCAAAAAACTTAGCGGATTCTTTTACTAAATGAGTCATTAGTACTGCACCAATTGCGAAGTTTGGAGCAATAATGACACTCACTTGATTTCTTTCTGATAAAGATTTTGCATTTATAAAATCTTCTTCAGACAGTCCGGTAGATCCTATTACGCAATTAACTCCTGCTTTTGATGCAGCAGTAATTACTTTCATTGCACCTGAAGCATTACTGAAATCTACTACAACATCTGTATTTGATAATGCATCATTAATATTGTTAAAAATAGGAATTTCAATAGACGTGTTAGGGATTTTGACTGTTTTAGAAGTGGCAGCAACATCTGATCCAGCTACAGCCGTAAGCCCCTCTGCTTTGTGAACAGCATTTAGAACTTCTTGGCCCATTCTTCCTAATGCGCCATTAACTACAACTTTGATATCAGTCATCGTATTCATTAGTCAGTAAGTAATGATTTCCTAGATAATTTAATTTTATTATCATTAATTTCTATTACCTCAACAGTGATTTCTTCATCAAGGCTAACAACATCTTCTACATTAGCTACCCGATAGTTTTCTAATTCACTAATGTGAACCATACCATCTGTTCCCGGAGCAATTTCTACAAAGGCTCCAAATTTAGTAATGTTAACAACTTTTCCTGTAATAATGTCTCCTACGTTCACATCTACAGGCTCAGCTTTTACAGGTTCCTTATATTCTGATGGATTTAATGCTGCTTTTCTTGATAATTTAATTTTCCCAGCATTATCAATATTGATTACTTTAACTGTAACGCTATCTCCAACATTGACTACATCTTCCACCCTTTCTACTCTACTTTCATCCAATTCACTAATGTGAACCATACCGTCAGTACCAGGTAAAAGTGTTACAAATGCTCCAAATGAAGCAACTTTTGCAACTTTTCCAGTAAAAACTTCCCCTACTTGAATTTCTCGTGTTAGATCATTAATCATAGAAATAGCTTTGTTTGCACTTTCGGCGTCAGATGATCCAATGAGTATTGTTCCGTCGTCCTCTATATCTACTGTTGCCCCTGTTTCCTCAACAATACTTCGGATCATTTTTCCTCCAGGTCCTATTACAGTTCCTATTTTATCTACGGGAACTTGAACCTTTTGAATTCTAGGAGCATGAGGACTTACTTCTTGACGGACTTCTGGAATTGCAGTTTCAATTACATTTAATATTTGAGATCTAGCTTCTTTTGCTTGAGCTAAGGTATCTTTGATAACAGAAAAACTGATGCTGTTAACTTTAATATCTAATTGTATGGCAGTTATACCCTTTGAAGTTCCTGCAACTTTAAAATCCATGTCTCCTACATGATCTTCTAGTCCTTGAATATCGGTGAGAGTGACGTAAGAATCATCGTCACCTGTGATCAATCCGACTGAAATTCCTGCAACAGGAGAAGATATAGGAACCCCTGCATCCATTAAAGACAATGTACCTGCGCAAACACTACCCATTGAAGTGCTTCCATTGGAACTCAAAGCTTCACAAACAATTCTTATTGTGTAGGGAAAATCTTCCTGTGAAGGTAGCACCGCACTCAAAGCTCTTTCGGCTAAAGCTCCATGTCCAATCTCTCTTCTACCAGGAGAACCAACTCTCCCAGCTTCTCCAACTGAATAAGGTGGGAAATTATAATGAAGCATAAATCTCTTAGATGTTTCGGGGCTTAGGTTATCAATTTTTTGGGCATCTCCTGATGACCCTAAAGTGGTAACTCCTAAAATCTGTGTTTCTCCTCTATTGAATAGTCCTGTTCCATGAGCTCTAGGTAATAAAGAAACATCAGCAGACAATTCTCTGATTTCTTTTAAGCCCCTTCCGTCAGGACGAACACCGTCTTTTAGTATTCTGAGTCTAAATTGTTCATCTAGTAATTCTTCAAAAGCTCCAGAAATAACATTTGATTCGAATTCTTCCTCTAAGTCAGTTTTTAACTTTTCTTCTAAATCTTTTAATTTTGCTCTCATATCATCTTGATCTGAAGCGTCACAAAGAGATTGATAAATTTCGTCACCTAGAATACTTCTTGATTTCTCTACTGCTTCAGGGTCGTGACCTATAGGCGTGAAATCAGATTTATCTTTGCCAGCAATTTTTACAAAATCTTCTTGTAATTGAATAATTTCTTGATTTGTCTGATGTCCTATTTCTATAGCTTCATAAACGATATCTTCATCTATTTCAGTAGCTCCAGCTTCCATCATTGATACACCATCTTTTGTACTAGCAACTACGATATCTAAAAGGCTTTCGTTTAGTTGTTCATAAGATGGGTTGACTATAAATTCTCCATCAATATACCCCATTCTAGTTGCGGCTAATGGCCCATTGAATGGAATATTTGAGATTGTAAGAGCTGTAGATACACCATTTAGAGCTAGTATGTCTAATGGAGTTTCTTTATCGCTTGAAAGTGTAGTTGCAATTACTTGCACTTCATTTTTGAATCCTTTTGGGAAAAGGGGTCTGATGGGTCTATCAATTAATCTACAGGTTAATATAGCTTGTGTTGTGGGCCTTCCTTCTCTTCTGAAAAAACTACCGGGAATTTGTCCGATAGCATAATGTCTTTCTTCTAGGTCAACAGTTAGAGGAAAGAAATCGATTCCTTGTCGAGGGGTACTCATTGTAACTGTAGCTAAAACTACGTTGTCACCTTGAGTAATTACAACTGAGCCACTAGCTTTTGGAGCTAGGACACCAGTTTCAAATTTTAATTCTATATCGCCAATTTGGCGGGTAACATTTAATGCTGAAATGGTATATCTCCTAATTAGAGGGGAACATAAGGGGCGAGTACTATAAAATTAAAAAGGAAATTACCTTCTTAATCCTAGCCTTGAAATTAATGAGCGATACTTGTTCACGTCTTTATTGTTTAAGTACTTTAACAACTTTTTTCTCTTACCTACCATTTTGAGCAAACCTCTTCGGGTAGATTCATCGTGATTATGCTCTCTCAAATGCTGCGTAAGTTCTGTGATTCTTGTGCTCAGGACAGCGACTTGCGATTCAACAGAACCAGTGTCCTTGTCGTGTAGTCTATATTCTTCAATTACAGTTTGCTTCTCAGCCTTATCCAAATCCTAACTCCTGGATTCCTCTCACTTTTTATTATCTTTTCTTTAGACATAAAATTGTATCATTCAGTTGCATTAGTAGCAATTCAAAGCTAAAGAGCATTGATAAATTGACTGACTGCTTTTTCAAAGCCCGAAGGATTATCTCCCATGACAAGGTGCCCTGCCTTTTCTACAATAGCTAAATGTCCGTTTGGAATCCTGTCTACCATATCATCAGCAGTTCCTGTAGCGATAATGTCACTAGAGTCTCCTCTGACCACTAGCGTTGGGCATTGAAGTGATTCAATGTATCCCCAAAGTTTTTTGGTTACTTCAGGATCTTGAGGTTTTCCCATTCTGCCTGCAGACCGAAGGATTTTGTCGTATTTCCATGTCCATTTACCATTAGGTAGTTCTTTTAGGTTATTTAAGATGCTGCCTCTAATTTGAGTTCTATCTCTTCTCGGGTTATAGGCTAAAACTCTGTCGACAAACGCATCTATAGAATCTAACTCATCTTCTTGCTCAACGAAATTTCTAATATTTTGAGTTCCTACTCGGACGTTTTCAGGCCCAGCATCTACTATTACTAGAGCTTTTACTTTTTCGGGGTGGTTAGAAGCATATGTAAAGGAATTTCTTCCACCCATTGATAATCCCATTAATACAAAATCGTTGAGTTCTAATTGATCTACGATAGCAGCTATATCTTTTTGTTGAGCTTCAGGAGTGTAATCTTTTTGTGGGTCCCAATCACTGTCACCATGACCTCTTTGGTCAATAGCTAAGATGTTGTATTTGTCTGCAAAAGAAAGTGCAACAAAATCCCATGAATGGCACTGTTGAGCAAAACCATGCAACATAATCATAGTTGGGTTAGATTTGTTTCCCCATTCTAAATAATGGAAATTTAGGCCATTTGCCTTAATATAATTACTGGAAGGTACCCATTCTTTAGAAAAATTAACGCCAGACGCTTTGGCAGCTTCGTATAGTGATAAGCCTTTTTGATTTGACATATGTTTAATCCAATAAAGGGATACGGCCCCATTTTACATTTTCAGTATTTGTAGAGAGACCTTCCGATTTAATTGTGTCTCTAATACTTGTTAATGTGGCATTAACTTCATTTGTTACAAAGGTCCATTCGGGTTCGGGTGGAAACCAATACGGAGAAGTGATTCTAACCACTGACTCTTCTTTGGCGTTGAAATATATCCCAAATTTTTCTACGTGTGGCAACATGTTTGGGTCTCCTAACTAAGTTGGGAGAAACTTAGCATATCAATCTATTCCTATCAAGTAGATTAATCCATGACAATTAAAAATTGATTGTACATTTCTTTGATTTTATCTTTGTTTAAAGTCTTCGGCACTACAAAACAGGCTTGTCGCCCACAACTCTGAGTTGGTTTTAAGAATTCTTCAACAATATGATAATGTGGCCTGTTTATGTAATCATCAAACAGAATAATAGTATTTGGATCAGCATTTAATAAGCTGTTTAAAAAACATGCTACCCGGAATCGACCATCTATCAAAACTACATCAGGCTTTTCTTGACGATTCCATATGGACGAAGTGTATTGATCAAAATTGTCTCTGTAGTCGTAATTTTTAGGTCTTCCTAGTCCTCTGACTGGGCCAACATCAGCCCAGTTTATGTGGACTCTTTTATCGAAATTTAATTCTTTTTCTGTTCTTTTAGCCCAATTGTATGAAGTGTCTACAGCTAGTATTTTTGCATAAGTATTTTTGTATACCCATTTTGTGGAATGGCCTACTCCGTACTCGCCATAACACTTGGAGTCAACCAAAATTTGTTTAAACAGTCTATCGTCACCAGCAAACAGAATACTAGATTCTATTTGGGGTATAAATCTACTCAGAAACCAAATGACATTGTTTTTAGTAATGCCAATGATCCTAATTATTTTTCTAATAGAAATTAGAGTTTCTATTCTTTGATAAGAATCTGTGGTTATGTTTAATTTAGTCATCTTCATCCTGCAGATTTAAACAGAGATTATACAAGAGAAAAATAATTTAAAAACAAAAAATCAGACTATTTTTTTGTGTTTTTTGATTTCATGCCAAGCAATTAATCCAACTCCACTAAGAATAACCGTAGCACCTATTATGCTGATGTAATCTGGATAAGATGAAAAAACTAAATAATCATAGATAGAAACAAAAATTAAATTACTGAAAGTAAATGGGACTATAAAACTTGCATCAGCATTTCTGAGTGCATAAATATTGCAAGTTTGAGTTGTAATCATAAATATGCCAATTCCAGCAAGTATTACCCATTGCATCATTGTAGGCGGAGCCCAAAAATTTAGCATTACTACAGTAGATATTGTTAGTCCGATAGCATTATTGATTAGTAATATTTGAACAGGTTTTTCTTTTTTGGTGAGAAATTTGATTAAAACTAGTTCTAATCCAATTGATAAAGCCGCTATCAATGCGAAAATTGCCCCTGGTTCAAATGTTGAATTAGAGGGTCGAATAAGAATCATTGCGCCAATAAAACCAATTACTGTAGCTAACCATCGTAGTTTCCCTATTTTTTCTTTTAAAATAGGAATAGCAAAAAATAATCCGAAAATAGGATTCAAGAATCCCAGTGCTGTAGCATCAGAAATTGGTATTAATGCAGTTGCTGCAAACATCAGACTGATTCCACTATATCCACAAAAAGTTCTGAATGCGTGAAGAGGTAGATTGGGTTTTGTAAATTTTTGTCTTTTAACTATTGCAAAGCTTGAAATAGTTAAAAACGCAAATAAAAACCTTCCGTGACTTACTTGTAATGGATGAAGAGGCTCTCCGAATAAATCAGATTGAGCTATTTTTGCGAGTATATTACATGCTGCGCCAAATGCAGACCCTGTAACTATAAAAATGATAGCTGTTTGTAAATTTTGGTTTTGTTCAGAGGACATTAATAGTGAGATGACTTTTTAAAATGATTTATTCTACAGTGACTGATTTAGCTAAATTTCTAGGTTGATCAACATCACAACCTCTTCTGACAGCTATGTAATAAGAAAGAAGTTGTAATGGAATTATAGTTAATAAAGGTGACAAAAGTTCCGAACAGTCTGGAATTTTAATTACATGATCAGCTGTGTTTTTAATTGAGATATCACTTTCTGAAGCTATCGCAATAATGACTCCACCTCTAGCTTGTGCCTCACTTAAATTATTTAACATTTTTTGATATGTACTATCTTGAGGGATTATCGTGACAATAGGCATTTGATTATCAATGAGTGAAATTGGTCCGTGTTTCATTTCTCCCGCTGGATATCCTTCAGCATGTAGATAACTAATTTCTTTAAGCTTGAGCGCCCCCTCTAAAGCTACAGGGAAATTTAATCCTCGACCAAGAAATAAAAAGTCAGGATGATTGTGATATTTTTCAGCTAATTCTTCATATATTGTCTTACTTTTTAATAGTGATCCCATTAATTCAGGTAGTTTAGCTAGTTCATTAATTAGATCGGGTATTATTTTTTGATCAATATGTCCTCTAACAATTCCGATATGAATTGCTAGTAAATACAAGGTAACGAGAGAACATGTAAATGTTTTACTTGCCGCTACACCTATTTCTAAACCAGCGCGAATTTGTAATGTGTCGTTGGCAAGTCTACTTGATTGGGCATTGGGGTGATTACAAAGAGTAATTTGATCTATTCCAGACTCATTCATTAGTTGCATAGCAGCTAGGGTGTCAGCTGTTTCTCCAGATTGAGAAATTGAAATGAATAATGTGTTTTCTGAAATTAAGGGATCGCGATACCTGAACTCTGATGAATTGTCCCATTCAGCAGGGATTCCTGATAACTTTTCAAACCATAATCTTCCTAACATTGCAGCATGCATACTCGTACCCATGCCTGTAAGGAAAATCTTTTCAATTTCCCCAATTTTTTCGTCGGATAGAGTTAAGTCTTTTAATCTGATCGAAAGGTCTTCAAAGGAGATTCTACCTCTTAGAGAGCTAATAATTGATTCTGGTTGCTCGTGTATCTCTTTTAACATGAAATGGCGATATTTACCTTTAGCTGATGCAAAAGGATTATTTGAAACAGAATTAATCTTTTTTTTAATTACTACGTTTTCAAGGTTTTTGAAAATCACATGGTCAGGTTGAATAATTGCTATCTCAGAGTCGTCTAGATGAACTACTTTGCTACAATGAGGAGTAATAGCAGTTAAATCACTAGCTATAAAAACTTCTTTAATTCCTATACCAACAATTAATCCCCCCGCGTAGCCTTTTTTAAATGCCATGATAGTGTCAGGATGGTCGTTATTCATTAATACTACTGAATTTGCTCCCTTGATCATTGAGGCAGCCTTAACAACAGCATCTTCAAAAGAATCACCATTGTTAATTAAATCTTCAATTAAATGAGGAATGGTTTCTGTGTCAGTATTGGAAGTGAATTTATGGCCTTTACTAATTAATTCTTCTCTTAAATCTAGATGATTTTCTACTATGCCGTTATGGACTACCGATAAACTCCCTACCTCATCAGAATGAGGATGCGCGTTTTCTATTGAAGGGTCTCCATGAGTGGCCCATCTGGTGTGCGCAATTCCTGAGTGCCCATTTAAGTGGCCATTTAAAGTTGATTTTAAGGTCTCTACTTTCCCTGCAGTTCTATAGGTTTGATGTGTATTGTCATCTTGGAATACAGAAATTCCGGCACTGTCATATCCTCTGTATTCAAGATCGCTTAGAGCATCTACAAGAATTGGGGATGCTTGACGATGACCTGTGTATCCTATAATTCCGCACATTTTTTCACCAAATTATTTTTCACTGATGTTGTATACACCCCTATATTTTTCAGGGAGTAAATTAGCAATTCTTTCCATGATTATTTGATTTAAAGAATCCATGACTTCAGGAGTAATTTTACCCTCTATTTTAGGTAGTGAAAAAGGAGAGCCTATTGTACATGTGATTTTGCCTGTAGGATTTAATATTCTCATTACATTGTGCTCAAATTTTTCTGTGCCTGTAATTGCAACCGGAAGGATTGTAGCGTCAGTCATTTGGATGATTCTTACCACCCCTTGTTTAGCTTTTATCATTTGACCGTAATTAATGTGCCCTTCTGGAAATAAAACTAATACCTCATTATTTTTTAATTTTTTAACTCCCCATTTTAATGCTGCAAAATCAGCCTTTTCTCTATTTATAGGAAAAGCTCCATAAGCGTACAGGAATCTTCTTTTTGCAAATGTCCTAAAAGCCTCATGTTTACATAAAAACCACAATCTGCGTTTTATGGTTACAGCTAGAATTGATGGGTCAATGTCGCTCATGTGATTTGAAACTACTATTAAGGGCCCAAAAGGTGGGATGTTTTCCATTCCCGATTGTTCAAAATCCCCAAACCACTTCAAAGTTCTTCTTTGAAGGAAATTACACAAGTGAAAAAAGAAGTCCATTAATTTTTTAACTCCTTAAGAATTGATTCAATTACCTCGCTTATATTTAAATCAGAGGTGTCTATTACTATCGATCCCTTAGGAATCATGAGCGGTGAATGCTCTCTAGTTGAATCGGTTTTGTCTCTTTGTATTAAATCATGCTTGATTATATCAAAGTCATTTGGGGAAAAATTTTGTTTCTTGTCATTTAATCTTCTTTTGGCTCTGACTTCTACAGATGCATCTAAATAGATTTTTAAATTGGCGTTAGGCAGAACTATACTACCAATATCGCGACCCACCATGACTATATTAACGTTTGATGCGATTGTACGTTGATGAGAAACAAGAATATTTCTAACTTCAGGTATTTTAGAAATTGTGGATACATTGCGGTCTATTTGAATAGTTTTAAGAGAATCAGTAAGGTCTTTAGAGTTAACCAATAATCTTGGGTGACCGGAATGATCAACTAGTTCGAAAGTGGACTCTTTGATTAGAAGTTTAATGTTTTCCAGATCGTCTAAAAGTAAATTGTGGTCACTAATGATTTTTGTAGCTGCTCTGTACATTAGTCCGGTGTCTAAAAACAAATAGTCTAATTTTTTACTTAACAGGTGTCCTACCACAGATTTACCTGAAGCCGCAGGACCGTCTATTGCTATTTGAATTTTTGTAAACATAAGATTATTTTATTTTACCCGAGCAATTTCCTGAATAATCTCATATAATCCACTTCATATGAAAATAGGAGATGAGTTATGAGTACTGCTCAAATAGTTTTTTGGGGGCCAGACGCCCCTACAGTAGACGTGCAATTTGCATTAGTGAAAGATCAAGCCCCTGCAGGAACTGAAATTTCTTGGGTCAAAGCTGATCTGCCAATTGATGAAGCTGCAGAGCAACTCAAAGATACTTTGGTGGTAATCACTTATGGAGAAATTCCTTTTACCACAGAATTAGCTGCTAAGTGCCCAAACTTAAGATTGATTCAATCTACTAGTGCAGGAACAAATCAATTAGATAAAGTTGGCTTAGCTGAATTAGGTGTAAAAGTTGCGAATAATGGCGGTGGAAATGCTGTATCAGTAGCTGAACACACGATTACTTTAATGATCAGTGTATTTAGAAAATTCCAATTACAATTTGAGAATGTGAAGAATGGAGAATGGATGGGAGATATTCGCGCTGATTGGTTGTCCCAAGCATTTGAGATTTCCGGGAAAACTGTTGGAATAATTGGATTGGGAAGAATAGGGTCTCGTGTAGCAAAAAGATTACAAGGTTGGGATTGTGAAATTATTTATCACGATCCAGTAGATCGAAATGCCGAATTAGTTGAAAAAATGGGATGGACAAAAGTAGATAAAGAAACATTACTAAAAACCGCTGATATTGTTTCTCTTCATGTTCCATTAAATGATGAAACTAAAGGTATGATTAGCGACCATGAATTCGATATCATGAAACCTACCGCAGTATTGATAAATGCATGTAGAGGGCCTGTTGTTGATGAAGATGCATTTATTAGAGCAATGGAAGAAAATAAAATTATGGCTGCAGGTGTGGATGTACTTGAAGTGGAACCTACTCCTGAGGATAATCCTTTAATTGATATGGATAATGTTTTAATAACTCCACATTTGGCTGCATTTACTCAAGAAGCATGGGCTAAAAGTAGAGCGTTTGCAGGTTATAATGCTGCGAGAGTCGCTAAAGGTGAAGAACCTGAGTCTGTAATTAATCCAGACGAATCTACTACAGATCAGACATATTTCACTGACTAGATAAGGTTTCGACTATTTTTGGGTGAATTGCTTTATTAGAAGATATTGCATGCCCTGATGAATATGATTGAAATCCTGAATCGTCTGTCATTTCACCTCCTGCTTCGGACACAAGAAGATAAAGTGCAGCTACGTCCCAAATATTTACTATTGGGTCAATCATTGATTCAGCTGCACCTTCTGCCACAAGGCAGTGACCCCAAAAGTCCCCGACACCTCTTTCTCTCCATGCAGAGTCTAAAATTTTTTGAAAGTTAGGCCATTTTTTTAAGCATTCTTTAGTGCCTGTAAATAAAACCTGAGATTCAGAAATTTGGTCAATTTTAGAAACTTCAATTTTAGAAACCTGATCTTTAAATGATTTGTATGCCCCATTATTTTGAGATGCCCACCATCGGCTTCCTAGAGCAGGGGCAGAAATCATTGATGTGATGATTTGTTTGTTATGTTCAAGCGCGATTAAGGTTGCCCAAATTGGCATTCCCTTCATAAACCCATGAGTACCATCAATGGGATCTATAATCCATTTAAAATTTGCTTGAGAATTTTTTTGAGCGGATTCTTCGCCAAAAAAACCGTGAGTTGGAAATTTTTTATTAATCATCGTAGACAACAGATCTTCAATTTGTTTGTCTGCATTAGTTACAAAAGAACCGTCTGATTTCTTTTCGATCCCCAGATTTTTTTGTTCAATGAAATTAGGCATTGAAATTTTGTCTGCAGCATTTGCTAATTGGTGACAGTAATCTAAATAAGTTGAAATGTTTTCTTGGGTCATTTTTTTTGTGGACCCGTATATTGCATATTCTCAGGTAATTCATCAGAAAGACCAAGTGCAACTAAACTTTTTTGAGCAAGCACTTCAGCAGATTGTTCTAGTGTTTTGATACCTAAGTAATATGGGGGGTCTGACGGTAGAATTGTCACACCAATTTTTGCTAAATTACTAAGATTATCTAGGTGGATAGCATTTAATGGAGACTCCCTAGGAACAATTACTAATTTCCTTTTTTCTTTGAGGCATACATCCGCAGCTCTTCTGATTAAATTATCAGATAAGCCTGCAGATATAGCGGATACAGTCGCCATGCTGCATGGGACTATGATCATGCCTTTTGATGGGTAGCTGCCACTAGCAATAGGAGCTGTAAAGTCACCTATTGGAAATATTTCGAATTTGTTATGATCAGACCATCTTTCAATAGATTCTCCAAATGACTCTTCCATTTCTTGTTGCCAAACCATTCGGGATGGACCTGATGCAACTACAGATACTCCAAAATCATTATCTATAAGTGTATCGATCATTTTTGAAGCTAGAATAGCTCCACTAGCTCCTGAAATTCCTACTATTACTCTATTTTCTGTATCCATACTTATATTATAGCTAAGAGTGTTCCTAAAAGCATTGAACAGGATACAAAAGCATTGATGCGAAGAAATGCAATTCCCATTTTTGACAAATCATCAGGGGAAATTAACATATATTTATAAATCATTAAAAAAGTCGCGGATAGGCATCCGAAAAAATAAACATAATTCAAATCTAAAATGAATCCTACAGTTAATAGGCTCATCATTGATAAGACATCCATTATTTTTGAGATTAAAAATGCATTTTTAATTCCAAACTTTTTAGCCACTGAGTGTAAATTGTTTTTGGATTGAAATTCTATATCTTGCGAGTGGTACAAAATATCAAAACTGCCTGCCCAGAATGCTACAGCTAGAGATAAAAGAAATGGAATTATATTGTAAGATCCTGTTACTCCAATCCATGCAGCAGATGGTGCAATAGCTAAGGCCCATCCTAATAATATATTCGCTGTCCAGGTAAAACGTTTTGTGTATGGATAAATTGATAAATACAATAAAGCAATAGGAGCTAGAATCAAAGCTACTAGATTTAATTGAAACGAAGCAAAAAAGAAAATTAAAGCACTTGCAAGTGTTGGAACTAACACCTCTTTTATACTTAATAATCCTTTAGGGATATGTCTCTCAGCAGTTCTAGGGTTTTTACTATCAATTTGATTGTCAATTATCCGATTCATAGCCATACCAAATGTTCTGGCTGTAATCATCGCTATAGTAATCCATAAAAAAGTTTGGATAGTAGGTAGTTTTTGTATTGAGAGAATCATTCCAATGTAGGCAAATGGGAGCGCGAATATGCTTTCTTGAAATTTAATTGCTTGAAAGAAATATTGGGTTTTATTAATTAGATTTTTAGAGGTCTGATTATTCAAATCCGTACTCTTTCCATCTTTTATTAATTAAATCTAGTATTTCACTATCCATTTCAACATCTGGTGGCCATTCTCTAGTCCTACCGTCCATTTTAGTCTTTGTAGTAGCATCTAAGCCAATTTTACTTCCTATTTTGGGAGTTGAACTCGAATGGTCTAAATCATCAATAGGTCCATCTAGTATGACAATGTCATTTTTGGGGTCTAAATTGCTTGTGACACGCCATGCAACTTCGGAAACGTTTTGAACATCTACAAAATCATCTACAACTATAATTCCTTTAACTAGCATCATTTGGCCTAACCCCCAAAGAGCATTCATTACTTTTCTAGTATGACCAGGGAATTGTTTTTTCATGGATACTATAATCAGGTTATGAAATACACCTTCTGCAGGCATGTTTACATCTTTGATTTCAGGTAAAGTTAATTTCAATGCGGGAAGCATTAGTCTCTCTACAGCTTTACCCATGAAAAAATCTTCAGATGGCGGTCTACCTACTACGGTAGCTGGATAAATGTAGTCTTTTTTGTGAGTAATGGCAGTCAAATGAAATACGGGGTATTCATCTTCTAGAGAATAATATCCCGTATGATCACCGAAAGGACCTTCTGTCCTAAGTTCTCCCGGTATCACATACCCCTCTAAAACTATTTCGGAGTTAGCTGGAACTTCTAAATCTACAGTTTTACATTTCACCATTTCGATTGGAGAGTTTTTGATAACACCCGCTACAGCTATTTCATACATGTCTGGAGGTATAGGTAAAACTCCGGACCACATTGTTACAGGGTCTCCTCCCAATGCTATAGCTACTTCTAATTTATTAATTTTGTTTTCTTCTCCCGATCTGAAATGGCTAGCTCCCACTTTATGGGTTTGCCAGTGCATACCCGCAGTTTTTTTATCGAAAATCTGCATTCTGTATATTCCGACATTTTTAGTTTTTGTTACTGGATCTTTAGAGAAAACTAAAGGTAAAGTGATGTATTTCCCACCATCCATGGGCCAGCATTTCAAGTGAGGAAATACAGTTAAGTCTGCTTCTTCGTTTTCCAATACTACCTCTTGTACTGGTGCAGAAGTAATGATTTTGGGTTGAGTCCGCGCTAAAGAAACCAAATCTTTTAATGTGCGTAATTTGTCTATCATCGATGTAGGAGGTGTTTTTGCGATGTTTAATATTGACTCAACTTTTTCAGTAAGTTCATCCGAATTGTCTATTCCTAACCCCCATGCCATTCTTTGGTGCGATCCAAATAAATTGGTTACGACTGGATGATTGAATCCTTTTACGTTTTCAAATAGTAGTGCCGGACCGTTAGATTTAATAGTTCTATCAGTAATAGCTGAGATTTCTAATTCAGTTGATACTTCAGCAGTTATTCTAAGAAGATCACCTTTTGTTTCTAAATGTTCTATAAAATCTTGTAAGTTTTTGAATGACATTATTTTTCTGATAATCCGCTTAGTCTTAGTTGTGTCGAAGAGATATCGATTCTGAATTTAGATTCAGGGATAGATTTGAAAATTTCAGTAAATCTTTCAGGTATGTTAAGAGCTGATAATTCTCTAAAACTTCCATCAGACAATCTTCCGGCAACTAAAAAGTCACAGCCAGTTTCTTCAATTTCATGAAGAGAATTGTACATAACATTTTCACTTTGGTCGTAATATTTGGGGTTTATTAATCTTGCCGCAGTGTCCCACCCTATTACAAAAGTACTTCCTGGGAAAATTTTGGATTTTTGAGAGAAGAGAGGGGAATTACTCACTAGAATAGTATGGTTAGATTCGAATTGTGCTAGCCTCGCATTAATTTCATCATTGGATAGAGGTGGTTTATCTACGTTGAATGCAGAAAGTTCAAAGGCTGGAATTTTATTGGTGATTTGAGAAGCTAGATTTAGTAAATTGATATGTCCTTTATGTATTGGATTAAAAGAGCCTGAAAGGATTACACCTGAAAAATTACTGTCAGAAAACTTTGGAGATTTACCTGAATATTCAATCGATTCAATTTGCTTAGATGTCAATGCTGATAATTCATTTTCAAATTGTATTTTTGTATTAGAAGTATTTTCGGATCTGATTGAATCGGGGGATTCGCCGAATATTTCTTCATGAAGAAATTCTATGATTGATTGACTGACTAATTCTTCTTCTTCTCTTCTTGTTAATTTTCCTTTCATAAATTTAATATGAACTGTATTTCGGACACTGTCTGACCAAAAAGAAATAAAAGCTTGGTTGTCTCCCTTTCTTTTTCTTGATGTACTTATAGCTGCAGTACACGACACACCAACAATCTTATTGTTAGATGATCGTAGTTTAACTCCTCGCCTGTAAGCTTGTTCAGCCATCATGAGTGAAGTTGAACTAGAAACAAAATTTTCTGGGGTTGAATTTAAAAGAGCTGTCATGGATTTTTCCGAGTAGGGTACGTTAGCTTCTAAAAGTGAGTTAGATGCGCCTGGAACTTCTAAAAGCCATGACAATGCTTTGGTACCTGCTCCTGAAACAGATAAAACAATTTTGACATCACATTCATGAATTCTTTCTATAGAGTTCTGTATATTTTTTAGCATAAGTTGTAGGGTGTTTTCTCTATAAATCTAATATACCAAAATAAATATATATTAGTAATTTAATTAAAGTAAATTAATCATTCTGTGCCTGAGAATTATTCTGATTAGTGACAATAGTAGAGTGCTGGCAATAATAAATATTACAGAACTCCAATCAAATCCATGGATTATTAACCCAAGTGAAGTCCCTGCTGCAGGAGGATGTTCTGTATTGGTTACTACCATTATTATGATTCCGATCCCTACTGAAACTGCTGCACATATGTTGAGAATTAATCTAGAATCATTGATATTCAATACTTGTATTAAGACTATTATTAGTAAGGCGATCAATATCGCAACTAAATGCCCTCCTATTACCTTCCTTGGAGTAGCCGCTATACTGTCAGGTACAACAAAAATTGTGAAAGCTGAAGATGCTACGCCAACTACTATCGCTGCTCTCATGACACTATCGCCAATAATTAAAATTAAAAATAAAGACACAATAGCTAAAAAGCATTGAAGTAAATATTGAGGCCATTTTGAGTGAATGTATTGGTCCAGAATATTGGGTAGGATGCCGTGAGGTGCTGGTATATGAGGTAAGTGAATCTGATTTGACTTATTTTTTTTATTGTTCACATTGACTCTCAAAACTTGATAATTCTTATAGATTTGATTTTTTTAAACTAAAATCATACAAAATACTAGTATTATCAAGCTTAATTTTGTGTGTTTTTAAAAAAACTATTCAAGTATAATTTCACTGGTTACCTATATAAGTAGAGGTTTAATGCAACAATCAGGTGATTATTTAATTAAAAAAAGGCGACAGCGAGACATGTCTCCCAATTCATTTGATGTTAGGGAGAGACGGTTTAGTTCTAAAACTTTTTCTTCACCTTTTTTAATATCATTGATATTTTTTATTCTAATATCATTGGGATCTATTCTGTTATTACTGCCTTTTTCTCATCATTCAGAAGGTTTAGGAGATCCAATTGTGGCTATATTCACTGCAACTTCTGCAGTTACTGTTACAGGTCTTGTACTAGAACCTACTAGTGTTTATTGGACAACTTTTGGGCAATCGGTGATTTTGTTGTTGATGTTTGTAGGTGGATTGGGGATTATGACTATGGCAGCATTTCTTTTGGCAATATTGGGTCAGAAAGTTTCTACATCCCAAAAACTTATGATTAGAGAAACCATGAATACAAGCAATATTGGAGGCATTCAGTCTCTTAGTGTGGCTATTGTGGGTACTGCAATTGCTATCCAATTAGTTGGGTTTGTGCTCCTTTTGGCTAGGTTTTTATTTGTTTTTCCTCTTGATGAAGCTATTTGGCAAGCTTTATTCCATTCAGTTTCAGCTTTCAATAATGCAGGTTTTCTAGCATTTAGTTCAAAAGAAGGATTGAATCAATTTCAATCTGATTTTGTAGTCATTTCTATTATGACTTGGTTGATAATTTTAGGTTCTTTAAGCTTTTGGGTTGTGGCTGACATATTTACAAAGAAGCAATTTCGATTGTATTCATTGGTATCAAAAATTGTCATTGTGACTACGATTTCTTTGATTATTATTTCATCTTCAGCATTTTTCTTTTTAGAGAGAGCTAATGTTCAAACTATTGGGAATTTAAATTTAAGTAATCAAGTTTTTATTTCAATTTTCGAATCTGTTAGCGGAAGAACTGCAGGTTTTACAACTATTGACTATACGCAAATTAATAATTCAACAAATATTTTCCAAACAACCATGATGTTTATCGGTGGCGCTACTGGATCTGTTGCCGGAGGAATTAAAGTTACAACTTTATTTGTAATAATTATGAGTGTATTGGCTTTGATCAGAGAAAATCCAGAAATTCACGTTTTTAAAAGACATATTGATCAACCCACTGTCATTAGATCTTATGCAATATTAGTTATTTCCTTAATGTTTGTACTTCTTTGTGCGTTTTTATTGTCTATAACCAATGACGGGTTTTTATTTAAAGATATTTTATTTGACTCTGTATCGGCATATGGGACTGTGGGATTGACTTCTGGAGTGACTGAACAACTTAATTCAATTGGAAAATTAATTGTGGTTTTTACTATGTTCCTAGGGAGAATCGGCCCTTTAATTATCGGGCTGAGAATGATTCCTACTCAAGAAAATTCAGGATTTCGATATCCAAATGAAACAGTTACAATAGGCTGATATAAGGAACACTATGGCAAATAAACAAGTAGCAGTAATAGGTTTAGGTAGATTTGGTATTAGTACCACAAGAACTTTATATAATCTTGGTTATGATGTTTTGGCCATTGATAACAATGACGAAAGAGTACAGGCAGTTTTAGGTCAATGCACTTATGCAGTTACTGCTGATTGTACGAGCGAAATTGCATTAAAAGATTTAGGTATTCAAGATTATGAAGTTGTAATTATCACAATACAATCTGATGTAGCTCCCAGTGTAATGATTTCAGTTTTAATGAAAACTTTGGGAGTAAAAAATGTAATTGCTAGAGCAAGAGATGCTTTACATGCTAATACATTAAGGAGAGTTGGAGTTGATAGAGTGATTCAGCCAGAGGAAGAAATGGGTACAAGGCTTGCTCACAGTTTATACAATGCAAGTGTTGAAGAATATATCGGAATTACAAATAATTATGGTGTCAGTAGATTTAGAGTACCCGCAAGATTTTCAGGAAAAACTTTAGAAGAAGTAGGCTTTACGTCAGCTTCGGATAGTTATGGAATAGCAGCTTTGGCTTTATGTAAAGGTAGAAAAGTTACCTTGAATCCTTCTTTATCAGAAAAAGTGAAAGAAGGAAATTTAGTTGTTGTAGCTGCACATGACTCTGATTTAGAGTCTTTAGAAAAAGTAACATAAATATATTTTGTAAGGATATTACATGTGGGTTGCTTTAGTTGATGGCTCTGATAACGATCATTTAATTATCAAAACCGCTCAGGGATTTCTTAAAAATAAAGAACCTATGAGATTGTTATATGTTATTGAAGTTTCCAGAGAATTCCCTGTAGATAAAGAAATCACACATCTTACTGAACTAGCTGAGAATTATTTGGAAACATTGGAAGAAAACAGTAAAAATAATATAAATGCAGATATAGTTCAATCTAGATCTGTTAAAAGTGCTTTGATTGCATTATCTAAAGATGATGATGTTGATGGGATAATTATAGGAAACAACAATTTTAAAGATGAGGATTTTCAAAGTATGTCTGAAATAATTAAAAAATCTGAGTGCAACTTGATTTTTTGTAATGCTTTCATTTAATAAACAAATGATTTTTAGGAGAGAAAATGGTTGATAATATTTCTGATGAAATACCAAATATTTCAAGACCTCAGAAAATCATGGTAGTTGGATGTGAAAAATTCAGTGCTAGAACAATTAACCATTTATCTAAAGATGGACATGTACTAAAAGTTGTGGAACAGTCTTCAGATAGGTTTAATTTTTTGCCTCAAGAAAAGATTGATTCAAATAGTATTTCTACCGTTTTGGGAGACTATACCGACAGAAATTTTTGGAATCAAATTAAATTGAATGACATCGATATTTTTATCGCAGCTACAGAAATAGATTCATGTAATTTGTTTTTATATCATCTAGCAACTCACATTTTAAAGGTCCCTAAAGTTTTTGTGATTTTGAAAGATGGTAAATTAGCAAATATTTATCAAACTTTTGATATGAAAATTATAAACATTTCTGAATTGGTAGTTAATTCAATTGATAATTATATCAATCACGATGAGGACATTTAAATGTACTATGTAATAATTGGTGCTACAACCATATCAGTAGAAATTATGGATTGGCTTATGAAATCTGGTGGTGAAGTTACTCTTATTGATCAAGACATGAAAAAAATACAATTGATTCAAAGTTCCCATGGAGATGTTTGTAGTTTAGGGGATCCGCTAGATATTGATGATTTGACAAATGCAGGTTTAGGACGTGCTGACATGGTAATTTCTTCACTTGAACATGATTATGAAAATTTAATTTTGTCACAAGTTGCTAAGATACATTTTTCTGTTGATAAGGTAGTCAGTTTATTATATTCATCAGAGAATAAAGATTTGTTTTCTATGTTAGGTGTTGATGTATTGATTGAAGTTCCGGATATTCTGATAAGTAATATTCAAGAGAAATTAGGACAATTTTTAATTGAAGAAATTTAATGACAAATAAGAGAATTTCATTTTTAGGTCCTGCGGGTACTTACAGTGAACAAGCTGCACAGATTTGGTGTGGAGAATGTGACCTGGTTTCTGTCGATTCTATTCCAGATGTTGCTCAAGCTGTTAATGATGGGAGAAGCGAAATTGGGATTGTACCAATTGAAAACAGTATAGAAGGAGGAGTGACTTTTACTCTTGATTTATTAATTCACGATTCTGATTTGAGCATTTGTGGAGAAATTGTTATTCCTATAAATCATAATTTGATGTCAAAAAATGAAATAAATTATATTGATATTAAAACTGTTTACTCCCACCCTCAATCTTTGGGCCAATGCAGACAATTTTTAGCATCAAATTTACCAAATGCTAATTTGGTTGCATCTTTAAGTAATTCTGCCGCAGTAGAAGAAATGATGAACTCCCCAATAAACTCTGCTGCTATTTCAAGTGATCAGGCAGCGAAAATATACGGTGCGAAAATTTTACAGAAAAATGTTGAAGATCGATCTAATAATGAAACTAGGTTTATAGTTTTGGGTAAGAGTGATCATCCAAAAACTGGAAATGATAAAACTTCACTATGTTTTGAGTTCCAAGGTGACCAGCCGGGCATTTTGAGTGAATCTCTTACAGAGTTTGCTTCAAGAGATATTAATCTAGTCAAAATAGAATCTAGACCTAATAAAAAGAGCTTAGGTAGATATGTTTTTCTAGTTGACATAGAAGGTCATAGAACTGATCAAAAAGTTACTCAATCCATCAATGCTTTATCTAGTAAAGTTGCAATGATTAAAATTTTAGGATCATACCCTAAATTTATTTAGGATCTCCAGTTTCTGAATTGTTTTCGCTACTATCTTTAGAAAACTGTTTACTGATTTCATCAATTAAAGGAGAAAATTTTTCCTTGGCAGTAGAAATGGTTGGAGCAATTCTATTAGAAATTTCAGTAACACCTGGTGAAATAGTTTCTCTTAAAGAACTTGTTAGATCTTCAGCTTTAACTTTGATGTCATCTGTTTTTTCAAGTAGTTCAGATCTCATTTGAGACCCAGGTTTCGGCGCAGACAATATACCTGCTACTGCTCCAATTAGGCCTCCGATTATAAGGCCAGTAGTGAAACCTGAATTGTGATTGTGGTCATGATGTTTTGACATTTCAGCCTCCTACGACTTTTTAGGTTGATTTAGTTTACTTATAAATTTTATCCCTCTTGCTACTCTTTTAATAGTAGTTGAGCTGATTTGGGATGGATTAGAAAAAATGTTAATGAAATCCACAACCTCATTTTTAGTTTTACTAAAAGAATCTAAAACCTTTGTGATCTTTCTGAATAAAACTACAACTAGAAAGCTTATCAATAAAAGGCTGACTATTAAAACTATGTCTGCAACCAGTGAAATTATTTCAACAATTTCCATTTGCTTACCTTTTTGAAATTCATTTATGGCTTGATAAGCATTCTCAAAGATCCTTCAGGGTCTTTTCTTTGAGTAATAATGTCATGCTTATTTTTTTCGGCCCAAACAACTAAGTCGTATGAGTTCAGAACATCTGGAATTATCACTTCTACAAATGATTTAGAATCCTCGGTAATTTGTTGAGATAAAGCAGCAATTATTCCAGCACAAGTTTTTCCTGTTCCATCTATTACCCTCCAATTGTCTGCATTTATAGGATTTTTCCCACTGTATACGTCCACCTCACCACTTTGCCTTAGATCTAACTGTGTTTTGAAGTCAAGTACAGATTCCCAGTAAACTCTCGAGTCTCTATCACCTTTTTGGCATACAGCTCCTCTGACGCCAACAATGTCTGGATTCACTCGAGCCAATTCATCTAAGTCATCCATTTTTAAATGACCTGACAAGGCTGTACTCATTCCTAACTCTTTTCCTTCTAAGACCATTTCTTTGAGACGTTCTTCAGGAATGAAATCAAATAGATTTCTCCCATCTTTTACCAATGTGTCAATTAACCAGCCGTCACATTGTGATTCTTTTGCTAACTTCACCATGAGATTAGGGTCAATTCCACCTTTATATAGCAAATTGTCTGCAAATAAAGACCCGATTAATTTGGTTTCAGTATTTGCTAGGGATTCTTTAGAAGCTTGTAGAATTTCTAATGCCTGTTCATATTCACTAACCATAAATCCTACTTTGACTGATGTAGCTTCCAAAAGTCCAGCAGCATACACAGCCATAGCAACAGTGCCAACCTGATTAGGCACCACTCCTAAAGTTAGGCTAGCGTGATGGTTTCCTGGGACCTCATCTCGAACTTGTTTGAATGTATTAGGATGTGCTGACCCTACCAAAGCTTCTTGTAGGTTTTTAACATCTACAATATCGGCACCACCCTTTAGGGCTTGTTTGGCTTCATAAAGATCTTGCACACTGACCATCAAAATCATACTTTTGTCTCCTGGTGTTTATACTATAAGGATATCATTGATTTGTTACGTGCTTTTGCGATGTCATTTTTTAAATCTGTTTTCTCAGAATCTGACAAGTCTACCAATGGAGCTCGTACAGAACCTCCGCTCATTCCCATTAATTCGCCCCAGAATTTACATAGAGAGGCGGGTAGTGCTCCGTTCATTTTTTTGACAGTATACTGCCACCATTTGTCAGAAACAGATTTGATAGGAGCGAGATGTTCTTCATACATTTCAATATCTATATTTCCGTTTATTGCTTTATTAATAAATTGCACGTAATAGTTGTGTTCTGGTGTATCAAATCTCCAGTCTGAAGTGTTTGCAAACATTACCTTTTGTTGGAATCCCAATTCTTTTCCTTTATGGAAAATCCATTCGTCAGGAGTACTGATGAGCTTAGTCTCACCTAAAGATAAGTGAGTTTCTACGGATATCTCTGGGTTAAAGCTAGCTTCTTTTACCCCTACAACATTTTGTATTTTACAGATTTCTTGGAGTCCATTAGCACTCATTGTGATTCCAAATTGAGGAGAGTTATAAAACATAATTCCTAAGTTTGTGTTTTGTGATAACAGGTTTACCCATTCAATTACCTGTTCTTCTTTATTCGTAACAAAGTAAGGTGCGGCTAATACTAGTAAGTCGAAGTTTTGGTTTTCTGCGTGGTTTGATAGGTCAATTACACTTTTTATTGAAGAATGAGAGACATGAGCTGCAGTTAATAGTTTGTCTTGAGATTCATCAGCTACAATATTGTAGATTTGTTTTCTCTCTTCAATAGTTAGGCTCCAAAATTCTCCCATACCCCATGTGCATCCTGCTCCCTTTGTGCCTAAATTGATGAGTCTTCGAACATCATTTCTAATACCTTTTTCATCAATTTCATCATCTGATGTGAAAGGTGTCATCAATGTAGACCATTGACCAGTTACATTGATATTGGCCCATTCTTGAGCTTCATTTTTAGAATAATTTGACATAAATCCCTCAATTGAATTGCATGTTTATAATGTAATTATCAAACTAAAAACACTTCAATGTAAAGTGCTATGTAAAATGATTAGTTAAGGTTAGTCTTTGAGTACAGTTTTGTAATGAGTTCTAATGCACCTTGCGCATGCATAAACTTGCTTTAAAACCCCGTTGATTTCTAACGTAGCCCTTTGCATATTGGGCTTCCAAGTCCTTTTAGTCCTTCTTTTTGAGTGACTTACATTGTTTCCTGTAGTTACTCTTTTATTACAATTTGGTAGTTCACATGTAGCCATATTATGCCTTTGACGAAGTTACTATCGAAGAATACAATAGCGAACTTAGTGCTCCTTTATTTACATAGAGGAAAATTCTACCATGATTAAGAACGTATCTCAATTTGGGTGAAATGAACTCAAGCATAGAAAACGAAAAACATATTATAGATTCTGTCATAAATTTAATTGATGACATTGTTTCGTATTTTGATAAACATGTAGGTTATGTGAATGATTTAAATGTTTTTCCGGTTCCCGACGGTGATACCGGAACTAATATGTATAGAACATTGAAAGGGGTTCAATCTAGAATCAAAGAACAAGAGATTTTTTCCATCAGTGACTTGAGTAAATATATTTCTCAGGCCGCTTTGTATGAAGGAAGAGGGAATAGTGGAGTAATCTTAGCCCAAATTATTAGAGGTTTGTTCGATTGTCTAAAAGATAACTTAGATTGGAAAATGTCTACCATACCTATAGCTTTAGCTACCGCAAAAAATAAAGCATATTCATCTGTTAGTGATCCTGTTGAAGGAACAATGTTAACTGTGATCGGTGAAATGTCTGATCAATTAAACAAAATCTTTTCTGAAACTGAAACTGAAACTGAAAATGATTTAGAAGCTTTGCTTCAGATTCTTTCTGAATTTGCAAAACAATCTGTAACCAATACCCCTAATCACATGAAATTATTGGAGGACAGTGGTGTTGTTGATTCAGGTGGATATGGAATAGAAATTATCGTTAAAGCTATTGAGTTAAGTTGTTTACAACCTATGTCTTTAGATCTATTAACAACTGTACGTACTCCTGAAGATTCTGGACAAAAAATTAAGCAATCTTTAGGTCAACATTTTGATCATGAGGAATCGTATGGTTTTTGTACTCAATTTGTTTTAATTTCAGAATGTGAAGAGGATGTTTTAAGGAGTAACTTGGAAGCACTTTGTACTTCTCTTGTTCTTCTATCGGATACTCCGGTTAATAGAATTCATCTTCATACTGATGATGTAGAAAATGTTTTATCGGTTACTAAAAGTATGGGAGAAATTCAAGACTTAAGTGTTGAAGATATGGAAAATCAAGCATTTGGTTCTTATGTGAATAATCTTAATGAAAATTATTTAGATGAAGACTTATTCAAGATGGTTATATTATCTAGTGGAGAAGGGAATACTGAAATGTTCTTAGAGTTAGGAGCTTCTTCAGTTTTATCAGTAAACCCTGAAGCTAATCCAAGCGTTTCTGAATTACTTGATTGTTTTAGTCAATTTGAAAATAATGACGTTGATTTAATTTTACTTCCAAATGATAAAAATGTTTTTTCAGCAGCATCTGAAGCTGCAAAAATTACTGAATTGAATGTCACTATCATTCCTACTGAGAATTTAGGGCAAGGCTTAGAATGTGCGGCAGAATTTGACCCTCAAATGAGAGTTGATGTTAATGAGAAGCTAATGCTGGAAATATTACCTAATATTCAAAATGTTTTTATATTTCCATCTGCTAGAAACGTTTCAATTAAAAATGAAGAGACTATTTTGTTAGGTGAACCTATAGCAATGAAAGATGGCTCTATAATCGGTTCTTCAAAAACTTTAGATAGTTTGTTAATTGAAATATTAAAAAATGAAATTAACTTCGACTATGAAAGAATTCTCATTCTATTAGGGAAAGATAAAATCAAAGCTCAGGTCGATGATTTTTTAGATAACCATATGGAATCTGTTGTTAAAAGCAATATAGAAACTTATTATGGTGGTCAAGACCATTATGATTATTTGGTTTCCATAATTAAATAAATTGTCAGAGGTTGATAGATCTCATGGCGAATCCTTCAGATAAGTCACAAATTATAATCAATATTCTCAAGCAGGAGAAAAAAAACGGATGTAATAATTCGGTGGTTATAGGTGGAATTGATGAATTCATTACTGAGCAGATTGAATTGATTCCTCCAAAATTTCATTTAAAAACCCCGTACAGTTTGCTTGATGTTCAAGAGCGATTGAATTGGATTTCAAGTTTGATCATGTTTTATGAAACCCCTAAAGAAAAAAGATCAAAACCAATTAAATCCTCACAAATAGTTTTGACTGATTCAATACAAAAAATAGGACCTCCTGTTTCGCAAAGGAACTCTAAAATTTTGCTGGAAAAATTTTCTGTTCAATCTGTTCAAGCCCTGTTAATGCACTTCCCTGACAGACACGATGATTTTAGTGAAGTTGTAAAAATAGATAGTTTAATTGTAGGTAAATCTCAATCTGTTTTGTTGACAGTATCTGATGCTAGATTGATAAAAAGCAGAAGAGGAAGGACGGATGTTTTTGTAAGAGGTAATGATTCCACAGGATCTATTTTAGTTACGTTTTATAATCAACAATGGATTTTAAAGGATCTCAAAAAAGGTTCCAAAATTATGATGAGTGGGAAAGTTGTATCCTTGAATGGCAAAATTTCTTTACAAAATCCATCTTTTGAGCCTATAGATAAAAATTCTCCCAATTTACATACAGGCCGCTTAGTTCCAGTTTATCCTTTAAGTTTGGGCTTGAGACAAAAAACTGTTAGAACAATGGTTTTTCGTGGTTTAGTTTTGGCATCGGAACAGATCAAAGATTTTTTGCCAGACGATTTTTTATCTAGATTAGGTTTGATGGATTTGAAAACAAGTGTAAGGAAATTTCATTATCCCGATTCAGTTAAATCATTTACTAGTGCCAGACGTAGATTAGTATTTAATGAATTATTTTTTCTCCAACTTTCTGTTCAGAAACGTAAAATAGAGTGGTTGAAATCTGTAAAGTCTTTTCTGATTTCACCCGATACTCACATGCCGAAAATGTTTATTGAATTACTTCCATTCAATCCAACCGATGATCAGATTAATGCTATCAATGAAATTACTAGTGATATGGCTAGTGGGCAACCAATGCGCAGATTGTTGCAAGGAGATGTAGGTAGCGGAAAAACATTGGTAGCCATTAATAGTATTTTGTCAGTGATTGATCAAGGATTACAAGGAGCTCTTATGGCTCCTACAGAAGTTTTGGCAGAACAGCACTTTATTAGTATAAAAAAAATGTTCTCTGGAGCAGAAGAAATTTACAGAGAAGATTATGTAAGTGTTTTTAAAATTGACCAGCACAATAAATCTATTTCTGTAGCTCTAATTACTGGCAGTATGAAAGATTCTGAAAAACAAAGAATGCGAGCCATGTTGAAAAATCTTGAAATAGATTTGATTATAGGTACCCACACCTTAATTCAGGAATCAACTGTAATTCCTAATTTAGCTATAGTAGTAATCGACGAACAGCATAGATTTGGATTGGAACAACGAGAAGTTTTAAATAGAGTTAATCCTCGCCCACATTTATTAGCAATGTCAGCTACACCAATCCCGAGATCTTTGTTTTTAGCTATGAATGGTGATTTTGACCTGTCAATCATCAAACAACTGCCATCGGGTAGAAAACCGATAGAAACTTCAAAAGAATCTTCTAGAGAAAGAGTCTATAGGTTTATTTACGATCAAGTTCTTCAAGGTCGTCAGGCGTTTATTGTTTGTCCTTTAGTTGAAGAATCTGAGGTTTTGCAATCTCGGTCGGCTGTGGAAGAGTATTTGCGTTTATCTAAAGATGTATTTCCTCAATTCAATGTAGGGTTACTTCATGGAAGAATGAAGGTTTTTGAAAAAGACCAAGTTATGGAAAAATTTAGAAATGGAGAACTCAATATTTTAGTGTGTACTTCAGTAATAGAGGTTGGTGTGGATATTCCCAATGCTTCAGTTATGTTTATTGATGGAGCAGACAGGTTCGGTTTGTCACAACTTCATCAATTCCGAGGTAGGGTTGGTAGAGGGTCACATCAAAGTTATTGTATTTTGATGGCTGACGATCCTTCAGATGATGCAAAAAAACGAATAGATTTATTGCGCCGTATTTCTGATGGATTTGTTTTGTCAGAAGAGGATTTGAAGCTTAGAGGTTTTGGAGAATACTTAGGTACAAGACAAAGTGGAAGGCCTCTTTTTAAAATAGCTTCTATAGTAGATGATCAGGACATTTTATCTGTAGCTATTAATGAGGCTAAATTGATATTAGAGTCTGATCCAGAATTTAATCTACCGGAACATCAAGAAATAAAATCTTTTTTTAATGTTTTGATAGAAGAATTTATGGTAAGTTGATTATATTTTCGCTGCGACTCCACCATCTATGTTGACCATTTCTGCTGTGATAAATCTTGATTCTTCAGATACAAGGAATGACACTAAATTTGCCACATCTATCGCATATCCGGGACCAGGAACTATCTGGGCCATATCAAACATGGTTTCAAACACATGGTGTCCACCGTCAGGGTCATTGATTGTACCTCGAGTGGCTCCTGGAGTTAGAATTTGACCTGGTCGAATACAATTAACTCTTATATTATGCTTCCCTCCAACTCCTGCCATTTGTCTTGTTAATGCCTCTATGCCTGCTTTTGCAGCGTAATATGAGGGAGCAGTAACTCCAAATTCATCCATCATTTTGGGGCTAAAACCTCTTACAGCGGCAAGTGAAGACATGTTTACTATTGCTCCACCTCCAGATTTAACCATGTGAGGCCAAACAGCCTTTGAAACATAAAAGGTTCCATTTAAGTTGTCGTTTATTACTGTGTTCCATTCTTCAACTGTAGTGTCTGGCCAGTTTTGACCCCCACCATGCCCAGCATTGTTAAAAAGAATGTGTACGTCACCAAAAGCCTGTGATGCTTTTTCTATTGCAGGATTTACAGAATTAGGATCTCCAACATCCATCTGAATGAACACTGAATTCCCTCCCTGGGAATTGATAGATTCCTGAACTTCTAGTCCCTGTTCTTCTCTTCTAGCCATAATAATTACATTTGCACCTTGTTGAGCAAATAAATGAGCTGTAGATTCGCCTATTCCACTGTTTCCTCCAGTGACGATTGCAGTTTTTCCAGATAGTTTTTTAGTCATATTAGATCCTTTAATTAGACATCATTTGCCGTAAAACGTAGGGTAGTAATCCGCCATGTTTATAATATTCATTTTCTATGGCTGTATCTATTCTTGCCAAAACATCAAATTCTGTAACCTTTCCATTGTCAGATGTAGCTTTTACGTGAACAGTAGAACCAGGAGCAACTGAATTAGAAACATTAGGAATGTCAAATGTTTCAGTTCCATCTAATCCTAATGATTTTGCAGAATCACCATTTTGATAAACTAAAGGCAATACACCCATTCCTATTAAGTTAGATCTATGTATTCTTTCAAAGCTTTCAGCAATTACGGCCCTAACGCCTAGTAGCATTGGTCCTTTTGCTGCCCAATCCCTGGAACTTCCTGTGCCATATTCTTTACCTGCCAGAATGATTAAAGGAACATTTTCATCTCTGTATTTTTCTGAAGCTTCATAAATACGCATAGATTCTTTAGAAGGTAAATGTAAAGTCCAATCACCTTCGAGGTCCGGTACTAAGTTGTTCCTCAATCGTATATTTCCAAAAGTTCCTCTTACCATAACATCGTGATTTCCTCTTCTGGATCCAAAGGAATTGAATTGTTGCCGAGGCACATCATTAGACGTGAGGAATTGTCCGGCTGGAGCACTAGGTGGTATGGATCCTGCAGGAGAAATATGATCAGTTGTAACTGAATCGTCAACACTTACCAAAACTCTTGCATTTAATATTTCTGATTTAGATTGAGGTTCTTGAGAGAAGTTTTCAAAATATGGAGGTTTTTGAATATACGTAGATTCAAGATCCCATTTAAAATTAACACCTGTGGAAGTGGATAATTCTTGCCATTCTTGAGGACCATCAACGACAATATTGTATTGCTCTTGAAACATTTCAGGAGTCAAGCTAGATGATATGGTTTCTGCAATATCGTTTTGTGAAGGCCAAATGTCTTTTAGAAAAACATTTTCTCCAGATTGATCTTGTCCGATAGGGTCGTCAATTAAATTGATATCCATTGTTCCTGCTAAAGCATAGGCGACCACAAGGACGGGAGATGCCAAATAGTTTGCTTTAACTTGTGGGTGTACTCGACCTTCAAAGTTTCTGTTCCCACTTAGTACAGCGGCAACATTTAGATCATTTTCAGAAACAGATTCTGCTACGGGTTGAGGTAATGGGCCTGAATTTCCAATACAAGTTGTGCAACCATATCCTACTGTGTTGAATCCTAAATAATCTAAGTCTTCGTGTAGTCCAGCTGATTCTAGATATCTTGTTACAACCGTAGATCCGGGAGCTAAACTAGATTTGACCCAAGGTTTTCTTTGAAGTCCTTTGTTGCGTGCATTTCTAGCAAGTAGTCCTGCACCAACCATCACAGAAGGATTTGAAGTATTAGTACAACTAGTTATGGCAGCAATTACAACTGATGAATCACCTATTTCTACTTTTTGATCATCTATGGAAATCTCACTTTTGGTAGATGATATCTCGAATGACTCCTTAAAATTGTCTGCAACATTTTCTAATGTGACTTTGTCTTGAGGTCTTTTAGGTCCAGCCATTGATGGTGAAACCGCAGAAATGTCAAAGTTCAATTCGGTAGTGTATGAAGGTTCATTATTTTCATCGTAATAGAAACTGTTAATTTTTGAGTATTCTTCCACTAAGTCACATGTCTCTGAGTTTCTTCCTGTATCTCTAAGATATTTGATTGTTTGGTGATCAATTGGAAAAAATCCGCATGTTGCTCCGTACTCAGGAGCCATATTTGCTATCGTAGCTCTGTCAGCCAAAGGCAAATCTTTAAGTCCTGGACCATAAAACTCTACGAATTTTTCTACAACACCTACTTTTCTAAGCATTTCAACAATTGAAAGAACTAGGTCTGTAGCAGTAGCTCCTTCTGGTAATTTTCCTGTTAATCTCACTCCAACTACTTCAGGTACAACCATGTAATACGGTTGCCCAAGCATTACTGCTTCTGCTTCAATTCCACCTACTCCCCATCCCAAAACGCCTAAACCATTGATCATAGTAGTGTGGGAGTCTGTACCTACACATGTGTCTGGAAAGGCTACTGGGGTTTGTTCATCAAAGTTGTTAAGAATCACTTCAGCTAAATATTCTAGATTAACTTGATGGACGATTCCTGTTCCTGGAGGGACAATTTTAAAGTTGTCAAAAGCATTTTGTGCCCATTTTAAAAGTTGGTATCTTTCAGTGTTTCGTTCAAATTCTTTTTCAATATTTAGATTTAATGCTTCTGGTAGGGAAAAATGATCCACTTGAACAGAATGGTCTATCACTAATTCTGATCTAACAATAGGGTTGATTATTGAAGCATCTCCACCAGCTTCTGAAACTGCGTCACGCATAGCAGCAATATCTACGGCTACAGGTACACCTGTGAAATCTTGTAATACTACTCTGCCGGGCATGTAAGGGAATTCACTTTTTGGTTTTGCGTCAGGCCTCCATGAAGCTACTAGTTTTACATGGTCTAAGGAGGCTGGTCCTTGGTCACTATTTCTCAAGACGTTTTCTAAAAGCACTCTGATAGAGTAGGGGGTTTTGGAAAGTTCGAGTAAATTTGCTTTTTCTAATTCTTCAATTGAATAGTAGTGAAATGTTTTTGATGCGGTCTTGAGGGTTTTTTTTGAATTCAATTAATTGCTCCTTAATAAAAAAAACGGAGGAATACCTCTGTTTTTTCACTCTAATGAGTTTTGATATCCTCTCGTTGAGGATTATACCTTTTTTTTATTATCTTTCCATATCGAAGAATTTGTAATTAATGTCGATAAAATTGTCTTCCTCACTTGGAACGTCTTCTTCGGCAAAAATAGCTGTTACAGGGCATACTGGTTCACATGCAGCGCAGTCTATACATTCCTCGGGATTGATAACTAATTGGTTCAATTCTTCAGCTTCATAAATACAGTCAACTGGACAAACATCTACACAAGCTTTGTCCATTAGATCTACACAAGGCGAAGTTATAATAAAAGTCATTTTCGGCTCCTCTTTATTCTACGTAGGGATTATATCATCGTACGTGTGGATTATATTTGTATGAAGCTCATGGATTCAAGTGTTTTAAATCTGATTTTTAAATTATTCTGTGACGTGATCTTTTTTGAACGTTTCTATCTGATCATCTGAATATCCTAAAAGGGATAACAGTTCATTGGTGTGTTGCCCTAAAGCAGGTGATGCAAATTGAGCTTTTAATGGAGTTTCACTCATTTTTAATATTGGTCCAAACATCTTAACTTCACCAGCTTTTTCATGTTGTAAAGTCACTACATTGTCATTTGCTAAAACTTGAGGGTCTTCGAATAATTCTTCAACAAATTTTACTGCACCAACAGGTACTCCTGCATTGTCAAAAGCCTTAAGCCAAAATGAGACTGGCTTTGATGCGATATTTTTCTTTGCTAACAAGAAATTAGCATCAAATTTTTCAGTGTTTGAAGGATTGTTGGGATCATAATCAGGTTGAAACCTAGGGTCTTCTAATCCTATAACTCTAGCTGCTTTTTCTCTCAATGAGTTACTTAAACAACCTATTGCTATTGCTTGATCTTTAGTTTGGTAGGGTGTGTAATAGGTCTTAAAATCAGATCCCCGACCGATGAAGTTTTGCCTTTCTTCTAATAGTAATTCGTATGGCATTTGTGCTTGTCGAAGAATATTTATGTTATTAATATATTCGTCGCTATCAGCATGTCCGTTATCAGTCACTTCAAAAAACGCAGGTTGTATGGCTAGGGCTGTTGCTAGTATAGATGTCTCTATCATTTGCTCTTTTCATGTTCGCTCTCGTGAATATAAAGCAGAAGATACTGACCATGCATTCGCTAT